>NZ_CM195531.1:4275000-4953282 GCF_043195065.2 Xanthobacter cornucopiae
GCAGGATCCAAATGTCATGGAGGAGTTCAAAAAAACTTTGCCCGGACGCTGAACGCCCACGTCGGACACCTGCCGAAGGGCAAGCGGATCGAGGTGTGGTTCCAGGACGAGGCCCGGATCGGACAGAAAACGGCATCGTCCGGCAATGGGCACGACGCGGAACGAGCATCAGCTTCAGCGCAAAGGTCTTCTTCGAGGAGACCGACGATGTCGAATGGCGGTATCGCTCGACATGGTTTGAAGCTCTCGATGTTCGCCCGATTGTTGAGGACCTCAAGGAACATGGGCTCGATCAGGCTGGAGCCGCCGAGGTGAAGCTCGTCATTGACCCGCGCAACACAACCATGACGCCGCGTGGCGACGCTGACGAAGCTCCCAGCGTATTGCCGAAACAGGGCTGAACGGCCGCGTTCCGCTCGCGGCGCGTGCGCTGCTGGCCCCTTAATGCATCGAACCCAGCTTGACCCCGACCTTGACCTCTGAATTCTCCGTTCATAACCATAGTTCGTTTGGGTTTTGGTCCCGTCTAAACCAGCTTGCAAACACGTTCGGGATAGGACCGGCCAAGCTCGCTTGGAGCCGGCAGGTCATCGCTAACGAAAGGTTTGATGCGTAGGCATGTTAACGCCCATACAATCACAGGCAATATTTCAGCATGGTGCGACATGACGAAAACCGGAAGGCGCCATTGGCTTTGGGTGGCGTTCGGCACAGAGGCAACCCTACTCTACGGGTGCCTTGTTCATAGCGCTGAACTCGGAGCCGTGATTCCCGACAACGAGAAGCGGAAGACCGCGCGTTTCGACGGGACGGACGTCGAGATAATTCAAGCCCTCCTAGACAGCGAAGAGGCCCAGCAGATTGGGGATGCGATTCGTACGCAGTCGACCTTGGATCTTTCACGGCAGGGCGGTCCGCGCATGGCGTTGGGTGGTTCCCGTCACAGGCTCGCTGACGGGTTTGGACGCCGTTCCCGTCCGATCGAAACCTATGTCGGCACAGATCACCCTCCGCTCTCGGACCATGGATGGACTCAGGCTTTAAATTTCCTCAAGGAGACGATCGGTCTCGATTTTCGCCGGCTTCCCGATCGTCTCGGTGCTTTCGACATCTACGATGTGCCCGAGGCCGATGGTGGAGATCCGCCCATTGATTTCAGCGTGGAACGGGACCGCTCTACGGAAACGCTAACCTACCCGGAACAGTTCGTCCTCGGCGCAAACCGAAAGGCCGACGACGATTATGCTGTCCATTTGGAGCTCGAACTCGGGCAGGAACCTGTCTTTTCCAAACTGATCACTATGCACCCTAGCGCAATGGTGCAGGTGGAGGCGGTTCCGTTCGATCACTACAGAATGTCCGTCTTTAACCGGTCGGGCATGCTAGTCCAGTTTGAGGAGCATTCGCTCCTGCTCCACATCAATCTCAACATATCAGCAATGGGGCCGACGCTCGCGGTCAATGACACACTTGCCCGCTCGGCTCAGGGGCTCGGATCGGAACTTCGAAATAGCGCATCGAAGGTTCGCACTCGATCCACGAGCCGATCGAAGATTACGGCTGAAAACGATACCGCCTTCGAGGCGCACCGGACAAAGATGCGGGCGCTTGCGCATCGGCTGGTGCCTCCGTCAGGCAGAGACCGCTGGTTTCATCGAGGTATCGCAAACGAGGTCGGCGTCATCGCTCACTTCAACGTTCTGCTGGACGGCGCGCGTGTCAGCGCTGGCACGATCGTCGATCCGTATTTCGGGATCGACACCCTGAAGCGGGTCATCTCCCGGCTCGAAAGCCTGGATGTCGATCTGACGGTCGTCACGAGTCTGATAGAGACCGACCCGGAAACGAATGATCCAAATGTAAGCCTGCTCGACGAACTGGAAACGGTCCTGCGCGACTTGCGGGGCAACGGCATCCCAAACGCCGCCCGCCGACTGAGGGTTCGCAATCTCGTCGATGGCCCGCGGCAAGCATTCCATGACCGTTATCTCCTGCTCACGCCTCATGAAGGCGAACGCGAGGTCTATCTTCTTTCCAACAGCTTGAACCGCATGGCGGGAAAATGGCCGTTCTGCATGTCGAAGCTGGAGGGGGCCGCGGCGCGTGACGCCGCGCTTTACATTGACGGGCTTGCCAATGGGCGGGACATCTCCGGATCGATGCAACCGACGACAAACTTCCAATGGCCTTACGATGACGCGCGATAGGGCTGATCCAAGGCTTACGCCGGGCGTGCTCGCTGCTGCCGTCTGGTTGATGAACGACGAGCGCGAAAGCGAAGCCAGTCTGTTCAAGAGAGCTTATTTTACGGGGTTGCTTCGCAAAGGACGCACCGGCAGCCCTTGGCACTGCAACGGGCCGCTTCTGGCGCGTCTGCTCAGACGCCGCGTACTTTCCGGCGAGCTGCCTTGTCACGGCGCCGTCCTCGTCGGCATCGGCGAGATGATCGCGCACGGCCACGCGCCGAAGGATGAGATTGAGAGCAGTCTGGGTCGGCTGTTTCGCCACGCCTATCCAGAAGCGGCCCGACAGCGATTATTCCGGCAGGCGCTTGATCTCGTCAGGTCGAAAACATCTGCAACGCAATCCTCGCCTTCGCCCGTCTACCAAAGCGAACATCTCTCGGTCATGGATTGGACGCGGATCAACTTCGCGGATCGATGGATGCAGCATCCAGTACCGCTTGGTTCTTTCTTCGGCTACGGATTGAGTTTCATCGCCCGTATCCTCCTGCGCAATGCTCCCGCGCGCTTGCGGTGGTTCGCGAACGAAGCGAACAAGCGAAGCCTTCTGCCTGCGGTTGTCGGAAGTGTCGGAGAAACCTGCTTCTGGAACGATAAGGCCCCGCAACAAGCCTTGCGAAGCGGCGTGCCGCTCTTCGTAGGTTTCGGGGTGGCCAGGCTTCGAGACGGCGGAGAGGACGGCGAAGGCTGGAAGGCGTCCGCCATAGACGCCGCGCTTATCGACAATAAGGTGGCGATCGAAGGACGGATACACGTCAGCGCCTTCATGCTGAAGGAAGCCGTTCATGCTTGGCATCGTCAGAAGAATCGCCCTGCCGAAAACCGCCGCCGGCGTGCCCTGCTCGAGATCGACCCTTCCCAGGCGGTAGGCGGCGAACGTCACGCCATTTTCCAAATCGAGCGTCTGAAGGAAGAAGAGCCTGACTTGGAGCGAAGGCGGTCTGCGGTCATGCTGGCGCTTGACGACGCTTTGCAAACTGCCGCGCAGCAAGACATCGATCCAGGCAAACTCTGGAGCGTCTTCGAGCCATCGCTGGTCGATACCCCGGAGATAAGGCATCGCTTCGCGATGGCACATGCCGACGGGCTCCTGCGGCGTGCGGCATTAGAAGCGGCTTTGGCAACCTTCGATAAGTTCGTGGCCGTCCGGCACCCGGAAACGATCAGCGGTCAGGGTTTTGAATCGTTCCGCGCCGAGCGGGAGTTTGCCTTTTGGGCCGCGAGGTCTCAGGTCGAACTATCAAAGGCTAACGGACGCGATCCAGGCCATGACGCCGCGCGCAGGATCGGAAAGGCCGAAGCCGCGCTCCGTGCTTTCGCGTTGCAGCCATTCGCGGCCACACGTTTCAATGAGCGCTTCCAAAACAGCCTTGGCCGCTGGTCCCTTATACTCCAATTCGCGTTCCTAGTCGCTCTTTCGGATCCAAGAGCCCCATTTGTCATCTTACGCGACGCGGCGCTGAAATCGGCGTCATCATTCTTGCCGGTCGCCAATCGCTCCGGGTACGACCACCGATGGGCAGACGCCGTCGCCGGCTTGGTTGTCGACGCGGTTTCGACGACGCAAGACAATAAAGCTCGTAACTGGATCGACGACGAGCGTCAGCCTGCACTGCTTCGCACGCAACTCGTCTGGGCGTGTCCAGCTATTCTCGAAACAGACCTTCAAACTGCAACATCGCTTGTCGATGAGATCGCCGCTCGAAAGACCTTCCGTGCAGACGCCGGACGGAATGCGTCAGACCTGCTCAACATAGTCGACCGGGCAGCTGCCGCGATGAAGCGGGAAGATCGGCCGGACCTTTATGACCAGCTGGCAATCCCCTACTCAAAAGCGGTGGCGCAAACCGATGCTCCGCTCGCCAAAAGCGTCTCTCTGCAAACACTACTTGCCGCTCTGAACGCTGATCCCGATGCGCTTACGATTTTGCTCAAGGATCCGGTGTGGGGGCACAGCCGTGTTAGTGAGACGCTTCGCAAAGATTGAAGGGAAGCGGACTAATTTGATGGCAGGGGCGGGGAGTTTAAGGGCTTGCGCGCCGAAGAAGCGGAACGCCTGCGCGTGCGCGCCGAACTCCCTGTCCACAAAATCGGCAGCAGCTCATGATGCCCGAGCGGTTGGAGGCGCTGCTACAGTCCGTCGTTGACCGGCGAGTGAAAGCCGATGCTGAGGTCCAGGCGCGGATCGATGAACTCTCTCGCGAAAGAACGACGGCGGAAGACAAGCTGCGGCGGCTCTACCAGCTTGTCGCCGACGGCATCGCTGAACCCGACGAGATGCTCAAGGAGCAGATTGCCAAGCTCAAGGCCGACCGGGATCGGGCGCATTCGGCGCTGGAGCGGATCGAGAATCAGGGTGCCGCCGCAAGCCGGCTTGATCCGGACAAGCTTGCCCGGTTCGGGCAGCTCATGCGGTCAAACATCACAGAGGGCGAGGTGCCGTTCCGCAAAGCCTATCTGCGGTCGCTTATCGACGCGGTCGAAGTCGATCAGCGCGTCGTGCGCATCCACGGATCAAGGACGGAGTTGGAAAGGACCGTACTTGCCGACCAAAGCACCCAGCCGGGTGTTCGCGGTTTTGTACGCAAATGGCGCTCCCAAGGGGACTCGAACCCCTGTTTTCGCCGTGAGAGGGCGACGTCCTAGACCGCTAGACGATGGGAGCGTCTCCGGGAAGGCCGTCTATGTAGCTGCCTTCTCGCAGGCTCGCAAGTGCCCTTGGCCCCGGCGCGGAAAGTTCTCCACAGGTCGCCTTCAGGCGGGCGGAGGGCGGTGGCCGAAGAGGGCGCTGCCGATGCGCACATGGGTGGCGCCCTGGCGGATGGCGGCGGGGAAATCGCCACTCATGCCCATGGACAGGCCGTCCACGCCGTTGCGCGCCGCGATCTGCGCCAGCAGCGCGAAATGCGGGTCCGGCACCGCATCCACCGGCGGAATGCACATGAGGCCGGCCAGGGTCAGTCCATAGGTGTCGCGGCATTGGGCGATGAAGGCGTCGGCGGCCTCCGGCAGCACGCCGGCCTTCTGCGGCTCGGCGCCGGTGTTCACCTGCACGAACAGCGCCAGGGTCTTGCTTGCGCGCGCCTGCTCCTCGGCGATGGCGGCAGCGATCTTCGGCCGGTCCACGGTGTGGATGGCGTCGAACAGGGCCACCGCCTCGCGGGCCTTGTTGGATTGCAGCGGGCCGATGAGGTGGAGTCGCGCATCGGGAAAGGCCTCGCGCAGGGCCGGCCACTTGGCCTGCGCTTCCTGAACGCGGTTCTCGCCAAACACCCTCTGGCCGGCGGCCAGCACCGGGCGGACCGCATCGGCCGGGAAGGTCTTGGAGACGGCAACCAGGGTCACGTCTTCGGCCCGGCGGCCGAAGTCGCGGCAGGCCTTGGCGATGGCGGCGCGCACGGCGCCGAGGTGATGGGTCGCCGCGCTCATGTCTCGTTCGTCCATGCCGTGTCCTTCGTCGTGTCGAGCCGGCGGATGCTGCGCAATGGCGCACCCGAGGCGGCGATGCGGGCCAGCGCCGGCGCCAGCGGCTCGCGCGCCACCTGCATATGGAAAGCGTTGGCGTGCAGGAGGGTGTCGGGAGCCTCCACCAGGGCCACATGGCCGGGCCAGAACAGCAGGTCGCCGCGCGCGAGCGGGGCGTCGAGGGGCAGGCTCTCGCCCAGCGCCTGCTCCTGCATGTCGCTGTCGCGCGGGGCGGCGATGCCGCAGGCGGCAAGGGCGGTCTGCACCAGTCCCGAGCAGTCGAGCCCGAGCGCCGAGCGCCCGCCCCACAGATAGGGCACGCCGAGGAAGCGCGCCGCCACCGCCACCACGTCCGCCTCGCGGGCGGCGATGGGGGCGAGGTGGCGGGTGTAGATGAAGCCGTCGCGGGTGGCGGTGAAGGCGCCCTTTTCCTCCCGCGCCACCACGGCGCTGCCGAAGCACAGGGCGCCGCGCGGCGGTAGCTTGAGGTCTGGGCCGGGGAACAGGAAGGTGCGCGGCACCGCCACCTTGTGGCCCGGGGGCGTGGCGAGCGGACGCAGGGCATCGGAAGGCAGGTAGCCCACATAGCCGTCTGCGGCGAGCTGGACGAAGGCCCAGCCCTCGCCATCGTCGGCATAGACCGTCACGCATTCGCCGTAGAGGGCCTCGGTGTCGAGGGGGGCATCGCCGGCGGGCCGGCGGCGCAGGGGCGCCACCGCGTCCGCCACCTCGCGCAATTCGCCGGGCACATAGCGGGGGGCCGCCACCAGGCCCTGGAGGCTGGCGGCGGCGAGGTCGGCGCGGGCGGGGGTCAGCCGGGGGTCGAAACCGTGTGGAAGGCTCATGGGGTCAGCCGTAGCGCGCGGCGAGCAGGGCATCGAGGGCGCGAATGGTCTGCGCCTCGCCGCCTTCGGGACGGCCCGGCCGGGTGGCGGGGTTCCAGGCGAACAGGTCCAGGTGCAGCCAAGTCTTGGCGGCTGCCACGAACTTGTCCAGGAACAGCGCGGCGGTGATGGCACCGGCGAAGGGGCCGGACGACACGTTGTTGGTGTCGGCGATCTTGGAGTCGAGCATGCCGGCATAGGGCCGCCACAGGGGCAGGCGCCACAGCGGGTCGGCCTCGGCGACGGCTGCGGCGGCAAGCTCGGCGGCGAAGGCGTCGTCGGGGGTGAAGGCGGCGGGAAGCTGCGGGCCCAGCGCCACCCGGGCGGCGCCGGTGAGGGTGGCGAAGTCGATCAGCACGTCGGGCGCCTCCTCGTCCGCCAGCGCCAGGGCATCGGCCAGCACCAGGCGGCCCTCGGCGTCGGTGTTGCCGATCTCCACCGACAGGCCCTTGCGGCTGGGGAAGATGTCGCCGGGGCGGAAAGCGTCGCCGGAAACGGCGTTCTCCACCGCCGGAATCAGCACCTTCAGGCGCACCCGGGCGCCCCGCGCCAGCAGCAGGTGGGCGAGGCCCAGGGCATTGGCGGCGCCGCCCATGTCCTTCTTCATCAGCAGCATGGCGGCGGAGGGCTTCAGGTCCAGGCCGCCGGTGTCGAAGCACACGCCCTTGCCCACCAGCGTCACCTTTGGCGCGTCAGGGTCGCCGGCTGTGATCTCGATGAGGCGCGGCGCGCGGGCGGCGGCGCGGCCGACGGCGTGGATCAGGGGGAAGTTCTCCGCCAGCAGGGCATCGCCGACGATGGAGCGGAAGCGTGCCCCGTGGCGGGCGGCCAGCGCGCGGGCCGCGTCCTCCAGCTCGGCCGGGCCGAGGTCGTTGGCGGGGGTGTTGACGAGATCGCGGGTGAGGGTGACGGCCTCCACCTGCCGGGTGAGGGCGGCGGCGTCCACGCCCTCTGGCAGCACCAGGCGCACCGCGCGCGGGGGGGCCTTGCGGTAGCGGGTGAAGCGGTAGCCGCCGAGGGCGAAGGCCAGGGCCGCCAGGCGCAGGTCGCCGGGCGTGCCCTCCAGGCGCCACGTGCCCGGCGGCAGCAGGCCCGGCAGGGCGCCGAAGGCAAATGGATCGGCGTGCGGCGCCGGGGCGAGGCCGAACAGGACGCCGGCCAGGCCGCCGTCGGCACCGGGCACCGCCAGGGTTTTGCCGGCCTCGGCGGTGAATCCTGCGGCGGCGGCGAAGGCGCGCGCGCCGTCGGGGAGGGGGATGGTGTCGAGGTCGGCGGCGCGCACGCACCACACCGGCAGGCTCTGGTCCGAGGTTAGGGCGAAGCAATCGAGCATGATGGACTCCTCACAGGAGGAGGTAGCACGCCGGGCGCGGGTCCATGAAGTGCGCCGCGTGCGGCGCCGGGTTGCGCCGGCCGGGGCGGGGGCGGCTCAGCCCGGCACCATGAGGCTGGAATAGGGGTGCAGCAGCAGGCCGGCGCCGGCCAGCGCCACGCCATAGGGCAGGGTCTCGCCACTGGCGGCGAGCCGCGCCAGCGGGCGCGAAAAGGGTGTCAACCGGGAGGCGGGCACGGGGGAGGGCGCGCGCGTGGCGCGCGCCTTCACGGTGGCGGCCAGGGTGAGGGCGGCGCCGATGAGGCCGCAGGCGATGAGGAAGAGGGGCACCTGCGCCGGGTCGAGCCACAGCGCCAGGGCGCCGGCAAGCTTGGCGTCGCCGGCGCCGATCACGTCCTGGGCGAACAGGGCGAAGCCGGCGGCGGTGACCGACCCGGCCACCAGCAGGCGCAGGGAGAGGTCCGGGAGCGGCGACAGCCCCGCGACCATCGCGAAGCCGGCGATGAGCGCCGCCACCAGCGCGTTCGGGATCACGCGGCGCGACAGGTCGGTGCCGATGGCCGTGCACAGCAGCGCCGGGTAGAGCCCGAGCAGCAGCAGGTTCAGGAGGTGCATCCGATCCATGGCCATGTCCTTGAAGGGCCGCGGGCCTCAGTTGCCGGCCGCGGCCACGGTGGCCTTGAGGCGCGAGAACGTGGTCGCGATCTGCGCCAGCACCGTGATGATGGCGATGGACAGCCCGGCGGCGATGAGGCCGTACTCGAGGGCGGTGGAGCCGTGCTCCTCTCGGATGAAGCGGGATAACAGGAGCTTCATGTCACAGGTTCCGATGCGGCCCCGGGGGTCGAGGCGATCCCGGTGGCGAACTGGCGCGGCGGATGAGGCCGCACGGTCGAAGGCTAGGGGCGGCCCCTTGAGGCGAGGTAAAGGTTGATTATCATGATACCGTCTTCGACGTTCGGCTGAGGAGACGGTTAACGCTCTCTCGCCGGCCGGGGCCGGGCCATGGAGGCGCTGGCCCCCGCTGCGGCGGTGCCTGCCGCTCGCCCCTGCCCCCGCGCGCCATTGGCGCAAGGGGCAAGGGGCCCCAAGGGGCCCCAAGTGGCGCCCAGGGCGCCCAGGGCACCAAGGGCACCAAGGGGGATTGGGCCCGAAGGCGCGCCCCAAGGCCGCCTCATCGCCCGGCTGGCGGCCGGGCGTCCCGGGCCATCCGCTCGGATCGGCTGGCGTTTTCAAAGGCGATAGGGAGAGGCTGGGGCGCCTCAATGGGGCATTGGGCTCGAAGGGGGTAGGGTCGCGCAAAGACGTGCCTTGGGAGGCGTCCCAAGGCGTTTGACCGCCCGGCTGGCGGCCGGGCACCGGAGGCTGGGCCGTCCACTGGACCCGCTGGCGCTTTCAAAGGCGCTGGTGAGAGCCGCGGACGCCCCCAATGGGGCGCGGGGGAGGCCGGGTCGCGCAAAGACGTGCCTTGGGAGGCCTCCCAAGGCCGCCTCATCGCCCGGCTGGCGGCCGGGCCGTCCGCTTGGACCGGCCGGCATTTCCAAAGGTGATAGGGAGAGCCGAGCCCTCATGGGCCATTGGGCGCCGCCCATGGGCGCCCGATCGCCCGGCGGGGGCGGCCGGGCCAGCGGCGGGGACCGGCCGGCTTTTCAACGGGGCGTCTGGATCACGTCATGGATGCGCCGCTGGGGCGGGCGGGTGGCACCAAGTGCGGTCGGGTCCTTGCGTGACGCCAGGGTGCGGGCGGCGGGCGGGGCGTTGCGTTGTCTGCGTCACCGTGCCGGGCGGGCCGCGGTTGGGACGGTCGAGCCCCGAGAAGACGTCGCCCCGTGTTGCCCCGGGGGTGCATCGCTGCTTATCCTGCCGATGCGGCTTGGCGCCGCGTCGGGGGCCGGCGCCAGGCGCGGACCGCTGCTCCCGGGTCTTTTGGGCGCCGCGCGGGTCTGGCGGGAGCCTGCCCGCGGCTTCCAGGGCGAGAACTGCACGCCCGCGCCGGCGTGCGGAACGCAGGCGGGGCCCCGGACGGCACGCCGCGTGCGTTGGACGGCGCTTCAGCCGCCGGCCTCTTCGAGCTCGGCGCTTACGCGCAGCCAGTCTTCCTCGCAGGCGGCGAGGGTCTCGGCGGCGGTGGTCCGGGCCTTCGCGAGGCGGGCCGCGTCCAGCGGGGATTTGGCGTGGAGCCCGGGGTCGGCCAGCTTGGCGTCGAGGCCCGCGATCTCGCGCTCCAGCTTCTCCACCTGGGTTTCCAGCTCGCGGATGCGCTTCTTGAGCGGGCCGGTGGCGATGCGGCGCTTCGGCTCGGGCGCGGCGGTTGGCCGGGTCTCGGCCTTGTCCTTGCGGCCATCGGCGGTCATGCGGTCGCCGTCGGCGCGGGACAGCACCTCGCGCCGATACTGGTCGAGGTCGCCGTCATAGGCTTTCACGGTGCCGCCGGACACGCGCCACAGCCGCTCGGCGCAGGCCTCCAGCAGGTGCCGGTCATGGGAGATCAGGATGACGGCGCCGGGAAAGTCGTTCAGCGCCTCGATCAGCGCCGCGCGGGCCTCGATGTCGAGATGGTTGGTGGGTTCATCGAGAATCAGCAGGTGCGGGCCCTTGAAGGTGGCGAGGCCGAGTAGCAGCCGCGCTTTCTCCCCACCCGACAGGGCAGACACGAGGGTGTCGGCGGCGCCGCCGGAAAAGCCCATCTCCGCCGCCCGCGCGCGCACCTTCGATTCCGGCGCATCGGGCATCAGCCGGCGCACGTGCTGGGCCGGGCTCTCGCCGGGGTGCAGTTCGTCGAGCTGGTGCTGGGCGAGATAGGCCACCTCCAGCTTGTCGGCGCGCACCATGCGGCCGCTGTCGGTGCCGAGCCGGTCGGCCAGCAGCTTGGCGAAGGTGGACTTGCCGTTGCCATTGGGCCCGAGCAGGGCGATGCGGTCGTCCTCGTCGATGCGCAGGTCCAGGTTTCTGAGGATGGGCTTGCCCGGCACATAGCCCACCGATGCCTTCTCCAGCACCAGGATCGGCGGCGAGAGCAGCCGCTCCGGGTGGCGGATGGAGATGGCGGCCGCCTCCTCGCTGACCTGGGCCGACAGCGGCTCCATGCGGGCGAGGGCTTTCAGGCGCGACTGGGCCTGCTTGGCCTTGGTGGCCTTGGCGCGGAAGCGGGCCACGAACGCTTCCATGTGCGCGCGCTGCGCCTCCTGCTTGCGCCGGGCCTTCTGGTCCAGCAGCAGCCGCTCCCGACGCTGGCGGTCGAAAGCGGTGAAGCCGCCCTTGTAGAGCGTCAGCTTCTGCCCGGTGAGGTTCAGGATATGGTCCACCGAGGTGTCGAGCAGGTCGCGGTCATGGCTGATGAGAATGACCGTGCGCGGATAATGGGCCAGGTAGTCCTGGAGCCACAGCGTGCCTTCGAGGTCGAGATAATTGGTGGGCTCGTCCAGCAGCAGCAGGTCCGGCTCGGTGAACAGCAGCGCCGCCAGCGCCACGCGCATGCGCCAGCCGCCGGAGAACTCGGCGCAGGGACGGCTTTGCGCGCTTTCGTCGAAGCCGAGGCCGGCCAGGATGGTGGCGGCCCGGGCCGGGGCCGAATGGGCGTTGATGTCGATGAGGCGTGCCTCGATTTCCCCCATGCGCATGGGGTCGGTGGCGGTCTCGCGCTCCTGCAGCAGCGCCGCGCGCTCGGTGTCGGCGGCCAGCACGCGCTCCATCAGGCTGTCCGGGCCGGCGGGCGCCTCCTGGGCGACGCGGCCGATGCGGGTGCGGTTGGGTAGCCGGATGGCGCCGCTCTCCAGCTCCAATTCGCCCACAAGGGCCTTGAACAGGGTGGTCTTGCCCGAGCCGTTGCGTCCGACCACGCCCACCCGCGCGTTTTCGGGAATGGCGACCGAGGCATGGTCGATGAGCAGGCGGCCCGCGAGGCGCAGGGAAATGTCGTCGAGAACGATCATGGCCCGGCCTTTTCGCAGGCTGGGCCGGGCAGGGCAAGGGCATGGACACGGGCACAGGCACGGGCGGCGGGGGAGCCGGACGGGGCCTGCCCCGGATATAACCGGCCGCGTGGAATCAGGCACGGAGGCCGGCGGTGAGCGAGCGGGAGACGATTTCCTATGACGATTTCCAGAAGGTGGACATCCGGATCGGCACCATCGTGTCGGTGGAGCCGTTTCCCGAGGCGCGTAAGCCTGCCTACAAGCTCGGCATCGATTTCGGACCGGACATCGGCGTGAAGCGCTCGTCGGCGCAGATCACCGTCCATTATGCCCCAGCCGATCTGCTGGGCCGGCAGGTGGCGGCGGTGGTGAACTTTCCGCCGCGCCAGATCGGCCCGTTCATGTCGCAGGTGCTCACCCTCGGTTTCCCCGATGCCGACGGGGCCGTGGTGCTGGTCGCCCCCACCCGGCCGGTGCCGAACGGCGGCCGCCTCTACTGAGGCGGACCGCCGCGCCGCCTGCCCGGCCCCGCGCGGGGCCGGGCAGGCGGATCAGTTGTTGCCGCGGTTGACGGACGGTCGGGCGCGCTGCTGGGGCCGTGCGTTCTGCTGCGGGCGCGCCCGCTGTTGCGGGCGGGCGTTCTGCTGGGGCCGGGGCCGCGCCTGCTGCGCGTTGGGCCGCTGTTGCGGCCGCTGCACGTTGGGCCGGTTGGCTGGCCGGTTCGGTGCCGCGTTCGGTCGCTGCGGCCGGTTCTGCCCGGCGTTCGGCCGGTTCGCGGGCCGGTTCTGTCCGGCATTTGGCCGCTGCGGGCGGTTCTGCCCCGCGCCCGGGCGTTCCGATGGCCGATTGATGTTGGGTCGGTCGGCGGGACGGTTGATGTTGGGCCGCTCGACGTTGGGCCGGTTGCCGTCCGGGCGGTTTCCCGGCCGCGTGATGTCGGGGCGGCCGCCACCGGGCCGCTCGCCCGGCCGATTGATGTCGGGCCGGTTGATATTGGGCCTGTTGACGTTGGGACGGTTGATCTCCGGCCGGTTGATGATGGTGCCGCTGTTGCCGGGGCGATTGATGATGGTGCCGCTGTTGCCCGGTCGGTTGATGATGGGCGCATTGATCTCCGGCCGGTTGATGATTGGCGCGTTGATCTCGGGCCGGATGATGGGGCGGTTGCCCCCCTGCCAGTTGCCGCCGCCCGGACGGCTCGGCGGACGTCCCCCGGGGCGTCCGGAATCGGGCCGGCCGGGCCGCCACGGCCCGTTGCCCCATTGCGGCGGCGGGCGATGGCCCGGCCCCCACTGCGGCGGGCGGCCGCCGGGGCCCCAGTGCGGCGGGCGGTTTCCGGGACCCCAGCCAGGCGGGCGCGGGCCCGGTCCCCACCCCCAGTGGGGGGGCTGGCGCCAAGCCGGAGGGGCGACCCAGATGGTATTCCAGCCGCGATTGTTCCAGCCCCAGCGGTTGTTCCAGCTCGAGCCCACCAGCACGCCGGCGCCGAACCCGATCGCCCCGGCGGCGAAAGTGTTGAAAGCGGTGCTGGGATTGTAGACCGGAACGTACACGCGCTCCGGATTGGCGGGTTGGATGTAGATGGTGCGCTGGCCCGAGGTCTCCTGGGTCGTCACCACCTGCTGCGGTGTGGTGGCGAGGTTGCCCACCTGCTGTGCCTGCGCGCGCAGCATCTGGATGACGGTGGAGACGTCCTGCGGCTGGTGGATGAAGGCGAAGCCGAGGGATTCCGCCCAGGCCATGTGCTCATGGAGCTTGCCGAGCACGTCCGGGAAGCGGGTCAGCGCCTTCACCGAGGAGTCCCAGGCCTTGCCGTCGAGCGCCGACAGGTCGCCGTGGCGCGCGGTGTTCGGGTTGCGCTTGGCCCAGGTGTAGGCCTCCACGATTTGGTCCGGGAACGCCGCCGCCGGCAGCAGGATCGCCAGCAGCGGGTCCGGGTAGAGGGCGATTGGTGCGAGCAGGTATTCCAGCTCGGCCATGGTGTAGACGTCCGCGACCTGCTCCGCCGGAGCGGCGGCCTGCGCCGGGACCGGGGCCGGTTCCTGTGGCGCGGCGGCGGCATTCGGGGCCGCTTGCGGCGCCTGGGGCACGGCCGGCGCCGGCGCCTGCGGAGCGGCCGGCGCGGCGACGGCGGGCTGGGTGGTGTCGCCGGCCGGGGCCTGCGCCATCGCGGGAAGGATCGTCGTGGACCAGCCGAGCACGGCCGCCACCGCCACTCGGGACCAGTTGCCGGCCACCGCGGGCGGGCGCTTATGGAATGCGGGTCTCGTCATGCCTGTCTCCAAGGCCGCCCAGAATGGGTGATCCAACGCCGACCTCCGGATTTCCGCAAGGCGGTGGATCAAGGTTGGGACAGCGGGCACACGGCCGGGACAAGGCGCGCAGCCCCGCCGGGGCGGCGCATGGCGGCCGTTCCCTCCCTCGGCCTGCCGCTGGGGTGGCTCAGCGTCCGGCACGCCGCGCCCGCACCGCGTCGCCGAAGGCGGCGAGCAGACGGGCGTTCGGAACGGACAGCGCGGGCCGGTATTCGGGGTGCCACTGCACCCCCACGGCGAACGGGTGGGCGCGCAGCGACACCGCCTCCACGGTGCCATCGGGTGCCGATGCCTCCACCGACAACCCATCGGCGATGGTGTTCAGTCCCTGATAATGCAGGGAGTTGACCGGAAAGCGGGAGGCGCCGAAGGTGGCCGCCAGGGGCGAGCCGGGCGTCAGTTCCACCTCGTGCAGCGGGCCGTATTGCAGGTCAAGGGGGCCTTCCGTCGGGGCGTGGTGGGCGATACGCCCCGGCAGGTCCGACAGGCGCGCGTGCAGGGTGCCGCCGAGGGCGACGTTGAACTCCTGGAAGCCGCGGCAGATGAACAGCGACGGGACGCCACGGGCCACCGCCGCCCGGATCAGCGCCAGGGCGAAGTGGTCGCGGGCCGGATCGAAGGGGCCGGGGGAGTCCTCAGGGCCATTCCAATGGCTCGGATGCACGTTCGAGGGGCTGCCGGTGAAGAAGAAGCCGTCCACATGGTCGATGAGGGCGCCGATGTCGGCCGCGAAGGCCTCCGGGACCATGACCGGCAAGGCCATGACCGGCAGGCAGCCGGCGAAATCGTAGACGGCGCGGGCATATTTCTCGCCCACCATGAAATACGGCAGGCTGGTTTCGTCCTTCAGGTCGCCGACCACGGCCACCAGCGGCTTGCTTTGCGCCATCCTCAAGACTCCAGGCTCGTCACTCGCCGAGGCTGTAGCGCACGCCGATGCGGACCTGATGGCCGCCGAGCTCGTCGATGCCCACGCCGGCGATGCCGGGAAGCCCCGGCGCGCCAAGGCTCACATAGCGGTAGCCGAGGTCCACCGTCCAGGCGCTCGACAGGGCATAGGAGAGGCCGCCGCCCAGGCTCCAGGCGAAGCGCCAGTCGTTGCCGAGGTCGGGGATCCCGGCGGGCGGGGTGATCTGGTCGATGGCGAAGCCCACGCCGCCGCTCACATAGGGGGTGACGCCGGCGACGGTGACGATGTCCCAGTACAGGCTGGCGAGGGCCACCGTCGCATCGGCGCCGAAGTGCCCCAGGCGGGTGTCCACGCCGCCGAGGTCGAGATAGTCGATGCTGACCTCGCCCCGCAGCCAGGGCGCGAAACGGTACCCGAGGCCGCCGCCGATGGACCAGCCCGAGCTGTTGCCGCTGGCGCCGAGGGGCAGGGTGTTCACCAGCAGCGTATCGAACGTGCCGTTCACATGGCCGGCCACATAGCCGACGTCGGCACGGGCGTAGAAGCCGGAGCCGGCATCCTCGTGCACCTCGGGCGGGGCCAGCGAGAAATCACCAGCCTTGCCCAGCAGCGGCAGGTCGTCGGAGGCCGACGCGGCGCCCGCCGGGGGAAGAAGGAGAGCCGCCGCCAGGACGGGAACCGAACGCCACATCACGCACCCATTGCATCGCTGCCTTGATGTGCTGAGGCTCGCACGGGAAGTTTAAGGCGGGATTAACCCTGATGAAGCGTTAAGGCCCTGTGGGCACGGGCTTCTGCCGCTGCCGGCGGGCGCCTGCGGGGGCGCTTCGGGCGGGGTGCGCGGGCGTGCGCGCTGGACCTTGCCGTGGGCTTCGCGATGGAGCGGGCCGTGATCCGGATGGCGCTTGGCGCGGTGACGTGGCAGGGGACGGCCGGCCGCCGGTCGCGCGCGGCACCGCCGACGGGCGGCCGGGGATGCTCCCGGCGACGACGCCGCCAAGGGGCCGTCCCAAGGGGGCTGTCCCAAGGGGGCCGTCCCGTGAAGGATTTTCAAGGAGCTTCCCGTGGGCGTGCTGCTTTTGGATGCGCGCTGGAGATGCGCGGCAGAGGGCCGGCGAGGGCGGGGCGCGGCCGGTTCAGCGGCGCAGCAGGATCTGTCCGAGCAGGAGGCCGACGCCGGCGGCCAGGGCGCAGGCGGCCAGAGGCTGCGCGCGGATGCTCTGGCGCAGGGAGTCGCAGCGCCCCTCGGCCCACTGTCCGGCATTGGCGGCAACCGATTCGGCGGTGCCGGCGGCTTCCGCCGCGGCCGCTGTCGCGCCCTTTCCGGCGGCTTCGAGCAGGCGGGTGAATTCGGCGCGCAGCCGCTCCAGATCCTCGCGCACGTCGTCGAGGCCAGGCTCGGCCTTGGGGGCGGTGGACTTCTCGACCATGGGAACGGCTCCTGTAGCGTTTGGGGGACGCGGCGCGGAGGATGCACCGGCGGGCCCGGCGCCGGCAAGGCGGAAGGCGTGCCGGCTCAGGCGATCCGGGCCAGCGGGTCGGCGGGCGTCCGCCGGGCCTCGTGGAAGAACAGGGCCTGGGCGATGGTGGCCTTCACCGTCTCCGAAAGGAAGGGCTTGGTGATGAGGTAGGTGGGCTCCGGCCGCTCGCCGGTGAGCAGGCGGTCGGGAAAGGCGGTGATGAAGATCACCGGCACGTCGTAGCGGGCGAGGATGTCGGTCACCGCGCCGATGCCCGAGGAGCCGTCGGCCAGCTGGATGTCCGCCAGCACCAGGCCGAAATCGCCGTGCTGCGCCAGTTCCACCGCCTTGGAATGGGTGGGGGCGACGCCGATCACCTCGTGGCCCAGCTCGCTCACCAGGCTGCGCAGGTCGAGGGCGATCACCCATTCGTCCTCGATGATGAGCACCCGCGTCGCGATCTGCCGGTCGATGTCGCGCTGGGCGGCGATCACCTGGGCTTCCACCTCGTCCACCGGCACCGCCAGGATGCGGGCCGCCTCGGTGTAGGAGAAGCCCTCCATGGCGGTGAGCAGGAAAGCCACCCGCGACGACAGGTCCATGGCCTGGAGCCGCTGGTCGGCGCGCAGGTCCGGGGCCGGCGCGCCGGCCGGGCGCCGCTTCCACGCCTGGTGGAAGGCACGATAGAGAGCCACCCGCGGCGACACGCTCGCGTCCAGGTCCACCTTCCCGTCGATCAGCGCCTGCAGGGTGTCCTGCACCGCGCCGTCACCGGCCGGCTGGGAGCCGGTGAGCGCCCGCGCGTAGCGCCGGAGCGAGGGAAGCTGCCTGAGAAACGAGGAATGCGGCATGCGCGCCCCCTTGCTGAAGGTGAGTTGACCCCGGCGACAGCCGCGCCAGGCCACGGACGGCCCGGAACGCCGGTCAGGGAAAACGCGGCCTCGGGCGGAAAGTTCCGTGCCCTCCGGAACCGGCGCGACACGCATTGCATTGTAAAGCGGAACACTGTTGGCTTCACGAAGCAGGCGCGCCCGGTGTCGCCGGGTGACGATGACAGGTCAGGGCGGAGCTGTCGATGGACTGGGCGAAGGCGGAGGCGGTGCGGGCGCGCCACAAGGAGCGCAGCGCGATTTTCGCCGCGGCCGCGGGTCACCCGAGGAGCCTGCTCGACAGCGTGCGGCGGCGCCTCGTCCTGGTGGCGCTGTTCGCGCTCGCGCCCATCGCCGGCCTGAATTTCGTGCAGGGGGCGATGCAGCTCCAGGCGGCCCAGGACGAGGCGCGGGGCCGCCTGCTGCGGCACGTCTCATCGGACGCATCGACCCTGGAAACGGTGTTCGCTTCGGCGGAGAATGTCCTGCAGGCCCTCAAGAACGTGGCTGACGTGCGCGAGGCCGGTCCGTCCTGCCCGGCGATCCTGCGCGGCGCGGTGCTGAGCCTGCCGTTCGCAAGCAATATCGGCGTCATCGACGCCGACGGCGCGGTGACCTGCTCGGCGTTGCCCCACGACGGGCGCAACGTCGCCCAGGAGGGCTGGTGGCGCCGCGGCGCGCGGGAAGCCCGCTTCGTCGTCGCCGGCAAGGCCTTCAGCCGTTCCGCCCGCGCTGACGTGCTGGTGGGGCTGCTGCCGCTGAAGGAGGCGGACGGACGCCTGTCCCGCGCCCTGGTCCTCACCATCGACGTGTCCTGGCTCGAGATGGTGCTGAAGCGCGAGACCCCGTCCGCCCAGGGGGTGGTGGCCTTGTTCTCGGCTAAGGGCGAGGAGCTGCTGTCCAATTCCCGTTCCCAAGCGGCGGCGCTGTTCGCCGGCCACGACATGACACGTGGCGCCAGCGCCCTGCGGGAGGCGCGGGACGCGGACGGGCGCGGCTTCACCTTCGCCACCGCGCCGCTCGGCCGCGACGGTCTGATCGCCGCCTTCGCCATGCCCACCGACCGGCTGTTCCGCTGGACCGTGCTGACGGTGGCGGCGAGCTTCGCCCTGCCCACCCTCCTGGTGGTGGCCAGCCTCGTCGGGCTGTGGCTGGCGGTGGACCGTATCGTTCTGCAATGGCTGCTGTATCTGCGGCGGGTCACGGCGGTCTACGCCCAGGGCCACTATGGCTTCCGCCCCACCCGCATCGACGCCGCGCCGAGCGAGTTCCGCGCCCTCGGCCACGCGGTGGAGAACATGGCGCTGGCGGTACGCGAGCGCGACGCGCGGCTGCGCCAGGCGCTGGCCGAGAAAACCGCCCTGGTGCGCGAGATCCACCACCGCCTCAAGAACAGCCTGCAGATCGTGGTCAGCCTGATCAGCCTCTACGGTTCCGGAATGCGCGGCGAGGACCGGCGCCGGTTCGACCGGCTGCGCACCCGGGTGAACACCCTGGCCCTGGTGCACCGCATCCTTTACGAGGCCGCCGACGGTTCGCAGGTCCGCCTGCGCGAGCTGCTGCGCGAGCTGGCCGGGTTGCTTGAAAGCGCCAGCGAGCGCCCGGCGCGGATCACGGTGGAGGCGCAGGACGCGCCGTTGCCCACCGACATGGCTGTGCCGCTGGCGCTGATGGTGGTGGAGATCGTGCTGGGGCTGACCGCCGCCGGCGCCGACGCGGTGGCGGACGAGAAGGCGCTGGCGCTCACCCTCGCCGGCACCCTGGCTGAGGGCCGGCTCTCCATCCAGGTCAGCGCGCCCGCGACGCCGGAGGCCGCCGCCCCCACGGCCATGCCCGCCGCCGGCGATCTCGCCCATGGCTTCGCCGCCCAGCTCGGCGGCCAGCTCGCCCTCGGCCAGGCCGGGGGGCGCCTGCGCGTGAGTGGCGACTTTCCCTGTCGTTCCAGCGGCGGCTGAACGATCCGCGCCCGGGGCGGGGAACCTTCCGGCGTTCTGCAACGTTCATGCTTGGGAGCCGGGGTGTTCCCGCCGGAGGAGCGCCTGTCCGCATGGGCGCGCGGCGCGGCCGCTCCCCGCGGCAGCCGTACCGGCACCCGGCAGCAAGGGACCAGGAGCAGCAGAGATGGAAAAGGCTCAAGCCAAGGGGTCTTCGGGATCTTCCCACCGCGGCTTTGCGGCCATGGACGCCGAGAAGCAGCGCGCCATTGCCCGCAAAGGCGGCGAGAGCGTGCCGCCGGAGAAGCGCAGCTTCTTTCAGAACCGGGCGCTGGCCGCGGCCGCCGGTCGCAAGGGCGGGCAAAGTGTCGCCGACGATCAGCGCAGCTTCTCGCGGGACCGCTCCCTCGCCTCGCAGGCGGGGCAGAAGGGCGGGCAGAGGACCGGAGGGCAGGGGTCTGGCGGTCGTGGTGCCTGAGCGCCGCTGGCCGGGCGAGGCGGCCGGCACCGGGCACGCGGGCATCCGGAGCGGTCACAGCGCGAGACTTGCGCTGTTTTGCCGCATGATCCATTGTGGTGCTCGCCACGGCGACGGCGGCGGGCCGAGGTGTCGGCGCCGGTCGGGGTCGAAGAGTGCGCGTCGGGAGCGTGGCGCCGGGGCACCCTCCGAGGGTGGCATATGGCGCGTGCGGCCGGTCAGGGGCGTGCTCCCTTGCCGTCCGTGCGGGGCCCTGCCGGAGGGCGGAAGGGAGCTTCTGCGTGCGTGCCTTCCCTTTGCGTGTCCTGGAGCATTCCTAAGCGAGGCCGTGTCATGGATGTGACGCCACGCCCTTCGCCCGCCGCCACGCCGGACGACGCGGCGCTGCGCACGCAGGTGCTGGCGTTGCTGCCGGCCCTGCGCGCCTTCGCCCGCTCGCTCACCCGCAACCGCACCGAAGCCGACGATCTGGTTCAAGAGACGTTGATGAAGGCGCTGGCCAACATCGACCGGTTCGATCCAGGCACCAATCTGCGGGCTTGGTTGTTCACCATCCTGCGCAACACTTACTACACCGACATGCGCAAGCGCCGGCGCGAGACCGAGGGCCTGTCGGCCCTCGCCCATCAGGACCACAATGTGGGGCCCAGCCAGGAATGGTCCATGACCCTGCGGACGCTGCAGGAGGCCCTCACCCATTTGCCCGACGACCAGCGCGAGGCGCTGGTGCTGGTGGGTGCCGCCGGCCTGTCCTACGAGGAGGCGGCGGACGTGTGCGGCTGCGCGCTGGGCACCATCAAGAGCCGGGTCAACCGCGCCCGCGCCAAGCTTCTCGTGCTGATGGGCGCGCAGGCCACGGCGGACGTGGTGGAGGGCGATGCCGTGGCGCTCTCGGCGGCCCATTCCGGCCGCGTGGGCGAAGGCTGACGCCGCCCCGGCCCGGTGGGCGGGCGCGGGCGGGCAGGGTGGCTTACGGCGGCGACCGGGGCCACGTATCGCCCCGGGCCTCAGTGCGGGGACCAGCCCGGCGGCGCCAGCTCGAAGCCGGAGAAGGTGAAGGCCGGGGCGACCGTGCAGCCGACCAGCGTCCAGTCCCCCTGGCTTTCCGCTGCCTGCCAGGCGAAGGCGGGCACCACCCCTTGGGGGCGCTGCCCGAGGTCGAGCCGGGGCCCGAGCACGACCTCGCTCCGTTGCCCGTCGGCGGCGACATGGAGGGCCAGGGGCGCGCCGGCATGCCAGTGCCAGATCTCCACCGCGTCCACCCGGTGCCAATGGGAGCGCTCGCCGCGCGCCAGCAGAAAATAGATGGCGGTGGAGGCGCCGCGCCCGCCGTCCGGGGCGGTGTCGCGGAAGGTTTCGCGAAAGTGCCCGCCTTCCGGATGGGGCTGGAGGCCGAGCAGGGCGATCACCGCCGCCGCGTCGAGCGTGGGGTCGATGGTGTCCATGATCCGGTCCTTGCCGTCGCTCAACCGCGGAACTCGTTCTTGCGCGCGCGCAGGTCCGCGAATACCTGGGCCGGATCGGCCCCGGCGAGGCCGAGATGCGCCGCCAGCGCCGGATCGTCCGCCCGCAGGAAGGGGTTGGCCTTCAGTTCGTCGGCCAGCAGCGAGGGCACGGTCGGCTGGTGTTGGGCCCGGGCTTCGTCCACCCGAGCGGCAAAGGCGTGGAGATCGGCATTGCCGGGGTCCACGCTCAGGGCGAAGCGGGCGTTGGCGGCGGTGTACTCGTGGCCGCAATAGACGCGCAGATCACCCGGCAGGGCCCGCAGGCGCAGCAGCGAGCGCCACAGCACCGCCGGCTCGCACTCGATGGCGCGGCCGCAGCCGAGCGAGAACAGGGTGTCGCCGGAGAACAGCAGCCGGTCGTCCTCGAACAGGTAGGAGACTTCGCCGGCGGTGTGGCCGGGCGTTTCCAGCACCCGCCCGACGAGGCCGCCCACCGCCACCGGGTCGCCGTCCTCCACCGCGACGTCGAGGCCGGGGATGGCGCTGGCTTCCGCGCGCGGCCCCACCACGGTGACGCCGTAGCGCGCCTTGAGGGCGGGAATGCCCTGCACATGGTCGGCGTGATGGTGGGTGACCAGCACCTGGGAGAGCGTCCAGCCGGCGGCTTCGGCCGCGGCGATGATGGCCGCGCCGTCCGGGGCATCCACCACCGCGGTCGCCTCGGTGACGCGATCATGCAACAGCACCGCGTAATTGTCGGCGAGGCAGGGCACGAGACGGATCTCGATCGGCACGCGGAAATCCTCCGGGGCTGGGGCGCCTTCACCGCAGCTTGGGCGGGGAGGGGCCCGGGTCTGGCGGTGAAGCATCCGGCCCGCATCCGACGGAATCGGCCGCGCACGCCTGTCACCGCGTCGATGATAGCAGAGGCCGGGCGGTCCCGCTCGCCGGGCACGAGAGCAGATGCCGCGCGACCGCGTCGCGGCGATGGGCTATTCAGGGGGGCAGGCCGGTCGCCGGCGCGGCCGGGACCGTCGCGGCCGTGTGCGAGGCCGGCCGGCCCGTGACGAGCGGCCGGCGGGCGGCAGCGGTGAGGGCCAATGGTCCGGCGATCGCCCGGCGATGGCGGGGACCCATCCGGATTGCGCAGATGTGGGATTTCGACAGTCAGGTGAGTGCGGGCAGCGGCATGAATCTCGACGTGGTGGACCTGCGGCATTTCTACGCCCAGCCGGTGGGGGTGATGACCCGCCGGCTGCTTGGGCGCGCCATCCGGGCCCGCTTCGACGATGTCACGGGCCTCGCCGTGCTCGGGCTCGGCTATGCCATCCCCTATCTCGGCGTGTTCCGCGAGCAGGCCGAGCGCTGCATCGCGGTGATGCCGGCGGCGCAAGGCGTGGTGCGCTGGCCCTCCAGCGGCCCGGCCCTCGCCACCCTCGCCGACGAAACCTTGTTGCCCCTGCCCACTGCCAGCATCGACCGGGTGGTGGCGGTGCATGCCCTGGAGATGACCCGCGACCCGGCGGAGGTGCTGCGCGAGGTCTGGCGGGTGCTGGCCCCCGGCGGCCGGCTGCTGGCGGTGGTGCCGAACCGACGCGGTGTCTGGGCCCGGCTCGACACCACGCCGTTCGGCAACGGCCGGCCGTTCTCGCGCGGGCAGGTGGTGAGCCTGCTGCGCGAGGCGCTGTTCACCCCCGCCGGCTGGGGGGAGGCGCTGTATGCGCCGCCCAGCCGCTGGTTCCTGCGGACCGCCGTGGCGTTCGAGCGGGTTGGCGCGCGGCTGTCGCTGCCGTTCTCCGGGGTGCTGGTGGTGGAGGCCACCAAGCAGCTTCACCGCCCGGTGACGGTGCGCCGCAGCCGGCTGGCGCCGGTGCTGGAGCCGGCGCCGGCGGGGGCGCTGGCGCGGTCCTGACGCCGGAGCGCCTCGGCGCCGCGCGCGTGGCCTATCCCTTGCGGGAGAGCAGGAACACCGCCTGTTCGCCCATCAGGTTCCACACCCACCATGGCATGTCGACGCGCACCCGGTGGCCGGCGGAATCCAGGGCGACCGCCTTTTCGATGCGGGCATCCAGCTTTTCCACCAGCGCCACGAAGTCGCGGATGGTGCAGAAATGGATGTTGGGGGTCTCGTACCAGGCGAACGGCATGTTCTCCGTCAGCGGCATGCGGCCGTTGACCAGGAGGTCGAGCCGCGAGCGCCAATGGCCGAAATTGGGGAACGAGACGATGGCCCGCCGGCCGATGCGCAGCATCTGTTCCAGCACCCAGCGCGGCCGCCGCGTGGCCTGCAGGGTCTGGGAGAGGATCACATAGTCGAACGCATCGTCGGGATAATGGGCGAGGTCCACGTCGGCGTCGCCCTGGATGATGGCAAGGCCGCGCGCCACGCCGGCGTTCACCCCCTCGCGCGAGAGCTCGATGCCGCGCGCGTCGCATCCGCGCGTGGTGGCCAGTAGCTCCAGCAGGGCGCCGTCGCCGGAGCCCACGTCGAGCACCCGCGAGCCGGAGCGCACCATCTCCGCCACCACCACCAGGTCGACGCGCCCGCCCTCCAGGCGCACCACCCCTTCGTCGAGCCCGCTGTCGCGCACCGCCATGGCCTATCTCCTGCGCGCCGGCGGCAGGCCGTGGGCGCGCGCCGCGCTGTCGAGGAAGCCGTGGGCGATGGCGTTGAGCTCCGGCTCGTCCAGCAGGAAGGCGTCGTGGCCCTTGTCGCTCTCCACCTCGGCGAACGAGACGTTGGCGCCGGAGGCGTTCAGCGCATGCACGACGGCGCGCGAATCCTGGGTGGGAAACAGCCAGTCGGAGGTGAAGGACACCAGGCAGAACCGGGTCCGGGTGCCGCGGAAGGCATTGGCGAGCACCCCGTCGTAATCGGCGGCGAGGTCGAAATAATCCATGGCCCGCGTCACGTAGAGATAGGAATTGGCGTCGAAGCGCTGCACGAACGCTTCGCCCTGGTGGCGCAGGTAGCTTTCCACCTGGAAGTCGGCGTCGAAGCCGAAGGTGGGGAGCACCCGGTCCTGGAGGCGGCGGCCGAACTTGCGGTGCAGCGCCTGGTCCGACATGTAGGTGATGTGGGCCGCCATGCGCGCCACGGCGAGCCCGCGGTGGGGCATCACCCCTTCCGCCAGATAGTGCCCGCCGCGCCAGTCGGGATCGGCCATCACCGCCTGCCGGCCCACCTCGTGGAAGGCGATGTTCTGCGCCGAATGGCGGGCCGCGGTGGCGATGGCCAGGGCCGAGAACACCCGCTCGGGATAGCTCGCCGCCCACTGCAGCACCTGCATGCCGCCCATGGAGCCCCCCGCCACGCACAACAGCTTCTCGATGCCGAGATGGTCGAGCAGCATGGCCTGGGCGTTCACCATGTCGCGGATGGTGACGAGCGGCATGTCGAGGCCATAGGGGCGGCCGGTGGCCGGATGGGTGGAGGAGGGGCCGGTGGTGCCCATGCAGCCGCCGAGCACATTGGCGCAGATCACATAGAAGCGCTCGGTGTCGATGGGCTTGCCGGGGCCGACCAGGGTTTCCCACCAGCCGGGCTTGCCGGTGACGGGATTGAGGCTGGCGACGTGCTGGTCGCCGGTCAGGGCGTGGCACACCAGCACCGCGTTGGAGCGCGCGGCATTGGGCTCGCCATAGGTCTGATAGCCGATCTGCAGGTTTGGCAGCAGCACGCCGGCGTCGAGGCGCAGCGGCTGCGACGGGCCGAAGCGCACCACCGGCGAATGCGGCTCGTCCGCCTCCTGCCGGGCACGGGTCTCGACCAGGTCTGCGGCCTCGGGATCGGCTTTCGGGGCGCAGCCATCCGGGGGAGCGAGCGATGTCATGGCGGCAACCAAGCGACGCCCGGCGCCGCCTGTCAAGCCGAACCGCCGTGGGCTGGAATCGAATGAATCCAACCGGCCTTCGTA
Source organism: Xanthobacter cornucopiae (assembly GCF_043195065.2). Taxonomy (NCBI): domain Bacteria; kingdom Pseudomonadati; phylum Pseudomonadota; class Alphaproteobacteria; order Hyphomicrobiales; family Xanthobacteraceae; genus Xanthobacter; species Xanthobacter cornucopiae. The sequence continues at coordinate 4,300,168 of NZ_CM195531.1, forward strand.
AAATTGTAAGCCGGCGCGGGGATAAGGGGCACCACACGCCGGCCCGGCGCGGCCGTCGCCGCAGCAAGGCCTTGCCGCGGCGACGCGCCCGTGCTGGCGTAGGCGGGCGCGGGGCGCTGCCTGCCGTTGGGGGAAGAGCATGAAGGACCCGTTCGCGAAGACCATCGGCTACCGGCTGAACCACACCGCCCGCCTGCAGCGGGCCCTGTCGGCGCGCCTGCTCAGCGATCTCGGCCTGTTCCCGGGCCAGGAGTCGGTGCTGAAGCTGCTCATCGAGCAGGATGGCCGCACCATGGGCGACCTGGCTGCTGCCCTCCGGGTGCGCCCGCCCACCGCCTCCAAGACCATCGCCCGCCTGACCAGCCAGGGGCTGGTGGAGCGTCGCACCACCGATGGTGACGGCCGTCTGGTGCGGGTGTTCCTTACCGACCAGGGCCGGGACCGCGGCGCCGCCGTGGACGGCATCTGGGAGACGCTGGAGGGCGAGATCGTGGCCGGTCTCGACGGCAAGGAGCGCAAGCGCCTGCGCAAGCTGCTGCGCAAGGTGGAAAAGAACCTCGCCGGGCGCCTCGGCGCCGATGGCGGCGTCGATGACGAGGCCGACGCCGGCGACGACGACGACGACGCCTGAGCCGGGCGGAGTCCATTTGGGCGGAGTCCTGTCGGGCGGGGCGCCGGGCGCTGCCGGAAGCGCCGGGGAGCCATGCGCTCAGGTCATGGCGTGCCGGCCAACCCGCGCATTCCCGCGCGGGCGGCGCCGGCCGATCGGGCCGCGGCGCCTTCTGCCTGCAGGGGCGCGCGGCGTGGCTCGGGCGCCGGCGGCCGCGCGCCGTCCGCGCCGTGGGCCTCCCCCGCGCCGGCAACATGCTCTAACAGCCACCGTGCCGACGGAATCGCCGTCACCGCCGCATCGGGCCGCATGTGCCGGGCGGGAGCGGCGTTCGGCATCCCGCAATCCTGGCGCCGCGCCCGGGCCTCCCGGCGCGGCGGTTCCGTCTCGAGGCCATGATGGGCGCGCGTCCCGCACAGGTCCCGGCCTCCGGCCGTTCCATTCCCCTCGGCATCGGCCTCATGTGCCTGGCCGTGAGCAGCTTCGCCGTCACCGATGCCACCGCCAAATGGCTGGGCCAGCACATCTCGGTCTTCATGGTGGTGTGGGCGCGCTATGCGGTGCATTTCGCGGTGTCGTTCGCGGTGTTCAATCCCTGGACCGTGCCGGGGCTGCTGCGCACCACCCGCCCCGGGCTGCAGCTCACCCGCTCGGCGCTGCTGTTCGCGGTCACGGTGTTCAACTTCACGGCGCTGCGCTTCCTCCAGCTGGACCAGACCGTGTCCATCATGTTCTCGGCGCCGTTCTTCGTGGCGCTGTTCGCCGGGCCGCTGCTGGGGGAATGGGTCGGCGCGCGGCACTGGGCAGTCATCCTGGTGGGCTTCGCCGGCATCCTGCTGGTGGTGCGCCCGGGCGCCGGCGGCATTCACCCCGCCGCTTTGCTGAGCCTCGGGGCGGCGGCCACCTATGCGCTCTACGCCATCACCACCCGCATGCTGGCCGCCCACGACCGCAGCGAGACCACCCTGTTCTATTCCGCGCTGGTGGGCACCGTCGCCGCCAGCCTGCCGCTGCCGCTGGTGTGGGAGACCCCGCGCGAGCCGGTCGTCATCGGCGGCATGCTCAGCCTGGGCATCATCGCCGGAGCCGGCCACTTCCTCCTGATCCTGGCCCACGCCCGGGCGCCCGCAGCCACGCTCTCGCCCTATCTTTATACCCAGATCGTCGGCATGGTGCTGCTCGGCTGGCTGGTGTTCGACCAGACGCCGACGCTGTGGACGCTGGCCGGGGCGGGGCTCGTCATCGCCTCGGGCATCTACCTGCTGCTGCATGAGCGGCGCGAGCGGGGGCGGGGTCCGCGGCCGGACACCGCCGGCTGAGCGGCCGGCCTGCGGGGCTGTGCGCAGGCCCTGCCATCCTCGCTTTGGTCAAAATGCGCCGTATCCTCGCCTGACTTTATCTTCGCCTGACTTTTCCCTGTGGACCCGCCGCAATCATGCCTGCACCCCGCCTGCTCGTCGTCGAAGGAAACACCGCCGAAGCCCGTGCCCGCCAGGTGCATTTCGGCGGCCAGGCCGCCAGCGAGGGCTATGCCCAGCTGCTGCGGGAGCTTGCTCCCGGCGCCAGCGTCGACATCTGCTATCCCGCCGATCCCGGCGCGCGCCTGCCCGACGGCGCCGGCCTGGACGGCTATGACGGCATCGCCGTGACCGGCTCCTCGCTCAACATCTACCATGGGGGGCCGGAGATCGAGCGGCAGATCGCGCTCCTGCGCGCCGTCTTCGCCACCGGCGTGCCGGTGTTTGGCAGCTGCTGGGGGCTGCAGGTGCTGACGGTGGCGGCGGGCGGCAGCGTGCGGCTCAACCCGCGCGGGCGCGAAGTGGGCTTCGGCCGGCGTATCCGGCAGACCGCCGATGGCCTCGGCCACGACCTGTTCGTGGGCAAGCCGCAGGTGTTCGAGGCCATGACGGTGCATCTCGACGAGGTGGAAACCCTGCCGCCCGGCGCCCGCCTGCTCGCCACCAACGATCACTCCCAGGTGCAGGCCGCCGAGATCCGGGCCGGGCGTTCCACCTGCTGGGCGGTGCAGTACCACCCGGAGTATCCGTTCCGCGAGATGGCGGCCATCTTCCGGCGGCTGCGCCCCTCGCTGGTGGCGGAAGGCTTCTTCCTGGACGAGGAGGAGGAGGCGGCCTTCATCGCCGACCTGGAGCATTTCGAGCGCGAGCCCGGCAACCGCGCCCTGGCCTGGCGCTGCGGCATCGACGGGGCGGTGATCGCCAAGGAGGTGCGCACCCGCGAGCTGCGCAATTTCGTGGATCGGCTGGTGCTGCCGGTCCGCGCCGCCCGCGGGCGTGGCTGAGGGGGCGGCTGGGGGGCCTCAGCCCTCCTGCTCGAACGCCTCCATGAAGCCGGCCACGCGCCGGTCCACCCGCACGTCGGAGCCGCGGATCGCCCGCACCAGCGACAGCCCCTCCAGCGAGCGGGCCCGCGACAGCGCCACATAGGCCTGGCCGGGGGCGAACGCGCCCTCGCCGAAGTCGATGCGCACGTCGTCGAGGGTCAGGCCCTGGGCCTTGTGCATGGTCAGGGCCCAGGCGGGGGCGAGGGGAAGCTGGGTGTAGGTGCCCACCACCTGCGCCTCGATGCGTCCGCCCGGCTCGTCCCAGCCGTAGCGGATGCGCTCCCAGGTGAAGGCCTCGATCTCCACGGTCGGGCCGGCGTCCAGCTTGACCAGGGCGCTGAAGGGGCCGAGGCCCACCACCGTGCCCACCGAGCCGTTGACCCAGCGCCGGGCCGGATCGTTGCGCAGGGCCATCACCCGGGCGCCGCGCTTCAGCACCAGCTTTTCGGCCACCGGCAGGCGATCGCCCTCAAGGCCGAACTCGCCCTTCAGCACGCCGCCGAACTCCCGCCCCTCGTCCGGCAGGGCGGCGAGGCCCCGGGCGTTGTAGGCATCGGCGCGGGCGTTGGTGGGGGTGAGCAGCACCGGCATCGTCCCCTCGCGGTGGGGCCGCACGCAGGCCGTGTTGAGCGCCTCGGCGGCGTCGCGGGCGCCGCGCCCGCGCCGGAGCGCGTCGAGCATGGCGATGAAGGCGCGGTCGGTCTGGCGATGCACATGGGTGAACGGCACGCCGGTGGTCGCCCGGTCCGCCAGCGCCTTGGCGTGGAAGGCGAACGGGCCCTCATAGCCCATGCGCGCCAGCATCTCCTGTTCGGCCAGGGGCACCACCGGCGGCAACTGGAGGAAGTCGCCCACCAGCACCATCTGCACCCCGCCGAACGGCTCGGACGTGTCGCGGGCGATGCGCAGGGAGATGTCCACGGCGTCGAGCAGGTCGGCCCGCACCATGGAGATTTCGTCGATGACGACGCGGTCCAGCTTCTTCAGCAGCCGGCGCACCTGCACCCGCGGCTTCACCTCGTCCGGATTGAGCAGCCGCGGGGGAATGCCGAAAAAGGAATGGATGGTCTGCCCGCCCACCTGCAGCGCCGCCACCCCGGTGGGGGCCAGGAACACCTGGCGCCCGCGCGGGGTTTTGCGCAGCTCGTGCAGGAAGGTGGTCTTGCCGGTGCCGGCCCCGCCCAGCACCATCAGGGTGGGGGCGCGGGCGTCGATGGCGGCCAGCGCCCGCCCCGACTGGCCGCCGGGATCGGGCAGGGTCGCCGCCGCGGGCGCCGGCGGGGGGCTCCCGCCCGGGTCGCGGTCGCTCACGACACCAGGCCGGCCTCGCGGGCGAGGTCGAGCAGGTTGCGCTGCGGGCGGGCGCCGAGCTGGGTGATGATTTCCCCCGCCGCCAGCGCGCCGATGCGCAGGCTGGTGGCCGGATCGACGCCGCGCGTGTAGGCGGAGAGGAAGCCGGCGGCGAACAGGTCGCCGGCCCCGGTGGTGTCCACCACCCGGTCCACTGGCGCCGCCGGCACGCTCACCACGGCGCCGGCGGTGACGAAGGAGGCGCCCTTTTCCGAGCGTGTCACCACCGCCTCGTTCGCCTCCTGGCGCAGGGCGGTGAGGGCGGTGTCGAAATCGGCGGTCTGGTAGAGCGCCTTCAGCTCGGCCTCGTTGCAAAACACCAGGTCCACGGTCCTGGCGCGGATCAGCTCCAGGAACTCGGCACGGTAGCGGTCCACGCAGAAGGAGTCGGAGAGGGTGAGGGCCACCTTGCGGCCGGCGCCATGGGCGATCTTCGCAGCCGCGAGGAAGGCGTCCTTGGCCGCCGGCGGGTCCCACAGGTAGCCCTCGAGATAGGTGACGGCGGCGCCGGCCACCAGGTCCGCGTCGATGTCGGCGGCGGTGAGGTCCTGGGCGGCACCGAGGAAGGTGTTCATGGTGCGCTCGCCGTCGGGCGTCACCAGGATCAGGCAGCGGGCGGTCGCCGGTCCCTGCTGGGCCGCGGGCGTGGCATAGGCGACGCCGGCGGCGCGGATGTCGTGGCCGAACACGGTGCCGAGCCCGTCGGCCTTCACCTTGCCGATGAAGCCGGCGCGGCCACCCAGCGCGGCGACGCCCACGGCGGTGTTGGCCGCCGAGCCGCCGGAAATCTCCGTGCCCGGCCCCATGGCGCCATAGATCGCCTCCGCGCGCGGCTCGTCGATGAGCGCCATGCCGCCCTTGCTCATGGCGTGGGTGGCCAGGAAATCATCCTCCGCCCGGGCGATGACATCGACGATGGCGTTACCGATGGTGAGAACATCGATCTGTGAAGCGGACACGGGCGGCAATCTCCGAGAAAACATCGCGGAGCGGTAGCATCGCGCATGGGTGCAGCGCAACGGCGGGCGTTAACCCTGAGGCCCGAATGGAGCGCCGCCACCTCCCGCGAAAGCTGCGCCGATGGCCCGGCTGCGCCTATAAGTGTTATTATGCGCCTCCGCGCGGCTGGCGCCTCATTTCGGCCGAACCCGTGGGGCCAAGCCTGCGCGCATCCCGGCCGCGCAGTGCCGGGGCACAAGGAGAGGAAGACCCCATGCGGAGACTGATGCACACCGCCGCCGCCCTTCTTGCCGGCGCCGCCCTGCTGGGCCAGGGCCTCTCCGCGTCGGCCTGCACCTCCCTGCTGCTGAAGACGGCGGATGGCGGCCACGTCTATGGCCGCACCCTGGAGTTCGGCCTGCCGCTCCAGTCCCAGGCCATGGTGATGCCGCGCAATATCGCGCTCACCGGCACCGGCCCCAGCGGCGCGGCCGGCACGGGCCTCAAGTGGACCGGGAAATATGGCGTGGTGGGCCTCAACGCCCTGGGTCTCAACCTGTTCGTGGACGGCATGAACGAGAAGGGCCTGGTGGGCGGCGAGCTCTACCTGCCGAACGTCGCCGAGTTCCAGGAGGTGGCGCCGGCGGAAGCCGCGACTTCCCTGGCATCCTACGAACTGCTCACCTATCTGCTCACCTCGTTCGCCACGGTGGCCGAGGTGAAGGCGGCGCTGCCCAAGATCAAGGTGAACCGCTCGCCCCAGGCCGTGTTCAAGGCCCCGGTGCCGGTGCACTTCACCCTGCACGACGCCAGCGGCGCCAGCATCGTGGTGGAATATGTGGGCGGCACGCTCAACATCCACGACAATCCCACCACCGTGCTGACCAACGCCCCCACCTTCGACTGGCACATCGCCAATCTCGGCCAGTATGTGAACCTCTCGGCGGTGGAGCCGGCGCCGCTGACCGCCGGACCGCTCACCATCGCCGCCCCCTCCACCGGCGCCGGCCTGCACGGCCTGCCCGGCGACATGCTCTCCCCCTCGCGGTTCGTGCGCGCCTTCTTCTTCGCCCGCAACGCCCCGCAGCCGGCCACCGCCAGCGCGGGCGTGACCACGGTGCGGCACATCATGAGCTCGTTCGACATTCCCCCCGGGGCGGTGGTGACCCGCGCCGGCGCCTCCGCCGGCGGCGGCGTGGCCGGCTATGAGACCACCGAATGGACCGCCATCGCCGACCTGAAGGCGCGGCGCTATTTCTTCGCCACCTATGACAACCAGGACCTGCGGGTGCTGGACCTGGCAAAGGTGAAACTGGACGGTGCCGCGCCCAGCGTCTTCCCCATCGACCAGAAGCCCGTCGTCACGCCCCTCGGGGAGTGACAGTCGCTGGCGGGTCCGGTGTCAGGGGCGGTCACAAGATGTGATCGTTCCGGCGGGGACACGGTGCTTGCGCGTTTCGCTGCGGCGCGGCAACGCTCGGGCAATACGGATCGACACGTCAACGGTTCCGCGCGCCGGTCGCCACGCGCGGCGGGACCACATGAAGCACAGCGATCGCGGGCCGGGCCGGAAGGCGCGGCCCTCTGATGCATGAGGGACCATGTCGCGCAAGTATTTCGGGACCGACGGGGTGCGCGGACGCGCCAATTCGACGCTCACCGCCGACATCGCGCTGCGGGTGGGCATGGCCGCGGGCCTCGCCTTCCAGCGCGGCGAGCACCGCCATCGGGTGGTGATCGGCAAGGACACGCGCCTGTCAGGCTACATGATCGAGAACGCGCTGGTGGCCGGCTTCACCAGCGTCGGCATGGAAGTGCTGCTGCTGGGCCCCATGCCGACGCCGGCGGTGGGCCTGCTCACCCGCTCCATGCGCGCCGATCTCGGGGTGATGATCTCGGCCTCGCACAATCCGTTCGACGACAACGGCATCAAGCTGTTCGGCCCGGACGGCTTCAAGCTCTCCGACGAAGTGGAGCGGGAGATCGAGGCGCTGATCGACCAGGACCTGTCGCGCCGGCTGGCGGCGCCGGCCGAGATCGGCCGCGCCCGGCGCCTGGAGGGCGTGCACGCCCGCTACATCGAATATGCCAAGGGCACCCTGCCGCGCGACCAGACCTTCGAGGGCCTGCGGGTGGTGGTGGATTGCGCCCACGGCGCCGCCTACAAGGTGGCCCCGGAGGCCCTGTGGGAGCTGGGCGCCGAGGTGATCGCCATCGGCGTCGATCCCGACGGCCTCAACATCAACCGGGACGTGGGCTCCACCTCGCCGGAGGCGCTCGCCGCCAAGGTGCGGGAAGTGCGCGCCGACATCGGCATCGCCCTCGACGGCGACGCCGACCGGGTGATCCTGGTGGACGAAAAGGGCCACATCGTCGACGGCGACCAGATGATGGCGGTGGTGGCCGAGAGCTTCAAGGCGGACGGGCGCCTGTCCCGCGGCGGCATCGTCGCCACCGTCATGTCGAACCTGGGGCTGGAGCGCCATCTGGCCGGCCGCGGCATCGGCCTGGCGCGCACCGCCGTGGGCGACCGCTACGTGCTCGAGCGCATGCGCGCCGAGGGCTACAACGTGGGCGGCGAACAGTCCGGCCACATCATCCTCACCGATTTCTCCACCACCGGCGACGGGCTGGTGGCGGCGCTGCAGGTGCTGGCGGTGGTGGTGAAGCAGGGCCGGCCGGTGTCGGAGGTCTGCCATCGTTTCGATCCCCTGCCGCAGGTGCTGAAGAATGTGCGTTACGGCGGCGGCCGGCCCCTGGACGATGCCGGGGTGCAGACCACCATCGCCGATGCCGAGCGGCGCCTGTCGAACCGGGGCCGCCTGCTGATCCGCCCGTCCGGTACCGAGCCGGTGATCCGGGTGATGGGCGAGGGCGACGATCGCGACCTGGTGGAAGAGGTGGTGGACGACGTCATCGGCGCGCTCAAGCGCGCGGCGGCCTGATCGCGGCCGCTCCACCCGCCTGACACACGCGAGGTCGCTGCGTCTGGGACCCGTGTCTCCGCTGGCGGCCGCGTCGGCGCGGCGCGCGCGGGGACGTCGCCGGGCGGTGGACGGAGTGACGCCGACGGGCGGGCGCCTGGCCTCAATCTTCCGGCATGTCCAGGCCGAGCCGGCGCAGCGTGGTGCGCAGGGTGCGGACGTCATAGGGCTTGCGGATCACCGCCACGCCGTCGGCGAGGGTGAACTCGGCCTCGATCTCGTCGGTGGCGTAGCCGGTGGCGATGACCACCGGCAGCGTCGGCCGCAGCCGGCGCAGGGCGCGCACCACCTCGTCGCCGCCGATGTCCGGCAGCCCGAGATCCACCACCGCCAGCGCCAGCGGCTCCCTCGCAACCTCCACCTGCTCGATGGCCGTCCGGCCATGGCCGGCCACGAGGACGGTGAAGCCGTGGTCCTCCAGCACCTGCTGGGCCAGGAGCGCCACGAAGGGCTCATCCTCCACCAGCAGAATGGTGCCCCGGCCGGCCGGCTGATCGAGCACTGTCTTGCCTCCCTTTCCGTCGCCGGCCATGGGCGGCCGGCGCGGCCCGGATTCGATTCCGGGCGGCCCATCATGGCACATCGCCGCGCGCCCTGCCGGTGCCGGGCTGCGCGCGGCGCGGCCGGGTGCGGAGCGTCGGGGGCGGGCGGATGGGTGGTTGCCCTCCTTGCATCGGCCACGGCATCATGGCAACTGCCGGCGGCGGGCGCGCCCGCCGCCACCACCCCGTCCCGTTCACAGGCGGTGCCGCCGGACCTTGCCGGCCCCGGCGCCACGTTCGAGCCGCAGGATGCCCAACGCATGTTTCGCAGCCTTTCCGACTTCATCACGGACATCACCGGCGGCCGGCGGGACACGGCCGCCTTCAGTCCGGACGACTACCGCCTCGCCGCCGCCGCTTTGCTGGTGCATGTCATCACCGTGGACGGGGTGGTGAAGGAGGCCGAACGGATCGTCCTCAAGCGTGTGCTGGAGCAGCGCTTCTCCCTGACCGGGGCGGAAAGCGATGCCTTGGTCGAATTGGCCATTGCCAAGGATGCCGAAGCCGTTGATCTTTATGCTTTCACCAGCGTGCTCAACCGGGCGCTGGACGACGAAGGCCGGCGGCGCATCGTGGAGATGATGTTCGAGGTGGCGTTCGCCGACGGCACCCTGACCGAGTTTGAGGACAATCTCGTGTGGCGCGCGGCGGAACTGCTCAACGTGGATACGCGCGACCGGGTGGAAATCCGTCGCGAGATCCGTGAGGAGACGGAAACTGGCGGTGAACGACAGGACTAGCACGTTTTCGGGCGATGACGGCGGCGGGACGGGCGCGCGGCGCGACGCGGCGGGGGATGACGTCCGCCCCGACGCGGAGAGGACGGGCGAGGCCCCCGAGCCCCCGTCAGGCATGCGCGACGGCTGCGATCACGGGCAAAGGGTGGCCGCGCGGATCGAGGATCCGGCCGCCCCGGGCCGGGACACCGCCGACAGCACCGACATTCTGATCATCGTCCACCAGGCCCATTCGACGCCCGGGCGCATCGGCGAGCGGTTGGAGCGGCGCGGCTACCGGCTCGACGTGCGCCGCCCGGCGCTGGGCGATCCGCTGCCGGAGACGCTGGAGGCCCATGCCGGCGCGGTGGTGTTTGGCGGGCCCATGAGCGCCAATGACGACCGGCCGTTCATCCGCGCCGAGATCGATTTCATCGAAAAGGCCCTGGAGGTGGAAAAGCCGCTGCTGGGCATCTGCCTTGGCGCGCAGATGATGGCGCGGGCGCTGGGGGCCCAGGTGTCGCCGCATCACGAGGGGGCCTGCGAGATCGGCTATTACCCGCTCGCCGCCACCGATACCGGCGCGGCGCTGCTGAACTGGCCGAGCCATGTCTACCACTGGCACTCGGAGGGCTTCGACCTGCCCCGGGGGGCGGACCTGCTGGCCACCGGGGAGGTGTTTCCCAATCAGGCGTTCCGCTATGGCGATTCCGCCTATGCCCTGCAGTTCCATCCCGAGGTGACGCGGGAGATGATGTGCCTGTGGACGGTCCGGGGGGCGCACAATCTGAGCAAGCGCGGCGCGCAGCCCGGGGAAGCGCACCTGGAGGGATGGAGCCGCTACGACGCCGCCGTCTGCCGGTGGCTGGATGGTTTCCTCGACATGTGGCTCGCCGCCGAGCGTGCGCCGCGCAAGCGCATCGGCTGACGGGGCGGTCGTCCGGCCTGCCGCGCCCGGAGCGCCCGGGGGACCGCTTTTTGCAGAATGCGACAAATGGCGGATGGTGTCGCAAAATGCGAAATACGATTTGCAGTTTGCGACAGACTGTTCCCGCTGCGGGCCTGCATGTGGTGTGTCTTCTGTGGTTTCCATCTACATCTTGGCGTTTCGCCGTTGGCCGGTCTTTTGCTGATAGAGAGCAGGGCCGATCGTCAGGTGTCAGCGTCATCGGCCTGGATTAAGGGCGTTCGTCGATCCCCGGCGGACGCCCTCATTCCATCGGGCGTTCGTCGATCCCCGGCGGACGCCCTCATTCCATCGGGCGTTCGTCGATCCCCGGCGGACGCCCTCATTCCATCGGGCGTTCGTCGTCCGCGTGGCGGCTGCTGGTCGTCCGTCGTGTCCCTTGGTGGCGCCCCCTGGCGCCGCGGGTGCGGCTCCCGGTCCCCCTGCCGGTGAAAAGCCTCTATGGTGCGCGCCGTGGCGCCGCGCGAGGCGCCACGGGGACTCCCGCTGCACGTCACCCGAGGGGGAAGGACATGGATGCTCAGGCGCCGCGACCCGCGATCCGCGGCATCGGCTATTCGATCCGGGCCACGTCGCCGGATTTCGAGGATCTTGGCCCCAAGCTCGATGAGGCCGAGCGGCTCGGGGTCGATTTCGTCGAGCTGCCCATCTTCGCCTGGACCCTCATCATCGACGGCAACGTGCGGCCCGAGCGCCTGGCGCGGCTGGTGGAGGCCACAGCGAACCGGCCGTTCGGCTACACCGTGCACGGCCCGCTGACCGTGAATCTCATGGACCATCCCGCGCGCCAGCCACGCCACCTCGCGTATCTGGAGGCGGCCATTGATGTGGCCGGGGCGCTGGGCGCGGTGACGCTGGTCGCCCACACCGGCTGCGTGCGCGAGGAGGCGGACGTGGACGGGGCCTATGCCCGCCAGCGCGCGGCGCTGGCGCGGGCCGGCGACCGCGCCGCGCGCCACGGGCTTACCCTCTGCGTGGAGAACATCTTTCGCTTCGAGCCGATGCGCGAGACGGCGCTGCCTTCGCGCCTCGCCGCCGAGCTGGCGGCGCTCGACCATCCCCATGTGCGGGCGACGCTGGACTTCAGCCATGCCTTCCTGCGCACCACCGATGCCGGCGCGGATTATTTCGCTGAGATCGCAGCGCTGGCGCCGTATGCCCGGCACCTGCACGTGCACGACAGCTTCGGCCGGCCGTCCACCAGCTGGGCGGTGGACGAAGGCGAGCGGGCCGGCCTCGGCGAAGGCGACCTTCACCTGCCGCTGGGCTGGGGCGGCATTGATTGGGACACGGTGGCGGAGCGCTGCCGGTTCGATGCCGGCACGGTGGTGAACCTTGAGCTGCACCGGCGCTACTGGAGCGAGCTGCCCGGCCAGATCCCGGTGCTGCGCGCCCTGGCGGAGCGTTTCGCGCAGGCGGCGGCCGGGGCCTGACGGCGCGGTCGGTCGGCCGGGCTCCCGCCCGGCGGCCGCCATTCTCCGCCGGTGGCATGAAATCGGTTCGGAACTGGTCTAGCTTGGCGGTATCCAACAGGGAGGCCGTCGATCATGCCGGACAACAAGACGACCACAGGCGAGGGGCGGAGGGCGCTGCTGGCGCCGGGGACCCGGAAGATGCTGGCGCGCAACAGCGTCTTCATCGCCGTCACCTTCGGCGCGGTGGTCAGCGTGGTGCTGTCCTTCGTCGCCCACCAGGCCTGGCTGATCGGCTTCTGCCTGCTGTTTCCGCTGGTGCTGCTCGGGGTGTTCGACCTGATCCAGCCGCACCATTCGCTGCTGCGCAACTATCCCGTCATCGGTTCCGTGCGCTGGCTGTTCGAGGCGGTGCGCCCCTATCTGCGCCAGTACCTGATGGAAGACGACCTGTCCGAGCGGCCCTACAATCGCGAGGATCGCTCGCTGGTCTATGCCCGCTCGAAGAATGAGGAGGACCGCCAGCCGTTCGGCACCGAGCTCGATACCAATGCCGCCGAATACGAGTGGATGACGCATTCGCTGGCGCCAACCCCGGTGAGCCGGGTACCGTTCCGCGTGAACGTGGGCGGTGCGGCCTGCAGCCGGCCCTATTCGGCCTCGGTGCTCAACGTGTCGGCCATGAGCTTCGGCTCGCTGGGGGGCAATGCCATCCAGGCGCTGAACCTCGGCGCCCGGCAGGGCGGCTTCTATCACGACACCGGCGAGGGCAGCATGTCGCGCTATCACCGGATCCACGGCGGCGACATCGTCTGGGAGATCGGCTCGGGCTATTTCGGCTGCCGCAACCCGGACGGCACCTTCTCGCCCGAGCGGTTCGCCGAGCGGGCCGCCGACGATCAGGTGAAGATGGTGGAGATCAAGCTGTCCCAGGGCGCCAAGCCCGGCCATGGCGGGATGCTGCCCGGAGCCAAGGTGACCGCGGAGATCGCCGAGGCGCGCGGCATCGCCATCGGCCAGGACTGCCTCTCGCCGGCCCGCCATTCCGCCTTCGCCACCCCGGTGCAGATGATGGAGTTCGTGGCCCGCCTGCGGGAGCTGTCCGGCGGCAAGCCGGTGGGGCTCAAGCTGTGCGTCGGTCATCCCACCGAGGTCTTCGCCATGGTCAAGGCCATGCTGAAGACCGGCATCCGGCCGGACTTCATCGTTGTCGACGGATCGGAGGGCGGCACCGGCGCCGCCCCGCATGAGCTGGCGGACCATGTGGGCATGCCCCTGCGCGAAGGGCTGCTGCTGGTGCGCAATGCCCTGGTGGGCACGGGCCTGCGGGCGGACGTGCGGCTTGCCGCATCGGGCAAGGTCACCTCCGGCTTCTCCATGGCCGCCAACATGGCCATCGGCGCCGACTGGTGCAATGCGGCGCGCGCCTTCATGTTCTCCCTGGGCTGCGTGATGAGCATGCGCTGCCACACCGGCCTGTGTCCCACCGGCGTCACCACCACCGATCCTCATCTCCAGCGCGGCCTCGTGGTCGCTGACAAGGCGGAGCGGGTGGCGAGCTTTCACCGCCACACCCTCGCGGCGCTGGCGGAACTGGTGGCGGCGGCGGGTCTCACCCACCCGAGCGAGCTGTTGCCCCATCACGTGTGGCACCGGGTGAGCTCCACCGAGGTGAAGGCGTTGGACCGCATCTATCCGTTCCTGTCCCCCGACATCCTGCTGTCGGCGGCGGGAGAGACGCCCTATGCGGCGGAATGGGGCGCGGCCGACCCCGACAGCTTCGCGCCGCTGCGTCCGGTGGGACCGCGCCGGGCGGCGTGAGGGGCGCCCGGTTCGGCGGCAGCGACAGGCTTCTGCATGCACGGAGGTCGATGGGTCGCCGGGATGCCTTGCGGGGGCATCCTGCCCTTCCCATATGCGAGGACGACGGAACGCCATGACGGGTTCCGGCGGGTGTGGCCATAGTGGCGCGCGCCCGGGTTACGCCAGATCGCTTGACCAAGTCGCTTGATGAGGACTTGAGGCATGTCGCGAGTATCTTCACTGTCGAGCCCGTTTCTTCTGGGGTTCGACGAGGTCGAGCGGGTGCTCGACCGGGTGACCAAGGGCGCCGACGGGTATCCTCCCTACAATGTGGAGAGGATCGAGGCCGGAGCCGGGGAGCCGCTGCGCCTGCGCATCACGCTGGCGGTGGCCGGCTTTTCCGCCGAGGAGCTGGAAATCACCCTTGAGGAAAAGGAACTGACCATCCGGGGTCGGCAGGTGGATGACGGGCAAAGCCGCGTCTTCCTGCATCGGGGCATCGCGGCGCGGCAGTTCCAGCGCACCTTTGTTCTCGCGGAAGGCATGAACGTGCTCGGCGCGGAGCTGCGCAACGGCCTGCTTGCCGTGGATCTGGTCCGCCCCGAGCCGGTGCGGCAGGTCAAGCGGATCGACATCCTCTCGCGGCCGTGACGGTGCGGAGATGTGGCGTGCCAGAGTTGAGGAGTGAAGGATATGACTGAGAGCCTGGATCACGAAATCAGCGTCGAAACCCTGGCGGGCCTGGGCGGCGGGGAGATCGCCTATGTGCGGACCATCCGCTCCGAGGACGTCAAGGCCATGTTCCCGCAGGCGCCGCAGATCGCCCCGGGGATGACCCTGTTCACCCTGCATGCCGCCGACGGCACCCCCATCATGCTGACCGACAGCCGCGAGGCTGCGTTGGCGAACGCGATGGAGCATGCCCTGGTGCCGGTGAGCGTGCATTGACGCCGCTGGTTTCCGGCGGTGGCAGTTCAGGATGTCGCGCGGTCGCCGCCAATGGCTTCTGAGCAGATCGGCGGCCATTGGCGTGCGACGGACGGCAGGGCGGCGCGAGACGGCAGTGTGAGGGGTGTCCGGAGCCGCCTAAAGGCCCGGTGCGCCATCGACAGCGCCAGGGGCGCGGATGTCACCGGATCAATGCCGGTTTGAAGGTGAAAACGGGGTGATCGCCACCGGCGCCAGCGTGGTGCCGCGCGAGGAGCGCCGCTATATCGCCGCTCGCCGCGATGAGGGTTTCCCATGCGCACCTTCCGCATGTGCCGCGAACCATGTGCCGCAACTCTGGCGCGACCGGCAGTTGGTGCGTAACCGGTGCGCTTGATCGCATTTGGATCCGTGCGCTCCCCGCTTCACCCGCCTCAGGCGGCGTTCGAGGCCGAGGTCGCGGTCAGAAGAGTGTACATGAGACCGGCGTCGCGGGTGGCGCGCAGCTTTTCCACCACATCCGGATCGCGCAGCATGCGGGCGACCCGCGCCAGGGCCTTCAGGTGGTCCGCGCCGGCCGCTTCGGGCGCCAGCAGCAGAAACACCAGGTCCACCGGCTCGCCGTCGAGCGACTCGAAGTCGATGGGCTTCTCCAGCCGCGCGAACAGGCCAAACAGCTTGCCGAGGTTGGGGAGCTTGCCGTGGGGAATGGCGATGCCATTGCCCACGCCGGTGGATCCGAGACGCTCCCGTTGCAGGAGCGTCTCGAAAATCTCCCGCTGGTCCCGATCCACCAGCAGCGCCGCCTGTTGGGCGAGCTCCTGGAGAACCTGCTTCTTGCTGCTCGCCCGCAACATCGGGAAGACCGCGTTCGGCACGAGGAGGTCGGCAAGGGGCATAGATCGGTTCCCTGCGGCGTGAGGCCCAGCTTACGGAAGGCGCGGACGCCTAGCCCAAGCCGGGGCGCGGGTCAATGGACTTCCTCGGCGGACGGGTCGATCCACCCGACGTGACCGTCCGGACGACGATACACCACGCTGACGCGTCCATGGCCGGCGTGCCGGAAGACCACCACCGGCGCGCCGGTAATGTCCAGCTCCACGACGGCATCAGCCACCGACATGGCGCGCAGGCGTGTCACCTGCTCGGCCACCACGGTCGGGCTCCAGCCGTCCAGCGCCTCCTCGGCCTCTGATTCGGGCGCGCTGCTGAGAATATAGCTCTGCGCCGCGAAGCTTTCACCCGCCGAGGCGTGGGAGGGGTGGCGATCCTTCATCCGCTGCTTGTAGCGGCGCAGGCGCTTCTCGATTTTTTCCACAGCGGAATCGGCGCAGGCATTGGCGTCCTGCGCGTTGCCCTGGGCCTGCAGGTTCACGCCCGAATCAAGGTGCAGCAAGCACTCCGAGCGATAGCCGGACCCCTCCCGGGACACGGTGACATGCCCGGACCATCCGCCGTCGAAATATTTTGCGAGAACTTCGGAAAAACGCTCCGTGAGACGAGCCCGGAGGGCTTCCCCGACGTCGATGTTCTTTCCCGACACGCGTAGGGCCATGCGATTTGATCCCCTTTGAGCGGACCTTCTCGAGACTGGGTCCGCTCTGTTTTACAAACCGGCCGGCCTACAAGTGGTAGGAGTGCTTTGCCGGCGTGTCAACGGAGGGGAAGGCGGCGGGGGGCCGCGCCGCCGCCCGGCCGCCTGCCGGGCCGCCGGCGGACGGGCCCGAAAGGGGGGGCGCGGAGCGTCGCGTCCCTTGTGCCAGGCCCGTGGCGTCGCCATTTCTGCAGGTGGCATCGAGGCGCTGTCGGGGCGGCGGCAGGGGCGCCTGGGACTGCGGGGTGTTCAATCGTGTTCTCTGGGGATGATTTCGGCCTTGTGGCGGCGGGGGGGGACGTCGCCGTCGCGCGCGCCATCGCCGAGTTGCGTTCGGGACGGCCGGTCTGCCTGTGTGACAGCCCTCCAGGCAGGGCGCTGCTGCTGATTGGTGCCGAGGCCTTCGATCAGCGCCTCGCCGACGCCTTTGTCGCCGTGGGCGGGGGGATGCGCCTGGTGCTGCCGGGGCCGCGGCTGGACAAGCTCGGCCGCCCGCTGGCGGACCCGTTCGCCTCCGCGGGGGTGGTGATGCTCGACGCGGCGCCGGTGGCGCGGGTGGCGGCCCTGGCGCTCGACGTGGATGCGCGGCTGGCGCCGACGGTGCCGGTGGCGTCGGGCGGCGCGCTCGAACGGGCGGCGCTCGATCTGCTGGGCCTTGCCCTGGTGCTGCCGGCGGCGGTGGTGACGCAGGTTCCGCCGGATGCGGCGCCGGGGCTGCTGCGGGTGAGCGCGGGGGAGATCGCCGCCTACCGTCGGGCGCAGGTCGCCACGCTGCATGTGGTTGGCCGGGCGTGGGTGCCGCTGGAGGGCGCGCCGGAGACGGAATTCGTGGTGTTTCGCGGTGGCGAAGGCCTGCGCGACCAGGTGGCGATCGTGGTCGGGCGGCCGGACTTTTCCGCGCCGGTGCCGGTGCGGCTGCATTCGGCCTGCCTCACCGGCGACCTCTTCGGCTCGCTGAAATGCGATTGCGGCGACCAGCTGCGCGACACCGCCCGCGCCATGGCGGAGGGTGAGGGCGGCGTGCTGCTCTATCTCGACCAGGAAGGGCGCGGCAACGGCATCGCCAACAAGATGCGGGCCTATCATCTCCAGGCGCAGGGCTATGACACCTTCGACGCCGACGCCGCCCTGGGCTTCGGGCTGGACCAGCGGCGCTTCGATTTCGCCGCCGCCATGCTGCGCCAGCTCGGCGTGCGGGCGGTGCGGCTGCTCACCAACAATCCGCTCAAGATCGCGGCGCTGACGGCGGCCGGACTCGACGTGGTGGCGGACGAGCGCGTGCTCGGGCGGCCGACGCCGGAGAATGCCCGCTACCTTGAGGCCAAGCGCGACCGGGCGGGCCACCTGATCGATGCGGCGGCGCTTGCGGCTCGCGCCGGCGGGTGACCCCCGCCCGCCGGCGGGCTCCGGGGCGCGACCCCGCCGTCCCGATCCGTCGGTGTCTTGCCGGTGGACGGGCGCCGACCGAAGGGGCCGGGCCTCGCCTTCGCTCTTGAACCCGCGCGCCGCCTGTGCCGCCATGGCGAGGCGCCACATGCGCCAGCACCGCCCAAAGAATGGCGGGTCGGAAACAGGAGGAAGGTCCATGAGTCCCACGGCCAGCAGGAAGGTTGCCATCGTCACCGGCGCCGGGTCGGGCATCGGGCGGGCGGTGGCGGTGGCGCTCGCCGCCGACGGCTATGGCGTCGCCATCGCCGGGCGTCGTGAGGCGGCGCTCGCCGAGACGGCGGATGCCATGGGTTCGCCCCACACCCTGGCCATCGTCACCGACGTGACGGTGCCGGAGCAGGTGCAGGCGCTGTTCGCGGCCGTGAAGGACAAGTTCGGCCGGCTCGACCTCCTGTTCAACAATGCCGGCACCGGGGCGCCGCCGGTGCCGCTGGAGGACCTGTCGTTCAGCCAGTGGCGCGCGGTGGTGGACACCAACCTCACCGGGCCGTTCCTGTGTACCCAGGAGGCGTTCCGCCTGATGAAGGACCAGAACCCGCGCGGCGGGCGCATCATCAACAACGGCTCCATCTCCTCGCAGGCGCCGCGGCCGTTCTCGGCGCCCTACACCGCCACCAAGCACGCCATTTCCGGCCTGACCAAGTCCACCTCCCTGGATGGGCGGGCCTATGACATCGCCTGCGGCCAGATCGACATCGGCAATGCCGACACCGCCATGGCGTCGCGCATGAAGGCGGGGATTCTCCAGGCCGACGGCTCCACCGCGGTGGAGCCGGTGATGGACGTGGCCCATGTGGCCAGCGCCGTGCTCTACATGGCGAGCCTGCCGCTCGACGCCAACGTGCAGTTCATGACGGTGATGGCCACCAGGATGCCGTTCATCGGCCGGGGCTGAGCCGGGCCCAGGGCCGGCGTGCGACGCGCCCGCATCGCCGGTTCGCGCCACGGGCGTGGGTGCGCCGGCATTGCCGGGTGGCGGTGGCCTGGACCGGACGCCGCGCGCGGGGCCACCCACGGCCGCGGGCCTCCTGCAGCCTCCGGCGCGCGTGTTCCGGCGCCCGTCTTTCGGCGCCTGTGTTCCGGCGTCGTGGCACGCCCGCCAGGGGTGCGGCGAAGGGCGCGGCGAAGGGGCTCACCGCCACTGGACGGCCGCGCGTTCCCGCGGGCGGTGGGGTTCAGCCCCACATGCCGCGCAGCCGGGCGCGCACATCCACCAGGGTGGGGGCGAGCCCCGGCGCCGCTGCCTCGGCGCTCGCCGCCGGCCAGGAGCGGGCCTCGAACAGGTTGAGCATGGGCGCGGGGATGAAGCGGGTGCGGCTGGCGTAGACGTGCCGGTCGCCGCGCGCGTGCTGGCCGTGCACGAAGAAGCGCTGCGGCAGCATCAGGTCCAGATCGTCCTTGGCCCGGGTCATGGCCACGTAGAGCAGGCGGCGCTCCTCCTCGATCTCCACGCTCGACCCGGCCCCGAGATCGGACGGGATGCAGCCGTCCACCACATTGAGCACGAACACCGATTTCCATTCCTGTCCCTTGGCGGAATGGATGGTGGACAAGATCAGGTAGTCCTCGTCCTTCAGCGCCGCGCCGGCCTCGCCGGAGGTGGCGTCGGGCGGGTCGAGGGTCAGCTCGGTGAGGAAGCGGGCCCGGTCTGGGTAGCCGGCGGCGATGCTTTCCATCTGCGCGAGGTCGGCCTTGCGCATGTCCGCGTCCTCGTGAATGCGCTCCAGATGTGGCTCGTACCAGCGCCGCACCCGGCCGAACTCCGCCGGCCAGTGGGGATCGGGCGTGGCCAGCCCCTGCATCAGGATGACGAAGGCGGCCCAGTCCGCGCCGGTGCGGGGCGGGGCCGGGAGTTCGGCAAGCGCCTGCAGCGGGGCGGGGCTGGCGGCCATGGCGTCGAGCACGCGGCCGGCGGAGGCGGCGCCCACCCCGGGCAGCAGTTGCAGCAGTCGGAAGCCGGCCACCTTGTCGCGCGGGTTCTGGGCGAAGCGCAGCACCGCCAGCAGGTCCTTCACATGGGCGCTGTCCAGGAACTTCAGCCCGCCGAACTTCACGAACGGAATGTTGCGCCGGGTCAGCTCCACCTCGAGCGCGCCGGAGTGGTGGGCGGCGCGGAACAGGACCGCCTGCTGCTTCAGCAGCGTGCCCGCCTCGCGGTGGATGAGCACCTGGTCGGCGACGAATCGTGCCTGCTCGGCCTCGTCGCGGACGCAGACGAGGCGCGGGCGGCGGCTGGAGGGCCGGTCCGACCACAAGGTCTTGCTGAAGCGCTCCCGGGCTTCGCCGATCACCGCGTTGGCGGCGGCGAGGATGGGCTGGGAGGAGCGATAATTGCGCTCCAGCGTCACCACCTGTGCCGGTGGCGAGAACTGGCCGGGAAAGTCGAGGATGTTGCGCACGGTGGCGGCGCGGAAGGAATAGATGGACTGGGCGTCGTCCCCCACCACCGTCAGCCCGCGCCCGTCCGGCTTCAGGGCCAGCAGGATGGCGGCCTGCAGGCGGTTGGTGTCCTGGTATTCGTCGACCATCACATGGTCGAAGCGGGCGCCCATGTGGGCGGCCAGGGCCGGCTCGCGCGCCGCCACCGCCCAATAGAGCAGCAGGTCGTCGTAATCGAGCACGTTCTGGCGCTGCTTGGCTTCAACATAGGCGCCGAACAGGCCCTTCAGCTCGTCGGTCCAGGCCGCGCACCAGGGGAAAGCGTCGCGCAGCACCTCGGCGAGGTCCGCCTCGGCGTTGAGGGTGCGGGAATAGATGGCAAGGCAGGTGCCTTTGGCCGGGAAGCGGGCCTTGGTCTTGGAGAAGCCGAGCTCGTGCCGGACCAGATTCATCAGGTCCGCGGAATCCTCGCGGTCGTGGATGGTGAAGTCGGGGGTGATGCCCAGCTCGCCGGCATACTCGCGCAGCAGCCGCGCGCCCATGGCGTGGAAGGTGCCGGCGAAGGCGAGGGCGGCGCCCATGGCTCCGGCCGTGGGCGCCGCTTTCGGGCCCAGCACCTGGGCGCAGATGCGCTCCACGCGCCGCGCCAGCTCGTCGGCGGCGCGGCGGGAAAAGGTCATCAGCAGGATGCGGGCGGGATCGGCGCCGTTCAGCACCAGGTGCGCCACCCGGTGCGCCAGGGTGTTGGTCTTGCCCGATCCGGCGCCGGCGATGATGAGCAGCGGGCCGCCGACGCCGCCCCCGGCGGCCGCCGGGGTGCCATGGGTGACGGCGTGCCGCTGGCGGTCGTTCAGGGTGTCGAGATGCGCTGCCTTCGTCTCCACCCCGTTCCTCTCCACCCGGTTCGCCTCCCTGCCCCTCGCGCGGTTCCCGCGCCGGCGGCGGGGGCGAATCGATGGGGTGGGAACAAATATCGAACAGGACGGCCGCGCCGGCAACCATGACCGGTTTGGCGCCAGGCGCCGGCCTCGGGGATCATCCCGGAGGTTCGTGCGCCGGCCGCGCGGGCCCGGGGTGGAGCCCGCGCGGCGCCTGAGTCGATTCGCTCGGCGCCGGTCAAGGAGTGGCGCCGATGGGGTCAGTCGGTGTCGCGGCCGCGCAGGTGGTGCCACAGCAGGGCCAGCAGCAGCGCGCCCAGCACCAGCGCCGCCAGCGCCAGCACCAGGGCCGAGCGGTCGAGCCAGGCCACTGCGGGCACGCAGGCGCCCATCACCACCCCGTTGAGGGCCATGCGCCAGGAAGGAGCATGCACCCCGGCCACGAAGGTGCCGAGCGCCAGCAGCAGGAGCACCACCAGATTGGTGGAATCGATGTCGGCGATGGCCTGCACGCTGGGCAGGAACACCAGCCGCATGGCGATGAGGAAGGCGCCCCAGTGCAGCGCCTGGGTCCACACCAGCCGCCACCGTTCGTGGGCGGTGCGGGCCCGGGGCCAGCCGCCGAGGATGGACACGCCGGCGATCGCCACCGCCACCACCTCCCAATAATGCTCCAGCGGCTTGCGCATGAGGCTGATGTAAGCGACCCCGCCGATGGTGAGGGCGAGAATGACCAGATGGGGAATTTCGCCGATCCAGAACGCTTTCCAGTGGCGCGCGGCCGAGGAGGGCGGGGGATCGAGGGGGGTCGCCGAGGCCATGGCGCTTCCTTATCTCGCGAGAGGCGCGGCGGGGAGGGTGCCGCAGGGCGGGCAGTTGTCCCCCGCCGGGCCGCATCCGGCAAGGGTCCGGGGGCGGTCGCGGTGGATTTTCCGGCGTCGGTGCGGGCCGCCCGCATGCCGCGCCAGGGCCGCCGCGCCGCGCGGGCGTTGGGGTGGGCCTTGGCGCGGGCCGGCTTCGGCGGCTATGGGGAAGGTCCGGCGGCGTGTCGCCGGCGAGGGGAGGACGCAATGGCTGTCACCGGGGAGCGCGACGCGGGTGGTCCGTCTCTTGCGCCGTTCGGGGCCGGGGGCGCGCGGCCGCCGGCGACGGGGCTGGCCTTGATCGAGGCCTGGCTCGCGCCGCTCGATGGGCGCGCCGTGCTCGACGTGGGGTGCGGCGGTGGCGCCCTGGCGCAGGCGCTGACGGCGCGTGGCGCTCGCGTCATCGGCATCGACCCCTCGTCCGAGGCGGTCGCGGCGGCGCGGCGGGCGGCGCCGGGGGCGGTGTTCGAGGTGGCGGTGGCGCAGGCGTTGCCGTTCGCGGCCGAGAGCGTCGATGCCGCCGTCTTCGTCAACAGTCTGCACCATGTGCCGGTCGCGGCCATGGGCGTGGCGCTGGCCGAGGCGCTGCGGGTGAGCCGTGGCCCGGTGGTGGTGATCGAGCCGCTGGCGGAAGGGCCATTTTTCGAGGCGCTGCGGCCGGTGGAGGACGAAACCGCGGTGCGCCAGGCGGCCCAGGCCGCCATCGCCGCGCTGCTCGCGTCCGGCGGGGCGGTGCTGGCGGGCGGCGGCGATTATGACGAGGTGCGCCGCTTCGCCGGCGTCGATGCCTTCCTGGACAAGGTGGTGAGCGTGGACCCGGCGCGGGCCGATGCCGCGCGCCGCCTGCGTCCGCAGGTGGAGGCGCTGATGCGGCGGTGGGGCAGGCCGGAGGCGGCCGGCCTGCGGCTCGACCAGCCGCACCGGGTCCATCTGCTGCGGCGGATCAGCTGAGGCCATCGGCCCCGGTCTTCGACCGGTGCCAAGTGGGTCCGCTCAAGTGGGTCCGCTCAAGTGGGTCCGCTCAAGCGCCGCGCGGGCGTGATCAAAAGCCATGAGTCCCGCTCACGGGCCTTTGGCATGAGGCCGGGCGCTCCCGGCCGGCGGGGGGAGCGCCTGCGTCTGGGGGGGCGGTCCGGGCGTCAATCCGGTTCCGCGAGACGGTAGCCGACCCCCGTCTCGGTGCGGATGTAGCGTGGCTGCTCGGGCACGTCCTCCAGCTTCTGCCGGAGCTGGCGCACGTAGACCCGCAGGTATTGCACGTCATAGGCGCCGCCCCACACCCGCTCCAGCAGGAAGTGGTGGGTGAGGACCTTGCCCGCGTGCTGCACCAGCAGGCGCAGGATGTCGTATTCCTTGGGTGAGAGCTTCACCTCGCGGTCCTTCATCCTGACGGTCCGGCGCACCAGGTCCACGGCGAGGTCGCCGACCTTGAACAGCGGCTTTTCCCCCTGCTGCTGGAGCCGGTGGCGCAGCGCCACCCGCAGGCGGGCGATCAGCTCGTTCATGCCGAACGGCTTGGTCACATAGTCGTCGGCGCCGGCATCCAGGGCCTCGACGATACCGGCCTCGTCGGTGCGGCTGGAGAGGATGACGACTGGTATGGTGATGCCGGCGGCGCGCCAGCGCTGCAGCAGCGCCTTACCGGGCAGGTCCGGCAGGCCGAGGTCGAGGATGACGAGATCGGGCGGGCGCGCGGCCATCTGGGCGATCGCCTCGGCGGCGGTGGCGGCGCTGTCCACCTCGTAGCCCTGGGTGCCGAGGCCGGCGGCCAGCAGCTTGCGGATGGCGGGCTCGTCATCCACCACGAGGAGGCGCACGCGGCCGCTCATGGCGCGCAGGCCCCATGGCGGGCGGTGGGGAAGGTGATGACGAAGGCGGTGCCGCCGCCGGCCCGCCCGACGGCGACGATGCTCCCGCCCATCGCCTCCACGAAGCCGCGGCAGATGGCGAGCCCGAGCCCGGTGCCCGGCCGCACCCGGTCTTCCTTGTGGACGCGGTGGAATTTGTCGAACACCCGTGCGCGCTCCTCTTCCGGGATGCCCGGCCCCTCGTCGCGGACTTCGATGACCACCTCCCCGTCGCGGGCGCCGGCGCGAATCTCCACCTTCGAGCCCGGCGGGGCGTATTTCGCGGCATTGTCGAGCAGGTTGAACAGGACCTGCTCGAACAGCACCGGGTCGAGCCTCAGCAGCGGCAGGTCGCGGTCGATGTCCACCGCGACGGCGTGGTGCTTGAGGATGGGCTGGGCCCGGCGCAGGGCGGTGCCGACGATTTCGCCCACGTCGTGCGGCGCCGCGCGGGGGGCGATGGCGCCGGATTCCAGCCGCGTCATGTCGAGCAGGTTGGCGATGAAGCGGTTGAGGCGCTGCGCCTCCTCCTCGATGGTGGTGAGCAACTCGGCCCGCGCCGCGCCGCTCAGGGCGTCGGCGAAATCGCGCAGGGTGCCGGCGGAGCCCATGATGGAGGCGAGCGGCGTCTTCAAATCGTGCGAGATGGAGGTGAGCAGGGCGGAGCGCAGCCGGTCGGTCTCGGCGTCGAGGCGGGCCTGTTCGAGATCGCCCACCAGGTTGACCCGTTCCACCGCCAGCGCCGCCTGGTCGGCGAGGGCGTCCAGCAGCCGGCGCTGCTCCGGGGCCAGAAGCGCGCCCTCCTTGTCGCTGTCGAGGCCGATGACCCCGACCACGCCGCGCCCGGTGTGGACGGGCAGGAACAGCCGCCGCGCCCCCGGCAGGGTATCGGCGCCGCGCCCGGCGGCATGGCTGTGCTCGAACGCCCATTCGGCGGCGGCGAGATCGGCGGCGTCGAGCCGGTCTTCCGGCGGGTAGGCGGCCTTGACGGCGAGCGTGCCCGCCTCCGGCAGCAGCACCACCACCCGCAGCTTCAGCATGGAGGCGATCTGGAAGGCGGTGGCCCACAACAGGTCGTCCAGGGTGCCGGCTCCGGCGAGCTTGCGGGAGAACAGGTAGAGGTCCTCGGTGGTCTTGGCGCGGGCCCGCGCCGCCAGCGCCTGCCCGCGCACCCGCGCGGTGAGATTGCTGGCGATGATAGCCACCACCAGGAAGAAGAACAGGGCGAGAATGTTCTCCGGATCGGCGATGGTGAAGGTGTAGAGCGGTGGAATGAAGAAGAAGTTGAACGCCAGCATGCCGGCCAGCGAGGCGAGCAGGGCGGGCCGGAGCCCGAGCTTCACCGCGCTCACCAGCACGGCGGTGAGGAACACCAGGGCGATGTTCTGGAACGCCAGGATGTGCTGCAGGGCCAATCCGAGGCCGGTGGCCACGGCCACCAGGGCGAGGCTCGCCAGATACGGCCGGGCGTCGGCGGCGCCGGTGGCGCGCGGCGCCGGCGCCGGGGCCGGCCCCGGCGTCTCGCCCGCCACCACGTGAACCGAGATGTTGCCGGAGCGCCGCACCAGATCGTGCACCACCGAGCCGTGCAGCATCTCGAACCAGCGCGAGCGGTCGGACTTGCCCACCACCACATGGGTGACGTTGCGGCTCCGGGCATAGGCGAGCACATCCTCGGCGATGTGCGGGCCGCCGGGCAGGGTCACCGCCTCCCCGCCCATGCGCTCGGCCAGGCGCAGGGTCTCGGCGACGCGGTCGCGCTCGGCCTCGCCCAGCCGGAAGCTGCGCTCGGTTTCCACATGGAGCGCGGTCCAGGGCGCGCGCAGCCGGTCGGCGAGGCGCTTGGCGTAGCGCGCCAGGCCGGCGGCGCGCGGGTCCTCGTCCAGGCACACCAGCACCCGTTCCCCCGCCGCCCAGGGGCCGGGAATGGCATGGGCGCGCATGTGGGAGAGCAGCTGGTCGTCCACCCGCTGGGCGGTGCGGCGCAGCGCCAGCTCGCGCAGGGCGGTGAGGTTGCCGGGGGAGAAATAGTTCTCGACCGCCGCCCGCGCGGTGTCCGGCACGTAGACCTTGCCGTCCTTCAGGCGCTGGATGAGGTCGGAGGGGGTGAGGTCGATGACCTCGATGTCGTCGGCGCGGTCGATGATGGCGTCGGGCACCGTCTCCCGCACCCGGACGCGGGTGATCTGCGCCACCACGTCGTTGAGGCTCTCCACATGCTGGATGTTGAGGGTGCTGTAGACGTCGATGCCGGCGGCGAGGAGTTCTTCCACGTCCATGTAGCGCTTGGCGTGGCGGCTGCCGGGGGCGTTGGTGTGGGCGAGCTCGTCCACCAGCGCCAGCGCCGGGCGGCGGGCCAGGATGGCATCAAGGTCCATCTCCTCCAGCACGTGGCCCTTGTAGGCGATGCGCCGGCGGGGGAGGGTCTCCAGGCCCGCCGCCAGGGCCTCGGTCTCGCGCCGGCCGTGGGTCTCGACCAGGCCCACCACCACGTCGCGGCCCTCGTTGCGGCGGGCGCGGGCGGAGGCGAGCATCTCATAAGTCTTGCCCACCCCCGGCGCGGCGCCGAGGAAGATCTTCAGCCGGCCGCGCGTCTCCTGCTCGGCCACGGCCAGCAGGGCCTCGGGCGAGGGTCTGAGAGCGGCATCGCGATCCTGGGGCATGGGCCTCCTCGCTGGCGCCCGCGCCGGCGCCGTCCCGCCGGGCGTGGCCGCAGCTGTGCTACCGCGCGGGCGTGTTGTCGAGGGCGAGGTTCAGCGCCAGCACATTGACGCGGGGCTCGCCGAGGATGCCGAAGGCGCGGTCCTGCGTGTGGCGTGCCACCAGCTGGCGCAGCGCGTCGGGCGGCAGGCCGCGCGCCTTGGCGATGCGCGGCACCTGGAACAGCGCCGCCTGCGGCGTGATGTCGGGGTCGAGCCCGCTGCCGGAGGCTGTCACCAGATCGATCGGCACCGCGGCGCCGGGGGCTTCCGCCCGCAGGGCCTCGACATCGGCCTTCACCCGCGCCACCAGGGCGGCGTTGGTGGGGCCGAGGTTGGAGCCCATGGAATTGGCGCCATTGTAGGGCTGGGCGACGGTCTTCGCCGGATCGGCGGGATCGGCGCCGGTGGTCGCCGATGGCCGGGGATGGAAGTAGCCCGCGCCGGTGAAGCTCTGGCCGATGAGGGCGGAGCCGATCACGGTGCCGTCGCGCGTGATCAGGCTGCCGTTGGCGGCGTCGGGGAAGAGCGCCTGGGCGAGGCCGGTGACGGCCAGCGGATAGGCGAGGCCGGTCAGGGCCGTCAGCAGCAGGGCCAGCACCAGGGCGGGGCGGAGGGTGTCGAGCATGGGTTGGGCTCCTCAGGCGAGATGGAGGGCGGCGATGGCGAGGTCGATGACCTTGATACCGACGAACGGCGCGACGAGGCCGCCCGCGCCGTAGATGAGCAGGTTGCGCTTCAGCAGCGCGCCGGCGCCGATGGGGCGGAACGCCACCCCCTTCAGGGCCAGCGGGATCAGTGCGACGATGATGAGGGCGTTGAAGATGATGGCCGACAGGATCGCGCTCTGCGGCGAGGCCAGCCCCATCACGTTGAGGGCGCCAAGCTGCGGCTGGAAGGCCACGAACATGGCCGGGATGATGGCGAAATACTTGGCCACGTCGTTGGCGATGGAAAAGGTGGTGAGCGACCCACGCGTCATCAGCAGGGCCTTGCCGATCTCCACGATCTCGATGAGCTTGGTGGGGTCGGAATCGAGGTCCACCATGTTGCCGGCCTCGCGGGCGGCCACCGTGCCGGTGTTCATGGCCACGCCCACGTCGGCCTGGGCCAGGGCGGGGGCGTCGTTGGTGCCGTCGCCGCACATGGCCACCAGCTTGCCCCGCGCCTGCTCGGCGCGGATCAGGCTGAGCTTGGCCTCGGGCGTGGCCTCGGCCAGGAAGTCGTCCACCCCGGCCTCGGCGGCGATGGCGGCGGCGGTGAGCGGATTGTCGCCGGTGATCATCACCGTGCGGATGCCCATGCGCCGCAATTGCGCGAAGCGCTCGCGGATTCCCCCCTTGACGATGTCCTTGAGGTGGATGACGCCGAGCAGCCGCCCGTCCCGCGCCACCGCCAGCGGGGTGCCGCCGGCCTTGCCGATCTCCTCGGCGATCATGGTGAGCTCGCGCACCGCTTCGGAAGGGACCAGGGCGGCTTGCACGTGGGCCAGGATGGCATCCACCGCGCCCTTGCGGATGGAGGCTCCCTCCAGGTCCACGCCGCTCATGCGGGTCTGCGCGGTGAACGGCACGAAATGGGCGTCGAGGGTGGCCATGTCGCGGCCGCGGATGCCGTATTTCTCCTTCGCCAGCACCACGATGGAGCGCCCTTCCGGGGTCTCGTCGGCGAGCGAGGCGAGCTGGGCGGCGTCGGCCAGCGCCGTCTCGCCGACGCCGCGCAGGGGGCGGAACTCCGCCGCCTGCCGGTTGCCGAGGGTGATGGTGCCGGTCTTGTCGAGCAGCAGGGTGTCCACGTCGCCCGCCGCCTCCACGGCGCGGCCCGAAAGGGCAAGCACGTTGAAGCGCACCAGCCGGTCCATGCCGGCGATGCCGATGGCCGAGAGCAGGGCGCCGATGGTGGTGGGAATGAGGGTGACGAACAGCGCCACCAGCACCACCACGGGGATGGAGCCGCCGGCATAGGCGGCGAAGCTCGGAATGCTGACGGTGGCCAGCAGGAAGATGAGGGTGAGCCCGGCGAGCAGGATGTCGAGGGCGATCTCGTTGGGCGTCTTCTGCCGCGCCGCCCCTTCCACCAGGGCGATCATGCGGTCGAGGAAGGTCGAGCCCGCCGCCGCCGTGATGCGCACCTTGAGGCGGTCCGATACCACCGTGGTGCCGCCGGTGACGGCCGAGCGGTCGCCGCCGGATTCACGGATGACGGGCGCGCTCTCGCCGGTGATGGCGGCCTCGTTGACCGACGCGACGCCCTCCACCACCTCGCCGTCGGAGGGGATGATGTCGCCGGCCTCCACCAGCACCACGTCGCCCACCCTGAGGCTGGTGCCGGGCACCCGGGTGATGCCGTCGCCGTCAAGGCGCTTGGCCATGGTCTCGGTGCGGGTGCGGCGCATGGATTGCGCCTGCGCCTTGCCGCGCCCTTCCGCCACCGCTTCCGCGAACGTGGCGAACAGCACCGTGAACCACAGCCACAGCACGATCTGGCCGGAGAAGGCGAGGCCGCCGCCGCCGGTGGCGGCGTCGCGCAGGAACAGGACGGTGGCGAGCAGGGCGACCGCCTCCACCACGAACATCACCGGGGTCCTTGCCATCTCCCGCGGGTCGAGTTTGCGGAAGGCGGCGCCGACGGCGGGCACCAGGATGGAGGGGTCGAACAGGCTGATCGAACGCGATTTGGCCATGGACGTGTTTCCGAACGAGAGAGTGGGGACGGGGCGGCGTTCAGTTGCCGGCACCGAAGGTTTGTCCGGCGGCCGCCGCCAGGTGCTCGGCGATGGGTCCCAGCGACAGGGCGGGCAGGAAGGTCAGGCCGCCGACGATCAGGATGACGCCCACCAGCAGGCCCACGAACAGGCCACCGGTGGTTGGGAAGGTGCCGGCCGAGGCCGGCACGCGCGTCTTCGCCCCCAGCGCGCCGGCGATGGCCATCGCCGGCACGATCATCAGGAACCGCCCCGCCAGCATGGAGAGCGCCAGGGTGAGGTTGTAGAACAGCGTGTTGGCCGAGAGCCCCGCGAACGCCGAGCCGTTGTTGGCGGTGGCCGAGGTGAAGGCGTAGAGGATCTCGGAAAAGCCGTGCGGCCCCGGATTGGCGATGGCGGCCACCGTCGCCGGCAGCACGCTCGCCACCGCGGTCCAGCCCAGCATCATCAGCGGCAGCACCAGCAGGGCGAGCAGGACCATCTTCACCTCGCGCGCCTCGATCTTCTTGCCCACGTACTCGGGGGTGCGGCCCACCATGAGGCCGGCCACGAACACCGCCAGCACCACGAACAGCAGCATGCCGTAGAGGCCGGCGCCGACGCCGCCGACGATGATCTCGCCCAGCTCCATGTTGATGAGCGGGATCATGCCGCCGAGGGCGGTGAAGCTGTCGTGCATGGCGTTCACCGCGCCGCAGGAGGCGGCGGTGGTGATGACCGCGAACAGGGCCGAGCCGAGGATGCCGAACCGCACCTCCTTGCCCTCCATGTTGCCGCCGGAGAGGCCGAGGGCGTCGAGCGCCGGGGTGCCGGCGGCCTCCGCCCAATAGGTGACCGCGACGCCGGCCAGGAACAGCACCCCCATGGCCGCGAGCAGGGCCCAGCCCTGGCGCTCGTTGCCCACCATGCGGCCGAAGACATTGGTGAGCGCCGCCCCGAGCGCGAAGATGGCGACCATCTGCAGCAGGTTCGACAGGGCGGTGGGGTT
Source organism: Xanthobacter cornucopiae (assembly GCF_043195065.2). NCBI lineage: Bacteria > Pseudomonadati > Pseudomonadota > Alphaproteobacteria > Hyphomicrobiales > Xanthobacteraceae > Xanthobacter > Xanthobacter cornucopiae. The sequence continues at coordinate 4,330,163 of NZ_CM195531.1, forward strand.
CTCGAACGGATGGGCGGCATTGGCGTTGAAGAAGCCGCCGCCGTTGGTGCCCAGCATCTTGATGGCCACCTGCGAGGCCACCGGGCCGAGCGCCAGGGTCTGCCGGCCGCCTTCAAGGGTGGTGGCCTCCACATAGGCGCCCAGGGTCTGGGGAATGCCCTGCCACACCAGGACCAGCGCCAGCGGCACGCACAGGGGCAGCAGCACATAGAGGATCGAGCGGGTGACATCGGCCCAGAAGTTTCCGACCCCCTGCGCCGAGGCCCGGGAGAAGCCGCGGGCCAGGGCCAGCGCCAGCGCGACGCCGGTGGCCGCCGACAGGAAGTTCTGAGGGGTGAGCCCGGCCATCTGGGCGAGGTAGGACAGGGTGGTCTCGCCGCCGTAGTTCTGCCAGTTGGTGTTGGTGACGAAGCTGGCGGCGGTGTTGAAGGCAAGGTCGGGCGCCATCGCCCCCATGCCCTGCGGGTTGAGCGGCAGCAGCCCCTGCAGGCGCAGCAGCCCGTAGAGCAGGAGGAAGCCCGCCACCTGGAACCCGAGCATGGCCACCGTGTAGGCCAGCCAGTGCTGCTCGCGCGCCGGGTCCACGCCGCCGAGGCGGTAGATGAGGCGCTCCACCGGCCTGAGCAGGGGCGAGAGCAGGGTGGGCTCGCCGGCGAACACGCGGGTCATGTAGCCGCCCAGCGGCCGGGTGAGGGCGAGCACCGCAAGGCAGAACAGGGCGATCTGGAGAAAGCCGTTGAGGGTCATGGGCGCGGGCCTTCAGAACCGTTCGGGCCGCAGCAGCGCGACCGTGAGGTAGGCGAACAGGCTTGCGGCGACGGCGCCGCCGAGCACGTAGTCGAGGATCATGGAATATCTCCGTGGGGTGGCGGCGCCGCCGGAACGCGCGATCGACGGGGGCGAGACGGCGCCATCGCGTGCGCGCAGCGACCCGCGGCTAAAGCCGCGCGCAGGCGAAGCCGTAGGCGATGGCCGCCGCGAAGAACGTGAGGCCCAGGGCAAGCAACAGGAAGTCCGACATGGGATGGCCTTGGTGCAGTCGCGGGCGCGGCGCCAGGGCGCGGTGGTGCCGGGGCGCGGCGGAAGGCTGCGTGAAGCGGTGCGAAGGGGCCGCCTCCGTGCCCTGTCTTGGCCGGAAGAGGCGTGGCGGATGGGGCGGCGCACCGGGGTTCCGGGTCGCGCCGCCGCCCGATCAAACTGGCAAGGGCCGCATAAAGATTCGAGACGGGCGGATCGGCCGCGGCATTAAAATCTCATAAGGGCCGCGCCGGTCCGGCCCGCCGCGTCAGGCCCGGCCCAGGGCGGTCTCCAGGCGGGTGAAGGCGGTGGCGAGTTCGGCCGGCGTCAGCGCGCCGAAGCCGATGAGGAGGGTGCGCGCGAGGGCGTCCGGCTGGCCGCGCACGCCGCAGGCGGCGGCCGGGTGGAGGCCGACCCCCACCGCGCGGGCGGTCGCGGCGATTTCGGCGGCGTCCGCGGCGCCCGCCGCCAGGGTGGCGTGCAGGTGCAGGCCGGCGCCGCCGCCGGCGAGCGCGAGGCGGTCGCCGAAGACGCGCCACAGGCCGGCACGGGCGGCGTCGCGGCGGGCGCGGTAGGCGGTGCGCAGGCGGTTGAGATGGCGCCGGTAGCCGCCGCCCTCCAGGAAGGCGGCGAGGATCTGCTGGTCGAGCCAGGACTGGCCGTAGCTCATGAGGCTCTTGGTGGCCCGCGCGGCGGCGGCGAACCGGGGCGGCACCACCATGTAGCCGAGCCTGAGCCCGCTGCCGATGGTCTTGGAGAAGGAGCCCACGAACAGGGTGCGCGCGCCCGGGTCCAGCGCCGCCAGCGCCGCCGCCGGCGGGCGGTCGAGCACGATCTCGCCGTCGTAATCGTCCTCCACGATCAGGCCGCCATGGCCGGCGCAATGGGCGATGAGGGCGCGGCGCCGGGCCGCGCTCATGGCCGCGCCGGTGGGAAACTGGTGTGCCGGCGTCACATAGACGAGGCGCGGAGCAAACCCCGCCAGCGCCTCCGGGTCGAGGCCCTCGGCGTCCACCGGCGCCGGGTGCAGGCGGGCGCCATGGGCCGCGAACACCTGGGCGGCGGCGGCATAGCCGGGATCTTCCACCGCCACCGCGTCGCCTTGGGCGAGGAACAGGCGGGCGATGAGGTTGAGCGCCTCCTGGGCGCCGCTGGTCACCACCACCTGGTCCGGGTGCGCGGCGATGCCCCGCGTCAGGGCCAGGTGGTCGGCGATGGCCTGGCGCAGGCGCGGGTCGCCGCCGACGGGACCGTAGTCGCTGAGGCCGATCGCGCAGGCGCCGAGCGCGGCATGGCCCAGCCGCCGCCACAGATGGGCCGGGAACAGGCGCGGGTCGGGCCGTGCGTACCACAGGTCGAGCACGGCGCGCGGGTCGGCGCGGGTCACGAGGCGCGGGCCGCTGACCGGCGGCAGGGCGGCGTCGGCCGGCGGCGCTTGCGGCGCGGCGGCGGGCGCGGGCGGGCGCTCCAGCACCTGCGCGGTCACGAAGGCGCCGGCGCCGGGCCGCGTGTCCACATAGCCCTCGGCCGCCAGCCGCTCATAGGCGAGCACCACGGTGTTGCGCGAGACGCCGAGGGCCTGGGCCAGTTCCCGTGTCGCCGCCAGCCGCGCGCCCGTGGGCAGGACACCGGCGACGATGCGCGCGCGCAGGGCCCGGTAGATCTGTTCCTGGAGGGTGGCGGCGGCGGTCCGGTCGAGGGGGATGGCGATCATGAGCGTCCCTGTCCCACGCCGCCCCTGCCGCCGGCGCGCCGGCGCGGTGGCACCATTCGGGCGAGGCGGGGCGGACCTATGCGTGCTGCGGTGCGGCGTGGAGGATGGGGCATCGTTGTCCCGAGGCCGAGATGTCCGTCATGTCCACTGCTCCGAGCGAACGCACCCGCGTCAAGCGCTATCACCAGCTGGCGCAGTATGCGCCCGAGGCCATCCATGCCATCCTCGACGCCATGCCGGTGTGCCATGTCGCCTATGTGCACGAGGGGCAGCCCGTCGTCACCCCGACCCTGCAATGGCGCGACGGCGATCGCATCTATTGGCATGGCTCGGCGGCGAGCCGCATGATCCGCGCCGTGGCCGGGCAGCAGGTCTGCGTCACGGTGTCCCTCTTCGATGGCCTGGTGCTGGCCCGCTCCGCCTATAATTACAACATCAATCATCGCTCGGTGATGATCTTCGGCGCGGCGGAGCTGGTGAGCGACCCGGACGAGAAGCGCGCGCAGCTCCAGCGGCTGGTGGACGGCTTCGTTCCCGGCCAATGGGACCGCCTGCGGCCGGTGACGGACCAGGAGCTGAAGGCCACAACCGTGCTGTCGCTGCCCATCACCGAGGCCTCCGCCAAGATCCGCACCGGGCAGCCGGAGGACGATGCGGCCGATTACGCGTTCCCGGTGTGGGCCGGCGTGGTGCCGGTGCGCCTGGTGGTGGACCCACCGGAGGCGGACCCGCGCAACCTGCCGGGGGTCGAGATGCCGGCGGACGTCTTGTCGTTCAAGATCGGCTGAGGAGGGCGCCGGCCGCGCCCGGACTGCGGAGTACGCCTTGGACCAAGTCGACATTCAGTATCAGGGGCGGGGCGGAAACTGGAGCACCGTCATGCGGGTGCAGAACCTGGCCGAGAACATCGCCAACGGCATGCGCTCGGTGGCGCGGGCCAATCCCGGCTGCCGGGTGCGGGCGGTGGACAGTCGCGGACGGGTGGTCGACATCCTGTGAGCGGGGACCGGCGCGGGGCGTTGACCGCGTCGCCTCCCTCGTCAACCATCGCCGGGGCGCGCCCGGCCGGGCCCACATCTCGCGCGGGAGACATGGATGGAGCACCAGGAGCTTCTGTCCGGCCTGGTCCGGTTGCACATTCTGCACCACGCCGTCGATGGCGAGGTCTATGGCCAGTGGATGATCGAGGAGCTGGCCCGGCACGGCTACCGGCTCAGCCCCGGCACCCTCTATCCGATGCTCCACGCCATGGAGCGCAAGGGCTATCTGTGCGCCCGCGAGGAGCGCCACGGGCGTTCCGCCCGCCGGCTCTACCGGGCGACGCCGCTCGGCCGCGAGGCGCTCGACATGGCGCGGCAGAAGGTGCGGGAGCTGTTCTCCGAAATGCTGCCGCCGCCGGCGTGAGCGTCGCCGCGGCTGGCGCGCGCCCTTGAGGCGACATCTGGGCAGTGCCATGATGGCGGTGCGGGGATGGGGGCAGCCGGGGCGACGGGGCCGGCGGTCCGAGCGCGATGGGGCGGGGCATGCGGGGCCGGACGATGGCGGAGGCGGGACGCCTCCTTTTGCTGGGCGGTCTGGGCGCGTCTCGGGCGGGCGCCCTGGCGCGGCGGGCGGGACCGTGGGGCGCGGCCTCGGCGCTGGCGCTGCTGGCGCCGCTGGCGGCCGCGGCGCAGGAGAGCGCGACCATCCCGCTGCACCCCCAGAAGGGCAGCGGCGGCTTCAGCAAGATGATCGTGGTCTCGGTCGGCGACGGCGCCGACAGCACGGTGCTGCTGGATACCGGCTCCACCGGCCTTTACGTCCGCCGGAACAAGGTGGGCCCCGACGCGGTTCCGGTGACCGACGACGACGGCAACAAGGTGCAGTTCAAATACGGCTATTCCAGCGGCAACGAGGTGAAGGGCTATTACGCCACCGCCACCGTTGCCTTCCCGGAGGCCAGCACGGAGCTCGCCACCGACCCGATCATGGTGGGGGTGGTCACCAAGCTGACCTGCAAGGCCAACAAGCCCGACTGCCCCGGCTGGCAGAAGGGCCAGAGCGGCGTCATGGGCGTCGCCTATTCGGCCGAGAGCTCGGGCATCTTCAATCCGCTGGCCCAGCTTCCCGGCACTTACGCCAACGGCTTCATGGTGGTGTCCAACGACCTTGCCGACCCGGGCGTCACGCCGCATGTGCAGGTGGGGCTCACCGCCGAGACCACCGGCGGCTTCGTCTGGACTGGGTTCCAGTCCGAAGGCACCACCCCCACCGGGCTGAAGGCCTGGAACACCAAGAGCATCACCACCTGCTTCAGCGTCAACGCCGGCTCGCCGGGCTGCTACGTGACGGTGTTCGACACCGGCGCCGGCGAGGGCCTGTTCGAGACCGGGGAGTCCGGATCGAAGAAGGGCCCGGTGAAGAGCGGGTCGCAGGTCACCACCACGGTGCCGGGGGTGATGTATTTCACCACCGAGGCCGGCGACAAGCCCAACACCAACACCTATGTCTATGATCCCGCCCATGGCACCGTCGCAGGCTACAATTCCGGCGCCCAGGTGTTCCGCTATTATGTGGTGGCCTATGATGCGGTGAACGGCCGCATCGGCTTCGCGCCGCTGCAGAACGTGCTGCTCGGCACCATCGACGCCCGCACCGACGCCGACCTTGGCGTGAGTGACGGCTCGGTGCTGCTGATGGGGCGGCTGGTGGCGCGCCAGGGGCTGTCCTCGGCGCGGGCCATCGCCATCGGCACCGGTGGCAGATTCCACGTGGCCGGCGACGCGACCCTGTCGGGCACGCTGTCCGGCTCGGTGGACAGCACGATCAAGATCGCCAAGGACGCCACCTTCACCCTGTCGGGCGTCAGCACCTATGACGGCACCGTCACCGTTTCCGGGCGCGGCACGCTGAGGGTGGACGGCAGCCTGCCGGCGAGCCTGCTGCTGGACCGTTCCACCCTCTCGGGCACCGGCATCGTCGGCAACGTGGCGGTGGCGAAGGGGGCGACGGTGGCACCCGGCGCCTCGGTGGGCGCGGTGGGCACGCTCACGGTGGCCGGCAGCGCGGTGTTCGCCAAGGGCTCCACCTTCGCGGTGGAGCTCGGCGCCGGCACCCTCTCCGACCGCCTCGCCGTGCGCGGCGGCGCCGCGCTGACCGGCGGCGACGTGAGCGTGAGCCTCACCGAAGGCGCCAGCCCGGCGCTCGGCAGGAGCTATACCGTGCTCACTGCGGCCGAAGGGGTGACGGGCCGGTTCTCGTCGGTCGGCGGGTCGGCCTTCGCCACCGTGGATGCCGCCTTCCCGTTCCTGGCGCCCGGCCTGTCCTATGGGGACGACGCGGTGGCGCTCACCTTCGCCCGCAGCACCGTGCCCTTCACGGTGGCGGCGCATACCGGCAACCAGGCCGCCGTCGCCCGCGCCGCCGACACGCTGGATGCGGACAGCGGCGTGCTCGCCGCCCTCGCCAGCCTGAACCGCGCCACCGCCCCGGCCGCCTTCGATGCCCTGTCCGGGGAAATCTACGCCTCGGCGCAGACGGTGATGCAGCAGCAGTCGGCCTATCTGCGCGATGCCGTGGGCGCGCGCCTGCGCCAGTCCGGGGAGGCGTCGGCCGACCTCCTGTCCGCGCCCGCGGCGGCGGCGCTTTCGGCGGCTCTCACCCCCGCGGTGTGGGCGCAGGGCTTTGGCGGCTGGGGCCACCTCTCGGCCGATGCCGGCGCCGCCGGGGTCAGTGATTCCATCGGTGGCGTGCTGTTCGGCGTGGATGCCGAGATCAGCGGCTGGCGCGCCGGCCTCGTCGGCGGCATCAGCCAGTCGGGCTTTTCCGCCTCGGGGCGGGGGTCGTCCGGCAGCATGGACAGCTACGACCTCGGCGCCTATGCCGGCACCCGGCTCGGGCCGCTCGCCGTCAGCCTCGGTGCCGCCTATGGCTGGCACGACGTGAGCGTCGACCGCACCATCCTGTTCCCGGGCTACTGGGGCGCGGCGTCCGGCGATTACAGCACCGGCACCGCCCAGGTGTTCGGCGAGGTCAGCGCCGCCGTGGCCCTGGCGGCGGTGCGGTTCGAGCCGTTCGCTGGCCTTGCCTATGTGAATGTGGACGGCGCCACGCTGCGGGAGACGGGGTCGAGCGCGGCGCTGGCGCTGGACGTGGCCGCAGCCGACACGCTCTATTCCACCCTCGGCCTGCGCGCGGCGGTGCCGACCGAACTGTTCGGGCACGCTTTGACCGCGAGCCTGTCGCTGGGCTGGCAGCATGCCTTCGGCGACGACACGCCGGTGGTGAGCGCGGTCCTGTCCGCCGGCGCGCTGCCGGCCGAGGTGGCGGGCGTGCCGGTGGCGCGCGACACCGCGCTGATCGGCGCGGGCCTGCGCTATGCGGTGGCGCCGGGGGCCGAGCTGGCGCTCAAATATGTCGGCCAGATCGCCGCCAATGCCTCGGAAAACGCCGTGACCGGGCAACTGCGCTGGCAGTTCTGATCGGCTGTCCTGTCCGCTCTGTCCGCTTCGGCCTTGGAGGCGGTGGGTGCCTTTCCGCGCCGTGGCGGCTGGGGCGTGGCCCGCGGTCCGCAGCCGCCTCGGGGACCGCGGGCTCGTGTGCGCCGCGCAGGCCCGCTCGCCCTGAAGACGGGTCCGGACAGGCACCCGGGACGTGCCCGGGCGGTGTGCGGGCGCGCCGCACCCGGTTCGGGCCCCGGTGTGGAATTTGGTGTGGAACTTGGATTGGAACTTGGATTGGAACTTGGCGCGGGTGATGGCGGCCGGCAGTCGCCGCGGCCCGGGTCGCTGCCCTCCGGCCTTGCCTGACGGCGCCACGGGCCGGCCCTGAGAGTGCCGGGGTCGCTCCGCAAGGGTTCAGGCCAGCCCTGCGGGAGCTTAGGCGAACCCTGCGGGGGCTTGGGCGAACCCTGCGGGGGCTTGGGCGAACCCTGCGGGGGCTTGGGCGAACCCTGCGGGGGCTTGGGCGAACCCTGCGGGGGCTTGGGCGAACCCTGCGGGGGCTTGGGCGAACCCTGCGGGGGCTTGGGCGAACCCTGCGGGGGCTTGGGCGAACCCTGCGGGGGCTTGGGCGAACCCTGCGGGGGCTTGGGCGAACCCTGCGGGGGCTTGGGCGAACCCTGCGGGGGCTTGGGCGAACCCTGCGGGGGCTTGGGCGAACCCTGCGGGGGCTTGGGCGAACCCTGCGGGGGCTTGGGCGAACCCTGCGGGGGCTTGGGCGAACCCTGCGGGGGCTTGGGCGAACCCTGCGGGGGCTTGGGCGAACCCTGCGGGGGCTTGGGCGAACCCTGCGGGGGCTTGGGCGAACCCTGCGGGGGCTTGGGCGAACCCTGCGGGGGCTTGGGCGAACCCTGCGGTGCCGTGGGTCAGCCCTGCGGGGCGGGCTGGGGGCTGGCCGGGTCCTCGTTGAGGACGACGCGCTTGTAGGCGCCGAGCAGGTGCACGTGCATCAGCTGGGCAGCGCGCTTGGCGTCCTTGGCGAGCATGGCCTCAAGGATTTCCTCATGCTCCCGCCACACCCGGATCGACAGGCCCGGATAGCTCAGGATGCGCCCCATGCCGCGGCGCAGGTGCTGCCAGTTGAGGCGCATGGTCTCGACGATCAGCGGGTTGCCCGACAGTTCGTAGATGAAGGAATGGAAGTCCATGTCCGCCTGCACCACGCCCTTGCTGTCGCCGGCAAGGACGAGGTTGCGGCCGCGCGCGATCAGGTCGCGGCCCCGGCGGATGTGCTCCGGCTTCAGGTTGGCGGTGGCGAGTTCCGCCGCCAGCGGCTCCACCGCCGAACGCAGCTCGTAGATGGCCTTCAACAGGTCCGGCTGGATCGGCGCCACCTGCACCCCGCGCTTACCGGCCTCGATGACGAAGCCCTGGGCCTTCAGGATGACCAGCGCATGGGTGACCGGCTGGCGCGAAACCTTGAGGCGGGCGGCGATGTCCTCCTGGGTCAGCCGCTCGCCGGGCTCCAGCGTGCCGTCGCAGATGGCGTCGAGAATGACGTCATAGGTCTGTTCGACGAGACGCTTGGGCGAGCTGATCTGTTCCATGCCCCGCTACATATCGCGATTGCCCCGTCTTTTCCATCTTGACCGCCGGCCGCCGGCTTGGCACTTTCAGTGAATTCCGAATTCAGAATTCAAAAATGATGGGATGGAAAATGGCTCAGCCGATCAGGGTTTTGCTCGCCAAGGTGGGGCTCGACGGTCACGACCGGGGCGTGAAGGTGGTGGCCCGCACGCTGCGCGACGCCGGCATGGACGTGATCTATTCCGGCTTGCACCGCACCCCGGAGGAGGTGGTGACGGCGGCGATCCAGGAAGACGTGGACGTGCTCGGCGTCTCCCTGCTTTCCGGCGTTCAGCTCACGGTGTTTCCCAAGATCTTCCGGCTGCTTCAGGAGCGCGGCGCCAACGATCTGATCGTGGTCGCCGGTGGGGTGATGCCGGATGAGGACGTGGTGGCCCTCAAAGCCCTCGGCGTGCACGAGGTGATGCTTCAGGACACCCCGCCCAAGGCCATCGTGGAGACCCTGGAGCGCCTGGTCGCCGCCCGCGGCGCCCGCTGAGGCGAGGGAGGGTTCCATGGAATACTGGTCTTTCCCCCCGCGCTACGACGACGATTACTTTCCCGCGCCGGACCAGCGCCACTGGTTTCCTGAGCGGGAGACCCAGCATCCGGCCGACCGCGAGGCGGCGATCCTCGCCCGCCTCCAGCAGGTGTGCGCCTATGCCTACGCGGCGGCGCCGTTCTACCGCCGCAAGTGGGATCAGGCGGGCTTCCACCCCTCGCACCTGCGGAGCCTCGAGGACTTCGAGGACAAGGTGCCGGTGGTGACCAAGGCCGACCTGCGCGCGTCGCAGGCCGCCGCGCCGCCGTTCGGCGACTATCTGTGCGTGCCCGATGGCGAGGTGTTCCACGTCCATGGCACCTCCGGCACCACCGGCCGCCCCACCGCCTTCGCCATCGGCCGGCAGGACTGGCGCGCCATCGCCAATGCCCATGCCCGCATCATGTGGGCCATGGGCCTGCGGCCCGGTGACATGGTGTGCGTGGCCGCCATCCTCAGCCTCTACATGGGCTCCTGGGGGGCGCTGGCGGGGGCCGAGCGGCTCGGCGCCAAGGCGTTTCCGTTCGGCGCCGGCGCGCCGGGCATGAGCGCGCGCTGCGCCCAGTGGCTCGCTGCCCTGCGCCCGGCCGGCTTCTACGGCACCCCCACCTATGCGCTGCACCTGGCCGATGTCGCGGTGAAGGAGGGGCTCAACCCGCGCGATTTCGGTCTCAAGGTGATGTTCTTCTCGGGCGAGCCCGGCGCCTCCGTCCCCGGCGTGCGCGACCGCATCGAGGACCTCTACGGCGCCCGCGTCATCGACAGCGGCTCCATGGCGGAAATGACGCCCTGGATGAACGTGGCCGGCACCGCCGAGACGCGCGGCCTGCTGTGCTGGCAGGACGTGGTCTACACCGAGGTGTGTGACCCCAAGAGTCACCGGCGGGTGCCCTACGGCATGCGCGGCACGCCCATCTACACCCACCTGGAGCGGACCTCCCAGCCCATGATCCGGCTGGCCTCGGGCGACCTGACCTTGTGGAGCGACGCGCCGAACCCGTGCGGGCGCACCTATCCGAGCCTGCCCAACGGCATCTTCGGCCGCATCGACGACATGTTCACCATCCGGGGCGAGAACGTCTATCCGAGCGAGATCGACGCGGTGCTGAACCAGACCCCCGGCTATGGGGGCGAGCACCAGATCGTCATCACCCGCGACGCCGCCATGGACGAACTGGTGCTGAAGGTGGAGGCGGACGCCGTCACCTTCGCCCTCGGCCGCGACCAGGTGGAGCGGTTCCGGGGCGAGGTCGCCCGCTCCGTGCAAAGGCTGCTGGGCCTGCGGGCGGTGGTGGAGGTGATCGACACCGGTGCCCTGCCGCGCACCGACTTCAAGGCCCGCCGCGTGGTGGACGACCGCGACGTGTTCCGCGCCATGAATGCCCAGCTCCGGGCGGGAGGCGCATGATGGCGGCCTACGTCCCCTCCCTCGACCTGCTGCCGAAGGTGGCCGCCGGCGAGATGCCGGCCATCGCCCGGCTCATCTCCCGCGCCGAATCGGGCACCCCCGAGGCGCGGCAGGCTCTGGCCGACATCTACCGCCGCGCCGGCCGGGCCCATGTCATCGGCATCACCGGCGTGCCGGGCTCCGGCAAGTCCACCCTGGTCGCCCGCTTCGCCGGCATGCTGCGCGCGCAGGGGGCGCGGGTCGGCATCGTCGCGGTGGACCCCTCCAGCCCGTTCTCGGGCGGCTCGATCCTGGGCGATCGGGTGCGCATGGTCGATCTGGCGCTCGATCCCGGCGTGTACATCCGCTCCATGGCCACCCGCGGCGCCATGGGCGGCATGGCCCGCGCCGCGCTCGACGCGGTGGACATCCTGGACGTGGGCGGCTTCGACACCATCGTCATCGAGACGGTGGGGGTGGGCCAGGACGAGGTGGAGATCGCCCGCGCCTCCCACACCACCATCGTGGTCTCGGCGCCGGGCCTCGGCGACGAGATCCAGGCCATCAAGGCCGGCATCCTGGAGATCGCCGACATCCATGTGGTGTCGAAATGCGACCGCTCGGACGCCAACCGCACCATCACCGACATCAAGTCCATGCTCACGCTGGGGGCGATGACCTCCGGCCGGGGCGAATGGTCGGTGCCGGTGGTGGGGCTCTCCTCCCTCACCGGGGAGGGCTTCGACGATCTCATCGCCAAGGTGGCGGCGCACCGTCGCGTCGCCTTCGAGACCGAGACCGGAGCACGGCGGCGCGCCCGCATCGCCCGCTTCCGCCTGGAAAAGACCGCCGAGAACCTGCTGCTGGAGCGGTTCGCCGCCACCGCCGCCGCGGCCGGCCCCCGCCTCGCCGCGCGCCTGGAGCGGCGCGACGGCGACCCCTACGGCCTTGCCAACGAACTCCTGAACACGCCCCAGAACACGATTGACGAAAAGGAAGCCGCCCATGAGCATGTCTGAGATCATGACCCTCGCCAATCTCGACGACGAGGTCCGCTCCTGGGAAGAAACCGAGGTCGCCGCCTTCCTGAAGAAGCAGGGCGAGCGCAAGGAGCAGTTCTTCACCCTCGGCGATTTCCCGGTGAAGCGCGTCTACACCGCCGCCGACGTGTCGGGCACCCCCATCGAGGACATCGGCCTGCCGGGGCGCTACCCGTTCACCCGCGGCCCCTATCCCACCATGTACCGCTCCCGCAACTGGACCATGCGCCAGATCGCCGGCTTCGGCACCGGCGAAGACACCAACAAGCGCTTCAAATACCTGATCGCCCAGGGCCAGACCGGCATCTCCACCGATTTCGACATGCCGACCCTCATGGGCTACGACAGCGACCATCCCATGAGCGACGGCGAGGTGGGGCGCGAGGGCGTGGCCATCGACACCCTCGCCGACATGGAGGCTCTGTTCGCGGACATCGACCTTGAGAAAATCTCAGTGTCGATGACCATCAACCCCACCGCCTGGATCCTGCTCGCCATGTACATCGTGCTGGCGGAAAGGCGGGGCTACGACCTCAACAAGCTGTCCGGCACCATCCAGGCGGACATCCTGAAGGAGTACATGGCACAGAAGGAGTATATATATCCGATTGCGCCGTCGGTGCGGATCGTGCGGGACTGCATCACCTACTGCGCCAAGAACATGAAGCGCTACAATCCCATCAATATTTCCGGATACCATATTTCGGAGGCCGGCTCCTCGCCGGTGGACGAAGTGGCGTTCACCCTCGCCAACCTCATCGTCTATGTGGAGGAAGTGACGAAGACCGGCATGAAGGTGGACGATTTCGCGCCACGTCTGGCCTTCTTCTTCGTGTCCCAGGCTGACTTCTTCGAGGAGATCGCCAAGTTCCGCGCGGTGCGGCGCTGCTATGCCAAGATCATGAGGGAGCGGTTCGGCGCCAGGAATCCCGAGTCCATGCGCCTGCGGTTCCACTGCCAGACGGCGGCGGCCTCCCTCACCAAGCCGCAGTTCATGGTCAATGTCATGCGCACCACCCTGCAGGCGCTGTCGGCGGTGCTGGGCGGCTGTCAGTCGCTGCACACCAACGGCTTCGACGAGGCCTTCGCCATCCCCACCGAGGAGGCCATGCGGCTTGCCCTGCGCACCCAGCAGGTGATCGCGGAGGAGAGCAATGTCACCCAGGTGATCGATCCGGTGGGCGGCTCTTATTACGTGGAGACCCTGACCACCGAATACGAGAAGCGCATCATGTCCATCATCGCCGAGGTGGACGAGCGCGGCGGCGCCATCAAGCTGATCCAGGAGGGCTGGTTCCAGAAGAAGGTGGCGGACTTCGCCTATGAGACGGCGTTGCGCAAGCAGTCCGGCGAGAAGCCGGTGATCGGCGTCAACGCCATGGTGGACAGCGAGGAGGTGCACGACATCGAGCTGCACCCCTACGACCAGAGTGCCGCCGACCGGCAGGTGGCCCGCACCCGGCGCATCCGCCGCGAGCGCGACAACGTCCAGGTCGAGGCGCTGCTCGACCGGCTGGTGGAGGTGGCGAGGGACGAGAGCCAGAACATCCTGCCCGTCACCATCGAGCTGGTGCGCGCGGGCGCGACCATGGGTGACATCGTCGAGAAGCTGAAGGCGGTGTGGGGGGTGTATCGTGAAACCCCCGTGTTCTGAACCGGCCCGCCCCGGCGCGGCGCTCTCCCGCGCCGACGTCCGGGCGGCCCGGGAGCGCCTCCTGGCCGGGGATGCGCAGGCGGCACGCCGCCTGCTCGCCCATTCGGTGGCGCAGGGTCACGGGCGCCTCGCGCTGCGGCGCTACTTCATCGCCCGGGTTCTCGGCGCGGATGACCTCTCGCCGTTCGAGACCGCCCTGGGCCAGCTCGCGCGCGGCGTGGCGCGCGACGATCTGATGGCCATGGCGCGCGATGCCATGGGCCTCGCCGACCGGCTTGGCCGGGGCGTTGTCCATGGTCCCCGCTCCGGCGAGGGTCATGGGGACATGGAAAGGAGCGCGCGATGACCGCTGATCCCTTCATCCTACCGTATCGCGGCGTGCTGCCGGTGGTCGCTCCGCGGCTCGATGCGGGGCCCGGCGCGGCGCTGATCGGGCGGGTCACGCTCGGTCCGCGCGCGCGCCTCGGCTCCCGCGCGGTGCTGCGGGGCGACGGCCACGTGGTGGAGATCGGCGCCGATTTCTTCCTGGGCGAGGCCGGCACCGTGCACATCGCCCATGAGATCCATCCTGCCCTGGTCGGCGACCGGGTGAGCGTGGGGCGGGGCGGCGTGGTGCATGCGTGCACGATCGGCGCCGACTGCGTGCTGGAGGAGGGCGCCATCGTGCTCGACGGCGCGGTGGTGGGGGAGGGCGCGGTGCTGGAGGCCGGCGCCATCGCCTTGCCCCGGTCCGAGCTTGCCGGCGGCCTGCTCCATGCCGGCATTCCGGCGCGGCCGGTGCGGCCCGTCACCCCTGGCGAGCGGGCGGAGCGTGCGGCACGGCTGCGGGGCGCGCCGCCCGGCGCGGTCCCGCGGCCGACCGGGCCGGCGCGGCTTGAGATCGAGCCCTCCACCTTCATCGCCGGCAACGCGGTTGTGTCCGGCGTGGTCCGGGGCGGGGCGCGCTCCGCCGTGCTGTTCAGCTGCGTGCTGGACGCCGGGGCGTTCGAGATCGTCGTCGGCGAGCGTTCCAACATCCAGGACAATTCCACCATCCGCTGCGTGGACGGGCCGTTCGTGATGGCCGCCGACGCCGTCGTCGGTCACAATGTGACGCTGGAGAACTGCACCATCGGCACCGGCTCCCTGGTCGGTACCGGCAGCCATGTGGCCGCCGGCACGGTGATCGCCGCCGACGTGCTGCTGGCGGCCGGTGCGAGGACGCAGCCGGGGCAGGTGCTGACGGGCGGCACCTTGTGGGGTGGCAACCCGGCGCGTCCGCTGGCGCCGCTGGATGACCGCAAGCGGCGGATGATCCCGTGGATCGTCACCACCTATTGCCAGTACACGGCCGACTTTCTGGTCAGCCAGCGCGTCAGCCAGGCCTCGCCCGCCCCGCCGGAGCGGGCTGAGGCGGCGGGCCGCGGTCCTGGATGGCGCGGAGCCGGTTCGACCGTCCGCCCATGAGCGAGGGGCGTGGGCCTGCGGTCCGCATCCCTCGTCCGCCGCGCATGGGTCCGCCGGGATGGACCGCGCGACGGGCCCCATCGGCATCGAAGCAAAGGCCGGGACGCCGCCCGAGGCGGGTGAACCCGGGCCAAGGGAGGACCCTATGACATCATCGATCGCCGTCGTTCACGTCGACGCCGAGCGGCGGGAGGCGTGTCAGACGCGCCTCGCCACCGGCGCCTATGTGGAGAAGGACAGTCCGGTCCTGGAGCTCCTGGGCGCGGTGGAGGAGCTGTCCGCCTGGGTGGCGCTGCTCGCCGCCGATCCGCCCACGGTCGAAGCCGGGCGCCTCCTGGTGCTGGTGCGCAATGACCTGTTCGAGCTGGAGCGGCAGGTGGCCGCGGCGGGCGCGGCCCTGCTCCAGCGCGATTATGTGCAGCGTCTGGCCGCCGCGATGGGGGAACTGGAGCGTCGCCTGCCGCCGCCGCCGTCGGGATTGCTGGCGGGCGGCACGGTGCAGGCGGCGCGGGCCGGGCTGGCGCGCGGCGTCTGCCGGCGGGCGGAACGGCGTCTCATCGGCCTGTGGGAGATCGACCCGGCGCTGCGGGCCCGAGACGCGGTGGCCTATCTCAACCTGCTGGGCGACTTGCTGCAGCTCATGGGGCGTCTCGCCAACGCCGCGGCCGACCGCGCCCCGCCGGTGTTCGATCGCGGGCTCAGCCTGTGCGGTGAACCGCCGCTGGGGTGAGCGCGGCCTCAGGCCCGCTGCCGGGGGAGGGATAAGAAGGGCCGGGTTTCCCGGCCCTTTTTCGTGCCGGGCGCCCGTGTCCGCCGGCGCCCCTCAGGCCAAAGGCCCGTGAACTTTGCTCATGGGGCTTTGCTTTGGTTCATGGGCCATTGGTCAAGCCCGCGCGGCTTGAGCGAACTCCCTTGGCACCGGTCGAAGACCGGAGCCGAGGGTATGACGGCCGGGCGGCCGACAGGCCACGGGCGCGCCGGTTGGGCGCGCCCGTGCTGCATCGGCTCCCGTGCTCGGTCCGTCCGGGGGACCGGCCCCATATGGGGCCGGCGCGTTCTCGCCCGCGGGCGGGACCGGCGGCCCGGGGGGCCTCCGGTCGACGCTCAGCTCTTGTTCACGAGAGGGCACTTGCCATCCTTCAACGGCCGGAAGGCGTCGGCGGCGGGGATGGTGGCCAAGACGTTGTAGACGTCCCATTCACCCTTGGAGTCGGCGGGCGCCTTCACCTCGTAGAGATACATGTCGTGGATGTGGCGCCCGTCCGCCCGCACCTCGCCCGTGCCGAACAGCGGGTCCTGGGTGGGATTGGCCTTCATCCAAGCCATCAGGGTCGCGGTGTCCTTCGACTTGGTGGCGGCCGCCGCCTTCAGGTAATGGGTGACGGCGGAATAGACGCCGGCCTGCACCATGGTGGGCATGCGCCCGTTCATGCGCGCGCCGAAGCGCTGGGCGAAGGCGCGGGTGTCCGGGGTCTGGTCCCAGTAGAAGGCCTCGGTCAGCACCAGCCCCTGGGCCACCGGCAGGCCGAGGGAGTGCACGTCGGTGAGGAACACCAGCAGGCCGGCGAGTTTCTGCCCGCCCTGGACGATACCGAATTCAGAGGCCTGCTTCACGGCGTTGATGGTGTCGCCGGCGGCGTTGGCGAGGCCGATGACCTTGGCCTTGGAGCCCTGGGCCTGCACCAGGAAGGAAGCGAAGTCGGTGGCCGCCATGGGGTGGCGCACGGCGCCGATGACCTTGCCGCCGGTTTCCTCCACCACCTTGGCGGTGTCGCGCTCCAAGGCGTGGCCGAACGCGTAGTCGGCGGTGACGAAGAACCAGGTGTCGCCGCCGCGCTTCACCATGGCGCTGCCGGTGCCATGGGCCAGCGACCAGGTGTCGAAGGTCCAGTGAATGGTCGTCGGCGTGCATTTCTCGCCGGTGAGGTCGGATGTGCCGCCGCCGGAGACGATGAGGGTCTTGTTCTTCTCCTTCGCCACGGCGCTCACCGCCAGGGCGACGGACGAATTGGGCACATCGACGATCATGTCCACGCCCTGCTCGTCATACCACTTGCGGGCGATGGCCGAGCCCACGTCGGCCTTGTTCTGGTGGTCGGCGGAAATGATCTCCACATCGAGGCCGGGATGGGTCTTCTTGAAGTCCTCCACCGCCATCTGCGCGCCCACCACCGATCCCTGGCCGGCGAAATCGGCATAGATGCCGGTGCGGTCGTTGAGCACGCCGATCTTCAGCGGCGGGGCCTGGCTGAAGGCGGGGCTTGTCGCCAGGAGCCCGAGCCCGGCCAGCGCCGCACTCGTCCAGGTCTTTCGTGATACCACCATGGTCTCTCCTCCCTGTGAATTCGGCCTTTGCGGCTATTTGAATTCTGAATTCAGAGTTCGGATGGTGTCGTGTTTGTCCCCCGAGGTCAATCGGAACCTGCGCGTCGCCAACGCACCCCCCCGTGCACCCCCCCCGTGCACCCCTCCGTGCACCCTTGCGCGCGCCCACCACGCGGCGGGGCAGGGGGGACGGACAGCGCGGTCGATCCGCGATGAGGGGCCGGGCCTCAGTGGCCGCCGCCGCCGCTGGCGCCGGGCTTCGGGCGGCGCATCAGCGGAGCCGCCAGCACCAGCGCCAGGAACAGGAAGGTGAGCAGGTGGAAGACATCGGCGAAGGCCATCACCAGGGCCTCGCGCCGCACCATCAGCGCCAGTTGCTTCAGGGCTGCGTCGGCGGCCCCGGAGCCAAGGTCGGAAAAGGTGGCGGCAAGGCCGTCGAGCCGCTCCAGCGCCGCTGCGCTGCCCCATTCCACGCTGTCATGGAGGCGGGCGAGGTGCAGGTCCCAGCGCTGGTTCAGCACCGTGTTGATGAGGGCGAGGCCGACCGCGCCGCCGAGGTTGCGCGTGAGGTTGAACAGGCCGGAGGCGTTCTTCAGCTGGTCCGGCGGCAGGGTGCCGAGCGAGATGTTGTTGATGGGGATCATGGCCAGCATCAGCGAAGTGCCGCGCAGGATCTGCGGGATCACCAGCTCCCAGAAGTCCCAGTCCTTGGTGATGAAGGTGATCCACCAGGTGCCGAGCGCGAACCCGGCGAAGGCGGTGGCCATCATGAGGCGCGGGTCCACCTTGGTCATCAGCCGGCCGGCGATGGGGGCGGTGAGGAACATGGCCACGCCGGTGACGAACATGGTTTCGCCGATCATGAGCGCCGAATAGCCCCGCACCCGGCCCAGGAAGATCGGGTAGAGGTAGGTGAGCCCGTAAAGGCCGATGCCCAGCACGAAGCTGAAGCCGGAGCCGATGGCGAAATTGCGGTTCACGAACGCCTTGATGTCGACCACCGGGTGGGACGCCATCAGCACCCTCGCGAAGAAGGCCACCGAGGACACCGCGCACACGATGGCGAACAGGAGGATGGAGTTGTCCTCGAACCAGTCGTTGGTGGGCCCCTCCTCCAGCACGTATTCCAGGCTGCCGAGGAAGCCGGCCATGAACAGCAGGCCCCACCAGTCGAACCGGTTCAGCAGGGCAAAGTCCGGCTCGTCGAAATCCACCAGCGTGACGGTGGCGACGATGACGAGGATGCCCGGCCCCACGTTCACCAGGAACAGCCAGTGCCAGGAGAACAGGTCGGTGAGATAGCCGCCGACGGTGGGGCCGATGGTGGGCGCCAGCGTCGCCACCAGGCCGATCATGGGGGCGACGATGGGCTGCTTCTCACGCGGGAACACCGAGTAGGCGGCCGCGAACACGGTGGGGATCATGCCGCCCCCCAGGAACCCCTGGAGCGCGCGATAGGCGATCATCTGCTCGATGGAGGTGGCGGTGGCGCACAGGAAGCTCATCGCCGTGAAGCCGGCGGCGGAGGCGGCGAACAGCCAGCGGGTGGACAGCGCCCGCGACAGGAAGCCCGAGAGCGGGATCATCACCACCTCGGCGATGAGGTAGCTGGTCTGCACCCAGGAGATTTCATCGGAGGAGGCGGCAAGTCCCGCCTGGATCTCGGCCAGCGAGGCGGAGACGATCTGGATGTCCAGGATCGCCATGAACATGCCGAACACCATCGCCAGGAAGGCGAGCATGCGCCGCGCTTCCAGGGGGCGCGGCGGGGCGGCGGCGGTGATCGACATGCCCGGTTCTCCGGCGGCGCGCTCAGGAGGCCTCGCCGCGGGTGTCCACCACGGCGGTCACCGACATGCCCGGCCGCAGCCCGTGGCCGCCCAGGGTCTCGGCGTCGAGCGCCGCGGCATCGAAGCCGATGCGCACCGGAACGCGCTGGACGATCTTGGTGAAGTTGCCGGTGGCGTTCTCCGGCGGCAGCAGCGAGAACACCGAGCCGGAGGCCGGCGACACGCTCACCACCGTGCCGGCGAAGTCGCGGTCCGGATAGGCGTCCACATGGACCTTGACCGGCTGGCCCGGGCGCAGGCGGCCGAGCTGGGTCTCCTTGAAGTTGGCATCCACATAAACGCCGGCGAGGGGGACGATGGCGGCCAGCCGCGTTCCCGGCTGCACCAATTGCCCCACCTGCACCGCGCGGTTGCCCACCACCCCGTCGATGGGCGCGCGCACCACCGTGAAGTCGAGGTCGCGCGCGGCCTTGTCGCGGGCGGTGCGGTCCTCGTCCAGCACCCGCTCGGCCTCGATGCGCTGCGCCCTCAGCACCGCCAGCGCCGCCTCGGCGGAAGCGATGGCGGCCTGGGCCGACAGCACGTTCGCCTGCGCCTTGTCGCGGTCGGCGCGGGCATTGTCGAGGGCCGAGCGGCTGGCGAAATTGGAGCTGGCCAGCTTGTCCTGGCGGTCGAACTCCAGTGCGGTGCGCTGCTGCTCGGCCTGGGCCGCCGCCAGCTGGGCCCGGGCCTGGGCGATGGCCGCCTGGGCCGCCGCCTGCTGCTCGTCGAACCGGGCAAGGGCGGCCTGCTGGGTGGCGATCTTGTCCTCGGCCGCGCGCAGGGCGAGCCGGTAGTCGCCATCGTCGATGCGGGCGATGACGGCGCCGGCCTTGACGGGCTGGTTGGCGGCCACCTCCACGCTCGCCACGTAGCCCCCCACCTTGGCTGCCAGCACCGAGGTGTCGGCGCCCACATAGGCATCGTCGGTGGCGACCTCGAACCGCCCCACCTGCCACCAGCGCAGGCCGGTCCAGCCGCCGGCCAGCACCAGCAGGCCAAGCACCGCCGCCAGCACCTGGCGCCTGCGGGAGGGGGCCGGCCGCGCGGTGTCCGCCGCCGGCGGGGCGGCGTCCGGCTGGCGCGCCTTGAGCACGGTCACTTCGGCGTGCGCCGCCTCCGGCGCGGCGCCGCGCCCGGCGGCTTCGATCTTGGTGGCGTGGGACACGGCGTCTCTCCGACGATGCGGCAAAACTGAACCGTTCAGTTCAACAGTGATGTGTTCTAGTATGAACTAAACCGTTCAGTCAATTTCTTTGACTCGCCGGGCCGCGCCGCCTAAGCAGGGCGCGAGGGAAGGTGGACATGACGCAGTTGACGACAGGCGAGGCCGCCGCGCCGGTGATGGCCGTCTCCGAGCCGGAGGCCCGCAAGCGGCGCGCCATCATCGACGGAGCGCGCCTGGTCTTTTTCGACAAGGGCTTCGATGGCGCCAGCATGGATGAGATCGCCCGCGCCAGCGGCGTCTCCAAGGCGACCATCTATTCCTATTTCGCCGGCAAGGTGGAGCTGTTCCAGGCGCTGGTGGAGGCGGACCGCCGCAAGTCCGCCGAGGGGCTGTTCGAGTGCGATCCGGACGATCCGGACGTGGCGCGGCTTTTGACGCGCATCGGCGAGAGCTTCATGACCATGATGGTCTCGCCCGAGCACATCCGCCTGATCCGCATGGTGATCGGCGCTGCCGAGCAGTTTCCCGCCATCGGCCGCACGTTTTTCGAGGCCGGGCCGTGCCGGGGCGGCCGGCGCCTCGCCGACCTGCTCGCCCGCCAGACCGCGCTGGGCCAGCTCAAGGTGGAGGATTGCGAGCTGGCGGCCTTCCAGTTCTTCAATCTGTGCCAGGGCAATCTGGTGAAGGGCCTGTTGTTCGGCACCAACAGTCCGCCGACACAGGGGGAGATCGCGGCCACGGTGGCGGCCGCCGTGCGCGTCTTCCTCGCCGGCTACGGTGTGGCGCCGGGCACCGGCCGGGCGCCGGTCAGGTGAGGTAGCGGCCGGGATCGGCCAGGATCACCGCCCGCACCGCCTCATGGTAGCGCACATAGCCGGTGCAGCGGCACAGGTGGCCGTCGAAGGCGTCCAGGATGGTGCCATCCAGCGCGGCGCGGGCAACAGGCGCCTTCTCCAGCCGCTCCAGCAGAACCTGGCCCTCGTTGAGGAAGCCGGAGGTGCAATAGCCGCACTGGAATGCATAATGCGCCACGAAGGCCTGCTGCAGCGGGCTCAGCACCCCGTTCCGGGCATGACCCTCGACGGTGCGGATCGCCAGTCCGTCGAAGTCGGTGGCCGGGGCGACGCAGGTGGGCCGGGTCTCGCTGGTGCCGTCGGCGGCATCGACAATGACGGCGCAGCTGAGGCACTGGGCGGCGCCGCAGCCGAACTTGGTTCCCGTCAGCCCCAGCACCTCCCGCAGGAGGTCGTTCATGGAGAGGTCGTCGCGCACGTCGAGGGGGCCGTGGGGCTGCCCGTTGATGGTGAGGGCGATGGTGGGCACGCGAGCGCTCCCTTCACTTGCGTCGGCGTCACCGGCAGGGCGTGGAAGCGCCGGCCGGTGGCATCGTGGATGGCGTTGAGCAGGGCCGGCACCACCGGGATCATGACCACCTCGGCCATGCCCTTGGGCGGCTCCTTGGGCGAGAGCGGCGGCAGCACCTCGATTTCGAGCCGGTGCAGCGGCAGGTCGGAGGCGCGGGCGACCACATAGTCGCCGAGGTTCCACTTGCCGTTGCCCGGTCCGTCCTCGAACGGCGGCAGCGCCTCCAGCAGGGTGTGGCCGACGCCCATGGCGAAGCCGCCCTGGGCTTGGCCTTCCACCACATGGGGGGCGAGCACCTGCCCGCATTCGAGCACGCTATAGGCCTGCGCCACCCGCACCGCGCCGCTGGCGGCGTCGATCTCCACCCGCACCAGGGTGCCGCAACTGGAGGTGAAGGCGGTGCCGACCCGATTGTAGCTGGCCGGCGGGAAGGCGACGAAGCTGCGCTCCAGGCGCGTGAAGGCGCCGCCACCGGAGCGCACCGCCAGGGCATCGATGTCGGCGATCCAATCCATGCCGCCGAGGGGAAACGCCGCCTGCGCCCAGGCCCAGCGCGAGAAGGCGTGCGCCATGGCGCCGGTGACGCCGCCCATGGCGTGCGCCTTGGCGGCGACGTCGGCCTGGGCCAGCGGCGGCAGGCCGGACAGGATCAGGTCGCTGCCCTGCCACAGCGCCTGTTCCCACAGGAAGCGCCGGGGGTCGTCCTGGGCGATGCCCCACAGCGCCAGCGCCGCCGGCCACAGGCCGAAGCGGAAGATGATGCGGGCCGCCTGGGCCGCCGCGTGGGTGCCCACATGGGCGCCGATGGAGGCGCTGGTGGCCGAGCTGATGGCGGGCACCCAGCGCGGGTCGCGCGCGGCCGCGTCCTGCTCCTCCTGGGTGATGGCATAGGGGTCGCCGGAGGTGACGAGGCCGAGCGCCTCGAAGCCGTCGATGCGCGCCAGCGCCACCGTGTCGGCCTGCCGCCCGAGCTCCCGCGCCACCCGGTTGGCGAGGGCGGTGCCGATGCCGTTGCCCATTTCCACCGCATCGGCCTGGATGGTGATGTGCCCGCGGGCATCCATTTCCACCCGTCCCAGGGCGCAGTCGGCGCCGGTGCCGAAATCCTTGGTGGCGCAGGCGACGCCGGTGCCCACCAGCACCCCTTTCGCCGCCGCGGCCTTGGCCGCCGCGCGCTGGCGCCAGAGCGGGTGGGCCTCCAGCTTGTCGAGGATTTCCGGCGTGCGCACGGTGACGGTCCAGGGGTTGCCGGTCATGGACCGCGCGCCGACCCGCAGCAGGTTGCGCCGGCGCAGGGCGATGGGGTCCATCTTCAGCGCCACCGCGGCCTCGTCGACGAGGGTTTCGAGCGCGGTCATGGTCTGCAGCGTGCCATAGCCGCGCATGGAGCCGGCGGGGACGCCGCGGGTGTGCTCGGCCAGGGTGGTCACGTCCACCCTGGGAATGTCGTAGCTGCCGATGGCGGCGGTGGCGCCGACCACGGCGACGCTGGCCGAATAGTTGGCGAGCCCGCCGCCATCCAGCACATGGTCGCCGGCGAAGGCGAGCATGCGGCCGCTCTCGCGGTCGAAGGCGATCTGCGAGCGCATGCGGAAGGCGTGGCGCTTGATGCCGCCCTGGAACTGCTGCGGCCGGTCGTGGGCGAGCCGCACCGGCCGTCCCGGCAGGAACATGGCCGCCAGCGCCACATAAAGGGGGAAGGGGGTGTGGTCGCGCCCGCCGAAGCCGCCGCCGACGGAGGCGAAATGGGTGTCGATGCGGTCCGGCCGGAACCCGGCGGCGGCGGCGCCGAGCAGGTGCGCGATGGATTCCGCGGCCTCGAACGGCGATTGCACCCCCAGCACCAGCTGCAGCGCCCGGGCGCCGGGATCGTACCAGGCGAGCCCGCATTCCGGCTCGAGGAACATCGGGTCGGTGGACCCGGTGGCGAAGGTGCGGTCGAGCACCAGCATGCCGGGGCCCGGCGCGGCGAGCTCCTTGCGGATCGCCTCGCCGAAGGCGGCGCCCCTGGCGTACTGGCCGCCCTCCGCCACCGGCAGCGGCTGCCAGATGGGGCGGCCGTTGGTGTCGAGAAAGCCGGGGCTGATCCAGCCTTCCTGCAGCGGGTCATAGACATCGGGGTCGGACGCCGTCGCGCCGGCGACGCGGGTGAAGCGCAGCGCGGTATAATTGGCGCCCGCCACCGGCTTGGTGGCGGCGCCGAACCGCAGCGGGCTGGCCTCGCGCAGGGTGGCGCGGGCGCGGTCGAAGGCGTCGAAGGTTTCGAACAGCAGCAGCGCCACCGGTTGGCCCAGGTAGAGCGGGGTCTTGCCCGCCGGGCACAGCAGGTCGCCGGCATAGAAGGGGGGCACCCGTGTTCCCGCCTGGGCGAGGCGTTCGGCCGTCACCACCTCGGTGGGGGTGGCGGCGCCGTGGAGGGCGGAGAGGTCGAGCCCGGCGAAGATGTGGGTGGCGTCGGGCGTGCGCAGCAGCAGGGCATGGGCGGTGGTGGGCGGCCAGCCCTCCATGTCGGCGGCGCGGAAGTCGGCGGCGTAGAGCTTGGCGCCCGTCACCTTGGCGCGGCCATCCACCCGGCCGCCGCCGGCCGGTGCGGGGCCGGCGCCCGGCAGCGCCTGCGTGTCCTCGAACCGCACCGCCTGCGCCGGGCCGATGCGGGAAAAGCCGAGCGCGATGCCGCTGGCCGCGAGCCAGCCGATGACGTGCCGACGGGAGGGCCGCATGTGGTGCCTCGTCATAGCCTGCCCTGTCGCCCTGAGGCGTCCGCGACGTGGGAGACGGCGCGTCACGGTTCTTCGAACGCGGCCGGCACCGACGCGGGGACTGTGGGCGACCCCGCCGGGTTCCGACCTTCCGGCCGGAGTCTAGAAGAAATCCCCCATCGCCACCAGCCGGTCAGGATCGCCGGGGCCCGCCGGCGGCCGCTTTGGTGTGGGCTCGCCGGCTTCAACCGACGCAGCGGCCGGCGCTCGCGCCTGCCCCCGCGGGGGCACACTCTCGGCGTTGCCCCTCCCCAGGCGGACGGCGATGCGCCTTGCACGCCGCACGAGCCGGCCTTTTCCACGGGATGGCGGCGGCCTTGGCCGGGCAGGCGTTACCGGAGGGCCGGAGGGATCCTAGAGCGGGCGGCAGTTGACCGCGATGCGGCTCATGGTCTGGCCCGCCTTGCCGTCGCAGGCGAGCCGGCCCGTGGTGCAGAACGGCGGGTCGATATAATACTCAAAGTCGTCGGGGTCCTTGCTCTCCCGCACCCGGTAGAGCTTGTAGGGGCCGGCCGGGCACACCAGTTCCTGCGCATCCACGAACATCCGCGCCGGCATCACGATGATGTGCTCGGCGCTTGCGTCGGCGGCGCAGAAGGCCTGGCGCAGCTCGGCCGGGGTCGCCACCTCGATCACCGCGGTCGCGGTGGCGCGCGGCACCGGCAGTGCGCCGAGGAGGAGGGCGGCGATCACCGTATCCGTCGTCATTCGGCCGCCCATGGCCCGCTCTCCCTGTCCGGCCCGCATGTCGCGCGGGTGCCGCGCGGGTGCCGCGGCGGCTCCTAACACGCTACACCGGCCCGCGCGAGCCATCCCAGATGGCTGGGGCGGGCGGCGTGGGGCGGTGTTATGCTTTGCCCAAGCAGAACAACGGGAGGACGCCATGGGGTGGGGCAGCCGCGTGAGCGGGCTTGGAATTCGGGTCCCTGGCAGCGCCTGTGCGGCGATGTCGGGCCGGGGCGGCGGGGCGGGCAGGGGCTGGGCGCGCCGGCTTGGCCTGCTCCTCGCGCTATGGGCGCTGTGCGGCGTCGGGACGGTCCGCGCCGGCGCGCCGGAGTTCACGGAACCGGTGACGCTCACCAGCAAGGACGGGGTTCTGGAGGTCCGGCTGACCGCCCATCAGGGGGCGGTGCGGCTCGACACCGCCCCGGCGCCGGTGAACAACGCCCTGGTGTACGGTTACACCCTTATTCAAGGCACCGCCTCGAACGGCGTGGCGGCGGCGAGCGAGGCCTATCCGGCGCCCACGCTCCAGGTGTTTCCGGGCGAGACCCTGATCATCCACATGGAGAACGGGCTCGAAAACCTCACCATCCGCGATTTCTACGATCCGAAATATGCGGCGGCGGGGGCCGCCGTGCCGCTCTATCCCGAGCAGCTGGAGGCTTCGCCGCTCAACCTGCACACCCACGGCCTGCATGTCAGCCCGCGGGGCAATGCGGACAACGTGCTGCTGCACATGCCGCCGGGCAGCTCCAACACCCATGTCTACCGCATTCCCGCCGATCATCCGCAGGGGGCCTATTGGTATCATCCCCACCTGCACACGCTGACGGCGGCCCATGTCTATTTCGGCCTCGCCGGCCTGCTTGCCATCGGCCGCATCGACGGCAACCTTCCCCTGGTCACGGCGCGGTCGATCCCGATCCGCACCATGGCGCTGCAATATAATTTCGTGTTCGACCGGACCGGGCCCAGGCCGCAGTTCAACAATCCCTACTGGCCGCAGTTCGTG
This sequence comes from Xanthobacter cornucopiae, assembly GCF_043195065.2. Taxonomy (NCBI): domain Bacteria; kingdom Pseudomonadati; phylum Pseudomonadota; class Alphaproteobacteria; order Hyphomicrobiales; family Xanthobacteraceae; genus Xanthobacter; species Xanthobacter cornucopiae. Next base: position 4,356,187 of record NZ_CM195531.1, read on the forward strand.
AGCACCCTGGAGCCGCCCGCCGCGGGCGCGCTCGCCGCCGGCACCTATCGCCCGCTGCTGGCGCCGGTGAACTTCACCGCTGCCGCGCCGGGCACCCGCTTTGCTACCGTGTGGTATTCCGGCCCGCTCTCCATCCACAACATGCGCGGGCGCTATCAATACATCCCCTCCAATCTCCAGAGCTTCACCGCCGACCCCGGCACCGGGGAGGACGTGCCGGCCGATCCGGCGCTGCCCGACGCGCGGCGCGACATTCAGTTCACGGTGAACGGCCAGTTCCAGCCGACCTTGCGCGGCCGGCCCGGACAGACCGAGATCTGGGTGCTCGCGAACGTGAGCGACGTCGCCTACATGAACGTGCGGCTGACCGAGACCGCCACCGGCCGCCATCCGCGCTTCGCCATCGTCGGCCAGGACGGCAATGCGAGCCCGGTGGTGCGCGCGCCCCTGGTCGAGGACGGCACCCGTCTGCTCATTCCGCCGGCCTCGCGTTTCGCCATCGCCGTGACCCTGCCGGAGACCGGCGAGCTGGTGCTGGACATGCCGCCCCTGGGCGGCGGCGCCCGGACCGACAATGCGCCCGGCATCCTCTATACCGCCAATGGCACCGAGAACCCGCCCGCGCGCCTCGGCACGCTGAGCGTGGCGCCGGGGGCGGTGAGCTATAACGACGGCTTCTTCCTGTTCCCCACCCAGGTGCTGCTGCGGGCGGTGCCGGACGGCGCCCGGGGGCAGGCGACCGCGTTCGTCGACGGCCAGCCGCTCGGCGCCGGGGGCCCGGTGGAGGACTTGTCGCGGGTCGAGCCCGACCTGACCCGCAAGATCCTCATCAATGGCGGCTTCCTCAATGCGCTGGCCAGCCGCAGCGATCCCAAGACCTTCATCTATGCGTTCGACAGCGGCGCCTTCCCGTTCGTGCCGCTGATCCAGCCGCGCCTGGGCTCGGTGGAGGAATGGGTGTTCCGCAACGAGAACAATGACGAGCACCCCATCCATGTGCATGTGAACGACTTCCAGGTCACCGCCGTCTCCGACCCGACCGTGGGCCAGACGCAGGGGCCGCTGCTGCAGAATCTCGACAACATCAACGTCCCGGCGCCCAACCTCGGGCCGGAGGAAAGCGTCATCCAGCCCGGCACGCTGGCCTTGCGCACGCGCTTCACGGATTTCGCCGGCCTTTTCGTCATGCATTGCCACCGCCTCAACCATGAGGACAACGGCCTGATGATGCTGGTGAACGTGATCCCGGCGGTGTCGTCCTACGCGGTCGCGGTGCCGGGCGCGCCCGGCCGTGCTGCCACCGTGCGCGTGCTCGATGGCAACGGCGACCGGCTGCTGGCCGTGGTCACTCCGTTTCCCGGCTTCGAGGGCGCGGTGAGCGTCGCCATGGGCGATGTGGACGACGACGGGGTCTTTGACCTCGTGGTGGGGGCCGGCGCCGGCCGGGCGCCGGAGGTGGTGGTCTATTCCGGCGCCGCCAAAGCCGGAGCCGCGCCCTTCGGCCGCGAGATCGCCCGCTTCACCGCCTTCGACGCGGCAGCCACCGGCGGCGTCAGCGTCGCGGTGGCGCAGATCGACGGGACGACGGCGGAGAACATCATCGTCGGTTCCGGTCCTGGCGTGCCGAGCGAGGTGAAGGTGTTCCGGGCGGTGCGCGCGCCGCTCGGCTGGGCGCCGGCGGTGTTCGCCGCCTTCAGCCCGTTCGGGGATGACCGCTCTGGGGTCGCTGTCAGCTCCGGCTTCGTGGATTTCGCCACCGGCCGCAACAGCATCGTCACGGCGCCGGGGGCCGGGGCGCCTTCGCGGGTGAAGGTGTTCGCCTTCCCGCTGCTGGGGCGGGCGGGTAGCCAAGGCGGGGGAGACGCAGGAGCGGCCGCGGCCGTTCTGCCGGTCGGCGCGGCGCTTGCCGGCTTCTCGCCCTTCGACAGCCTCTGCCGCACTCCGGTCGCGCCGGGCGCGCCGGTGATCACGGCGGAGTTCGCGCCGTTCGGCGACGACTATCGCGGCGGAGTCTCGCTGGCCACCGGCTGGCTTGCCGGCGTGCTCGGCGGCGCCGAGCGCATCGTGGTCGGCCAGCGCGACGGCGGGGTGGTGAAGGTCTTCTCCAGCGGCTCGGCCCTTGACGGCGGGCCGGCCATGTATCTCCACAGCGCCTTGGCCCATCCGGCCGTGGCGTTCAAGGAAATGGCGTCGTTCGCGCCGTTCGGCGCCGGGGTGGCGGGGGTGAGCGTCGCAACCACCAGCACCACCGAGGGTGCGGACCTGCTGGTCGCTGCCCCGGCGGGGCCGGCAGGCCGGCTCCTGCGCTTCGATCTGATCCGGGCCGAGGCGACAGCGCCCCAGCTGACTCCCCGGCGCGTGGGCGAAAGCACCTGGAACAGCACGGCTGGGGTGATCCTCGGCGGCAACTGACCTCGGCCTCCGGTTCCCGGCGGGCGTGGCCGCCACCCGCTACCCCGGCAGGGCTGGCGCGCCCTGGGACGCCGCCGGGGGGCGGGGGTTGGGGGGGCTGTCCCGCCGGGCTCTCCGCTCGCGCCCGTTGATTTTTCTGGTTTGGGTTTAGGGGCGTGTGGTGATTGGGGGGGCGGGGGTCCAGGTGACGGCGAGGGATTGGGCGAGGTGGAGCTGGGCGCGGCTCATCTTGGTGGCCACCGCGTCGCGGATGCGCAGGTAGATGTCGCGCTGGTGGCGGTCGGCGCGGGCCGCCGCCAGGATCAGCCATTTCTGCGACAGCACCACGTCGCGCGGCACGCCGCGGCCGGCGTCATAGGCCAGGCCCAGCAGGTATTGCGCGGTCGCCTCGCCCTGCTCGGCGGCGCTGGCATACCACCAGGCGGCCACCGCGACGTCCTGCGGCACTCCATGGCCCTTCTCGTAGAGAAAGCCGAGCAGCGCCTGGGCCCGGGCATTTCCGGCCTCGGCCAGGGGCGCGAGCTGGCGCGCGGCGGCGGCGGCATCGCCTTGGGCATAGAGCGCGAAGGCATCGGCCACCGGCCGGCGCGGGGCCTTCCCGGTGCCCTCGCGTCCCGCCCACGCGCCCGCCGGCGGGCGCCCCGCCGCCTCCCCCGCCCGGACCGGACCCAGGCCCGCGAGCAGCATCGCCAGCAGGATCGCCAGCCGTCCCGCCGCGCGCCGGCCGGCCTCCCGCGTCCCCGCCGCGCGCGAAATCATGGGCCCGCCCCGCGCCGCCGCGCCTGTCGCGGCTTCATCGGTTCCCCCCCGTCCGCGCGCGCCGTGGGCGGTCCCGGCCTGGATGGGCGCCGTCCCGGCCGCCGTTGCCCGGAGGGTCGATCCTTCGGGGGGCGACCTCCTGGCCGTCGATTCGCAAACCGTCGCATCCCGCTCCCCCGCTCCCTCGGCGGTCCATCCTTGGACCTCTGCTCCTTGGACCCTCGCTCCTTGGACCTCTGCTCCTTGGGCGCCCGACCCGAGGGCGGTCGCGGCCGGCGTGGCCGGGCCCGGGGTCAGGGCGGCCCGGGCGGGGCGCGCCGGTGTGGGGTCCGGCGCGCCGGATCGCCCCGGGGCCGAAGGTGCCACTCCCTGGCCCTTGGTGTCCTGGCCCTTGGTGTCCTGGCGTCCTGGCCGGTCGGGCCGGGCCGCGTCCGGGCCGGCCGGCTGGCGGGCCAGGGGGCCGGTCTCCTGTCGTGCCTGCCCGCGCCCGGCCATGGTTCAGCCTCCGCCCTGGATCAACGGGTCGAGCCCCGCGCCGTCGAGCGGCGGAAGGTCGAGGAACAGGGCGCCGAGGAACAGGGTGTCGAGGAGCCAGGCCACCCAGATCGCCGGCGCCAGGAACAGCCCGAACGGCAGGCGATCCTGCCGGCGCGGCGCTCGGCCGCCCAGCACCTGCCGCGCCCCCACCCCCAGCAGCGCCGCCAGCGCCGCCAGCTCGATCGCCACCGGGATCGCGCTCACCCCCAGCCAGGCGCCGGCCACGCCCGCCAGCTTCACGTCGCCGAGCCCCAGCCCCTCGCGGCCGCGCAGCGCCCGGTAGCCGCGCCGCAGCCCCAGGAACACCAGCCCCAGCACCGCCCCCCGCAGGCCCGCCGCCAGCCCCCCGTCAAGCCCCGCCACCGCCACGCCATGGGCGAGCCCGAGCCCCAGGGCGGCCGCGTTCAGCCCGTCGGGAATGAGGAAGCGCCGCGCGTCGATCACCGCGATGGCCGCCAGCACCGGCACCGCCGCCGCCGCCAGCAGCCCGCCCCAGCCCGGCGCCACGGCGAGGCTCGCCGCCATCGCCGCGCCCCCCGCCACAGCGCCCCCCGCCAGCAGCGCCGCCGGCGGCCGGCCATCGCGCCCGGCGCGGCGGCGGGTCGCCGGGGAGGGCGCCACGACCGGCGGGGACACGACCGGCGGGGACAGGACCGGAGAGGGCGGGACCGCGGGCCGTTCGACCATGCGCCGGCCTCAGCGGTTGAAGAGCGGCTGCGGGCCGCCGGGCGGCACCCCCACCGAGCCCTTCAGCTTGGCCCGCAATTCCTCCGCCACCGTGTGCGCGTCCACATTGTCGCGGATGATCTGCGGCCGGATGAAGATGATCAGCTCCGTGCGCTTCACCGTGGTGTTGGTGTGGGCGAACGCCTCGCCCAGGCCGGGGATCTGGTCCAGCCCCGGCACCCCCTGGCGCACCCCGTTCGAGCGCTCGCTGATCAGGCCCGCCAGCAGCACCGTCTGCCCGCTCGCCACCGCGATGGTGCTCTTGACCTTGCGCTGCGACACCGTCGGCGTCAGCGTTGTCGCGCTGCCCGACGCGCTCGTCTCCGACGGGGTGACGTTGGAAATCTCCTGCTCGATGTCGAGCCGCACCTGGCCGTTCACGTTCACCCGCGGCACCACGTGCAGGATGATGCCGGTGTTCTTGTACTCGATGGTGTTCACCACCGTGTTGGACGACGACAGCACCGTGGCGCTGCCGGTGGAGACCGGCACCTCGTCGCCCACCTGCAGGGTGGCCTTCTGGTTGTCCACCACCACCACCGAGGGGTTGGACAGCACCTTCACGTCGGTCACCGTGTGCAGGGCGTCAAGGATCATGCGCGGCTGGTTCTCCCGCCCCACCAGCAGGTTGAACCCGGGCAGCACGCGGTTGATGGCCTGGTCGGTGATGTCCCCGGACAAGGTGTTGAGGGCCGAGCCATTGTTGCGGCCCAGGCCCAGGTCCTTGCTGGTGAGGTAGAACTGCACCCCATAGGCGAGAGCGTCGTTGAGCGTCACCTCGGCCACCGTGGCCTCGATGGCCACCTGCAGCTGGGGCTGGTCGAGCTGGGTCAGGGTGCGCTCGATGATGCGGTAATTCTCCTGGCTGGCGAAGATCAGCAGCGAGTTGTTGATGGCGTCGGCGGTGATGCGCACCCCCGGCAGCACCGCCCCGGTGCCGGCCCCGGCCGCCGCCCCGCGCGGGCTCGCCCCGGCCCCATCCTCGCCGCCCGCGCTCTCGCCGCCGGCCGCCGCCGCCGGCGGCGACAGGCCCAGCCGCTGCTGCACCGTGAGGCCGCCGCCCGCCCCGCCGCCGGAGGCCACCGCCCCCGCCCCGGGGGCGACCTGGCTCGCCGCCTGGTCGAGCCCGCCGGCGCCGGCGCCGCCGATGAACAGCTCGTTCAGCACCTTGGCCATCTGCCGCGCATCGCCATAGCGCAGCCGATAGACCCGAACCCCCACCGTGCTGTCGGAGCGGTCCAGCCGCTCGATCCAGGTGGCCGCGGTCCTCAGCAATTCCGGCCGCCGGGCCACCACCATGATGGCGTTCAGCCGGCCGATGGCCTGGAACTTCACCAGCTTGTGGCTGAGCCCGCCCTCGCCGCTGTCCATCACGCTCTCGATCTCGGCGATCAGCGTGTCCGGCGCGCCGTTGCGCACCGGGTAGATGCCCACCGACTGGCCGCGCATCCAGTCGGCGTCGAAGCTGAGCGCGGTGCTGATGGCGGCCTGCCGCTCCGCCGCCGTGCCCTGCACCAGCAGCAGGTTGCGTCCCGCGTCCACCCGCACCGAGCCGGCCTGCACCGCGAAGCTGTCCAGCAGCGGCATCAGGGTCGCCGCCGAGACATAGCGCAGCGGCACCACCGAGAGGCCGTAGCCCGGCTCCGGCCGCCCCGGGCCGCGGTCCACGCCGCCGCCCCCGGCCGCCTCGCTCAGCGGCGTCAGCCGATAGCCGCCGGCATCGCGCACCATCGCCACATTGTTGGCCCGCAGCGCCGCTTCCAGCACATAGGCGAGCTCCCCCTTCGGCACCGCCCGCGCCGACGACAGGCTGATGGTGCCCTGCACCCGCGGATCGATCACGTAGCCCACGCCGAGGATGTCCCCCAGCACCACCTTGGCCACCGTCGTCACCGGCGTGTTGTCGAAATTGAGGTCGTAGCCGTCGCCGTCCGCCGCCGCAAATCCCGCCGCCCCGCCGGCCGCAAATCCCGCCGCCCCCGCCGCCCCAGGCGTTCCGGAGGCCACGTACTCCACCGCCCGGCGCGTGTCCGCAAGCTCCTGCGGCCCCGAAACCGCGCGCGTCTCCCGCGGCGAAAGATCCAGCCCCCGAACCTGATCCATCACCCCCTGAGGCTTAACATCATCCTCAATATTCGCACAGGCCGAAAGGCTCGCGGCGAGGCATATGGCGCCGATCGCGCGCGCAAGACCCGATCGAGGGGCCGAGCGGGCTGGCCGTGTTCTCCGCAAACTGCCCCCGACATTCCGACACAAGCCCGTCCACGGTCGCGATCACGAAACCCGATCACTCGCCGGCGAAGGATCAAGTATCTAAATTCCTGGTTACCGAGGTTCAAGTTAAGCCCCCTATATAGGGGGGTGGGTGCTGGCCGATCCACAGGATGCGGACTTTTCCACATGGACCGACCCGCGCGGGGCGGGTGGGCGCGGTCTGGCCGGCCGGTGCCGGGCGTTGCGCGCCAAGGTGTTGCGCGTTGCCCGTGAAAAGCCCGCCCGATGGTGCCCTGGCGTCGCGCGGCCTTTGCATTCCCGGTCTAAGGATCGCGCCCGCGGCGGCGGCATCTACCGGAAGCGGCCGGGCGGCGCTAGGGTGGCGCCGGCGTCGGCCGCACGGGAAGGCGCTGCGGCGGGCCGTGGCCCGGGTCGCGCGGTGACGGCATGCTCGCGGGCGCCGGCCATGCCGGGAGGATACGGGATGACGGCCGACGGCGCCGGCGATTTTCTGGATTTCCTGACCCGCCGTGGCCATGTGCGCGCCGATGAGGCGGCCGCCCTCGCCACGCCGTCCGGGCGCGAGGGCGCATCCTCGCCGCTCCGGCGGCTGTGGGAAGCCAGCGACCTGTCGTCGGGCGAGTTCGCGGATGCGGCTTCGGCGTTCTTCCGGCTGGAGCGGGTGGACCTGGCGCGGCTGATGGCCGCCGCGCCCTTGTCGGAGCGGTTCTCCGCCCGGTTCCTGCGCGAGGTGGCGGCAGTGCCCTATCGGGACGCCGACGGCGGCGCCCGCCTTGCGGTGGGCGATCCCGCCGACGCCAGCGTGCTGCGGGCGGCCGAAATCGTGCTCCAGGAAAAGGTCGTTTTGGCGGTGGCGGCGTTCGAGGACATCGCCACCGTGCTCGCCGCGCGCCTCGGCGCCGAGGAGGCGCCCGCCGCCGGGGCCGACGCCGCCCCCGGCCGGGCCGAGGACGACATCGACAGCCTGCGCGACCTGGCCAGCGGCGCGCCGGTGGTACGGGCGGTCAACGACCTGCTTGAGAAGGCCATGGAGCTGCGGGCCAGCGACATCCATGTGGCGCCCTATCGCGGCCAGCTCGACGTGCGGCTGCGGGTGGACGGGCTGCTGCGGGCTGTGGCGTTTCCCGCCGAGGTGCTGCCGCAGGCGGTGATCTCCCGCGTCAAGATCCTGTCCGGCCTCGACATCGCCGAGCGCCGCCTGCCCCAGGACGGCGCCGCCCGCCTCAAGCTCGGTCGTTCCGAAATCGACGTGCGCGTCGCCGTCATGCCTACCCAGCATGGGGAGTCGGCCGTCATCCGCCTGCTGCCGCGCGATCGCGGGCTGCTGAGCGCCGATCGACTGGGGCTCGGCGCCCGGGATGCGGCCACCCTCGACCAGCTGCTGGCCATGCCCCATGGCATGGTGGTGGTGACCGGGCCCACCGGATCGGGCAAGACCACCACCCTCGCCACCCTGCTGTCGCAGCTCAACACGCCGACACGCAAGATCCTGACCATCGAGGACCCGGTGGAATACGAGATCCGCGGCATCTGCCAGAGCCAGGTGAAGCCGGCCATCGGCCTGACCTTTGCGGCGGCGCTGCGCTCGTTCCTGCGCCAGGACCCGGACGTGATCATGGTGGGCGAGGTGCGTGACCCGGAGACCGCCCATATCGCCGTCCACGCCGCCCTGACCGGCCACCTGGTGCTCACCACCCTTCACACCGATACCGCCGCCGCCGCCGTGCCGCGCCTCATCGACCTGGGGGTGGAAGGCTTCCTGCTGAAATCGACCCTGCGGGCCGTGGTGGCGCAACGGCTGGTGCGCCAGCTGTGCGAGCGCTGCAAGCGGCCGCGCCGGCTGGCTGCCGCCGACCTGGCCGCCGACCCGCGCTATGCCGCCCTCGGTTTCCGGGCGGGGGAGACCGTGCACGAGCCGGAGGGGTGCGAGCGCTGCGGCGGGGCCGGCTATCGCGGCCGGCTCGGCGTGTTTGAGATCCTCACCTTGTCCGACGACATCCGGGAGATGATCGACCGCCAGTCGGGCGCCTCCGCGCTGGATCGCGCGGCCATCGCCGCCGGCATGACCACCATGCTCGACGACGGGCTCGCCAAGTGCCGCGCCGGCCTCACCTCGGTGGCCGAGGTGCTGCGCGTGACCACCGTGCGCTAGGCCGGCGGCGTTCCATGGCCACCTATACCTACAGGGCCCTGACCCAGGCCGGCCGCATCGTCACCGGCGAGATTTCCGCCCCCACCGAGGCGGAGGTGCGCCGGCGCATCGAGTTCCTGGGCCTCGTGCCGGTGGAAACCGCGTTGGCGGGCCGGGCCGAGGGGCGGTTCCAGCTGCCTGGCCTCGGCGGCGGGCCGCGCCCGCAGGACGTGACGCAGTTCACCCGCGACCTTGCCTTGCTGCTGCGGGCGGGGGCGCGGCTCGACGAGGCGCTGGAACTGCTGACCGGCGATGCCGACCTCGGCCGCATGCGCGACGTGGCGCGCAAGATCCGCGCCGGCGTGCTGGCGGGGGAGGGGTTCGCGGAGGCGCTGGCCGCCCATCCGGCCCTGTTTCCTCCGGTCTATGTGGCGCTGGTGCGGGTGGGGGAGGCCTCCGGCACCGTCGACCGCATCCTCGACCTGATTGCCGAGGAGCGCGCGCGGGCCGAGCTGCTCCGCCGCAAGGTGGTGGAGGCGCTGCAGTATCCGGCCTTCGTGCTGGTGGCGGCGGGCGGCGTGCTGGTGTTCTTCCTGCTGTTCGTGCTGCCGCAGTTTTCCGGCGTGCTGCGCGACATGGGGGCCAAGCTCGATCCGATGGTCGAGATGCTGCTCGACGCTTCCGACGGCCTGCAGGCCCACACCGATGCGGTGGCGATGGTCGCCGTGGCGCTGCCGCTGGCGCTGTGGGCGCTGTTGCGGCGGGCGAAGGGGCGTGCCGTCCTGCTTGGCGCGCTGGGGCGCCTGCCGCTGGTGCGCACCATCCTCATGTATCGCCGCTCGGCGGTGTTCTGCCGCAATCTCGGCATTCTCATCGGCAACGGGGTGACGCTGACGGCGGCGCTCCGCATTCTGGTGGACGTGGTGTCCAGCGGCGCGGATGGCGCGGCGTGGTCCTCCGCCGCCGAGAAGGTGCGCCACGGCGGGCGCCTGTCGGAGGCCTTCGCCGAGGGGGAGGCGCTGCCGCCCATGGCCATCCGCATGCTGCGCCTGGGCGAGGAGACCGGGCAACTGGCCCTGCTTTCGGGCCGCATCGCGGATTTCTATGAGGAAAAGCTCCAGCGCGCCCTGGCGCGGCTGGTGGCCATCATCGGGCCGTTCGCCATCGTCACCATCTCGCTGGTGGTGGGCGGCCTCATCGTCTCGGTCATGACCGCGCTGCTGTCGGTCAGCCAAAGCATTGGATGAACACCATGAGGATTGCCCCGCGCCGGGCCCGCCCCGCATCGCTCCGCCGGAAGACGGAGGGTGGCTACACCCTGGTCGAGCTGCTGGTGGTCATCACCATCATCGGCCTGCTGGTGGCCCTGGTGGGGCCGCGGGTGCTGAACTATCTCGGCGATTCCAAGGTGAAGACCGCCAAAATCCAGATCCAGGGCTTCTCCAGCGCCCTTGACCTGTTCTACCTTGATGCCGGGCGCTATCCCTCGTCGTCGGAGGGGCTCGGCGCGCTGGTGCAGCGCCCTTCCGGCGTGGCGGCCTGGAACGGGCCCTACCTGAAGGGCGGCACCCTGCCGGCGGACCCTTGGGGCAAGCCCTATGCCTATCGCGCACCCGGCCCGAATGCGCCCTACGAGATCATTTCGCGCGGCTCCGACGGCCAGGAGGGCGGCACCGGTACCGCCGCCGACATCTCCAGCGCTGCCAAATGAGGCCGGCCGGAGCCAGCGGGCTCGGCTGTGGGCTCGGCTGTGGGCTTGGGGCTGGGGCGGCCGGATGAGCCGGGCGCGCCGCCACGGCCGGCCGGCGCGCCGGGGGGCTCCGCCGGCGTGCGGCGAAGCGGGCTTCACCCTGCTGGAAGTGGTGTGCGCTCTGCTGATCGTGGCGGCGCTGGCGGCCATTGCCCTGCCGGCGCTTCCGCGCGCCACCTCCCGGCCCCGGCTCGAGGCCTTCGCGGTGGAGGCGGCGGCGGTGCTGACGGCGGATCGCGCCGCCGCGGTGCGGCAGGGGCGCTGGGTGGCGACCGAGGTGGATGCCCCCGCTGGCCGCATCCGGTCCGGATCGAGCGGGCGCCTCGTGCGCCTGCCGCGGGACGTGCGCGTGGAGACCTTGTTGCCGGCCCAGTGCGACGGTCGCGCGGTGCGTGCGCAGATCGGCTTCTTTCCAAGCGGCATGTCGTGTGGCGGGGTCATCACCCTGGCACGGGGCGCCGCGGTCTATGAGGTTCGCGTGAACTGGCTGACGGGAGGAGTGGAGCTTGTCCCCCGCCTCGCCTCCTGACGCCCCCCCTCTTGGTCCGGCGGGCCGGGCCAGGGCTGGCGCGGCGCGGCAGGCCGGCTTCACCCTGGTCGAGGTGCTGGTGGCGGTGGCGGTGACGGCGGCGGCGCTGGCGGCCATCGGCCTGGTGGTGGCCAGCAACGCCCGCGCTACGCGGGCGCTGGAGCGGCGGGCGGCGCTGCTGGAAACGGCACGGGCCGTGGAGGCGGGCCTTCCCCCCCGTCGCCAGTTGAAGGAGGGGCGCACCGACGGTGCCATCGGCGGCCACGCCTGGCGTGTGGATGTGCGCCCGCTCGACATGGGCGAGGTTCCATCGGACGTGAAATTCGTCCCGCACCATGTGCTGATCCGCGTGCGTGGCCCCGATGGCGCCATGGTGGAGCTTGAGACGGTGCGGCTGGCGCCTGTCGGCGGCGCGCCGGATGCCGCCGCCGGCGTGCCGCCGGGTGAGGCACCGGGAGCGCGGCCGTGAGGCGGGGTCTCCGCCGGAGCTCGGCCGGCTTCACGCTGGTGGAGGTGCTGGTCGCCCTGGCCCTGGCGGGCCTGGTGGTGTCCGCCCTCGCGACCCTGACCCGCCAATGGCTGCCCAATTGGCGCCGGGGCTTCGAGCGGGTGGAGGCGGCCGAGCGGGTCGGCCTCGCCCTGGGCCGGGTGGCCGCGGACCTCAGCGTCGTCGAGGCGGTGCCGGCAAGCCTGGAGCGGCCACGACCGCTGTTCGACGGCGCGCCGTCGTCGATCACCTTCGTGCGCACCGCGCTCGGCCCCCATGCGCCGCCCGGCCTGGAGATCGTCCGCCTCGGCCCGGGGGCCGATGGAGCGGGTCTCGTCCGCAGCGCCGCTCCCTATGCGCCGCGTCGGTCGGAGGAGCCGCTCGGGGTGTTCGGGGCCCCGGTGCGCGTGCTGGGGGCGGCGTATCGGCTCGACTTCTCCTATTCGGGCCGCGATGGCCTGTGGCTCGGGAGCTGGAGCGACCTCGACGAACTGCCTCGGGCGGTGCGGGTGGTGGTGCGCGACGGGCGCACCGGCCGGGCGCTCGACGTCTCGACGGTGGTGGTGGTGCGCGCCGAGCTGCCGGCCGACTGCGTGAGCGAGGCCACGCGGCAGGGGTGCGGCGCCATCGCCGGGCGTGGCGCTGCCGGTCCCGGGGCGGGCAAGGGCGCGCAAACCGGCCCGGGTGGCGGCACGGGCAAGGGGCGGGAGGCCGGAACGCCATGAGCGCCGCGCCTCCGCGCTTCTCGCCCCGCGCCGCGCAGGGCGGCTTCATCCTGGTGGCGGTGCTGTGGATCCTGGCCGCGCTGGCGGCCTTCGCGGGGGTGTATGCCTATTATCTGTCGAACGCGGTGGCGTCGGCCGCGGCGCGTTCGGAGGAGCTTGCCGCCCGGTCCCTGGCGACCGCCGCCCTGGAACTGACCGCCTATCGGCTGCTGGCGCAGCCCCGCGACGAGCGCCCGAGCCACGGCACCTTCGATTTTCGCATGGGCAAGGCCCGTGTGTTCGTCGGCTTCGCCGAGGAGAGCGCGCGCATCGACCTCAATGCCGCGCCGAAGGAGCTGGTGGCGGGCCTGTTCGCCGCGCTCGGCGCGCGCCCCGAGGCGGCCGACGCATATGCGCGGCGCATCGTCGCCTGGCGGTCGTCCGATGTCGAGCCGGGGGCGCCGGACGAAGACGCTCTTTATCATGAGGCCCGGCTCGGCTATGGCCCGCGCCGGGCCCCTTTCGTGCATGTGGACGAGCTGTGGCGCGTGTCCGGCCTGCCGCCGGAGCTGGTGCATGCGGCGTTGCCGCATCTGACGGTGTTCAGCGGCCGGCCACAGGTGAACCTCGCCGACGCCGATCCGGTGGTGCGGGCGGCCGTCGCGGCAGCGCGGCCCGCCGGCGAGGGGGAGGCGGGCGACGCCCCGGCTCCTGCCGCCGAGCGTTCCGAGGCGGTGCGGGTGCGCGTGCGTGTGGTGTTCGGCGGCGGCCGCGGCCATGTCGTCGAGGCCGTCATGCTGCTGCGGGATTTCGGTGACGATCCCTATCGCCTGCTGGCTTGGCGCGAGGGCGCCCCGGCCGGGCCCGGGGGAGGCGGGGACGAGGGAGGAGCGGGCATGGGGCGCGAGGAGGGGAGCCGATGAGCGTCGCCCGCATGGTGGACCTGTTCTCGGCGTGGCTCGACATGGTGGCGGGCGTTGGCGCCGATCTCCTGGCATGGGCGCGGCGGCGGCAGACGCTGCGGGTGTCGGAAGGCGCGGGCGGCGTCTTCTCCCTGGTGCTGCCCTCGGGGGAGGCGCTGGCGCTTCGGCTCGCCGATGCCGACCGGACGGCGGGCCTGCCGCGCGTGGTGGCCGCCCGTCTGAAGGACCAGCCGCTGGACCTGCATCTCGATGGCGGCCGCGTGCTGGTGCGTGCCCTGGACTTGCCCGGCGGCGCGGTGCCATTCCTCGACGGCATCGTACGGACGCAGATCGACCGGCTCACGCCCTGGTCGCCGGACGCGGCCCTGTATGGCTGGACGCCGCCGGAGGCGATCGCCGACGAGCGCATCCGCCTCAAGGTCGCGGCGACGCCGCGCGCGCCCCTGGCGCCGGTGATGGCGCGCCTGCGGGGGCTCGGGGTGGGGGCGATCTTCGTGACGGCCACCGTGGCGACGGACGATGGCCCGGCGACCATCCGTCTGCTCGACCAGGCCGCCGGCGTCGCCTCCGGGCGGGCGCGGGTCCGCGCGGTGCTGCTCGGGCTGCTGGCCACCGTCGTCGTGCTGGCCACTGGGGTGCTGGCGGTGTCTGAGTTCGTCGGGCGCGACCTCGACGCCCAGCTGGAGGAGACGGAGCAGAATATCGCCGCCGCCCGCCGGCTGCTGCTGGCCGCGCGTGACGGACCGGGCGGCGGCAGCCCGGCCGAGCGCGTCCTGGAGCGGCGCAAGCGCGAGGTGCCCGCCGCCGTGCTCGTGCTGGAGAGCCTCTCCAAGGTGCTGCCCGACGACACCTACGTCACCGACCTCCAGCTCGATACCGACAAGGTGCGCATTGCCGGCGTGTCCGGCGCGCCGGCGGATCTGGTGCGGCTGATGGAGCAGTCCGGGGACTTCACCGAGGCCACCTTCGTCGCCCCCACCACGCCGATGGCCGGCGGGCACGGGGAGCGCTTCGACATTGAGGCGCGGATCGTTCCGCCGGCCGGAGGGGCGCCTCCGGCGGCCGCCTCTTCGGATCTCACCTCCTCGGAGGCCCGGCCATGAGCGGCGGCGCGCCCGGCTTCCACTGGCGACCGCTGGCGGCGGTGCTCGGCTATGTGGCGCTGGTGGGCATGCTGGCGGCGCTGGCCCTGGGCACGGTGCTGGATCTGATGGAGCGGCGCGCCGCCGTCGACGCGGCGGCCGGCACCCTGGAGCGCCTTCAGGCCCGGCGCCTTGTCGCGGCGGGCGGCAAGGGGGCCGGTCCGGGCTCCGGCGGCTCGCCCTTCCTCGACGGCCCCACCCTCACCATCGCCGGCGCCAGCCTGATGCAGCGCCTGTCCGGCGCGGTGGCGCGGTTCGGCGGGCACATCGCGTCGTCCCACGTGGAGCTTCAGGGCACGCCGTTCGGCCCCGACTTCGTCGCCGTCAGTGCCAGCCTCGACATCGCCCAGGACGAGTTCCAGAAGCTGCTCTACGATCTTGAGGCGGGCATGCCGTTCCTGTTCGTGGGCCAGCTCGCGGTGCGGCCGGAGCGGACGGAGACGGGGCCGCCGGGCGGCGAAGGCGCGACCGGCGCTGCCGACCCGGAGCGGTTGCAGGTGACGCTGACGGTGTATGGGCAATGGCGGAGGACGCCATGAGCGGGACGGGACGGCGCCTGGGGCCGGCAGCGATGATCCGGTGCGCCGCGCTGGCAGGCGCTTTGATGCTGGCGCCCCATCCGGCCGGAGCCGTGGAGGGCGAGCCGCCGCTGCCTCCGGCGGTGGACGTCGGGCTAGCCTCGGGTCCGTCGCGGCGCGCCGCCGCGCTTTCCGGCAATCCGCTCTGGGCCATGCCGCTGGCCGGCCTGTCCCTCACGCGCGAGCGGCCGATCTTCTCTCCGTCGCGGCGTCCCCCGGCGCAGCCGGAGCCGGAGGAGGGGACGCCGGCGGCGCCGGAGCCGGAGCCCGCGCCGGCCGAGCCGGAGGCGGGCGCGCGGCCGAGCCTTGAGCTGCTGGGAACGATCTCGCGGGCGGAGGACGGCTTTGCCATCTTCCTCGACACCGCGTCGCGCGCCACATTGCGGCTGCGCATCGGTGAAGAGCATGGGGGATGGTCGCTCCAGTCGGTCGCCCCCCGCGACGTGACCCTCAGCAACGGCGGCCAGACCGTCACCCTCGCGCTGCCGGCCCGGAGCGAGCCGCCGGGCGCGGCGCATGGAGCGGAGCCCGAATAGGATGGAGGGGCTCAGCCGCGCCTCGTCCGCCGGGGAAGGGGCTCGGCCGCCGGTGGCGTTTCATTCGTGGCCGCGGCGCGGGCCGCGCGGGCGCGGGCCAGGACCTCGTCGTCGGACGGCGGCGCGGCGGGATGGTGGGTGAGGCAGTTGGGCATGCGCAGCCGGGTGACGGGGAGGTCTTCGCTGGAGGCGTAGAACTCCCCGGTGGAGAGGGTGCTGATGTCGTTCACCCGGCCGCCGCGCGCTGCGGCCAGCTCCTTGGCGGCCTCGATCTGGGTCGGGTGATTGAGCCGGCCGAAGAACTGGGTGAGGCAATTGCCGCTGATGGCATTGTGGATGCCCTTGGGCGCCTGGGTGGCGAAAACCATGCCGAGCCCGTACTTGCGGGCCTGGGAGACCAGCGAGATGGTGCTCTGCCGGCACGGGGTGGCCTGGCCCGAGGGGGCGAAATTCTGCGCCTCGTCCATCACGTAGAGCCCGCCCAGCGGGCCCTGGGCCGGATGCTTCTTCAGCCAGGCGAACAGCGCCATGTGGAGCTGGTTGACGAAGCTCTGCCGCACGTCCGCGTCGGGCAGGCCGACGAAGCTGATGACCGAGACGCGGGCGCTCCTGCCGCCGGCGGGCGCCAGCAGCAGGCCGGGGTCCAGCGGGTCGCCCTGGTCGCGCAGCAGCACGTTCAGCTTGCACTGGGCCAGGAGGTTGTCGGCGAGGCCGGCGGCGATGTTGGGGGCGTTGCGGATGTCGCTGAGGGTCTCCGGCAGGGCCGCGAGCAGGCCGATGAAGCTGGACAGCGCCTCCCCGCCGCTCCGGGCGAACAGCTCGATGGCGCTTTTCAGCACGGCGCGGGCGCGCTGGGCGTTCGGGCTCGGCCCATCGCAGCCGGCCAGGGGCGCGAGCGTCGCCGTTGCCATGTCCACCGCCTGCTGCAGTTCGAACCGGTCGTCGGCGATGGAGCCGAAGTCCGGCAGGGGGCGCAGGTTCAGGGCCCGCCCGTCGGCGCGGCCCGGGGTCCAGATCACCACGTCGGTCTCGTCGAGCAGGCGCCGGGCCCGCGCCGCGTCGCCGGGAACCCAGCCGCGCGGCGGCGCCGGCCATGCCTCGCCGAGCCGGGCGAGGTCGTTGTTGGTGTCGAGCACGATGGAGGAGATGCCGCGCAGGGCGGCCTCCTCGATGATCCGGCGCAGCAGCACCGTCTTGCCCGAGCCCGAGCCGGCGAACACCGCCGCGTGCTGGCGCAGGCGCGGCAGCGGCAGCGCCACCGGCGGGCCGCCCTGTTCCGGCGCGCCTCGGTAGCCGATGGGCAGGGCGGCGGGGTTGGGCGTCTCCGGCGGAGCGGCCGGGGCGTGGGCGGGGCGGTCCGCAACATCGGGATCGCTGCCGGCTTGCACGGACTCGCGTTGTCCCTGCGTCGGGCTCTGCGTCGGCATCGATGGGGTGGTGCGGGTGGCGGTGTCGTCGGCGGGCAGGCAGTCGGCGAACAGGCGGATGCGCCGGGTCGGCCGGCGGGCGCGCAGCCATCGGACCAATCCGGCGGGCTTGGCGTCGAGCATCTGCTGCAGCGCCGAGAGCACTTGCATGTCGCCGGCGTCGAGGGGGCGGACCTCGGCGCCGTCCGTCGTGAGCGCGGCAACCGCCTTGGCGGTCGCCGCGCCGTTGGGCCAGGCCGCGTTGCGCAGGATCACCAGGTGCCGCAGCTCCTTGAGGAGGCCGATGCCGGATGCGCCGGCGGCGTGGCGCAGCGCTGCCCGCACCGCCGCGTGATGGCTGGCGCCGATGGCGCGAAATGCCCAGCTTTCCTCGGCCTCCGACTGCTCCGACAACGCGCGCCGCAAGCGCGCATGCAGGGCGGGCGCGCCGGTGCCGAAATCGGTCTCCAGGGCGTAGGCGCTGTGGTCGGGCCGCTCGTTGATCCAGGCCTCCAGGCCGGCGCGCAGCAGGTCCGGGACGGCCGTGTTTTCAGTCCGGGGGTCCAGGGCATTGGCCGGGGCGGCGGCGCGGAGGCTGTCGAACAGGGCGTCGAGCCGCGACAGGTCCGCGTCGGCGCGGGTGGTTTCGGTCTCGCCCCTGCCGTTGCCTTCGCGTTTCGTCCGGGCATCATCCGCGGACCCCGCCGGGGATTGCCTCTCCTCCGGCTTCCGGAAGGATGCCAGCACGCGGGCCGCACCGGCTTCGATGCAGAGTCCGACATGCTGGGCCACCTCGGAAATCAGCTCGCGGGGCGTGAAGCTGGGCAGGTCGCCGTCGGCGAAGGCGCTGGCGGCGATGGGCCAGGTGGCGAACGGCGGGCGAAAGCCGATCCGCGCATATCCCGGCGCCAGGCGGCGCGCGACGATGTCTTCCGCCACCGGTCCGTCGATGCGCCGCGACAGGGTCACCGGCAGCGCCCGGAACCGGTCCTTGGCGGCGCCCACGGTCTTGCGCTCGATATACTCCATGGTCTCGGGAAAGCACGACACCAGGGTGAGGGTGGCGGTGGTGTGCTCCTTCATGCCCATGAGGCCGTGGGAGATCTGCGCCAGCTGGTCGGGCTTCTTCATCACCGCCAGGGTGTCCAGCAGCACGTCCAGCTGGTCGAAGGCGACGAGGCTGGCGCCGGTCTGTCCCAGCAGCCAGGAGAGCGCGGTGACACAGGTCTGGGCGTCGATGGACTCGCTCATGAAGCCGAGGGCGCGGCGGTCCTCCGGATCCAGGGGCACGCCAAGCAGCAGCATCTCGCCGTATGCCGCCTGTTCGTGCCGGCTCTTCAGCAGCAGCAAGGCCCGCAACATATCGGAGATCGCGATGCCGAGCGCGCCGCCCGGCAAGCGCAGCCCGCCCGGCCGTGGCGCGCGCAGGCGCGTGATGAGCACGCCGACGAGCTGGGCGTCATAATGGCGACCCACCAGGAAATTGTACTCGCCGTCTTCCGGCCGGTGCCCGAGACGCAGGGCGAAGCGATGGGCCCAAAGGTCCACCTGCCGCACGGGCTCGGTCGGCTGGATGCGGCTGCCGGCCTGTCGCCGCCCCCTCGGCAGCTCCCGCACCAGTCCGGTGGCATAGGCGTTGACGACGCATTGCCAGAAGGCCTGACCGTCCAGCAGCTCGACCAGGAAGAAGTATCCGCCCCGCTGCCACACCTCCCGGCGCACCGAGCCAAGCAGGTGGGTCTTGCCGAGGCCCTTGCCGCCCACCAGGAACAGGCCCGGGGGCGAGCCGGTCGCGGGGGCGTGCTCCAGGCTCTTCTCGGCGTCGCCGAAGGCGGTGAGGATGCGGGCGCGCTCGGCGGCGTGGAGGGCGTCCACGTGGAGCCGGGAATCGGTCCACACGCTGTCGAGGGAATGGACCCAGTCGAAGCGGTGTTCCTGCAGGGCCGCGAGCTCCGCCGTCATCTGTCCTGACCTCCCCAGCATGCGCGGGCCTTTCGGTCCGTCTTGGCATCCCGACCTGGTGTGCAGTGTGAACCGGCGCTTGTCGCCGGGCGCGTGCGCGGTGCGGCCTCAGTCGAGGAACGCGAAATGGTGGGCGGTCGCGGCGCCCAGCTTCAGCCCGGCGGCGCGGTCCTGCTCGGTCAGCGTCTTCTGGTCCACCACCGGCTCGATGCTGACCCGGCGCGCCGCCAGCAGGCCGAGCAGGGCGGTGTCGATGGTGGTCGCGTCGAAGCCCGGCAGCGCCTGGCGCAGGGCCGAGAGGCGCAGCCACCCCTGCGGCCGCTGGACCAGGGCGCGGTAGGCAGCCTCGATGGCGTCCTCCGCCGGTCCCGGCCCGGCGGGCGCCGCGTCCTGTTCCGCCGGCAGCGGGCCGAAGACATCCGCGGCGGCGAGGCGCCGGGCGTCCATGTAGGCGCCGAGGCGGGCGAGGACGGCATAGAGCGCGCGGGTGGCGGAACTGCCCGCCGGTGCCGGCGCGGTGAAGTCCGCGCGGGCCAGCGACCACCCCCTGTCCGTCAGTTCCAGGGCGAAGGTGCGGCCGTGCTTGGTCTTCTGGAGCAGGCCCCGGCTTTCCAGCTGCGCGCGGTCCGGCGCCTGCAGCGCCACCACGGCGATGATGTCGGAGTTCAGGGCGTTGCCGCCCCGCGCCATCAAGGTGAGGAGGAACAGGCGTTGATTGGGCTTCAGCTCGGTGGTCATGGTCCCCATCCGATTCTTGAGATTCCCGCGTCTCGCCGACGTGCCAGAACCGCCTTTACCTTTGCAAGCGAAAGCTGCAAGTCGCCGAGCACTTGCTCGTTGGTGAGCCGCAGCACCACATAGCCGGCATGGAGCAGCGCGAAATCGCGGTCCCGGTCCTGGGCATATTTGGTCCGGGCACGGTGGTCGGCGCCGTCGATCTCCACCACCAGCCGTTCCTGTTCCCACAGGATGTCCACCTTTGGCCGGGCGGTGATGTCCACCATGCGGTTGAAGCCGAAGGCGCCGGCCCAGTCGGCGCGGGCCAGGGCCCGCGCCAGCGCCAGCTCAGCCGGGCTGTGGGGGTTGGGTTGTCCAAGGATGCCGCCGAAGAACGGCAGGGACGGGGCACGGGCGTCCTCGGCCGGCGGTGGCGTCCGCGCGGCCGCATCACCGGGCGGGCGCAGCACGGAGAGGGTGTCCCAGCGCGCGGCCGGCTCGGTAATCCAGACATCCACGTCCGCATGGTTGACCACCCAGCGGCACAGGGCTTCAAGCCAGGGGCCGAACGCCGCCTCGGGCGCCCGCGGATCGAGGGCGATCACCAGCCGCCGTCCGCCGCTGCCGCAGGTGATGGCGGCGCACAGGTCGTGCAGCTCCGCCGGCGGCGGCAGGTCGGCGGCGCGGGGCATTTCCCCGGCAAGCGCCCGGGCGCCGGCCCGTCGCAGCCAGGCCGGCGAGACGCCGAGCCGCGGGGCAAGGTCCGCCGCCGCAAGGTCGAGGGCGGCCCGGGCGAGGGCGGAATCGGCGTCGAACCGCGCCGCGAGCGGATGCCACGCGGGCCACAACCCGCCCAGGGTGGTCGCGAGATGATCGAGGAGGCCATCGACGAGCCCGGCGAAGGACGCGGGGGCCGCCAGGGGATACAAAGCCAGGCGCACTCCGGCATCGGCGCCGAGCATGTCGCTGGCGGCGACCATCTGGTCGCACCGGATCCCCGCCACGGCGACCGCGCGGCGGTGTCCCACCAGGGCCGACAGCCGCCGCCACTCCGGTACACCCGATGCGACGGCGGGCGCCCGCGCCATCGCCGCCCCTTCCATTGTTCCCGTGCCCCGCACCTGCCGCCTCCCCAGGGAAGAGGTAGCATCGATCCGGGGCCGGTTGAAGCTGTTGCATGGTGTAACCCCCGATGGCGCCGCCGGGGGGAGGCGGCCGTGGCCTAATCCGGAGCTTTGGGGAGGATGGACCTTGGCACTTCGGGGTTCTGCTCGGTCCGGTCGCGGTAGAGGGCGGCGCGCGCCAGCAGCATCAGCGTGACTGGAGTGGTGACGGTGACGAATACGGCGATCAGGATCTCATGCAGGACCGGCCGGCTGCCCAGCACCGAGAAGCACAGCATGGAGGCGATCAGGACGCAGCCGGTGCCCAGCGTCGCCCCGAGGGTGGGGGCATGGACCCGGGCGTAGAAGGAGTTCAGCCGCCACAGTCCGGCCGAGCCGAGCAGGGTGATGGCGGCGCCGGCGATCACGAAGGCCGCCACCAGCAGGGCCGCCCAGGCCGGCAGCTCGGGGGCGCTGGTCATTCGATCACCTCGCCGCGCATGAGGAACTTGGCGAACGCCACGGTGCCGACGAAGCCCAGCAGGCCGATGATCAACGCCGCCTCGAAGAAGTGCGGATTGCCCTCCCGGATGCCGAGGGTGAGGAACAGCAGCATGGTGTTCACATAAAGGGTGTCGAGGCCGAGGATGCGGTCCTGGGCGCGGGGACCGCGCAGCATCCGCAGGGCGGCGCAGCCCATGGCCAGCCCCAGCAGCACCTGGGCGAGGGTCAGGGCGCCGCCGAGGACGAGGGTGGCCCACGGCGCGCTGTCCCAGAGTCCGCCGGCCCACAGGGCGCTCATTCGAAGATCTCCATCAGCAGCCGTTCGTAGCGATGCTTGATCAATTCCACCCAATGGGCCTCGTCCACCAGGTCCAGCACGTGCAACAGCAGTTCGCCCTTGGCGGCATCATAGTTCATCCACAAGGTGCCGGGAGTGGCCGTCAGGATGATGGCGAGCAGCGCCAGCCCGTTGCGGTCGCGCAGGTCGAGCGGGATGGTCATGAAGCCGGATCGCCCGGAGGGCGGGGTTCCGGCGAGGATGATCCGGCCCACCGCGAGGTTGGAGCGGAAGATGTCCGCCAGCACCCGCAGCGCCAGCCGGACCATCGCGGAGGGGCGCCGCAGCCGGCTCGGCGGATGGTTGAAGGCCGACAGGGTCCAGGACGCGGCATAGGCGACCGCCGAACCAAGGATGATCTGGCCCGGAGAGAGGCTCTGGTTGAGCAGCAGCCACATGGCGAGCAGCGCCAGGAACAGGAGGGGATGGGGCAGGATGCGGCTCATCGGCCGGTCTCCATGCCGCCGTGCGGCGGCTTCGGCGCGGGCGCGGACCCGGTGCGGGGCGCGGTGAGCACCGCATGCACATAGGCGGTGGGCGCATGGAGCATCCGCGAGGTCGCCTCCGTGAAGCGCAGCACCGGACCGCCGAAGGCGGCCATGGCGAGGCACGCCAGCAGCAGGCCGGCGACCGGGGTGAATTCCACGGCCCGGACGCTGGGAAGATTGCCGTGCATGGGCACCCAGAAGGTGGTGATGCCGGTGCGCACCATGGCGATGAGCGCCGCGAAGCCCGAAATCACCAGCAGCACGATCATCACCCAGGCGGCCCCGGGGATGGGGCCGCTGGCGCCGGTCAGGGCCTCCAGCATCGCCAGCTTGGCGATGAAGCCCGACAGCGGCGGCAGGCCCGACAGCAGCAGCGCGCAGGCGACGAAGGCGCCGCCCAGCGCCGCCATGGTGAGCGGCAGGGCGAAGCCCACCTCCGGCCCGGCATGGGCGCCGGCCTCCTCATCATCGCCGAACACCTCCATGGAGACGGCGATGACGTCGGCACCGGCGGCGCGGCCGCGTTCCACCAGCTCGATGAGGAGAAAGAAGGCGCTGATGGCGAGGGTGGAGCTGACGAGATAATAGAGCGCGCCGGAGATGATCGCCGGGTCGCCGATGCCCATGGCCGCCAGCAGGGTGCCGGACGAGACGATGACGGAGTATCCGGCCAGCCGCGGCATGGACTGGGAGGCGAGCACGCCGATGGCGCCGAAGGCGATGGTGGCGAGCCCGCCGTAGAGCAGCCATGCCGCGCCGAAGCCCGCCGATGGCCCCGCCTGCGCGCCGAACAGCAGCAGGCTGAGGCGCAGGATCACGTACACCCCGACCTTCGTCATCACCGCGAACATGGCGGCCACCGGCGCGCTCGCTGCGGCATAGGTGGTGGGCAGCCAGAAGTTCAGCGGCCACATGGCGGCCTTCACCAGGAAGGCGACGGCCAGGATCGCCGCCCCGGTTTCCAGCAGCACCCGCTCGCCTGGGTCGATGGCGGCGACGCGGCCGGCGAGGTCGGCCATGTTGAGGGTGCCGGTGACGCCGTAGATCAGGCTCACCCCCACCAGGAACAGCGAGGAGGCGACGAGGTTGATGGGGATGTAGTGCAGCCCGGCCTTGATGCGGGCGATGCCGGAGCCGTGCAGCACCAGGCCATAGGAGGCGGCCAGCATCACCTCGAAGAACACGAACAGGTTGAACAGGTCGCCGGTGAGGAAGGCGCCGTTCAAGCCCATCTGCAGGAACAGGAACATGGAATAGAAGCGCGGCCCGGCCCGGTGCCAGCGCGCCAGCGCGAACACGAAGCTGGCGCAGGCCAGAATGGCGGTGAGGGTCAGCATCAGCGCCGACAGCCGGTCCGCCACCAGCACGATGCCGAACGGCGCCGGCCAGTCGCCGAGCAGGTGGACCATCACCAACCCGGTGCCGGCCGCGCCGCCGGCGTGGCAGGTGGCGAGCAGGGCGATGGCCGTGCCGAGCAGCGCCACCAGCGTGCCGAGGCTCACCGCCACCTTCAGCCGGCGCCGGCGATCGTTGAACAGCAGCAGGAAGGCGCCGGCCATCAGCGGCAGCACCACCGGCAGGACGATGAGGGTGTTGAGGGTCAGCCGCTCCATCAGTCGCCGAGCCCGTCCACATGGTCGGTTCCGGTGCGCCCGCGCGCCGCCAGCATCACCACCAGGAACAGCGCCGTCATGGCGAAGCCGATGACGATGGCGGTCAGCACCAGGGCCTGGGGCATGGGGTCGGCGAACGCGGCGGGATCACCGGCGGTGCCCTTCTCCAGGATCGGCGGCGCGCCCACGGTCACCCGCCCCATGGCGAAGATGAACAGGTTGACGGCATAGGACAGCAGCGACAGGCCGATGATGACCTGGAAGGTGCGCGGCCGCAGCAGCAGCCACACGCCGGCTCCCGCGAACACGCCGATGCCGATGGCGAGGATGGTTTCCATCATGGCTCTCCCGCGCTGCGCGCATCGCGCGAGCCACGCAAGGATTGGTGGGCAAGGGCGATCAGCATCAGCACCGTGGCCCCCACCACCAGCGCGAACACGCCGAGGTCGAACACCAGGGCCGAGGCCACGGGCACGTCGCCCACCAGCGGCAGGTGCAGGTAGCGCGCATGGGAGCTGAGGAAGGGATAGCCGAAGGCGAAGCCGGCGAGCCCGGTGGCGCCGGCCGTCAGCAGGCCGAGGCCCATCCAGCGCAGCGGCAGCACCCTGAGGTCGGCCTCGGCGCCGCGCACGCCGCTCGCCATGTATTGGGTGACGAAGGCGATGGACAGGACGATGCCGGCGGCAAAGCCCCCGCCCGGCAGGTCGTGCCCGCGCATGAACACATACACCGCGACGACGGCGATGGCCGGGAACAGCCACTGCATGACGAGGCGCGGGATGAGCAGGTAGTCGCTCACCGTGTCGCCCACCTTGCGGTCGGGCGCGGCCTCGTCATAGGCATTCTGCACGCGCTGCTGTTCCGGGGCATCGAGATTGTCCGGCGCCGGCCGGAAGCGGCGCAGCATGGCGAACACGGTGAGCGCCACCACGCACAGCACGGTGATCTCGCCCAGGGTGTCGAAGCCGCGGAAGTCCACCAGGATGACGTTGACGATATTGGTGCCGCCGCCCTCCAGATAGGCGCGCTCCACGAAGAAGCGGGACACCGATTCCGGCAGCGGCCGGGTCATCATGGCATAGGCCAGCAGCGACAGGCCGAGCCCCACCACCACCGACAGGCCGAGGTCGCGCAGGCGGCGGGCCACCACCGCGCCGGAGGCTTGCTGCTCCCGCAGCGGCACCAGCCGCTTGGGCAGCCAGCGCAGGCCCAGCAGCAGCAGCACGGTGGTGACGATCTCCACCAGCAGCTGGGTCAGCGCCAGATCCGGGGCCGACAGCCAGAGAAATGTGACGCAGGTGACGAGCCCCGCCCCGCCCAGCAGCACCAGCGCCGCGAGGCGGTGGAACTTGGCCTGGTGCGCCGCGCCCAGGGCGCAGGCCAGGGCGATGAGCCACATGAGGATGAAGCCGGGGGGCGCCGGCGTGACCAGCCGGCCGCCGGGAGTGGCCGCGCCGTGCAGCACCAGCGGCACGAGCCCGGCCATGATCGCCGCCAGCACCAGCGCCCGCAACTGCGGCTGCAGCCGCCGCGTGCCCAGGAGGCGTTCCAGCGAGCGGGCCCATTTCCACGACAGCGTCACCATGACGCCTTCGAAGATGCGCTGGGCCTTCAGGTCGTGCATCAGCGGCGGCCCTTCCGCCCCGCTGGCGAGCATGCCCCGCAGGGCGAGGTAGAGCACGATGCCGCCGGCCATGGCGATCACGCTCATCAGCAGCGGCAGGGTGAAGCCGTGCCACACCGCGAGGCTGTAATAGGGCAGCTCCGCCCCCACCGTGGCGCGCGCGGCATCGGCCAGCAGCCCGCCCACCGACAGGCCGGGGATGACGCCGATGACGATGCAGATGAGCACCAGCAGCTCGATGGGAAAGCGCATCCAGTGCGGCGGCTCGTGCGGCTGGCGCGGCAGGTTCGTGGCCGGCGGGCCGAAGAAGGTGCCGAGGATGAAGCGCAGCGAGTAGGCCACCGAGAACATGCCGGCCAGGGTGGCGAAATAGGGCAGGGAATCGTCCAGCAGCGAGCCGGTGTGATTGGCCACAGCCTCGGCGAAGAACATCTCCTTGGAAAGGAAGCCGTTGAGCAGCGGCACCCCGGCCATGGCCGCCGCCGCCACCATGGCCAGCGATCCGGTGATGGGCATGGAGCGCCACAGCCCGCTCAGCCGCCGCAGGTCGCGGGTGCCGGTCTCGTGGTCGATGATGCCGGCGGCCATGAACAGCGACGCCTTGAAGATGGCGTGGTTCATGATGTGGAATACCGCCGCCACCGCCGCCAGCGGGCTGCCGAGGCCGAGCAGCAGGGTGATGAGCCCGAGATGGCTGATGGTGGAATAGGCCAGCAGCCCCTTCAGGTCCTGCTGGAAGATGGCGAAATAGGCGCCCAGCACCAGTGTCGCCAGGCCCGCCGGCACCACCAGGTAGAACCAGGTATCGGTGCCCGCCATCACCGGCCACAGCCGCGCCAGCAGGAACACCCCGGCCTTCACCATGGTGGC
Organism: Xanthobacter cornucopiae; assembly: GCF_043195065.2. Lineage (NCBI taxonomy): Bacteria > Pseudomonadati > Pseudomonadota > Alphaproteobacteria > Hyphomicrobiales > Xanthobacteraceae > Xanthobacter > Xanthobacter cornucopiae. The sequence continues at coordinate 4,382,260 of NZ_CM195531.1, forward strand.
CGAATGCAGGTAGGCCGAGACGGGCGTGGGTGCCGCCATGGCATTGGGGAGCCAGAAGTGGAACGGAAACTGGGCGCTCTTGGTGAGGGCGCCGAGCAGGAACAGCACCAGGACCGGCGCATAGAGCGGGCTGGAGCGGATGACTTCGCCGGACTTCAGCACCACGTCGAGATCGTAGCTGCCGACGATGCGGCCGAGCAGGATGACGCCCACGAACAGGCACACGCCGCCGCCGGCGGTGACCGTCAGTGCCATCCGGGCTCCGTCGCGGGCGGTCACGTTGTGGTGCCAGTAGCCGATGAGGAGGAACGAGAACAGGCTCGTCAGTTCCCAGAAAAACACCAGCAGCAGCAGGTTTCCCGATAGGGCCACCCCCAGCATCGCCCCCTTGAAGGCCAGCAGGAAGCTGAAGAAGCGGGGCGCCGGGTCTTCCTGGGAAATGTAATAATGGGCGTAGAGCACCACCAGAGCGCCGATGCCGCAGACCAGGAACGCGAACAGCCAGGCGAGCCCGTCGAGGCGCAGGCTGAAATTGAGGCCGAGCGCCGGAATCCACTCCAGGGAGAAGCCGATGGCGCCGCCCGCCTGGGTCTGGGGATAAAGCCAGATGGTGATGGCGGTGGTGGCCAGCGTGACGGCGGCGGCCACCAGCACGGCGGGCGTGCGCGCCTCGCGCGGAACGACGCTCGTGATGAGGCTTCCAAGAAAAGGCAGACCAACGAGGGCGAGGATCAATATCTCGTTGGACATGCCAGCGCTCTCTACCCCCTTGCTGAGATCACCCGGTTCGCCATCCGTGCATGCGATTCCTGAACCACTATGCGGGACTTTGTTGCACGCGATCAAGACTGCCATGCGCAACCCGGTGCCCGAACCGGGTGCGTCGATCATCCCCTGTGGACCGTCGCCGCTCCAGGCTTGACCAGTGGATGGCCGGTCCAGCCCTGGTTTCTTCGTCGCCCGAGACCCCGCGGGCCTCCCGCGGCGCCGCGCGGGCAAGCGGCGCGGCGACGATCCGCCGCTGGCACCGGCGGCGCTCCGTGGCGGCGGTCGGACCCGATTGACGCGATCCCGTGGCCACGCCAAGCTTGGCCGCGCCAGGGGAGACGCGCCGGACGATTCCGGCCGCTCCGGAGCGCGGCGGATGAGGCGGCGTGTGTCCATGAGCAACCAGAACGACATGGGCGCGGACCGTGCGGACCTCCCCGCGCCGGCGGAGGGCGCCGATCCGGCGTCTGCGGCTCAGGCCACCACCAGCATCAGCTGCTCGCGCACCTTCTCCGCCTGGCTGTCGCGCCATCAGGCCAGCCTCGCGTTCTCGTCCTACCAGACCGGCCAGCTGTTTCTGATCGGCCGCTTCGAAAATGCCAACGTGTCCTTTCATCAGCGCGATTTCGTCCGCGCCATGGGCCTGTGGCGGGCGGGAAATGCGCTCTACCTTGCCTCCCTGCTGCAGATCTGGCGGCTGGAGAACGTGCTTGGCCCGACTGAGCGCGCCAACACCCACTTCGACCGCCTCTACGCGCCGCGCGCGGCCGCGGTGACCGGCGATGTGGATGCCCACGAGATCGCGGTGGAGGCCGGCGGCCGGGTGGTATTCGTCAATACCCGCTATTCTTGCCTCGCCACGGTCAGCGGCGTGCACAGTTTCAAGCCGCTGTGGCGCCCGAAGTTCGTATCCCGCCTCGCCGCCGAGGACCGCTGCCATCTCAATGGCCTGTGCCTGGAGGACGGGCGCGTGCGCTACGTGACCGCGGTGGCCCGCACCGACGTGGTGGACGGCTGGCGCGAGCATCGTGTCGGCGGCGGCGTGGTGATCCGCGTCGATGACGATCAGGTGGTTGCGGATGGCTTCAGCATGCCCCATTCGCCCCGTCTCCACGGGGGGCAGCTCTACGTCCTGGACAGCGCGCGCGGCTATCTGGTGCGGATCGATCCGCAGACCGGGGCGAAGACGGATGTGGCCTTCTGCCCGGGCTTCATGCGCGGCCTGGCTTTCCACGAGGGACACGCCATCGTCACGCTCTCTCTGCCCCGCAATCTCTCCTTCGCAGGCCTGCCGCTGGAGGAGGAGATCGCGCGGCGGGGCGGGGCGGCCTGGTGCGGCGTGCAGATCATCAACCTGGCCACCGGCGACGTGGTGGAGTGGATCCGGCTGGATGGCGCCATTCGCGAGCTGTTCGACGTGGTGGTTCTGCCCGGCGTCCAGTGCCCCATGGCGGTGCCGCTGCAGGGGCCGGAACTCGCCTCCCTCATCACCATCGAGGCGCCGGATCGTCCGTTGGAAGCCCCGGGCTGGCGCTGAGCGGCCGGGGGCTGCCGGGGGCGGGCCATTCCGGCGGCACGCGCGCGATGGTGCCGGGTGGGGCCGTCGCGTTCAGCGTTGACGGGGCGCTGCGGCCGGCCGGAGCATCCGCGCACCACCGGCCGGATGGCAGGAGGTGGCGTGGCCCGATCCCCTCGCTCGGCGGCCCCGTCCGCCAGTCGGCTGGCGGGGCGGCACGCCGGCAGCTCCACTGGGCAGCTCCACCGGGCAAGTTTGCCCAGCTGGTCCGAGCGGAGGCCGGAGGGCCTGCCCTGAGGCTTGAGCCTTCCGGCGCGGCGCGAGGCCCGGCTGGCGCGGGGCGGATGGTCGGGCGGGCAGGTCTGCCAGGCGGGTAGGTCCGTCGGGAGCCGGCTCCGAAATGACCGCTGGCGGGAGACGGCCGGGCGTGGCTACGCCGACCGTTGCCACACGAAGGGGCGCACCCCGACACCTCGCTTTTTCAGGGCGTGCCGCAGGAGGGCCCGCGACACGTCATCCCTCACCCGTGCCGGCCTCCCGCCCCCGCGATGCGGGCCGGTGCCCGCCGGGCTCCTTCCCGATGGCGCGGCAGCGGAGCCCGGCCGGGGGCGTCAGAAGTGGATGGCGAACCGTGCCATGCCCTGCTGCGCCACATAATTGTCGCCGACGTTCAGGCCATACTCCAGCTTGAGCTCGAGGTTGTCTTTGGTCAGCGCCTGCAGGCCCACGTCGAGATTGCCGAGCACGTTGGGCAGCGGCGTCACCGTGGTGAACGAACCGGCGCTGAGCGGCGCCGCCAGGAAGCGGGCGGCCGACGACCACGAGTCGTTGGAGGCGAAGGAGACGCCGGCCGTCATGTAGGGCCGCAGCACCGTCCCGTCGGAGAGATCGAGACGCCCGCCCAGCTCCACCGCCGGGGTGGCGACGAAGGTGGTCAGGCTGCTGCTGGCGATGGCCAGCTCGCCGCCGGTGAAGCCCTGCTCCGTGAAGGAGGGCGCGCTGACGTAGACGAGGTCGAGGTCGACCTGAGGCCGCACGTACCAGGTGCTGAACGAGAACTCGTAGGCGGCGCGCAGCCGGCCGGTGACGTTGTAGACGTCCGAGCTGCTCCGGGCGGAGCCGTTCAGCGGGCCGATCTGCCGGGTGTTGTCATAGGACATCCAGCCGAGATCCAGCCCGGCCGCGAACAACCATGGCCCCGCCTGCTTCTTGAGGGCGAGGGCGATGTCGGCACCCTGGCCATCGGCGGAGAAGGAGGCGTTGGAGCTGGACACCGACGAGTCCTGATAGCCGCCGGAGAGGGCGAAGAACCAGTCGGTGGCGAGCTCGGTCTGCACGCCGGCCTGGAAGGTCAGCGTGTCGGCGGTGAAGCCGGGCATCTGGCTGGTGGTGGCCTGGCTGGTCCGGTCGTAGATGATGCGGGTCCACACGCAGCGGTCTTCCCGCAGCTGGGTGCTTTCCGCCACGAACACCGGGCAGCTCAGGGTGCGGTTCAGGAATGCCCGGCTGTCGGCGATGCGCAGCCCCGCCGTGCTCTGCAGCAGCTGCGGCGAGAACTGGCTCAGGGCGTTCTGGTAGGCGGCATCCGCCGACACGCCGATGAGGCTGCTGAACACGTCGGTCATGCCCGGCGAGCCGCCGGCGTTCCAGGCCCGCTGGAGCATGCCGCCCACGGCGGTCTCGTTGGTGCTGAGCCAGACGCCCTGGGGCACGAAATGGGCCACGGGCGTGATGGCCACCGAGGTGGGCGTGGTGAGGACATCCCAGCTGTAGGCAAGCCCGGAATCGTTGGCGACGGCGGTGCTGGAGACGCTGTCGGCGACGAAGATCGTGTGCACCACGCCGGGCGCGATGGTGGTGGGCCGCGGATCGATGGTGCCGTCCAGGGCGGCGCCGCCGGACAGGTTCAGCACGTCGTTGCGGGCGTGCTGCCCATCGAGGTCCACCTGGAGCACGCCATCGGAGTTGAACAGGCCGATCACCTCGGTCGCGGCGATGACGCCGAGGCCGCCGGGATTGAGGGTGCCGTGGTTGATGAGCCCGTGGGCCACCGCGCTCGCCCCGGCCGGCTCCTGGCTCGCGACGGCCGGCCCGCCGGTCTCGTCCCGCAGCGCCAGGACGTGCACCGTGGAGCCGGAGTTGAAGGTGGCGCCCGCCGCGTTGATGAACTGGTTGACGCCGGTGCCGAGGTGGACGTTGCCGCTCACCGTGCCCCTGTTGGTCACCACGTCGTTGCCGGAACTGGCCTGGATCGCCAGTCCGTCGAGGCTGGCGAGGGTCGCGCCCTTCAGGATGTCGATGGTGTTGTTGGTGCCGCCGGACACGACGATGGCGGCGACGCCGGTACCGCCCTGCACCACGGCGCCGTTGGCGAGGACCACGGAAATCTGTCCGTTGCCGCTCGCCCCGAGGCTCTGGGCGAAGATCGCCGGCGAGTTGTTGCCCTGGGCGATGGCGGTGCCGGCGACCAGGACCGTCACCGTGCCGCCGGTGCCGGTGCCCCCGGCGGTGCCGAGGCCGACGCCGCTGGTGGTTCCGGCGAGGCCGCCGCCGCCGCCGATGGACTGGGCGAGGATCACCGGCGCGTTGTCGCCGAAGGTCGCGGCGGTGCCGGTCAGCGACACCGTCAGGTTGCCGCCGTTGCCGGCGCCGCCGCCGCTGCCGGAAATGCCGTCCGACACGGAGAAGACCGCGCTGGAGGCATCGCCGCCGATGCCGCCGCCGCCGCCCACGGACTGGGCGAAGATGGCGGCCGATCCGCGTCCCCGGGTGGTGATGCTGCCGCCGGCCAGGGCATAGATGTCGCCGCCGGCCCCGCCCGCGCCGCCCGCCCCGGCGAACGCCACGGCACCGGTGGCGTCGGAGGCCGCCGCGCCGGCGATGCCGCCGCCGCCGCCGATCGATTGGGCCAGCAGGCCATGGGAGTTGATGCCGGTGGTGATCACGCTGGAGGTGCTGGCGAGGTCGATCTTCACTTCCCCGCCATAGCTTCCCGTTCCGCCGGCCCCGCCCAGGGTCAGGGCCACGGCATGGCTGCCGGAGCTTGTGCTGGTGCTGGTGGCCGCGAGGCCACCGCCGCCGCCGATGGACTGGGCCAGCACGCCGGCCGAGGTGTCGCCGGTGGTCTGGACGAGGCCGGTGATGGTGGCGGTCACGGTGCCGCCGTGGCCTGCGGCGCCGCCCGCGCCGCCGAGCGAAACCGAGGCGGCGAAGCTGCCGGCGCCGGAGTCGGCACCCACGGTGGAGGCCCGTCCGCCGCCACCGCCGATGGATTGCAGCAGCACGCCGTTGGCGGAATCGCCGTTGGTGTAGAGGACGCCGCTTTGCGTGACCGTCACGTTCCCGCCGTTGCCGGCGGTGCCGCCGTTGCCGCCCAGGCCGAGGGTGGCGGTGATGGTGTTGCCGCCGCCGCTCGCCACGCTGTTGGCGGCCGAGGCGGTGCCGCCGCCGCCGCCGATGGACTGGGCGAGGATGCCGTCCGAGCCCGCGCCCAGGGTCTGGATCAGGGCGTCGATGGCGAGGGTGACCGTGCCGCCGTCGCCGCCCGTGCCGCCGGCCCCGCCCACGGTGGCACCGATGCCGGCACTGCCCGAGGTGGCGCCGCCGGACGAGGAGGCGACGCTGGCCTTGCCGCCGCCGCCGCCGATGGACTGGGCGAGGATGCCGGCCGCGTCGTGGCCGCCGGTGGTGATACGGGAAGAGGTGCCGGAACCGAACGTCACCAGCACCGTCTGGCCCGCGCCGCCGGCCCCGCCGCCGCCGCCGACGGTGGCCGAAAGGCCGAAGCTGTTGCCGCCCTTGCCGTCGGCCGTGGTCTTGCCGGCCCCGCCGACACCGCCGCCGCCGCCCACGGACTGGGCGACGATGGCGTCCGCCGCGCCCCCGGTGGTGACGATGCTCACCGGCGCCTGGGCCAGGACGGTGACGTTGCCGCCGGCTCCGCCGCTGCCGCCGCCGCCGGTCATGCTGAGGCCCACCGCGACCTTGCCGCTGGTGCTGTTCTGCGCGCTGCCGGCGAAGCCGCCGCCGCCGCCGATGGATTGGGCGAGGATGGCGCTGGCGCCGGTGCCGGAGGTGGTGATGTCGCCGGTATTGGTGACGGTCACGGTGCCGCCGCCACCTCCGCCGCCACCGGCGCCGGTCAGCGCGAGGCCGACATCGGCGGAACCGCCGGTGCCGCTGTCGCCGGTCACCGCCGCGCTGCCGCCGCCGCCGCCCACCGATTGAACCAGGATGCCGTGGCCGAAGTCGCCCGTGGTTTCCAACTGGCCGGCGTTGGTGACGGAGGCCTTGCCGCCCTTGCTGGCGGTGCCGCCGCTGCCGCCGAGGCTGGCCGAGAGGTTGAGCTTGGCGCTCGCTCCGGAGGCGGTGGAGCTGCTGGCTACCGCGTTGCCGCCGCCGCCGCCCAGTGATTGCACCAGGATGGCGCTGGCGTGGTCGCCGGTGGTCCGCACCAAGCCGTAATTCACGACGCTGGCGGTTCCGCCGTTGCCGCCGCTGCCGCCGCTGCCGCCGAGGGTGGCCGACAGCTGCGCCGTGCCGGCGCCGCCGCTGGTGGAGGAAGCGGCGCCGCCCTTGCCGCCGCCACCGCCGATGGACTGGGCGACGAGGCCGTTCGCCCCCTCTCCGGAGGTCGAAATGCTGAAGGCGGTGCCGGACGGGTCGTCCTGGCCGCCGTTGCGAAGGGTGGCCGCTTGTCCCGCGCCGCCGTTGCCGCCGGAACCGCCGAGGCCGACCGTGAGGCTCACGCCGTTGCCGCCCTTGCCGTCGGCCTTTCCGGTGCCTGCGCCGCCCGCGCCGCCGCCGCCGCCGATGGATTGCACCAGCACGCCGTCGGCCAGGTCGCCGAGGGTGACGATGCGGGCGTCGCTGGTCGATGCCAGGGTGGCCGTGGCGCTGCCGCCGTTGCTGCCGGCCCCGGCGGCCCCGCCGGCTGCGCCGCCCAGGGTGAAGTGGGCGGTGGCGGCATTGTCGGCGCTGCCGGCCGCGCCGCCGCCGCCACCAATGGATTGCACCAGGATGGCGGTGGCGCCATGGCCGCTGGTGAAGACGCTGCCGCTGGTGGTGGCGCTGGCCGCGCCGCCCGCATTGCCGCTGCCGCCGGCTCCCGACAGGGTCAGGGTGACGCCTGCCGTTCCGCCCTTGGCGGTGCCGCCGGAGGTGCCGGACTTGCCGCCGCCGCCGCCGATGGACTGCGCCAGGATGCCGTAGCTGAAGGCGCCGAGGGTGAGAATGTCGGCGGAGGTGCTGACCTGGGCGATCTGGCCGATGTTGCCGCTGCCGCCGGCGCCGCCGATGCTGGCGGAGACGTTGGCCTGTGCCTTGGTGCCGTCCGCCGCCGCATGGGTGGCGAGCGCGAGGCCGCCGCCGCCGCCGATGGACTGGGCGACGATGCCGGAGGCGTGGTCGCCTCCGGTGACGATGCTGCCGCCGGTCCAGGTGACATAGGCGTTGCCACCGCTGCCGCCGCTGCCGCCCGCGCCGCCCACCGCCGCCGACAGGCTGGCGGTGCTGGATTTGCCCTTGGTGGCGCTGCTGGAGGTGGCCGCTGCCCCCTTGCCGCCGCCGCCGCCGATGGACTGGGCCACCACGCCGTTGGCGCCGACACCCAGGGTGGTGACAGCCACGCCCTGGGTGTTGCCGGCGCCGTTGAGGATCTTCACCGTTTCGCCATTGCCGGCGGAGCCGCCGCCGCCGCCCACCGCTACGTCGAGGCTGGCGCTGCTGCCTCCGGCGCCGTCGGCCTTGCCGGTGCCCGCGCCGCCGTTGCCGCCGCCGCCGCCGATGGACTGCGCCAGGATGCCGTCGGCCGCGTGGCCGGTGGTGACGAGGGTGCCGAGCGTGGCATTCTCGAAGCTGACCGTGACGGCGCCGCCGTTGCCGCCGCCCCCGCCGGTGCCGCCGATGGCGGCGCCCACCGCGAACTTGCCGGTCGCCGCATTGGTGGCGCTGCCGGCATTGCCGCCGCCGCCGCCGATGGACTGGGCCAGCACGCCGTCGCCGTTCTGGCCCTGGGTGCGGATGTCGCCGGTGCTGGTGACGGCCACCGTGCCGCCATTGGCGCCCTGGCCGCCCTGCCCGGCGAGGGAGAAGCTGACGCTCGCGGTCTTGGCGGAGGTCGCCGCCGCCGAGGCCCCGACCGAGCCGCCGCCGCCGCCCACCGACTGGGCGAAGATGGCGTTGGCATGGTCGCCGGTGACGATGATGTCGCCGGTGTTCTTCACCGTGACGCTGCCGCCATAGGCCCCGGCGCCGCCGGCGCCGCCCAGGCTGGCGCCGATGGAATAGCTGCCGGTGGAGCCCTTGGAGGTGGACGAGCCGCCCTTGCCGCCGCCGCCGCCGACCGATTGGGCGACGATGCCGTTGGCGCTCGCGCCGGATGTGGAGAGGGTGGCCGCGTTGGTGACGAGGACGGTTCCGCCGTTGGAGCCGGTGCCGCCGGCCCCGCCGAGGGTCAGCGTCGCCGAGACCGACTGGCTACCGGAGGCATGGCCATCGGCGCCGGCCGAGCCGCCCACGCCGCCGCCGCCGCCGATGGACTGGGCGAGGATGGCGTCGGAGAGCTCTCCGGCGGTCACGATCTTGCCGCTGGCGGACACTGACACATAGCCGCCGGAATAGCCGTTGCCACCGCTGCCCGACAGCGACGCGCCGAGCGCGATCTTCGAGGTTGCGGCGGCATTGGTGTTGCCGGCGATGCCGCCGCCGCCGCCCACCGACTGGGCCAGGATGGCGATGGAATCGGTGCCCCGGGTCTCGATGATGCCGTCGGAGGTGACCGCGACCTCGCCGCCGGTGCCCCCATTGCCGCCCTTGGCGCCGAGTGTGAAGCTCAAGCTCGCCGAGCCGCCGCTGGCCGACCCGGCGGCCGCGCCGGCCTTGCCGCCGCCGCCGCCGATGGACTGGGCGACGATGGCGGAGGCGTGGTCGCCCTCGGTGAGGATCTGCACCGTCTTGCTGGGATCGGCCGACACCGAGTTGACGGAAACGGTTCCGCCATTTCCGCCCTTGCCGCCGGCGCCGCCGAGGTCCGCCGTCAGGGTGAAGGAGGTCGACGAGCCGTCCGTGGCCTTGGGCAGATTGCTCTTGGTCTGGGTCTTGCCGGAGGCCGAGCCGCCGACGCCGCCGCCACCGCCCACCGACTGGGCCAGGATGGCATCGGCATCGCTGCCGGCGGTGACGATGGTGCCGGAATTGGTGAGCGTGACCGAGCCACCGGCGCCGCCGCCGCCGCCGGTGCCGCCCAGGGTGGCGCCAACATCGATCGACCCGCCGGCCGCATTGGCGACGCCGCCGCCCGCGGTGCCGCCACCGCCGCCCACCGACTGGGCGAGGATGCCGCGCGCGCTGGCGCCCTTGGTGGCGATGGTGCCGGAATTGGTCACCGTGACGCCGTAGCCGTTGCCGGCGCCGCCACCGCTGCCACCGCCGCCGAGGGACAGGGTGATGGAGGTTTTCCCGGATAGGGAGACCGCGTTGGACGAGGTGGTCCCGACCCCGCCATTGCCACCGCCGCCGCCGATGGCCTGGGCGATGATGGCGTCGGCGAAGTCGCCGCTGGTGGTCACGCCGCCGGAATTCTCAACGTTGACCGTTCCGGAATTCGCGCCCGACCCGCCGGTTCCGCCGAGGGCGACCGACACGCTGAGCGCCACGCCACTGGAGACGCTGACGCCGAGCGCGGTGGCGTCGCCGCCGGTGCCGCCGCCGCCGCCGATGGACTGCGCCAGGATGCCGGTCGCGCCATTGCCCGAGGTGCTGGTGGTGCCGGTGTTGTAGGCGTTGACGGCGCCGGCGCTGTTGCCGCTGCCGCCGGTACCGCCAAGTGCGGCCGACACCGAGGCCGACCCGTCGATGCCGGCCGACAGGCTCTTGGCCGCCGACGAGCCGCCATTGCCGCCGCCGCCGCCGATGGATTGCACCACCATGCCCATGGAATCGTCGCCGGTGGTGACGATGACCCCCGAATTGGTGCCGGTGGCGGCGTAGCCCTTGCCGCCGCCGCTGCCGTTGCCGCCGAGCGAGACCGCGGCACTGAAGTACACACCCGCGTTCTGCGCCAGGCCGGAGCCGCCGGAGCCGCCGCCGCCGCCAACCGACTGGGCGAGGATGGCCGAGGCCCGGTCGCCGCTGGTCTTCACGCCGGCGGCGTTGACCACCACCACGTTGCCGGCGTTGCCGCCCGACCCGCCGGTGCCGCCGATGGCGAGCGAGACCCCCTCGACGCTGTCGGCGACCGCGTTGCCGCCCGCGCCGCCGCCGCCGCCGATGGACTGGGCGAGGATCGCGGTGGCATTGTCGCCGCTGGTCGAAACGGTGAGGGTGGAGGCGCTGGCCCCGGAATTGCTCAGGTAGACATATCCGCCGGCGCCGCCCGCGCCGCCGCCGCCGCCGATGGCCGCGGCCACACCGACGCCGATGCTCATGGTGCCGCCGCCCCGGCCGCCGCCGCCGCCCACCGACTGGGCGACGATGCCGAGCGCGTTGGCGCCGCTGGTGGAGACCAGGGCGCTGTTGTAGAGCTTGGTGGTGCCGCCGGTGCCGCCGGAGGCGCCCTGGCCGCCCAGCGAGGCGATGCCGCCGGCGCCGCCGCCATTGCCGCCGCCGCCGCCGATGGACTGGGCGAGAATGCCGTCCGAGAATGCGCCGCTGGTGGTGATGGTGCCGGAATTCCTGGCGAGCGCCTCGGCGCCGGTTCCGGTTCCGGAGTTGCTGGCGGATCCGCCGACCGCGACGCCGCCACTTCCCAGAACGAGGCTGCCGCCGCCGCCGCCGATGGATTGCACCAGCAGGCCGTGGGAATAATTGCCGGAGGTGGTGACGGTGCCGGTGTTGACGCCGGTGGCGCTGCCGGCCGAGCCGCTGATGGCGCCGTTGCCGCCCATGGCCGTCACCACGCCGTTCGCCGACCCACCGTTGCCGCCGCCGCCGGCCACCGACTGCACCACGATGCCGACCGAGCCGCTGCCCGTGGTGCTCACGACGCCCGCGGAGTTCAAGGTGACATAGCCGGAGGTCCCGCCGGCCCCCGCGGAGCCCCCGGAGCTGACGATGAAGCCGCCGACGCTGGCGCCGTTGGCGCCGGTGCCGCCGAGGCTCTGCGCGACGATGCCGCTGGAGGCGTAGCCGGAGGTGGAAACCCGCGCGCCGCTGGCGATCGAAACCGTGACGGCAGTGCCGGCGGCGGCGCTGCCGCCGGTGCCGCCATTGCCGCCGCTCTCATTCACCGAATCGTCGGCCGGGGCGCCGTTGCCGCCGGCGCCGCCGTTCGCGGCGACCAGGATGCCGGCCGCCGAATCCCCCGTGGTGCTGATCCTTGCGCCGCCCTGGACCGAGAGGGTGGCGCTGCCGCCGGTGCCGCCGGTGCCGCCGTCGCCGCCTTGCGCCGACGCGGTCGACCGCGCGCTGCCCCCCGTGCCGCCGGCACCGCCATTGGCGGCGATGGAAATGCCCGCCGCATTGGCGGCAGTGGTGGCGATGACGGTGTCCTGCTGGATGGTGACGGCGACGGTGCCGCCATTGCCGCCATTGCCGCCGTTGCCGCCCCAGCCGTCGCTCAGGCCGCCGTAGCCAAAGCCGCCGATGGCGCCCGCGCCGCCATTGGCCTTGATGACCACCCCGGGGCCGGAGGCCTGGATGGTTCCGGAGGCGACCAGGGTGACGTTCCCGGCGTTGCCGCCATTGCCGCCGGCATAGCCGGTGGCGTTGACGGCGGTGGAATCGCCCTCGCCGCCGGCCCCGCCGGCCCCGCCGAACGATCCGGCATAGACGCCGGTGCCGGCGGTGTTGTTGACGGTCACGCTGGTCAGCGTGACATTGACCGTTCCGCCCAGGCCGCCCGCCCCGCCCGCGGCGCCATGGGCCGCGCCTGCCACGGCATGTCCCTCGCCGCCGACGCCGCCGGCCCCGCCGGTCGAGGTGAAGCTGAGCGCCGTGCCGCTGCCGCCGCTGATGGTGGAGTTGGACAGGGTGCCGTACGCGCCGGCGCCGTTGCCGCCGTTGCCGCCCGTGCCGCCATGGCCGATGGTGGTCAGGCTGAGGGAGCTGTTGCCCGCGCCTCCGGCCCCGCCGACGGAGGCCACGGCCACGCCGCCGGAGGTTCCGCTGACAGTCGAGGACGACAAGGTCACGCTGGCGTTGCCGCCGTTGCCGCCCTTGCCGCCATCGCCGCCATAGGCCTGCGCGAAGTCACTTTCGGCACTGCCGCCGCCGCCGCCCAGGCCGCCCTGGGAGGTGATGGTGATGGCCGTGCCGGCGCTGGCGGATACGGTGCTGCCGGAGACGACCACCTTGCTGTAGGAGGCTTGTCCGCCCTGTCCGCCCTGTCCGCCGTCGGGGTTGCTGGTGGCGCTGTAGGCATAGGCGCCGGCCGCGCCGTTGCCGCCGGCCGCCGACGCCGTGATGCCCGAGGTGACGCCGCTCACCGTCGAGCCGCTGATGGTGGCGCTGATGCTGCCGGAGTCGCCGCCGCTCCCGCCGCCCCCGCCCGATGAGCTGGCGGAGGTGGTGGTGCCGTATGATCCCAAGCCGCCTTGCCCGCCCTGGGATTGCAGCAGGATGCCGGCGTCGGTGCCTGCGGTCACCGTGGCGTTGGTCGATGTGAAGGTGACCTGGCCGCTCGCGCCGCCGGTGCCACCGCTGCCGCCGCTGGCCGTGTCGGTCTTGGATGAGGCCCAGCCGCCATTTCCGCCGGTGGCGCCGATGCTGGAGATGACGATGCCGGCGCCCGAGGAGACGAGGGTCGAGGCGCTGAGGGTGGTGGCGACGGCTCCCCCGGTGCCGCCGGTGCCGCCGGTGCCGCCGGTGCCGGAGCCGTCGTCGCTGTGGCCGTAGCCGCCATACCCGGCATTGCCGCCGAGGGATGAGACGGTGATCGCGGTCTGGGTGAGGCCGGACGCGACAAGGCCGCTGACACCGAGCGTCAGCGCGCCGCCGTTTCCGCCGGTCCCCCCGTTTCCGCCTCCGCCCGGATTGGCGTCGAAGCCGCCGGTGGTCGAGCCGTAGCCGCCGTTTCCGCCGACGCCGCCGGTGCTCGTTATGACGGCGACATAGGTGCTGGAGGAGCCGCCGGTAATGGCGATGGAGGACGCGCCGAGGCTCTGGCCCGCGCCGCCGGTGCCGCCTTGCGCGGCATCGATGTCATAGTTCTCGGACCCGCCGTTGCCACCGGGCGCGCCGACGACCGAGCTGGAATAGGGTGGCGAAACTACAGTCTGCGCCGCCGCCGGCGTCGTGGCCGCGGCGCCCGCGAGCAGCGCGATGCCGCACAGGGAGGTGGTGAGGGCGGTCGAAAGCAGCATCCGCGTGGTGGACGCTCCATACACGCCGCCTGCCCTGGCGCGCTTCGCGCGCCCAGCCTGGACCCCGATCCCATGCATCCGTCGCCCCCCAGCTCCGCTCAAGGCGCATATTACACAGCCGCATGCCCGATGAAATCGGGAAGTCACCCGCGACGCAAAGCTTTCCGCTACCTCACTTTCCGATGGGTCATGCTGCGCCGCCTGCGGCCAACCCGGCGGAGGGGCGCGGCAAGGTTCGTCCGGAGCGGGCGGATCGCCGCCCGCAGGGTGTTTCCGCGCCGCCCCGGGTGGTCGTCCCGCGGGAGCGTCCCCGGTTCCCGCCCCGGCTCCGCCCGCTGCCGGACGGGCCGCCGGCCCCCGCTGGCACCCGCCGCCGGACGGGCCTCTTCCCAAACCCACGTCCCATCTGTATTCGGTGATTTCACAGCTTGTTAGCCGGATGCGCCCCGGCATTCCCGCGGAAGGTCGGTCCGGTCGTGAAAAGCCCGCCCCGGTGGATCGGCCGGCTTGCCAAGCCGGTGCTCATGGCCTGCGTCATCGGTGCCTTCTCGGCGTTCGGCCTTGCCGACCGGATCGCCGGCTTCAGCGCCAATCTCGGCGAGAAGGATCGGATGGTGCGGTGGTCGGCGGTTCTGTCCGGCGCGACGCGCGATGCCATTCCGGTGACGCTGATCGACATCGACCCGCTTACCATGGCCGCGCTCGGCCATCCCCAGACGACCCCTCGGGAACTGCTGGCAGGCCTTCTCTCCCTCGCCGCCGCCAAGCAGGCGCGCGGCATCTTCCTCGACATGGATACCTCCCGGCCCGGATCACCCGCCGGAGACGGGGCGCTGGCCGGGTTTCTCGCCAGTTATCCGCCGGATGCGCCGCCGCTCGCTCTCGCCCGCCGCCTTGGGGCGCTCGATCCCGCCGGCAACGGCGCCGATGCCCTTGCGGAGCAGCCTTCGTTTCTCGACGCGGCGGTGCGCGACAAGCCGAATGTGATCTGGGCTGCGAGCGTGAGCCGCATCGACGAGGACCGGGTGGTGCGGCGCTGGCAGCTGAGCCACACCGCGTGCGCGCCCGCCCCGGCCCGGACCTTGCCGTCGCCCCAGTTGTTCGCGGCCGCTGTCGCGGGTGTGCCGCCGCGGCCGCTTGCCGATGTCCAGGCCTTCGCGGACAGCCGGACGCAAGCGGTGTGCGCGCCCGGCGCGGGAAGGGCCACGCCGCCGGATTGGCCCGCCAATCCGGACCCGCATGCCGCGATCGCCTTCCTGATTCCCGATGGCCCGGATCTCGCCGCTCCGCACTTCATCACCCGCGATGGTCGGCGCATGCCGTTGTTCCGCCGGGTGTCGGCGCGGGCGCTGATGACGGCGTCCGGCGCCGTGGCGGCGCCCCGGGCGGTGGCGGACGACCTGTTGCGCGGCCGCTTCGTCATCATCGGCGCCAGCCATGCCGAGAGCATGGACGGGCACCTGACGCCCATCGGCTTTCTGCCGGGCGCGCTCATCGTCGCCAATGCGGTGGCGACGGCGCCGGCGGTGCTCTCCGGCCGGCCCGTCGGCCCGCTGGGCACGACCCTGGTGGCGCTGGCCCTGTTCGGGGTGCTGGTGGCGATCACCGCGCGGCTGCGCCCGCTGGCGGCGGGTGTCGCCGTCGCCCTCGCCGTGCTGGCCGCGCTGATGGGGCTCGGCCGCATCTTCGCTCCCTCCACCGCCAGCGACATGGTGCTGGCGGCGTTCGGCATGGTCGCCTTCCTCTCCACCGTGGAGGGTCTCCAGGCCATCGGCAAGGACTGGCGCGTGCGTGGCTGGCGCGCGCTGCTGAAGCCAGGGAAGCCGCCGGCCGCGCCCCCGACGGAGACTTCGCCGTGACGCCTGCTGCCCCGCTCCGCGCCGGATTGCGCCCCGCCTGGCTGGCCCTGTTCCTTCTTGTGGCCGGGAGCCCGGCGGCGATGGCGCGCGATGCCGACACGCGGACCCCCGCGGGCTACATCATCGGCATGGAGCTGCCGGCGGCCGATCCCGAGGCGGCGGCCCATGTGCTGCGCGAGGGGCAGGAGATCCCGGTTCAGATCGGCGGCGCCCTGTTCGACGGCGACCAGGTGGTGGTGGGCGAGGCCGGCGCGGTGGTGACCATCGAGACGGTGAACGATCGCCAGCTGCGGGTCGATGCCGCGCGCTCCCCGCATCCCGTCGTCGGCGCGCTGCCGTCCGGGGGGCGCTTCAGCGCCCTCGCCGCCATGATCGGCGAACTGTTCGAGAGCCGGCCGGCGGCGCGCACGGTTAACCTGATTGGCCGCGGCGATGAAGCCCTGCGGCTGAAAATGGGTCGCGGCGTGCCGCAGCGCGTGGTGCCGGGAACCCGCCTGTGGCTGGGCTGGCAGGGGGGCGTCGCGCCCTTCACCGTCGAGGTCCGCGCCCCCGGCGCGGGGGGCGCCGTGCTCTCCGCCACGCCCGCGGCCGGGCGCTCCGCCGCCCCGACCCTGCCGCCGGCGGCCTCGGGCCGGCTGGTGCTGGCGGTGCGTGACGGCGAGGGCGAGGAGGCGCTGGTGGACCTTCTGGCGGATGCCGCCGCGCCGCCCGTTCCCGCCTGGGTCACGGAGGGCGCCCCCACGCCCGCCTTCGGGCAGGTGGCGGGCGCGCTCTGGCTGCTTGATCAGACGCCGGCGGAATGGGACCTCCAGGCGGCCGCTCTGGCCGCCGAAGCGGGGCGTTACGGCGCCGCCGAGGAACTGCTCCGGCGCCTTGCCGACGGCCGGAAGCCGGGGCGATGAGGGGGCCGCGCCGGGCCGCGCTGGCGCTGTTCGTCGCCCTCGGCTGCGGCGGCGGGGCCGAGGGCGCCGTGGCGAAGACCCTGGCCTTGCTGGTGGGCGTCTCCGGCTATCCGGAGCTGCCGGCCGACAAGCAACTGAAGGCTCCCGCCAACGATGTGCGCCGCATGCGGCTCGCGCTTCAGGCGCGGGGCGTCGCGCCGGGGGACATGGAGGTGCTGGCCGACGGTGTCGAAGGCACCGCCGGTTCCCCCACCCGTGCGGCGATCCTGGCCGGACTGGAGCGCCTGGCCGCGGCCGCGCGGAAGGGCGACCTCGTCGTCTTCTACGCCTCCGGCCACGGCACCCGCCAGCCGTCGCGTACGACCCTGAAGGCGGACGGTCTCGACCAGGTGTTCCTGCCCCGCGACGCGGCGCCGCCGAAGCCGGGGGGCGCCCGCCCCCGGTTCGAGAACACCATCGACGGGCCGGATTTCGGCGCCCGTCTCGATGCCATCCGCAGCCGTGGCGCGGATGTCTGGTTCATCCTGGACAGTTGCTTCTCCGGCTCCGCCGCGCGCGCCGTGGGCGACGGCGTCCACGACAAGAAGATCACGCTGGAGGACATCGGCCTGTCCATCTCCAGTGCCATGGCGCCGGAGAAAGCGACGGTGCTGGCCGACCAGGCGCCGGCGCTGCCGCCGGGCGCGGGGCGGCTCACCGCCTTCTACGCCTCCCAGCCCAACGAGACGGCGCGGGAGGTGGCGTTGCCGCCCGGCGCGCCGCCGGACAGGAGGGTCTGGGGCTCCATCTTCACATCGGCCCTCGCCGACGTGCTGCAGCGCGCCCCGGCGCTGAGTTATCGCCAGCTCATGGTGGAGACCGGGCGCCAGCTGCGGGCCGATGCCGCCTTCCAGGCGCGCCAGACGCCGAGCTTCGAGGGCGACGGCATGGACGGCCCGGTGCCCGGAGGCGACACCGCGACCGCGCTTGCCGGCGCCGCGTGGCGGGTTGGCGCCGGCATCCTCCACGCCGGGCAGATCGAGGGCGTGGAGGCCGGAGCCGTGGTCGCACTGTACGACAGCGCGGCGCAGCCCGCCGACAAGCCCTCGGGCCATGCCGTGGTCGAGGAGGTGGAGGCGACCCGCGCCCGGCTGGCGGCGCTCAAGCCGGGCTGTCGGCAGGCCAGCGCCCGCTGCCCCACGGTGCCGGGCGCGGCGGCGCTGGCGACGGCCGCCTATGCCCGTCTGGCGCGGCCGGCGCCGCAGGCCGCCTTCACCGTCTCGCGCCCGCGCCCATGGCCCGGCTCTGGCGCGCCCGACGCGGCGCAGGAGGCCCGGTTGCGGCAGGTTTTCGAGGCGGCGCTCGCCGGGCCGCTGAAGGAGGGCGCGCGGCTGGACGACGCGGCCCCCGCGGTGGTGGCGTGGATGACCGCGGACGGCCTGCGCTTCATGCCCGACGGACTCGATCCGCTTGCCGTGGAGGCAGGCCCGCACGCGGCCATCCCGCACGGCGCGGACGCCGATGCCGCCGCCACGGTGATCGCCCGCGCGGTGCTGCGCGCGCGCCAGGTGTCGCGGCTGCAGGCGCTGGCCGCCACCGGCGCGGGCCGGGACCTCGACGTGACGATGGAGGCCCGGCGCTTTGCTCGCGATCCGGAGACGGGGCACTGCGCATTCAAGGGCAGCGCGACGGCGATGCCGGAGGATGGGCACGTGGCCGTCTGCGACAAGGTGCGGGTCGCGGTGGAGAACCGCAGCCCCCGGCCGGTTCTGGCCGCCGTCTTCTTCCTCGACGATGCCTGGAACCTGCTGGCGCGCCGGCCCTCCTGCCCGGTGGGCCTCACCGTCTCGGACCGGCTGGAGCCGGGCCGGCGGCTGGTGTTCGAGGTGCCCTACCACCCGCGCGCCATCGTGCCGGGGCGCGCGCCGAGCACCACCAACGGGGTGTTCGTGGTCGGGGTGCCCTTCATCGAGGGGGAGACCGACCTTCCCGCGCTCTGCGCCCTCGCAGGCTTCAACGATACCGCCGGGCTGGCGGCGCGCGGCGAGGAGGAGGGCGGGCTCGACGCGCTCCTCGACGGCGCGACGCGCGGCGGGCGGCTGCCGCTGGAAGCCGCCAGCCTGTCGTTCCTGTTCTGGCCGGTCAGCCAGCCGGTGAAGCCGTAGCGGGGCGCCCCATGCCGCGCCCGGGTGCGCCCGTGTCGTCCGCCCGCATCGGGTCCGCTCAGGGACGGCCCTGAGGCTTGGCCGCCGCCGGGGCCGGCGCGGCGGGAGGCTGGGCGATGGTCTTGCGGATCCAGTCGATATAGAGGGCCAGGCGGGTGTAGACGCCCGGAAACTCGGCGTGGCCGCAGCCGATGCCGAAGCTGACGATGCCCACCTGCACGAACGGGCCATCACCCTTGCGGCTGAGGATCGGGCCGCCGGAATCACCCTGGCAGGTGTCCACCCCATCCACCGCCGCGCCGGCGCAGAACATCTGCGGTGTCACCACGCCGCCGATCTGCGGAAGCTGCTGCTCCAGCGTCTTGCGCGCCACCGGGGTGAGATTGAACACGTAGCTCAGATCCTCCAGCGCCCGGCGGGCGTCGGGCGAGCCGACCAGGGCGGAGGTGAGGACGCGGTTGCACTGGGCGCGGTCCACGGCGGTCAGCCGGGTTTCCATGAGATCCGGCGAGGGGCTCCCGCCCTCGGCGGTGGTGCCCCAGCCGATGATGCGCAGCTCGGCCTGCTCCGGCAGGTCCGACGCCTCGGATTCCCGCGTGACCACCGTCACCTGGTCCACCTTCACGCCGCTCCTGGGCGCGCGCTCCAGCTCCACCAGGGCGATGTCGTTGACGTTCGTACCGGTCACGTAGCGAGGGTGCGCGATGATGCGCTTGATGGGGATCCAGTCACGGGCGCCGTCGTCGGCCAGAAGGCTGGTGTTGCCCACGTGGACCAGCAGGTTCTTGGTGCTGCGCAGCCCCTCCACCTTGCCGCCCGCGCCCTCCACGAAGCAATGGGCGGCGGAGAGGACCCAGCGCGAGGTCAGCACGGTGCCCCCGCACACCGGAGCAAGGCCCGTGACCTTGCCATTGGTGGTGGTGACCCGGATGATCCCGGCCTGGAACGGGTAGGTGCCCGGGGCCACCTGCGTGCCGCCGACGATCTTCTCGTGGGTGCCGCCTTTCAGCAGCCCGCCGGTCTTCGCGGCGATGCCGGCCGCGGTGTAGGGCAGCGCGCGCGGGTCGCCGCCCGGGCGGGGCTTGCGGTCCGCCGCCAGCTCCGCCGGGCCGACATCGTCCGATGCCGGCAGCGTGGCCGGGCGCGGTCCGGCATCGCCGGGGGACTGCTGGAGGCGCAGGCCGTCACCGGGCGCGAATGCCGGAACCGGGCGCTCCTGCGCCAGCGCGGCCGTGGGCCCAGCCGCGAGGCACGCGGCGAGCGCGAGGAGCCGGAGGCCTCCCCTGGAGGCATGGGGGCGAGACGGCGGGAGCATCATGGGAGCCACTCCGTAGAAAGGGAGATGAAGGCGTAAAGAGCCGGCCCCGGCATCGGGCGGCGCGGGGGAAGCGGACCGGGGGCGATGATCGCGGATGGCCGGCGCGGCCATCCGCTCTCGCGCGATCGGCCGGCCCGTTCCTCGCGAGCACGGCCGGACGCTGGCGAGGCCATGCCATGGTGTCCTGCCGCGGTGTCGTGCCGTGGTGTCCTGCCGCGCGCGCTCATGGCGCCGCCGCCGCGCGGCTGGCCAGCCAGTCGGCGCCCACCAGCGCTTCCAGCAGCTTGCGGTCCTCGCGCGCGGCCTCGGTGTCGCTGGCGGCCGGCCGGGGCGCGCTGAGGGCATCGCGGGCCGCCGATCGCGCCTTTTCGCCGTCGCCCAGGCCGGAGTACGCAAAGGCCTGCGCGCGCAGGATGCGCCGCGCAAGGTCCCGATCCGCCTTTACCCGCAGGCGGGCGCGTTCCAGCAGGGTCGAGAGGGTGCGCACAGTGTTGCCGTCCGGCGCGTAATAGGCCTCCAGATTGGCCAGCCCCAGCCGGTCGGCGATCGCCTTGCTCTCGCCGTCCAGCACCGGATTGCTGCGCGCGAGCACATGGGTGTCGTAGACGGCGCGGGCATCCTCCATGCGGCCGAGGGCGGCATAGAGGCCGGCGAGGTCGCGGGCCGGCGCGACGATCATCCAGCTGTCGCCCTTGCCCGCGGCCGCGAGGCGCGCGATGGCGCCCTCGCCGAGGCGTACCGCCAGATCCGCGTTCCCGTCGTCGAAGGCGATGAAGGCGCGTTTCAGATCGAGCCGGACCTCGGCGGAGAGGCCAATGTCGCCTCCGGTCTCGCGCAGCCTCTGCGCCTCGGCGACCAGCGCGCGGACGAGGCCGGCGTCGGTCTGGTCCAGGGCCATGTCCAGCAGCAGCTCCACGCGCCGGGTTTCCTCGCCGGGCTGGACAGCCACGATCTCATAGGCCTCCCGCGTGAGCCGCGCCGAAAGCGCCGGGTTCGTGGGCGCGACGATGCTCGCGCGCGCGGACAGCAGGTTCACCAGCGCATCGGTCCGCCCCTGCGGCGCGGCGCGGATCTCGCGGATCGCCTCTTCCGCCAGCGCATCGGCGCGGGCGCTGTCGCCCCACCACACCTCCACGGCATTGACCCAGGCGCCGCGCGCCGCATCGTGCCGCGGGTCGCTCGCGGGCAGGCGGCGCGCCAGCCGGCCCATGAATTCCAGCGCGGCGGGATAGCTCGGGAAGACATAGTCCTCCACCCCGGCATATGCGACGGCGGTGAGGCGCTCGACGGTGTCGAACGTGGCAAGGTCGATGGCCGCGATCTGGCGTTCCACTTCCGCCCATTGGGCGGCGGCGCGGCGCGGCAGATCGCTCCCCGCGGCGATGCGCGCGCTCTCGATCCGCAGCAGCGCGGCGGCGAGGTGTCGCTGCAGCACCTGCGGGTCGGTGGCCGACAGCGACGGGCCCGTCTCGCCGAGGCCCGCCAGCAGCACCTTGCGCTGAAGCGCCATCATGCGTCGCCCCAGTTCCGGCGCGCCGGCGCGGACGGCCCGCCGGGCGATGTGGCCGCATGTCTGCGCCAGCTCCGGGTCGTGGTGTCCGAGGTCGATGGCGGCGCGGGCGGCGCGGGCGCCGACCAGCGCGGCGGACGTCACCTCGCCGATGGAGGCGAGATAGTTGGCGATCAGCTCGGCGCTGGCGCGCAGCTGCGGATCTGCGGCGTCCCGATGCAGCAGGCGCACCACCAGCAGGTCGCGGGCCGCATCGTAGCGATCGGCCCGCAGCGCCGCGCGGGCGACATCGCTGACGAGGCGGGCGAGGATCGCGTCCGCCAGGACGTCGTCGCCGCGCGCGAGGGCGAGATCGGCGCTCCTGCGGCACACGGCCATCTGC
Organism: Xanthobacter cornucopiae; assembly: GCF_043195065.2. Classification (NCBI taxonomy): domain Bacteria; kingdom Pseudomonadati; phylum Pseudomonadota; class Alphaproteobacteria; order Hyphomicrobiales; family Xanthobacteraceae; genus Xanthobacter; species Xanthobacter cornucopiae. The sequence goes on from NZ_CM195531.1 coordinate 4,403,959, forward strand.
GCCGCCTCCAGCCCGGCATGTCCCACGCAGTCTTCCGGCCGCGCCAGCGGCAGGGCGCTCCGCGCCGCCGCGTTCCGCGCGGCGGTGCCGGCGAGGAGGTCGAGCTTCCGCACGTCGTCCGCGTCGATGCGCCCGCCCTGCGCCAGCGCTTCGGCCCGGCGCAGGAACAGGAGGGCGAGTTCGGGCCGTCCGTCGCCCAGCAGGCGCTGGCCCATGAGCGCGGCGGCCTTCGCCTCCAGGTCCTCCATGCCGGCGGAGGGCGGGCCGGCGTGGCGCGACCCCCGGGCCGCCGCCAGCACCTGGGCCAGCACCTGGGCCAGCGCGTAGATCTGGCCGTCGCGCCGGTCGTGGCGGCGTTGGGCCTCCGCCAGGGAGAATTCGGCGAGCACCGTATCGGGGGCGTCCAGAGGCGCGACCAGATAGCTCAGGATCGCCGAATGAGCATTGCCTTCGACCTCGGCGGCGGGATCATTCACCTCGTGGCCGGCATATCCGATCAGGTCGTAGAGCCGGATCAACAGGTCCGCGCGGCCTTCATCCTCCAGCGGGCCGCGCAGGGTCTCCAGCAGCGCCCGGGCCGCGTCGGGCTGGCCTGTGTCCAGCAGCCGGTAGGCGGTGTTCAGTCGCTCAACGAGCTCCGGCGCCGGGGACTGCGCCGCGCCGGCCCGAGCCGTGGCGGGGAGGGCGAGAAGGAGGCCGGCGACCATCGCCGGGGCGAGGCGGAGGAGGGTCCTCACCGGCCTTCCCCCACCATGACGAAGGGCGCCCAGATCGCCGGATGCGCCAGCGTCGGGTCGGTGGCGTCGGCGATCAATGCGAGGGTGGCGCGGCGGAACGCCTCCGCCTTGGCGAGCCCGGGCTCGTCCCGAATGGCGGCGAGGGTGGCGGTGGTCAGCCGCGCCGCGGCGTCGTCCCGTACCGGCCAATGGGACACCAGCAGCGTGCGCGCGCCGGCATAGAAGAAGGCCCGCGCCAGGCCCGAGAGGCCGTCCGCGCCCGGGGTGCCGTCGCCGCCGGCGGTGTTGCAGGCGGACAGGATCACCCAATCGGCCGCGAGCTTGAGCCGCGCGGCTTCCGAGGCGGTCAGAAGGCCGTCGTCCGCGCCGTCCGCCGCCGGTGGCGTGAAGACCAGCGCCGGCTCCGACAGGCCCGGGATGTCCCCGGCGAGGAGGCCATGGGTGGCGAAGGCCAGCACCCGATAGCGGGACAGGTCCGCCGTCATCACCGCGGTCTTGGTGGCCGCGGCTCCCACCTGCACCGCGTCGGCCGGGGCGCCCAGCGCCGCGGCCAGACGGCGCAGCTCGCCCTCGGTCTGCGGCAGCGGCGCCAGGCCGCGCACGGTTTCCAGATCGATCCGCCCGCCGCGCAGCAGGGCGCCCGCCACATCCGGCGCGGCCGAGGCGAGCTGCGCCGCCGGATGGCGCCCGCCCAGCAGCGGGGCACCGTATCCCCGGAACGGCAGCGGCGCCGGGGCGCCGGGGGCGGCGCGCAGCGCCCTGAGCCCCGACACGGACGGCAGGGTGACGAGGCCCTGCCGCCGGATCAGCCACGCCGTCTCCCGCAGGGCGCCGGCGTCGCTATCCTCGCCCGGCGGCGGCGCGGTCACCAGCAAGGCGAACGGGAGCGCGTCGAAGGGCCGGTCGGCGACGATGAAGATACGCTCGCGCGGCGCCAGCAGGCGGTCGAGCGGGGCGAGGATCTGGCGGAACAGATCATGGGCGCTCGCCCGGCTGAAGCCCGCCGGCCTGCTGGCGGCGATGTTCTCGCCGGCCACGTCGGTGTCGCCGAAATCGCGCAGGGCGGAGCGGGTGACGGCGACGGCGGCGGGGTCCAGGCCGGCGCGCAGCGCCTTCACCCGCGCCATCAGCGCCTCGCGCGGCAGCGGCACGCGGTGCCAGTCTGCCGCGTCCCGGGTCACCGCCCACACGAAGGTGTCGCGGGTGCCGACGAACACCAGGACCAGCGCTTCGTCCGCCCCGAGCAGGCCTTGGGTCGTGGCGATGGAGACCGGCTGCGGCTGGGAGAGTTCGGCATAGGCGGGAAAACGCGCGGCGATGTCGCGGTCGCTGTCGGCGATGCGCGCCTGAAGCGCGTGCGCCTCGGCGCGGCGCGCCTCCACGTCGGTGTCGGCCCCGGCGCCGCTTCCCGCCAGGCTGAGCGCCTTGACCAGCGCCCGGTCCGCGTTTTTCCAGGCCGCGACAAGGTCCTGTCGCTGGCGCACCAGCCGGGCGAGTTCGTCGGAGCCGGCCGAAAAGCGCACCCCGAGTTGCGCAAGGGCCATGCTGGCGGAGGTGAGCATCGCCGTCTGCGCCGCCTGGAAGGCCTCATCGCGCAGGTGCGTCGGCCCGGGCAATGGCGGCGCCGGCTGCGCACCGGCGGGGGGGACGAGGCCGAGCGCGCAGGCCCCCAGGAGGCAGGCACCCAGGAGGGTGAGCCGGAACAGGAGGCGCATCAGCGGCTCGCCTCCGGCGGCAGCAGGTCGAGGCTGAACTGGCGCGCCACGATCGAGCCCGCCGCTCCGTCCTCCCCCTCGAACGGATTGGCGGCGCGCAGCCCCGGCGCGACCAGCGCGGCGCGGCTCAGCAGATGGAGGAAGGGCCGCTGGCCGCTGTCGCGCAGGGCGCCGGCCGCAGCGGCGGCCACGTCGCGCTGGACCAGGTGGCACAGCGACGGCGGGATGCCGCCGGTGCGCGGCAGGGCGAAGACGAGGATGCGATGCAGGCCGGTCTGCGAGGGGCCGTCCTTGCCCCATGTCCGCAGCGTCGTGCGCAGCACCAGGGGGCCGGAAGCGCGGGCCGGCAGGGTGGCGATGCAGCCGTTCTGGCGCCAAGCGCGCACCGGCACGTCGATGCCCCCCAGGGGATCGAGGAGGAAGATGCCGAGGTCGATGTCGCGCTCCGAGCGGTTGGCGATGGTGAGGCGCGCCGTGTCGCAATGGGCAAGCGGCGCCGCTACTCCGCTGTCGACCGGCGCGGGGGCGGCCGGGCGCGCGGCGGGGGCGCAGTCGCGCCGAGGGTCGGCAAGCCGGTCGGGATCGGTCTCGCGGATGAGATCGAGGCTGATCTCGACCTCGCCCGAGGCCGCGCCCATGCCCTGGTCGATGACGCTGGCGAGGCGCACCAGATTGGCGGCGCGGGCGAATGCGGCCAGCGCCTGCCGCAGACGGTCCGGCTCGCCATCCGCGGGGAGGGAGGCGCTGCGGCCATAAGCGCGCGGGTCCCGGACGAGGCGCCCGCCGTCCGGCACCAGCCAGAGCCGCCCGTCGCCCAGATGCAGGGTGAGGTCCGCGGGCTGGCCGGGCGCCACCAGCTCCACGCCGAGCGCGGGCGCGCCCGCCGCCGGCTCCAGGGCCTGGGCGACGGCCTGGGCGACGGCCTGGGCGACGGCCTGGGCCGCCTCGGGCGGCGCCACATTGGCCACCCGGAAACGGAAGGCGACGCCGGGGTGTTCCACCTGCGCCCACAATGTTTCCTGCCCGGTGGCGCGGCCGGGCGGCAGGTCGGACGACAGGTCGGCGAGCGGCACCCGGCTTTCGCCGGCACCGGTCCCGGACACGCGGGTCCTGCCAAGCGGTCGCGCGTCCGCCAGCGGGCCATCGAACACCGCGATCTCGGCGCCGTCATCGAATCCCTGGAGCGCGCCGGCCTCGATCACCAGCTCCGCGCCCTCGCGGCGCGTGGCGAAGCGTGGCGGACCGGCCGGAGCGGAGCCGGGCAGGCGGCGGTCCAGGTCGCCCTCGAACACCGGGAGCGGGGCATGGGCGAGCTGCGCCGCCGCCGCCATGTCGAGGGAGATCAGGCGGGCGAGGTCGCGGAAGGTGGCCGCCCGTCCGCTCTCCAGGGCGCGCAGCAGGTGCCAGCTGAAGACACCGAAGGTGGCCTGCCCCGCGCCGTCCGCGCCGGGCTTCTCGATCAGGCCGGCAGCCGGGGCCGGGTAGGCGCGCTCGATGGCCGGGGTCCAGGAATCCACGGCGAAGAAGGCCACCAGCGCTCCGGTCTCCTCCCTCGCCTGCGCGTCCGCCTCCCGTCGCGCGCCGCCGCGCATCGGGGCCCGGGTGGGTGGGCGCGGCGACGGACCGGCCACGCCGGTTCCAGCCGGCGGCACGCCCAGCACGCCGGCATCGACGCCGCGCGCCGCGTCCGCCGCGCGCGTGACGGTACCGGCGTGACAGGCATCGACCACGACGAACACGGTGGCGCCCGTCGCCCGGATGCGGTCGAGGGCCGCCCCCAGCTCGTTGTCGACGATGGCGTTGCGGATGGTGCGGGCGGCCGGGTCATAGCGGCCGGCATCCTTCGGCAGCAGCACCTGATCGCGTCCGCCGGCCTCCGGCAGGGCCGTCTCGACAGGGGCGGCCTCCGGCTGGGTGGTGCCGTGGCCGGAGAAGTGAAACACCACCATGTCGCCGGGGCCCGCCCGGTCGGCGAGGCGGGCCAGTTCTTCCACGATGGCGGCGCGGGTCGGCGCGGCGCGCGGGCGGGGCACGTCCGCCGCCTGGGGGAGTCCTTCGGCCAGCACGGCGATGTCGTCCGCCTCGAAGCCGTGCCGGGACAGGTGGCGCCACAGCTGGATCACATCGTTGCGCGGCCCGGAGAGGGGGCGGATCGTCGGCTCGTCGTAATCGGCGACGCCGACCAGCAGGGCCAGATTGCGCGCCGCCGCCATCTGCGGAAGGAGCAGCCCCAGCGCCAGCACGAGACAGGCCAGCCCGCCGCCCGCGCACCGTCGCGCCGGCGGATGCGGCCTCTCCTGCCCGCGCAGGGCGCAATGAGCCCGACGCGGTCTCAACAGGCGCCTCGACGATGTCTCCGCCACCCCCCCATGGCCCGGTGGGCCTCCCTGATTGCCGCGACTATAGGCTGTCGAAGGACGGCCCGAAAGTGGCGCCGGCCTGCACCCTGGCGGGTCAGTCGCGGCAGGCGGCGAGCTTCCACAGGCCATCGGGCGGCACGAAGCGCCGCCCGTCGCGCTTCCACGCCCAGAACGCCTTTGACAGGCCGGGCAATTGCACCAGCGGCGGCGCCTTGGGGGGCGGCTCGCCCCGTGGGTCCATCCGCTTCAGGTCGTCGCCAAAATAATAGAGCAGCGACGCGGGCGCCGTGCTCGCGTCGAGCCGCTTTCCTGTTTCCCTCGCCTTGCCTTTGCCCTTGTCCTTGCCGCCCGGCGGCAGCAGCATGAAGACGTGGGTGGCGCTGAAGCCGGGCGGTTCGGCGATGCCGAATTCGGCGGCGAGGCCCTGGCGGTTTTCGGCGAGGCGCAGCACCCAGGGCCGGTCGGCGGAGGGATCGGGCCTGAGGGGATGGGTGATTTCCCACGCATTGCTGACGCCTTCCGGTGCGCTCCAGTCGTCGTCGGCGTCGAGCGGGGTATAGACAGCTTTGTCGAGCGCGCAGTCGAGCGCGGCCGCGGGGAGCGTGGCGACGAGCGTGAGGACGGCGGCGCAGGCGGCTCGGATCATGTCTCGACCTCGTTCACGTCATGCGCGAGGATAGGCGAGCGCGCGGGGACGGCAGGGCGAGACAAATACGGATGAGCGGCGACGTCATCAAGGATGTGGAGGCGCTGGCGGCGATCCGGGTGGATCGCCAGACCGTGGACCGGCTGGCCGCGCGCGGAGTGATCGGCGCCGCGGCGCGCGATGCCGCGCTCGCCATGATCGAGCCGCCGCGGCGATGGGGGCTTTGGGCCGGGCGCCTGCTCGGCACGGCGGGTGTCGCGCTCGTGCTCTCCGGCATCATCTATTTCTTCGCCTTCAACTGGACCCGCATCCCGCCCTTCACCCGGCTTGGCATCGTCGCCGCGATGATCGCCGCCGCGTGCCTCACGGTGGTCGTCACCGGCTTCGGGCGGCGCGTCTCGGAGATGGCCGCCGCCGCGGCGGTCACCCTCGTGGGTGTGTTCCTGGCCGTGATGGGCCAGATCTACCAGACCGGCGCCGATGCCTGGACGCTGTTCGCGGCCTGGGCCGGGCTCACCCTCGCCTGGGCTCTGCTGGCGGCATCCGCCGCCACCTGGACGGTGTGGATCGCCGTCGCCGCGCTCGCCCTTGTCACGGGGTGGGACCAGACCCAGCCGGCGGACGCCGCCTTCCACGCCGGGCGCAATCTCAGCCTGATGGTCCTGTTCGGTGGTGCGCTGCTCGGCCGCGAGGTGCTGGCCGCGCGCGGCGCTGTCTGGCCGGCGGCGCGCTGGACACGGTTCGTTCTCGGCCTCCCGCTGCTGGCGGCGATGGTGCAGCTGGCCATCATCCTGCTGGAGGCCTTCGGTGGCTTCGGCCCCGCCGAGTGGGCGGCGGCTGCCCTCATTTTCCTTGGCCTCGCGGCGATGGGGGTGGTGTACCGGCGCCTCGTCCCTGATCTCGCCATGCTGGCGGCGGTGGCGCTCGCCGTTTGCGTCATCGCTGATTTCGCCCTGTTCCGGTTGCTGGCCGCCGGCGGCAGGCGGGCCGACATCGGCACCTATTTCCTCATGGGCGTCGCCACGCTCGTTCTGTTCGCGGCCGCCGTCGCATGGCTGCGGGCCGCGTCGCGACGATTGGAGGCGCTGTGATGGCACGCCCGTCCGTCGATGCGGCAACCCTCATCGCCGCCTGGACCGCCTCCGGCGCGCTGCCCCCCGAGGCGGAGGGCGCGGTGGTCGCGGCGATCCGCGCCACCGCCGCCGAAGAGCGTCCGCCGCTGCATCTGAAGATCCTGGCTGGCGTCGGCACCTTTCTGGCCACCGCCTTCTTCCTCGCTTTCCTCCTGGTCGCGCAGCTGATCGCGTTCGACAGCGGCGGCGGCCTGCTCTCCTGGGGTCTTGCTTTCATCGCCGCCGGCATCGCGCTGTCCCTCGCTCTGCCGCGTGCCCCGGCAGGCATGGGCCGCGACGCGCTCGCGCAGACCGCCTTCACCGCCTTGGCGCTGGGCAAGGTGATGAGTGTCATCGGCATCCTCCTCCTCGTCGGCGACGACACGCCATGGGTGCCCACCGCCGCCATCCTCTCCGTCACGGTCATCACCTATCCGGTGTCCGCCACCTCGCTGGATCGGGTGCTCTCGCCCTACGCGGCCGGCGTGGCGGCGGTGGTGGAGATCCTCTCGCGGCAGGGCTCCGGCGCCGATCCCAGCCTGGCCATTGCCGTCCTGTTCACCCTGGCGGCGGCGATCGCAGGAGCGCTGCTTCTCTCCCACCGGGTGCCGCTGGCGCTTCGGCCCATCGGCATCGCGGCCCTTGCTCTCATGGGCACCCTCGTGTGCCTCCTCGCCGCCGGCCAGGATGCCGGGGCGTGGGCGAATGGGCGGCCGCTGGACCCGCGCCCCATCGAGGCGGTGCTCACCCTCGCCCTCATGGGGGTGATCGGCTGGGCGGCGGGCGGGCGCGCCCGGCTGGTGCGTCCGCCGCTCATCGCGGCGATGGGCGGGGCGATCATCCTGGGTCTGGCAGGCGCGCCGGGCATCAGCTTCGCGCTGCTCGTGCTGGTGCTCGGCCATGCGCTGCATGACGTGCCGCTGCGGGTGGCCGGCAGTCTGGCCCTGCCGGTGTTCCTGGTGCTCTGGTATTACGGGCGCGACATGACCTTCCTTGAGAAGTCCGTCACCTTGGTGGGAACCGGGCTGCTGCTGCTGGCGGGCCAGGCGATCCTCGTCCGCGCCGGCTGGGACCGGGAGGAGGCGCCGTGAAGCCCGGCATCCGGCGCGCGCTGTTTCTCGCGGCGGGTCTTGCCGTTCTGGCCGCGCTGGGCTGGAGCGTGCGCGATCTGGAAGTCCTTCGCGCCTCCGGCGAGGTGGTTCTCCTGGAGCTTGCACCGGCCGATCCGCGCTCGCTGATGCAGGGCGATTACATGCGCCTGGCCTATGCGCTGGAGCGCCAGGCCATCAGCCTCGATGCTCCGGCCGGAACCATCATCCTCGCCCTCGACGCGCGCCGCGTCGGCAGCTTCCGGCGCACGGGGGGCCACGGCGCGCCCGGCCCCGGCGAAGTGGCCTTCCAGGTGGAGCGCGCGGCGGATGGCGTGGCGATCGAGCCGCGCTCCTTTTTGTTCCAGGAGGGGCACGCCGACCTCTATGCGCGGGCCCGCTATGGCATCTTCCGGGTCGACCGGAACGGGCGCCACCTGCTCGTCGGCCTCGCCGATGCCGACGCGCGGACGATCGAGCCGCGCTGACGCCGGCCGCGCAGCCCCGCCGGCCTATTCCCCTTTTCCGGCCGAACCGCGGATGCCCAGTCTCCACACTGTCCAGGCGATGCCGGCGGCCACCGCCAGGCCCGCCGCGCCGAGCAGCCAGCGGGGTGCATCGAGCCAGGGCCGCAGCACGCCGCCGCGCTCCGCCGCCACCACGATGGCCGTCGCCAAGAGATAGACGATGGCGGCAGTCCACGTCTTCGCCCGCCCGGCCGCGTCCGGTTCGTCGTGCGGGTCGAGGTAGCGCGGCGCCACGACGCCGAGATAGACCACCTGCTGGATCGCTCCGAGCACGAACAGGACGGCGGCCACGTCCAGCAGCAGGACCAGGGCCAGCCCGCCGGTTCCGATCAGCACCGAGCCAGCGGCGAGCCAGGTTTCGCGGGCCCGTTCCGCGGGATGGGGCGCGGTGCCCATGATGGCGGCATAGGTCGCGTCCGCCATTGCCGAGGCGGCCAGCGAACGCACCACCACGACGCCGCTCAGCACATAGAACAGGCCGAGGAGGCGCAGGGCGGTTTCAACAACGATGGGCACGTGGGCCACCTTTCAAGCGAGCCGAACCGATTACAGCAGGGCGGACGAGACGGCGGAAACCAGCCAGCGGCCTTCCGGCGTGCGCCGGAAGCACAGGCCCCAGGCGGCGGGATCGCGCACATCCGTTTCCCGTACGGCGCCGACACGGCCGGACGGCAGGCGGACGCCCCGCCACCCCTCCGGCAGGTCGTCCATCTCGCCCTGAAGGTAGATCAGGCCCGGCTTCAGGGTGCCGATCACCGGCGCGGCCGGGGCCGCCGAGGCATGGACCGGGGCGGCGGCCGGCGCATGAAGTCCGCGCGAGCCGTCATCGATCCGCGCGCCGGCCGCAGCCTCCCAGCGCAGGCCCCGGTAGGTGCAGATGGCCCCTTTCAACAGCGGGTCCCGGCCCCATTCGGGATGCGCGCTCGCCGCCGCGAGGGTCTCGAACGCCTGCGCAGCCGCCCGCGTCACCGGCATGGGCGTGCCGGCCGACGGCACGTCGCCCTCCAGGACGGCGCCGCCGATCGCCTCCAGCGCGGTGTCCGCGTCAGGCCACGGGCCTTTCGTCTCCAGGTCGCGGCGCGCTGCTGGCGTGAGGCCGGACGTGACCACGGATATCCGGTCGGCGATCAGGGCGAACACCGCCTGGGCGTCCCGCGCGCTGGCTGCCGCGTGCAGCTGCCGCACCGTGGCGATGAGGTCCGGCGGCGGGGCCACCGGCGCGCCCACCTCCGCCGTAACCGGCCGATAGGCCCGCGCGCCCGCGCCGACGGCGCCGACAAGGCCGCCGGCCAAGCCGGTGCAGACGGCGGCGAGGCCGAGGAGGAGCGGAGGGATCGGGACGCGGGGCATGGGCTGGAGCTCGGGCGGGCGGAAGGACGAACATGGCCTTGATCGCCATGCCCAAGGAAAGGTGGTGTCGTCAAGTTGGCCAACGCCAGGCCGTGCCTCAAGGGCCTCGCGATTGGCGTGCGCCGTCTGTCCGTGGATGGCCGGGGGCGATGCGATCCCTTCCGCGAGGTTCGGGACAGATTGATCAGAGCCAGAAGGCGACGGCGGCTGGGCTGCAGATGGCCGAGAAGAGGGGGCGAGCGCATCGGTCGCAGCGGGTGCCGATGGGGCGCCAATCTTTCAGCTTGGCGAACAGGTTCTCGATCTCGTGGCGCTGGCGGTAGAGAGAGGGCCTTGTCATGGGCACTGGGCGGCTTGTGGCTGCGCGACGAGGGAAGGCCAGTCCATGGCCCAACTGAGTGAGGCAGGGGAGCGGACTGGCTTCGTCCCCGCTCAATCCTCGCGGGAGGATTCCCAATCTTCGGTCAGGCGATCAACCGGTGTGAAGTCGGTGTATGGACAGAGCCGGTCTCGGAAGTCTCAAGCGGCCTGGTCTTTTGTGATTCACCTTCGGCAGGGGCGAGATGCCATGACGCCGCAGGCACCGATGCAGTGACGAGCGCGTCAGGCGCGGGATAATGTCCTTCAGGGCAGGACACATCGTCCGGCGGCCGGTGGGCCTCGACCCTGCGGGCGACGATCGCAGCCTTTTCGAGCGCGGACAGCACGGAGCCTTGCCGCTCCTCGGGGCCCATCGGCATGCTTGGGGCATGTTTCCAGAACCATGAAAACGCGAATGTCCTCCGGCGGGCCCTGCCTCGTGCGGATGAGTGTGCTGGCCAGAAGGTCTTCGCAGCCATGCTCCTTGAGGGCAACCGTGACAGCTGCGTCGTGGTCGGGCTGTCCGGTGGCGAGGCGCGAGCGTCCCTTGTCGGTCAAGGCCCTGTCAGCGCCGCACTTGTCGTCCGGGCAAAGATCACGAGCAGTCGGCCCGCCACGCTCCAGGCGCTCCCCCATCTGCGAGACCGAGCTTAAAGTGCAGTCCTGCTCGACGAACAGAAACTGGCCGCGTGACTCAAACCAAAATGCCTCCGGGAAACACGGGGCGGTTCAGTTGCGAGCCTGCTCCATTTCGTTAATGTGAGGTCTATGGTCGAGGCGGGAAAGCGCGGCTTGGTCTATGGCCGGCGTCTATGGCCGGCCACACACAAGTAGTTTATGCAACGGTAAATCATACTCCGGATGTTGAGAGCTGCCAATGGTTGTCGTTTCGGACAAGATCCTCAGGGTCATCGCCCCATTCGGAAAGCCTGCGACCACCGCTGAGCTCTCCAAGCTGTCGCTCCAGGAGCAGGCTCTGGAGAGAAAAATCCGTGAAATGAAAGCCTCCTCCCGCCCGGGCGAGGCAAGCTTTGAGCCGGAGATACAAAAGCTCAAAGATGCTCTTAGAGCAGTTCAGAAGAAAATCGAACCACTTAAGGATCAGCTTGAGGAGTTGAAAGCGCAGGAGGACACGGAAGCCGAGGCGCGGGCCGCCGCGCGAGAGACCGCCTTGCGCAAGGGGGAAAATCCCTACACTCAACTCTTGAAGATTGATCTAACGTCCATCGGCAAGAAATAGGGTCTCAAGGTTCTCCACGGCGTGGGGCCGGGAATTCCATCCCTACGGATCCGGCCTCGTTCTTGCCGACCCCCGCTCTACGTGTTTGATCCCAGGTTTTGCTGGTGCAGTCTTTTTGCAGGACAGGAAGGATGCGCTCTGGGCCAGGTTCTGCACGGGTGCGCCACGACGACAGAGGCGGTCCGTCGAGCGATACAAGAGAGTCAAGAGCGCCTGAGGGCGCTGGCGAAGCGCTACGGGATCAACCCGAAAACCGTCGCCAAATGGAAGAAGCGGACGTCCTGTGCGGACCTGCCAATCGGACCGAATACCATCGGCCCCGGTCTTCGACCGGTGCCAAGTGGGTCCGCTCACGCGCCGCGCGGGCTTGACCAAAGGCGCCGAGGTCGAGCGTTCTGGCACCGGAGGAAGAGGCGATCATCGTCGCCTTCCGCCGGCATACGTTGCTGCCGCTTGACGACTGCCTTTACGCCTTGCAGGCCACGATCCCTCATTTGACGCGATCGTCCCTGCACCGCTGCCTGCACCGCCACGGCATCTCAAGATTGCCGCAAGTCGAGGGCGAAACACCGGCAAAAAAGAAGTTCAAATCCTATCCCATCGGCTTCTTCCACATCGACATTGCCGAAGTGCAGACGGCCGAAGGCAAACTCTATCTCCATGTGGCCATCGACCGGACAGCGAAACTCGTCTTCGTCCAGCTGGCCGACAAAGCCAACACGGCGACGGCACGGGCGTTTCTTGACGCCCTGGTCGCGACTGTTCCCTACAGGATCGAGAGTGTTCTGACCGACACCGGCATCCAGTTCGCGGACCTGCCCAAGACCCGTACCGGCCCGACGGCCATGTGGCGAGGTCATCCGTTCGATCGCGCCTGTCAGGCCCATGGCATCGAGCATCGGCTCACCAAGGTGAAGCACCCCTGGACCAATGGACAGGTGGAACGCATGAACCGCACCATCAAGGAGGCCACGGTCAAGCGCTTCCACTATGACGAGCACCAGCAACTGGAAACCCATCTCCAAGGCTTTGTGGCGGCCTACAATTTCGCCCGACGCCTCAAGACCCTCCGGGGCCTCACCCCCTACGAATTCATCTGCAAATCCTGGACAAACGAGCCCGAACGATTCACCCTCAATCCACTCCAGCAAATGCCGGGACTAAATACCTAGCGCCCCCAACCGATCGCCGCCCGGGTGGCGGGCTCACCCCTGCTTGGCCCCGTTCATCAGGGCGACGACCTGCGCCGCCGCCCGCTCGCCCGACTGCCACGCCCCGCTGACCGTGCCCCACAGGCTCTCGTGGGCGTGTTCGCCGGCAAACACCAGGCGTCCCGCCACCACCTCCAGGAACGCCCGGCGCAGCGCCCCGGCGCCGGGCGTGGCGCAGGACATGGAGCCAAGGGCGAACGGCGCCTTGCCCCACTGGGTGTGATGCACGCGGCCGATGCGCCGGGCGGCGTCGGCACCGAACTCGCGGGTGATGGCCTCCACCAGCACCGCGCGCACCGCCGCCGGCTGCGCCTCCTCCAGGTCCTCGGCGAACTGGCCGCCCACCTCCAGGCTGAACAGCGAGGTGCCGGCGAGGCGCGCCTGGAGCGCGTAGCCGTGCCCGCCCTCGGTGCGGAAATGGATGATTTCCCCCGGTCCGAGCGCCCCCGGCGCGCCCGGCCACTCGAAGGCGATGTGGTCATAGGTGCCGAGGGTGATCCGCTCCACCGCCGCGCGGGCTCGCGCCGGCAGCAGCGCAATCCGCAGCTTGCCGGCGGCGATGACGCTCGGCGGCACCGCCACGATGACGTAGCGCGCCGTCAGGTTGCCGCGGCCGGTGGACACCACCACGCGCCGCCCCCCAAGCTCGATGCTGCGCGCGGCCGTGTCGAGCTGCACCGCGAGCGGCGCCGCGAGGCTCGCGACCAGCGCCCCGAGCCCCTGGCGGCAAATCTCGTCCACACCCCGATCCTCGGCATGGGCGACATCCACGGTGGACACCTGCGCCAGATCCTTGGCGCGCAGAAAGGGGCCGGCCACGAACTGGGCCGAGGCCGACCACGCGCCAAGATCCGGCACCACCCGGGCCGCCGGCAGGTCGCGCCCGGCGTCGCCGGCGGCGACGATGGCCCGCTCGGCCCGGCGCACGGCACCGACGAAATCCTCATAGTCCGGGTCCGACGCTTCCTTGCCGCCGAGGTAGAGCCGCCCCGCCTCCGGCGCGCGGGCGATGTCGAACCCGGCCGCCCGGCCGAGCCCCGGAAGCGCAGTGGCGCCGGGAAAGTGCAGGCGATTGGCCCCCATGTCGAAGGCCACGCCGAACACCGCAGTGTCGGTATAGGTGCGCCCGCCCACCCGCTGGGCGGCCTCGATGAGGGCATAGCCGATGCCCGCCTCGGCCAGCTTGCGCGCGGCGGCAATACCCGCCGCCCCGGCGCCGATGACGATGACATCCGGCTGGCTCACCTGCCCCAAGGCGCCATAGGGCACGCCGGCCACGGCCAGCGCCGCGCCCGCCTTCAACAGGCGGCGGCGATCGAGCGGGCGCGCCAGGGCGCGGGCAAGCGGATCTGGGGGCAGCTTGGACACGGCGGCACGCTAGCACGCCATCCGCCCCCAGGCGAGAGGCGCCGGCGGCCCGCCCGGTCCACCGCCCACCGCCCCCTGAGTGGCGCCCGAGGGCGCGGAGAGGACAACCGGGAACCACGAGCCAAGGGACGCGCCCCCATTTTATCCCATCGGTCCCGGTCTTCGGCCGCTGCCAAATGGGTTCGCTCAAGCCCCGCGCGGGCTTGGCCAAAGGCCCAGGCGGCAAGCTCGCGGGCCTTTGGCCTTACGTTCAGGCCTTGCGCTCGGCGACGAAGCGGGCGGCCTCCGCCAGGATGGTGCCGCGCGCGCCGAACGGCGCCAGCGCCGCCTGGGCCTCCGCCACCAGCCGCGCCAGCTCCTCCCGGGCCGCAGGCAGGCCAAGGGACGACACCAGCGTGCCCTTGCCGGCCGCCTGGTCCTTGCCCACCTTCTTGCCTACCGCGTCGGCATCGCCCTCCACGTCGAGAATGTCGTCGGCGATCTGGAACGCCGCGCCCAGCGCCCGGCCATAGGCGGCGAGGGCCGCCGCCGCCTCAGGCCCGGCGCCGCCGAGGACGCCCCCCGCTTCCACGGCCACCGCCAGCAGCGCGCCGGTCTTCATCGCCTGGAGCCGGCGGATGTCCGCGACGCCGAGCGCCAGCGGGCGGCCGCCGTCGAAGCGCCCCTCGGCGGCAAGGTCCAGCATCTGCCCGCCCACCATGCCGCCGAGCCCGGCCCCGCGCGCGAGGCGCCGCACCAGTTCCACACGCACCCGCGCGTCGGGATGGGCGTCTTCGCCGGCCAGCAGGTCGAAGGCGAGGGTGAGCAGGCCGTCGCCGGCCAGGATCGCGCTCGCCTCGTCGAACGCCTTGTGCACGGTGGGCCGGCCGCGCCGCAGGTCGTCGTCGTCCATGGCCGGCAGGTCGTCATGGATCAGGGAATAGCAGTGCACGCATTCCACTGCCGCCGCCACGGTAACGGCTTCCGCCACGGCGCGCCCGAACAGGGCGGCCCCCTCGATCACCAGGAACGGGCGCAGCCGCTTGCCGCCGCCGAGAGCGCCGTGGCGCATGGCGGCCAATAGCCGCGGCGGACGCGCTCCTTCCCCCGGCGCCGGGGTGTCGGCGAGGGCTTCGGCGAGACGCGCCTCGGTCGCGGCGGCGGCGGCATCGAGGCGGAGGACGAGCGATGGGGTCACGGGAGGCCTTCGGACAGGACGGGAGCGGCCGGAGGGAGCCGGAACGGAACCCCGCACCCGCCTCCCCCGTTGACGTGCCGACCCGGGTGCCTCAACCAGGGAGCAAGGTCAAGCGGCCGCTCGGATCGCTCCGGCCACTCCCATGCGCCGCCGCGCCCGAGGCCGGCCGGACCGGCGCCGGACTCACGACGCAGGGCCCTCGATGATTCGCTTCCTGTCGCAAGTGGCGGTGGCGCTCCTCGCCATCCCCGTCACCCTGTCGGTGCTGTACAACTTCAGCAATCCGGCCTCCACGCTCATGCTCCACCGGCTGGCCACCGGGCAGAGGGTGGAGCGCGTATGGACGCCTTTGTCGGAGGTGTCGCCGGCCCTGGTGCGCACCGTGGTCGCCTCCGAGGATGCCCGCTTCTGCACCCACAACGGCATCGACATCACCGAGATGCGCAACGTGGTGGAGAAGGCGGACGACCTGGAAGACCTCCGCGGCACCTCCACCATCACCATGCAGGTGGTGAAGAACCTGTTCCTGTGGCAGCGGCCGGAAATTCCCCGCAAGGTGCTGGAAGTTCCGCTCGCCCTGTGGCTGGACCTGGTGATGAGCAAGCAGCGCATCCTGGAAATCTATCTGAACATCGCCGAATGGGGCCCAAACGGCACCTTCGGCGTCGGCGCCGCCGCCCGCGACCAATTCGGGCTGGCGCCGTCCCGGCTCAACGCCGACCAGGCGGCCCGGCTCGCGGTGATGCTGCCCAATCCCGCGCGCCGCAGCGCCGGCGCGCCCAGCCCGGGCATGTCCCGCCTCGCCGACCGGCTTCAGGCTCGGGTGCCGCGCGAGCCACCGGACATGGTGGCCTGCGTGCGCCTCCACGGCTAGGCGCGGCCCCGGGCACCGGCCGGCCGGAGCGCCCCCGCAGCGGCGGCCTCGATTCACGCGAAAGCGGCCCGGCGGCGCGGGTGAGCTTGATTGTGCCTCGTTT
Organism: Xanthobacter cornucopiae; assembly: GCF_043195065.2. Taxonomy (NCBI): domain Bacteria; kingdom Pseudomonadati; phylum Pseudomonadota; class Alphaproteobacteria; order Hyphomicrobiales; family Xanthobacteraceae; genus Xanthobacter; species Xanthobacter cornucopiae. The sequence continues at coordinate 4,419,827 of NZ_CM195531.1, forward strand.
TGACGCCACATGGGCGCAAGGAGACCCCGCCCCATGTCCGACGCCCCCCTCGCGCAGACGCCCCGCCCCCCCCTCAGCCCGATCCTGAAGATCGGCCTGGAGGTCGGCCCGCTGGTGCTGTTCTTCGCCGCCAATGCCTATGGCGGCATCTATGTGGCGACCGGCGCGTTCATGGTGGCGACGCTGGTGGCGCTGGCGCTGATGTGGGTGCTCGCGCGGCGCATCGCCGTGATGCCGCTGGTGTCGGCGCTGGTGGTGGTGGTGTTCGGCACCCTGACCTTGTGGCTGCAGGACGAGCATTTCATCAAGCTCAAGCCCACCCTGGTGAATGCCGCCTTCGGCGTGCTGCTGCTCGGCGGCCTGGCCATCAAGAAGCCGCTGCTGCCCTATGTGTTCGACGGCATGGTCAAGCTGACGGACGCCGGTTGGCGGACGCTCACCATCCGCTGGGGCGTCTTCTTCCTGGTGATGGCGGTGGTGAACGAAGCGGTCTGGCGCCTGTTTTCCACCGACACCTGGGTGGCGTTCAAGACATTCGGCTACCTCCCCCTGACCTTTGCCTTCGCCATGGCCCAGGCCCCGCTCATGGCCCGGTACGAATTGAAGGACGACGCGGAGGATCTCCCGCGACAGAATTGAGCGCGCGCCCCGCCAACGCGGTTGACGGCGGCGCCCGAGATCCGCATAAGCCGTTCAGAGGACGTGGAATGCTGACGAAAAAAGGCAAATACGGACTGAAGGCGGCCGTTCACCTGGCGCGCCTGCCGGTGGGCTCGTCCACCCAGGTGGCCGACATCGCCGAGGCCAACAACATCCCGAAGAAATTCCTGGATGTGATCCTGGGCGAGCTGCGCAATGCCGGCTTCCTGGCCAGCAAGAAGGGCAAGCTCGGCGGCTACCGTCTCGCCAAGGCGGCGGAGGACATCGTCGTCGGCGACATGATCCGCGCCCTCGACGGGCCGCTGGCGCCGTTCGCCTGCGCCAGCCGCAACGCCTACGAGCCGTGCGAGGACTGCGACGTCAGCACCTGCGAGGTGCGCCTGCTGATGGTGCGGGTGCGCGATGCCATCGGCACCGTGCTCGATGCCACCACACTCGCCCAGATGCGCGACCTGTCCCAGGAAGCCCTCGGCTCCTTCGTGGACTATATCTGACCGACGCGATCAGACGCGCGCACCCGCCCGGCGGGCGCGCGTCTATTGCTGCGCGGCCAGGAAGGTCCTGAAGCGCGCCAGCGCCACCGCGAAGAACAGCATGCCGATGGCGAAGGTCGCCAGGAACCGCGGCCACACCGTCTCCAGGCCCGCGCCGCGATAGAGGATGGCCTGGGCGAAGGCGACGAACTGGGTGGAAGGCGAGGCCTGCATGGCGGTCTGCAGCCATTGCGGCATGCTTTCCAGCGGCGTGAAACCGCCCGACAGCATGTTCATGGGCAGAACGATGAGGAAGAACAAAAGCCCGAACTGCGGCATGGAGCCGGACAGGGTGCCGAGGAAGATGCCCAGCGCCGCCGTGAAGAAGAGATAGAGCGCCGCGCCCGCCAGGAACAGCGGCACCGAGCCGGCGATCTGCATGCCCATCACCCCCTGCAGCACCACCACGATGCTGAAGAAGGCCCCGACCAGGATCACCGCGCCATTCGCCAGGATCTTGGCCAGCATGATCTCCGACGGCCGCAGCGGCAGCACCAGCAGATGCTCCAGCGTACCGTGCTCACGCTCGCGGATCAGCGCCGCTCCCGCCAGCAGCACCGACAGCATGGTGATGTTGGTGATGAGGCCCATGGTGCCGGTGAACCAAGAGGATTCGAGCCCCTGGTTGAAGGCGACGCGGATCTTCAGCTCCGCCGGCGATGACGTGTCCCGGCCGGTGCGGGACACGAAGCGGTTCACCTCCTGCTGGAAGATGCCGGCCATGTCGGTGGCGCCGAGGCCCGCCTGCATCAGGGCGGTGGCGTCGATGAGCAGTTGCACCGTCGGCGCCCGCCCCGCCAGCACGTCGGACTGGAAATTGGGCGGCACATTCAGCACGAACGTGTAGCGGGCGGCATCCATGCCGGCGTCCGCCTCCCGCGGTTCCAGGGCCACCGGGGCCTGGAACCGCGGCGGCAGCAGGGCGTCGAGGATGGCGTGGGACAGGGCCGAATTATCCTCGTCGATGACGCCGACGGTGGCCCGGTTGAGATCGTGCTTCATGCCATTGGCCTGGATGTAGATGGCGGCCGTGAATGCATAGAGCACCAGCACCAGCAACGCCCGGTCCCGCCAGAGGCTGATCAGCTCCTTCACCAGGAGATGCCGGATATTGCTCGCCCGCGCCGCGAGCCCGGCGGCGGGGCCCCGGCGCGGGCGAGGGACGACGGGTGTGTCGGGACCGGGCTGCGCCATATCAGGCCTCCTGCTTGCGCAGGATCAGATGGGCGATGAGCAGCAGCGCCGGCCAGAAGGCCGCGGTGCTGAGGATGAACGGCAGCAGCTCCATGAAGCCGAGCCCCTTGGTGAAGGCGCCGACGCTGACGCGCATGAAATAGGTGGTGGGAAAGAAGGTGCCCACCACCCAGGCCGCCCCTTCCAGCGACGCCACCGGCTGCAGCAGCCCGGAAAACTGGGTCGCCGGCATCATGGTGCCGATGGCGGTGCCGAACAGCGCCGCCACCTGGGTATTGGTCAAGGTGGAGGAAACCAGCCCCACCGCGGTGGTGGCGAGCACATACACCACTGCCCCCAGCATGAGCCCCAGGAACGAGCCCTTCAGCGGCACCCCGAACAGGAACAGGGCCAGCCCCACCATGACGAAGAAATTGAACACCGCCACCACCACGTACGGCGCCTGCTTGCCCAGCAGGAATTCCAGCTTGGTGACCGGCGTCACATAGAGATTGGTGATGGAGCCCAGCTCCTTCTCGGTCACCACGCCCAAAGCGGTGAGAATGGCGGGGATGAAGATGAGCATCAGCGCGATCACCGCCGGCACCATGGCCTCGACGCTACGGAACGACTGGTTGTAGCGGTAACGCATCTCCAGGCTGGCGGGCGCCGCCAGCGTTCCCCCCGCCGCCTCGGCCATCTGCTGCAGGAACAGGGTGTGCACCTGCTGCACATAGCCCTGGATGGTCTCGGCCCGGAACGGCATGGCGCCGTCGATGGTCACCAGAACCTCGGTGGGCCGGCCGGCGCGCAAATCGGCGGCAAAGCGCGGCGGCAGCTCGATGGCGAAGGCGATGGCGTTGGCCTTCAGCCGCCGGTCGAGGTCGGCCGGATCGGCCAGCGGCGCCTCGGCCACGAAATAGGTGGAGTGGGCGAAGCCGTCGATATAGGCGCGGCTCTCGGCGGTCTGGTCGCGGTCGAGCACGGCGAAGCGCAGCTTGTCCACGTCGAGGGTGATGCCGTAGCCGAAGATGACCATGAGCAGCGCGGTGCCGAGCAGCGCGAAGGCGAGCCGCACCGGGTCGCGCCGCAGCTCCAGCCCTTCGCGCCATGCATAGGCGCCGAGCCGCGACCAGGAGAAGGCCGCCGGCCGGCCCGCCGCCGGCGCGGGCGGCGGCAGGCGGGCATCGGTCCGCGCCTCCCGCCCGCCCATCTCCATGTAGGCGATGAAGGCCTCCTCCAGGGAGGCCGCCTTCTGCGCCGCCTTCAGCTCGTCCGGGGCGCCGGTGGCGATGACGCGGCCCGCATGCATGAAGGAGATGCGGTCACACCGTTCCGCCTCCCCCATGAAGTGGGTGGACACGAAGATGGTCACCCCCTCGGCACGGGACAGGCGCTGGAGATGGTCCCAGAAGCCGTCGCGGGCCACCGGGTCCACGCCGGAGGTGGGCTCGTCCAGGATCAGAATTTCCGGCTCGTGCAGGATGGCCACCGCCAGCGACAGCCGCTGGCGCACGCCCAGCGGCAGGCTGTCGGACAAGGTATCGAGATGGTCCGCCAGGTCGAAATCGGCGGTGACCTGGGCGATGCGCCCCGCCCCCGCCGTCCCCGCAAGATCGAACAGGCGGGCGTGCAGCTCCAGATTCTGCCGCACCGTCAGCTCGCCATAGAGCGAAAACGCCTGCGACATGTAGCCAACCCGCCGCCGCGCCTCGATGTCGGTGGGGTCCACCGGCGCGCCGAACAGCAGCGCCTCGCCCTCGCTGGCCGGCAGCAGGCCGGTGAGCATCTTCATGGTGGTGGACTTGCCGCAGCCGTTGGAGCCGAGGAAACCGAAGATCTCGCCCCGGCGGATCTTGAAGCTCACATGGTCCACCGCCACGAAATCCCCGAACCGGCGGGTGAGCCCGCGCGACTCGATGGCGACCGGCGCATCCGCCGGGATCGGCGCCGCCGTGCCCGCCCCGGCGCCATCGCCGCGCCGGCCCTCCGGCAGCAGCGAGATGAAGGCCCGCTCCAGATTGGGCTGGCCGGTCGTCTCCAGCAGCGCGGCGGGGCTGTCGTCGGCCAGAATGCGGCCGTCGTCCACCATCACCACCCGCCCGAAGCGGGCGGCTTCCTCCATGTCGGAGGTGGCCACCAGCAGGGTGAGGCGGGGCCGGTCGGCGCGGATGGTTTCCACGAAATCCCAGAACTGCCGGCGCGACAGCGGATCGACGCCGGTGGTGGGCTCGTCCAGCACCAGCAGGTCGGGATCGTGCACCAGCGCGCAGCACAGGCCCAGCTTCTGTTTCATGCCCCCGGAGAGCTTGCGCATGAGGCGGCCGGAAAACGGCGCAAGGCCGGTGGCCGCCAGCAGCGGCGCCACCCGCGCGCCATTGGCATCGGCACTCTCGCCGAACAGGCGGGCGAAGAAGGCGATGTTCTCCGCCACCGTGAGATTGGGATAAAGATTGCGCCCCAACCCCTGGGGCATGAAGGCGATGCGCGGCTGGACCTGATCGCGCGACCGGCGCAGGGCCAGGTCTGCCCCCAGCACCTCCACCCGGCCCTCCTGAATGCGCTTGGCGCCGGTGATGAGGCCGAGCAGCGTGGACTTGCCCACCCCGTCCGGTCCCACCAGCGCCACCGACGCCCCTTCGGCGATCTTAAGGTCGATGCCGTCCACCGCCAGGGTCTCGCCGTAACGATGATGGATGCCGGCAAGGCGCACCGCCGCCGCCCCGGCGCCCGCCCGGCCGTCGGCGGCCGGCTGGGCGGCAGCTGGGGCGGCCTGAGCCGCGCTCACGCGCCGCTCCCCAGGCACTGGCGCCACCGGATCACCTCGCAGCTCCCGGCGCCGCCGCACCGCCGGCAGCCTCGCGCACCAGATCGGACTCGAGCCAGACCGGCCATGGGGCCTTGGGGTCGAGGCGCACATAGCCGACCCCGGTGACGCCGGTCTTGGCCTGCGCGATGTACTTTTCCACCAGCGCCTGGGGAATGCGGAGCTTCACGCGGAACATCATGCGGTCGCGCTCGTTCTGGGTCTCCACCTGCTTCGGGGTGAACTGCGCCCGCGCCGACACGAACGACACGTTGGCCGGCACCGCCCGGTCGGGCAGCGGCTCCAGCAGCAGCCGCGCCTCGGCGCCCAGGGCGAGGCGCCCGGCATCGGCGGCGGGCAGGAAGACCGTCATGTACACATTGGACAGATCGAGCAGGGTGAGAACCTTGCCGCCGGCCGCCAGCACTTCGCCGGGCTCGGCGAGCCGATACAGCACGCGCCCGGCCTTGGGTGCCAGCAGCGTTCCGTCCGCGACCAGCCGGGTCAGGCGCTCCACCTCCGCCTCGGCGGCGCGGATGGCCGATTCGCTGGCGGCAAGGCTGCTCTCCGCCGCCGCCAGGGCGGCCTGCGCGGTCAGCTTGGTGGTTCGGTATTGATCCACCTTCTGCTCGGTGGCGAAGCCCTTTTCCACCAGCGTGGTCTGGCGATCCAGCTCCTTGACGGCGAGATCGAGTTCGCCCTTGCGCTGCTCCACCACATGAGTGGCCTGATCGCGCGACTTGATGGCCTGCATCTCCTGGGCCTCAGCGGTGCGCAGCGAGGCGCGGGTCTCATCCACGTCCATGTGCGCCACCACCTGGCCCTGGGTGACGAAATCGCCCTCCTCCACCAGCACGTCCACCAGCCGGCCCGCGGCCTTGGTGGCGACATCCACCTCGGTGGCCTCGATCCGCCCGTTGCCGGAGGCGAACCCCGGAGGCAGGGCGCGCGCCCGCGCGGCAAGGTAATAGGCGCCGAGCCCCCCGACCGCGACCAGGGCGAGAAGCAGGACAGCGACCGTCAGGGTTCGCTTCATGGACGACAAGCCTCCAGATGGGCTGTGCCAGCATGGCATCCCGGCTGTGCCGACACGTCTCCGGCGCCACGTGGGACGGGCTCCCCTTCTTCCCATATTTGCCCGGGGTGCCGCAATGCGGCACGACCAGCCTTGCCCACCGGCAGCCACGCACCACCGGCGGACGCGCCATGGCCGGCGCACGAGACCGCCGCCGCCGCGTCCGCCCCCCTGTCTGTTGGATCTGTGAGAGAGTGATGGAGGGGAAGGGAGCCCGTCCCCCCGGGGGGTGCAGCCCGTGCGGGAGCAAGGGTCCCTTCCGTTGTCGCTGAACCCTGAACAGTTGCTTGGGACTGCGATCCCGCACGACATGGGCCGGAGCCATCACCACGCCACAGCCCGTCGTCGGCTGCGATCTGTCGCGCCGTCCGCGACCTCTGCGCCCTGCCGTCCGGCCGGACCCAGAGAATCCCCAATACGTCCGATGCCATCGCCGCCTGGGCCGCCGCGATCGAGGCGGATGCCCTCGTCGTGTTCGAGGCCACCAGCGGCTGCGACGGTGAGCTCATCGCCGCCCTCGCCGAACGCGGCCAGCCCTTCTGCCGCGTCAATCCCCGCCAGGCCCGCGAGTTCGCCCGGGCCACCGGCCCTCGCCAAGACCGACCGGCTCGATGCCCGCGCGCTCGCCCAGATGGGCCGCACCCTCAGCCTGCCGGTCACCGTCCCCGTCAGCGCCGCCCGCTACGACAAGACCGCCGACAGCTACCTCGGCTTCGGCCTCATCGCCGCCGTCCGTCTATGGATGCGCGAATTCGTCAACAGGACCTAAAGACCATCCTCATCGCCGTCGCACGCCAACTCCTGGTCATCCTCAACGCCATGATCCGAAAAGCAGAACCCATCGCGATCCCTCGAACAACACTGTTGCCCCGAGGCCGGAGCGGCATGATCGGCCCCGCTGGTCCCGACGCCCCCACCAGCCAGACACACGCTCCGGCACCCGGAGCGGCAGCGCCGGACACGAGACGGAGAAAGCTCGTGGACGGGCGCACGAAGACGCTTGAACGGCACGCTGCGGTCCGCTAGAAGCGCCCGATCCACTCATAGTGCCCTGCAACGGGCACACCTCTGCGGAGAGGTGGCAGAGTGGTCGAATGCACCGCACTCGAAATGCGGCATGGGCGCAAGTCCATCGGGGGTTCGAATCCCTCCCTCTCCGCCAGCCGCTTCACTTAATGTATTGATTTTCAATCAGAAAATCGCGCTCCGTTATCGGTCATCCCCCAGGATATCCCCCAATGCCGTGAAGAAGGCCCCGGCATCAGTCGGAACAATTTGGGCCCTCGATAGGGTGAGAATCAGTCCGGTAGCTCAGGGCTGTGCGGAGCAAGGTCGTTCACCCGCCGATCCCGAAGCTCAGACGCGCCCTTCATGGGGCAACCGTCCGGCATCAGGTGAATAGCGTGGGGCGCGCATTGCCGGTACCGCCGCGTCAATCGCCCTGACAGCCAATGGTGGGGACACCGAGCCGCATCGCTGTTCGTGACCTGAGACAGCAAGGCCGCGTCTGACTGGTGGCTCTTGTCGGTTCCGACACGCACATGCACCCTTCGGTATGGCGTCGGCTCACACGATTGCATCTGCCTCGCAAAAATGTCGTCGCAGTCCAATTCCCGACATGTGGCAAGGCTTGGCAGGAAGGTCAAAATATCGCCTGAGGGACAATAGACGGCCTGACGGCGTTTCCATTTTGAGTGTCGCTACGATCGCCCCACGCCACACTGACCACGGAAACACTCCACTCCCGATTGAGCTTGAGCTATGTTGCGTGCCTCGACCTATGGGGGGGAATCATGGCTGACACACCAGTTGTTCATATCGGAGAGAACTCACCCAAACAGGTGGCCTTTAAACTGCTTGGGTTGGTTGCCCAACTCGATGGGAAGAAGATCATCGGCGTGCACGGCGCTGGGGAGCCGCCGACGCGCGAATGGCTTCTCGACACCTATGCCGAGTGCATCGAAGCCGTTCGCGGACACCGTAGCGTCAAGAAAAAAACGTGAGGTAGATGGCGGCGCGCGCGACGACCTCTTCGGGCGTGCCGCCCGTCTCTGCCGCGAGCGTCAGGCGGGCGAGCTTTAGTTCATCATGGGTCACGTTCGTTCTCCTCTGCATGATGGCCTGGGCCTTTCGCCTATGCCATTGCTGGTGATACCGTCCCCGTTCAACCTGTGGGGGATCAAATGCGGGTATGTTTCACGGCCACCCTGTTAGGTATTTTCATCAGTTGTATTTCGTCTGCGCTTACCCGCGCGCAGGCCACCTTCCCGGACGGCGACCCTATGGCGAAATGCAAAGGGGCCGATCTGAGTGATCCCACAGACGCGGTATGCGGCCGGAAAGAGGCTAGCATTAGCAACAGAGTTGCATATGAATACATAGCTAAAATGGATAAGAAATCCAGATTTGATGCGGAACTATACTATTTTATGAAAAACGTACAATGCTCTGCTAGGGCCATATGGAACGATTATGGCGGGAACTCTGGTTCAAGTAAGGCGTTTTTTGATATTTCACAAAATCAGTGTTCAACGGAATTTCTTCGATACGTCAGATTGTGCACATTTAATAATGTTGGCTACACGGAAACAAACGTCGATAAACACGAAAAAGAATTTCAAATTTGTTATGATGCCAGCCTTCAAGCATCATGGGAAACATCAACAGGTCGGGTCTCTATGTTGCGTGACCCAAATGATTTTCGGCCATGGTACCTTAACTTGATGCGTGGCGCCGGACGCCCACGCGACTGATCCGCGTAGTATCAACCACTCAACAATTAGCCCCTGATAGCCATGGCCCTCCGCAAATGCCGCGAATGCGGCAACGATGTCAGCACCAGCGCGAAGACATGCCCGAAGTGCGGGGTCTCTGACCCGGCCAAGTCACGCGCCTCGCTGACCATCATGAAGATCATGCCCTTCGTGATCGCCGCAGCCATCGTCTATGGGCTCCGGCAATCCCGCGACGACACCGCAGCCCCGCCTCCAGTGACCCAGGAAGCTCCCAAGCAGGAGTTGGACCTGACAAAGCCGCTGTTCACAGCCCAATATGCAGCACTGTGCCCCAAGGCGCTGCTGACTACCGTATATCCCGACAAGATCATGGGCATTTTCACATCGATCTTCACCCGAGAGGCGAAGCTGAAGGAATACGGGTGCATCGAGGACTTGCCCGGAAAGCAAGTCTATGTCCACGACACGTTCGCCCACTATCTCATCGTGGACTATTGCAAGCCGGACGCTTGCTCGCCGCGCTTCTTTACCATGAAGGCGCACCTGACGAATTGAGGTTTCGCCTCACCCCACATTCGCCCCCGTCGTCACAACGCCCGTCTCCAGGTTGCTCGGCGCGCTCGTGGCCGGCACCGGCTGCTTCGTCCCGCCATTGGTCGTTCCTGAATTCCAGGTTGGATCGCCCTGGCGGGGGGCCGAAAGGTTCGCACCAAGTACGCACCCCCAACGCGCGGAAGCAGGGTGCGAACTCGAAGCTCCAATACGATCCCCACGTTGGGCGGTTGAGGCTTTGAAAACGTCCGCCCCATTGACCTGGAAAGGCCCCCTCGCGCTCAGGCCCCCCACCACTGCCTCGCATAACGGCCTCCTGAAATTCAGCGGCGAATCAAAGCCCGGCCCGCAATCGGCCACGCCTTTTCTTCATTCGGTAGTGAACTGATTGCAGCGCCATGCCCAGTGTGCGGGCCATCTCCGGCGCGCGGGCTCCCGCATCCATCATGTCGCAAAAAAGGGCTTCGCCTGCGGGTGTCAGCTTCCGGCCTTTGCCAGTGCCCACGAATAAGGTGAGGGACGCCGCGCGGGCCTGCCAATCCACCGGCGGCACCACCGCATCGGCTGCCAGAGGCTGAGGCAAGGTCCCCCAATGGGCATGGCCGCCATTCGCTGCCAGATGCCGCACGGCCTCATCGCCAGATGTCTGCGCCTTCAGGACGGGAGAAACCGGAGTTTTCCGGAGCACCTGCGCTTCGACCGCCGCGATGCGGGCGCTCATCGCGGCCATTTCATCTCGCCATGTGGCCCCCGGCTCATCATCGGCAAGGAAGGCTTGCAATTTCGCCGTGAAGGACGGATCGGCCCGCATTAGCGCGGCGGCTTTCAGCAGCACCGGGCGGCTATCTGTCGGCACGCGGGCATTGGCCTGCATCAACTTCATTGCGCGACCTCCGGCTATCGTTTGCTATCACGCGTGATCCGTTCCGCTTCCCAGCACCGCGCGTGCAGGGTGCGCCCGCCTGCATCACGTACACACACACGCCAGTCGGTGGCGCCGCACACAGCGCAAGTCGCGGGATGGGTCGGCAGCCCCAAGCCCCGCGCAAGGTGGATCACCACCGCCCCGGTGGGCGTGTTTGCGGCTGGTTGCGACCCCGATTCTCGCGATTTCTGCGATTCCAGGGGGGCTGGCGGGGCGACAATCGCAGGAATCGCGGAAATCGCGGGGGCTTCATCCCTGAGAATGTCCGCAAGCGCGGCCTGCGCATCAAACAACATGGGGTGCCCTCACAACCCGATAGGCTTCCTTTCGCGCGGTGCCCCGAACAACCGTGCCCGCCTCCAACGGCACCAGCCATCCCGCTTTCACCAATGCAGCTAAGGGCATGTTCAGCCTTGCCCGCTCCCGCAAAGCGTTCGGCCCCTTGTTCAGAATTTCGGTCGGAGTGACATCGTCATGGGGCCAGCTCTCGCGCAGCCAAGCCAAAAGCCGCTCACCTCTTGCCGTTTCCTCCGACACAGCACCGATTTCCGCCAGTCGGCTGGCTTCCTCCAAATAGAATTGGGCGAGCGTCACACCCTGGGCCATCGTCTCGGCCGAAACCTCCCGCGCGTTCAAATCCGCCCACAAGGTCAGCACTCCGGCAATCCGGGCGGCCTGTTCGGCTGATTTCGACGCATACGAGCGCACGTGCTCCAATGCCCTGCCGCCTTGTTGGGCTTTCTCGGCCACCTCGTAAAAGCGCCAAAGCAATTCCTTCGCACCCTTCGACAAAGCGAGTCGCGCGGGAGCGAGCTCGTGCGGGTTCTCACCGGTGGGCAGCGGGGTTTGCAGAATCGTGCGAAGATGATCGGTGAACGCGGAAAGGGCTCCTTCACTCGAAGGCATGTGCCCGCGTCGCAGCCGCGTGCCAATGGCGGACGGCGGCTCGGTGACCAGGAACCGCGCGAGGAAGCCTTGCCCGCTCGCCTGCGGGTCAGCCATCAGTGGGCGGGCGACAATGGGCTGGGCCATGAGATGGCTGGCCAGCCGGCGCCCGCGCAGGGTCGCAACGCCATCTCCGGCGCGGGTCCGGTTGATCGAGGCACCATCCCAGAGCTTGGACAGCCCCGCCATCGTCTTTAGACGGTTGTCGGCATTCATGGCGTGCCCACCGGTGAAGCCCCCGCCCTCATCGTTGAACAGGCCAAGCGAGGGCCGCCCGGCCTGAAACAGCTTGATTGTGCCTTCAAAGGTCGGTTCTTGAATGATCACCGTAGGCAGAACCGGCGCGGTGGGCTCCGGCCCCATGGCGTGCAGATCGGCTTCCGCCACCTTCGCCCGACCCATGTCCTTGCCGGCAATGTCGACCATCAGCCGTTTGCGCCTGGCCTCCCACACCTCCTTTGCCGTGAGCCATTCGGCATAGGCGGGCCCGTAAGCCCTTTCGAGGTCGCGCTCGTACTCATGTGCTCCGCGCATCAAGAGGCGATCGCAGGTTGATTTGCGTTCGCCGCTTTCGGCAATGGTCAGGCAAAACAGCGAACAGGGCGCATCGCCGCCCAGCGTCTCGACATCCGCAAAGCCCTGCACGGCCAGACTCGCCACCGCCAAGGCCGATTGCGCTGCGATGGCAATGGGTGCCTGCGACATGTCATGGGCAGCAACGGCGGCCTCTTGCAGGGGGCCAAGCGCCTCGGTGGGATAGGGCGCGCCAGCAGGAATGTCCCGCACCAGCGGCTGCGGCCCTTCCGCCTGGAAGGGGATCGGCACAGGCGCACTCAACATGCCTTGCCTCCCCGTTTCGTGGCAGCCAGAATCAGAACATCGTTCCAGTCCCGGCCTTCTGGTGCCGGAAGCAGCTCAGGGATGGACCCTCGCTTTATGCGGCCTATTTGCCTGGGACCACGGCTCCCCCGCCTACGCGGGGATGGACCCCCGACCGGGGACTATGACCCGGCCCGGGCTAGGTGTTTAGTCCTCGGCGTAGCGTTCCTCGGCCCAGGGGTCGCCGCGCATGTGGTAGCCGCGCCGCTCCCAGAAGCCGGCCTTGTCGGCGGTGAGCAGCTCGATCTTGCGCAGCCATTTGGCGCTCTTCCAGAAATAAAGGTGCGGCACCACCAGGCGCGCCGGCCCGCCATGGTCGCGGGTCAGCGGCCGCCCCTCCCAGGAATGGGCGACGAGGGCCTCGGCATCGGCGAAATCCTCCAGCAGCAGGTTGGTGGTGTAGCCGTCGTGGCTGCGCAGCATCACCGCGCGGGCGTCGGGCGTGGGGCGCACGAGGTCGAGCAGGGCGCGGGTGGCGACGCCGTCCCAGGCATTGTCGTAGCGCGACCATGTGGTGACGCAATGGATGTCGCTGACGCGGCGGGTCTGCGGCAGCGCCGCGAAGGCGCTCCAGTCCCAGGACACCGGGTTCTCCACCGCTCCGGTGACGTCCAGCCGGAAGGCGGATCGCGGAACCTCGGGCTGCTCGCCGAGATCAAGCACCGGCCAGTCGCGCACCAGATGCTGGCCCGGGGGCAGACGGTCATGGTCGGTCCGGACCGGGCGGCCGGTGAGGAAGCGCCGTTCCTCGGCCCAGCGGGTTTTGGTGGCGGTCAGCTTGCTGGCGGCGGGGCCGGTTGCCGGCGGGAGGGGGCTTTCGCCAGCGGCGCGGCCGGGTTGGTCTACGGGAGGTTCGCTCATCGGGGCAGGTCCGGGGCGGGAGGGGCTCTCATCATGCCACGGCGCGGGCGCCGCCTCACCCCGTCAGCGATCACGTGCGAGCGAGGTCCGCTCGGCCCGCAGGGCCGTCCATGCGGGGCGGCGGGCCGCTGTCGCTTGCCCTCGACCGTCCGGTGTGGGACAGGCAGGCCAGATCCGGCCTGCCGGCCGGAACGCCCCTTCGACCCGGACAAGTGTTATGAGCGTGGCGGACTCCCAGCCCCATCCCCAACCGCCGCCCGAGGCGCCGGCCCCCTCGGTGGATCTTGTCGCCGGCCTGCGCGCCCGCCTGCCGGGCCTGCGTGGCCGGCTGGAGGCCAACGCGCCGCTGGCCGAGCTGACCTGGTTCCGCGTCGGCGGTCCGGCCGAGGCGCTGTTCCTGCCCGCCGATGCGGACGACCTCGCCGCGATGCTGGCGGCCACGCCGGCGGAGGTGCCCGTGACCGTCATCGGCCTTGGTTCCAACCTGATCGTGCGCGATGGCGGCGTGCCGGGGCTGGTGGTCCGCCTGGGCCGGGGCTTCACCGAAATCGTGGTGGAGGGGGAGTGCATCGCCGCCGGCGCCGGCGTGCCGGACGTGAAGGTGGCGCGCGCCGCCGCCGAGGCGGGGCTTGAGGGCTTCGCCTTCCTGCGCGGTGTGCCGGGCGCCATCGGCGGCGCCCTGCGCATGAATGCGGGCGCCTATGGCGGCGAGGTCAAGGACGTGCTCGTGTCCGCGGAGGCGGTGACCCGCGCCGGCGCGAGGGTGACGCTCTCCGCCGCCGACATGGGCTTCACCTATCGCCACTGCGCGGCGCCGCGCGACCTGGTCTTCACCCGGGCGCTGTTCCAGGGGCGGCCCGGGGACCGGGCCGAGATCGCCGCGCAGATGGCGCGGATCACCGAAAGCCGCGAGGCGAGCCAGCCCATCAAGAGCCGCACCGGCGGGTCCACCTTCAAGAACCCGCCCGGTGCCAGCGCCTGGCGGCTGGTGGACGCGGCCGGCTGCCGGGGCCTCACCCTTGGGCGGGCCCAGGTGTCGGAGCTGCACACCAACTTCCTGGTCAACCTGGGCGGGGCCACCGCCGCCGAGATCGAGGCGCTGGGGGAAGAGGTGCGTCGGCGGGTGCGGGAGCATTCGGGCGTGGAGCTCGAATGGGAGATCAAGCGGATCGGCATCCCGGGCGCGTCCTGAGGCGCCACCGGTGGCGGGCGTCACCCCGCCCCGGGGAGGGGGCCCGGCGCACGGCACCCCCGCCCCGGGCGGCGCCCCGGGCGCCCGGCGTGCTCAGCGCGCCACCTGCAACGTCAACTGCCCGCTCAGGGCCGCCGGGCGGCCCTGGACGATGACGCCATACCAGCCGAGCCCGCGATAGGTTTCGTAGCCCGGCGTCAGGGCGAAGGCCACCATGGCGCCCTGCGGGTCGATGTAGTGGCCGCTGTCGCCATGCGCCTTCAAGGGAAACACTTCGGAGAGAAGGCCCTTGTTGTCGGAGGCGGCGATGACCCGGTGCCGGGAATCCAGCAGCAGGCAACGGGTGCGGGCCTGCTCGTCGGCGCTGCGCCGTCCGCCGTTGACCACCGCGGCGGCCTGGGGCCGCCAGTCGAAGAAGATGCCCAGGGCGCCCAGCGGCCGGCCCCCGGCCTCGCCGCCGGCCCGCACCGCGGTGGCGTAGATGGCCGCCTGGGCGCGGTCGAGCGCCGGCACGGTCTGCACGTCGCCCACGGTGAAGTCGTCGCCGCTGCGGGTCGCCATGGCGGCGCGAAACCACTCGGTCTGCGAGACATCGGTTCCGACGACGGAGCGGTATTGCGATGGCCGGCCATTGGCCACCACCCGCCCGTTGGCATCGACGATCCACAGGTCGAGATAGACCGTGTAGCTCTGCAGGATCACCCCCAGCCGGTCGCTGGCGTGGCGGGCGGTGTCCGGGCCGGGCGCTTCCAGGCAGTCCACCACGGCCGAGTCGGTGGCCCACCAGCGCACGTCGCAGGAGCGCTCGTAAAGGTTGCGGTCGATGATCTCGATCATGTTCAGCGCCTGATCGGCCAGACGCTGCCCCCGGACCTGCTCGGCCATGCGGCGTCCGATGTCGGTGAGCTCGACGATGGAGCGGGCGAGATCGGAGGAGAGGGCGCCGGAGATGTCCTGGATCCGCTTCGAGACCGCCTTGACCTCGTTGGCGACCACGGAAAAGCCGAGGCCGGCATCGCCCGCGCGGGCCGCCTCGATCAGGGCGTTGAGCGCGAGGATCTGGGTTTCGCGCGTGACGCCGTTTATTTGAGCGATCTTCTGATCGGCAATGGCGCCGATATGTTCCGACAGCATCACAATCCGTTCCGGTTCAGCGGTCATGTGACTACCTCCTGATGGATGCTACCGGAATACCCCGCAAGATGCGTGCCAAGTATGCAGCGGGACCGGCGGCAGGCTTTCGCCTAAGGACGAATCGCTTTCCGCCTCGTCTTCGCGACAATGGCGGGCGGTGAGTCGCGGCCGCCCCGGCGGCAGCAAGTCCTTGGGATTCAAAGGGGCCGCGGCGGGCCCTCTCCCGGCGGCGGGGCGCCGGCGTGGCCGCCTGTGGCGGTGTTGCGGGCGCCGGGTGTCCCCGGCCCGGCCGTTGCCGGCGACGGCCCGCGTCGCGGGCATGTGCCGAAAGAATCAGCACCGTCTTTAGCGAATTGCACACTGGCGCCGGTTTTCACTGCGGGCGTCGCGCATGCGCGCTGGCAAACCGCTTTTTCCGATGCGCTCCGCGGCCTCAGGCGCGGGGTTTCAGGAGCAATGGGCAATCATGGCGAAACATGTGGCGGTGCTGATGGGCGGATGGTCGTCCGAGCGGGAAGTCTCGCTGAACTCCGGTGCCGCCTGCGCCGCGGCGCTGGAGGGAGCGGGCTATCGCGTGACCCGGGTGGACGTGGGGCGTGACGTGGGCGAGGTGCTGGCGCGCCTGAAGCCCGATGCGGCGCTGAACGTGCTGCACGGCCATCCCGGCGAGGACGGCACCATCCAGGGGGTGCTGGAGATCCTGCGCATTCCCTATTCGCACTCCGGGGTGCTCGCCTCGGCCCTGGCCATGGACAAGGCCCAGGCGCGCATCACGCTGGCGGCGGCCGGCGTGCCGGTGGCGACGGGGCGGGTGGTGAGCCGGGCGGAAGCCGCGCGCGGCCATGTGCTGGAGCCCCCCTATGTGCTGAAGCCGGTGGCCGAGGGCTCCAGCGTCGGCGTGTTCATCGTGCGCGAGGGCCAGGCCCATCCGCCCCAGGAACTGCACCGGGACGACTGGTCGTTCGGTGAAATCCTGTTGGCGGAGGCGTTTATTCCGGGCCTGGAACTGACCTGCGGGGTGATGGGCGACACCGCCCTCGGGGTCATCGAAATCGAGGCCACGCAACCTTTTTACGACTATGAAAGCAAGTATGCACCGGGTGGCTCGCGGCACATTCTTCCGGCTCGCATTTTACCTGAAGTTTACGAGCAGGTGCGGATGTTAAGCCTAACGGCGCACCGAGCTCTCGGCTGCCGGGGGGTGTCTCGCGCGGACTTCCGATACGACGCGTCCAGGGGGGGGACCTCCGGTCTCGTCTGCCTGGAGGTCAATACCCAGCCCGGCATGACCGCGACCTCGCTGGTGCCCGACATGGCAGCCCACGCGGGCATCTCATTCGGCGAGCTTGTGACATGGATGGTGGAGGACGCGTCCCTGGATCGGTAAGGGCGGTGAGGCCCGAGGGGCCGCAGGCCGCGCCCGTGCCGCCCGGCCGCCATAAGCGCCTGCCGCTGGAGCCGCGGCCGGCCAGCCGCATGGCGCTGCTGCTGCGCCGCTTCCGGGTGCGGCTGGCGGGGTCGCGGCTCGGCCGGCGCGGCGCCAGCCTGCTGACGGTGGCGGTGATCGGCGGCTTTTCCGCCTACGGCATCGTCCTCGGCGGCCATGTGCAGGAGGCGCGGGAGGTGGGCATGGACCTGGCCGACGCCGCCGCCAACGTGGCCGGCTTCAAGATCCGCGAGGTCAATCTTTCCGGGCACAACCATGTGACGCCGCAGGAGATCCTCCAGGCGGCGGGGATCAAGGGCTCGACCTCCATCCTGTTCGTCAACGCCGACGACATGCGCGAGAAGCTGGAGGCGCTGCCCTGGATCCAGGCGGCGAGCGTGCGCAAGCAGTTTCCCGACCGCATCGACATCTCGGTGACCGAGCGCGAGGCGTTCTCGCTCTGGCAGATCAACGGCGAGATCAAGGTGATCGCCCGCGACGGCACCCCCATCGCCCCCTATTCGGACGACCCGCGCTATGTGGACCTGCCGATCGTGGTCGGCGAGGGCGCCAACAAGCGGGTCGGCGAGATCGTGGATGCCCTCGCCCGCCTGCCGAGCCTGAAGGACCAGGTGCGCGCCGCCATCCTGGTGGCCGAGCGGCGCTGGACCCTGAAGACCCGCAACGGCATCGACGTCCGCCTGCCGGAGGTGGGCATGGACGGCGCCTTGATGCAGCTCGTGGCCCTGGACCGGGACAAGAAGCTGCTCACCCGTGACATCACCATCGTCGACCTGCGCCTGCCCGATCGGGTGGCGGTGCGCCTGTCGGATGCCGCCGCCGCCGCCCGCGAGGAGACGCTGAAGGCGAAGGCCAAGGCCAAGAAGGGAGGCCCCGCATGAGGTCCCGGCTCGCCCAGGGGTTCGCGCCCAAGATGCGCCCGCTGCCCGCGAAGAAGAGCGGTATCGTCGGTGTGCTCGACATCGGCACCAGCAAGGTGGTGTGCGCCATTGCCAAGCTGAAGCCCCGTGGCGCCTCCGACGTGCTGCGCCGGCGGACCCATTCCATCGACGTGCTCGGCATCGGCCACACCCGCGCCTATGGCATCAAGGGCGGCGCGGTGGTGGACATGGCGAAGGCCGAGCTTGCCATTCGCCAGGCGGTGGACATGGCCGAGCGCGCCTCCGGCGTGCAGATCGCCTCGGTGGTGGTGGGGGTGTCGGGCGGCCGGCTCGCCTCCCAACACTATGAGGCGGCGGTGCGCCTCACCGCCCCGTCGGTGGAGGAGTTCGACATCCGCCGCGTGCTGGAGGCCGCCTCCACCTATGCGGTGGGCGACGGCCGCGCCGTCATGCATGCGCTGCCGGTGGGCTATTCCCTGGACGGGCGCTCGGGCATCGGCGAGCCGTGCGGCATGCTGGGCCAGGAGCTCGGCGCCGACATGCATGTCATCACCGCCGACCTGACCGCCCTCAAGAACTTGGTGCTGTGCGTGGAGCGCTGCCACCTCTCCATCGAGGCGATGGTGGCGGCGCCCTATGCGGCGGCGCTGTCCTCGCTCACCGACGACGAGATGGAGCTGGGCGTCACCCTCATCGACATGGGGGCGGGCACCACCACCTTCGCCATCGTCGACGGCGGGCACTGCGTCTATGTGGACGGGGTGGCCCTGGGCGGCCACCACATCACCAACGATGTCGCCCGCGGCCTGCCGGCCCGGCTGGCCGATGCCGAGCGCATGAAGGCGCTGCATGGGGCGGTGGTGGCGGTGTCGTCCGACGAGCACGACATGCTCACCGTGCCGCCCTTGTCCGGCGACCAGCGCGATCAGCCGCAGATGGTGCCCAAGTCCCGTCTGGTCACCATCGTGCGTCCTCGGGCAGAAGAGATCGTGGAGCTGATTCGCGATCGGCTGAAGTCCTCGGGGCATGCCGGGGACGCGGGCCGGCGCATCGTGCTCACCGGCGGCGCCGCCCAATTGCAGGGGCTGGCGGACCTGGTGGCGCGGGTCATAGGTCCCCAGGTGCGCATCGGCCGGCCGTTAGGAGTTTCGCGCCTGCCGGAGGCGGCGCGCGGCGCTGCGTTCGCGGTCACCGCGGGCCTGCTGGTGTACCCGCAAGCCGCTGGCCTTGAACACTTTGAGCCCCGCCGCCGGCAGGCGGCAGGGGCCGAGCCACAGGGATATTTCGGCCGCGTCGGACGCTGGCTGAAGGACAGCTTTTAGACATGGTTAACCAAATCGGCAGTAACACAGTGGTCGACGGATTCTTCGAGAGGCGGACTGAGCCGAGCGGGTTCGACGGAGCGAAAACATGACGATCAACCTTCAGATGCCCGACATTCGTGAGCTCCGTCCCCGGATCACGGTGTTCGGTGTGGGCGGCGCGGGTGGCAACGCCGTCAACAACATGATTGCCTCGGGCCTCAACGGGGTCGAGTTCGTGGTCGCCAACACCGACGCCCAGGCCCTGGCGCTGACCAAGGCCGAGCGCGTGGTGCAGATGGGCGTTGCGGTGACCGAGGGCCTGGGCGCCGGCTCCCAGCCGGAGGTGGGCCGCGCCGCCGCCGAGGAAGTCATCGACGAGATCCGCGATCACCTGTCCGGCTCGCACATGGTGTTCATCACCGCCGGCATGGGTGGCGGCACCGGCACCGGCGCCGCCTCCGTGGTGGCCCGCGCCGCCCGCGAGCTCGGCATCCTCACCGTGGGCGTGGTGACCAAGCCGTTCCACTTCGAGGGCCTGCGCCGCATGCGCGTGGCCGAGCACGGCATCACCGAGCTGCAGAAAAGCGTCGACACCCTCATCGTCATCCCGAACCAGAACCTGTTCCGGGTGGCCAACGAGAAGACCACCTTCGCCGACGCGTTCGCGATGGCCGACCAGGTGCTGTATTCGGGCGTCGCCTGCATCACCGACCTGATGGTGAAGGAAGGCCTCATCAACCTCGACTTCGCCGACGTGCGCGCCGTGATGCGCGACATGGGCAAGGCCATGATGGGCACCGGCGAGGCCTCCGGTGAGAAGCGCGCGTTGCAGGCCGCCGAGGCCGCCATCGCCAACCCGCTGCTCGACGAGACCTCCATGCAGGGGGCCCGCGGCCTGCTGATCTCGATCACCGGTGGCAAGGACATGACCTTGTTCGAGGTGGACGAGGCGGCGACCCGCATCCGCGAGGAAGTGGACCCCGACGCCAACATCATCCTCGGCGCCACTTTCGACGAGATGCTGGATGGCATCATCCGCGTGTCCGTGGTGGCCACCGGCATCGACCCGGCCTCTATTCCCGACCAGATCCAGCCGCCGGCCGACCTCCAGGGCCGCAAGATGTCCAACGCCGGCCGCGTGGCGGTGGAAGCTGCCCGCGACGCGCAGATCCGCTCGGCGGTCGCCTCCATCTCTGCCGAGGACCTGATCGGCCTCGAGGATTTCGCCACCAGCGCCGGCATCGGCCAGCACGCCGCGGCGCCGCTGCACGAGCAGGCGGTGGCCATCGACGAGGTGACCATCCGCGCCAGCCAGCCCAAGCCGTCCTTCTTCTCCGAGCCGGAGCCGGCCCCCGCCCCGGCGCCGATGCCGGAGGAGGACGAGTTCGCTCCCTATATCCCGCCGCAGAGCCAGCGCCCGCGCGGCCCGCGCATGCCGCGGGTGGACGAGCTGCCGCTGCCGGCCCAGAACCAGATCCGCGCCCAGCGCGGCGAGCCGCCGGTGGAGCAGGCCCAGCCCGACAAGAAGCGCATGACCCTGCTGCAGCGCCTCGCTCATGTGGGACGCCGCGAGGAGGTCGAGCCTGAGCCCGCGCCGCGCCGCGACCAGCCGAGCATGCGCGCCCCCGAGCGCCGCCCGCAGGACCCGCGCTACGCCGATCAGCG
Organism: Xanthobacter cornucopiae; assembly: GCF_043195065.2. Taxonomy (NCBI): domain Bacteria; kingdom Pseudomonadati; phylum Pseudomonadota; class Alphaproteobacteria; order Hyphomicrobiales; family Xanthobacteraceae; genus Xanthobacter; species Xanthobacter cornucopiae. Next base: position 4,440,594 of record NZ_CM195531.1, read on the forward strand.
CTACCAGGAGCAGCGTCCGCAGGACCAGCGCCCGGTGGTGGGCGGCTATCCCGGCGAGGCGGTGTCCGAGTTCGCCAAGCGGCCGCAGACCCGCCCGGTGATGGAGGTTCCCTCCCGTCCCGCGCCGCAGCGCGGCGAGGAGGATGACCACCTGGACATTCCCGCCTTCCTCCGGCGCCAGGCCAACTGAGGCTGTCGGCCGGCGCCCCGCGCCGGCCTTCGCCCCGCTTCGGGGCGGTCCAGCCGCCAGATCCAAGAGCACCCCCGGCGCCGGCCCAACGCCGGGGCCGGGGGCGCGAGTCGGCGGCGCGGCCTTCTTCCAGAATGTAACAATCGCCGTGGAGCCGACCCGAGTGGCCGGCTTCAAGCTTTTGTTAAATATGAATGATTCCAGTTTTTCGGTTGGTAACAGGCGGTAAGCAAGCGTGATTTGGCGCAGCGCGGCGAGCGGACTAGGGTGCCCCCAATCCTGATCGGCCCACACGTTGCGCGTTCATCATTTCTTGTGACCGCGGCGGCGAAAGTGGGAAGGCATGGTGGAGCTTTAGGGGAGAGCGTTGGGCCATTTCATGGCCCGTGCGCCCCGAGCATGGGACGACACCGATTATGCAGACCACTCTGGCTCGCGAGATTGCCCTCAAGGGAGTCGGCGTTCACGCTGGCGTCGAGGCGACCCTCACCCTGAAGCCGGCGGCTGCGAATACCGGAATCGTCTTCGTTCGTTCCTTTGCCGACAGCGCCCCGCGCAAGGCCACCGTGTCCAGTAAGTCGGTGCAGGCCACCGACCTCGCCACCGTGCTCGGCGACCGTTCCGGCGCCCTGGTGTCCACGGTGGAGCACCTGCTTGCCACCTTCAACGGCCTCGGCATCGACAATGCCGTGGTGGAGATCGACGGCCCCGAGGTTCCGATCCTCGATGGCAGCGCGGTGGAATTCGTGGCGGCCATCGACGCCGCCGGCGTCGCCACCCTGCGCGGACGCCGGAAGTATCTCAAGGTGCTGAAGCCGGTGCGTGTGGAGAACGGCGCCGCCTTCGGCGAGCTCCTGCCTTACGACGCCGGCTTCCGCCTCGAAGTTGAAATCGACTTCTCCCATGACAGCATCGGCCGCCAGCGCTTCGCCGCCACCCTGTCGCCCGGCGTGTTCCGCCGCGAGCTGGCGCGGGCCCGCACCTTCGGCTTCCTGAAGGATGTGGAGCGCCTGCGCGCCGCCGGCTATGCCCGGGGGGCCGCCCTCGACAACACCGTGTGCCTGGACGAGGCGGGCGTCATCAATCCCGATGGCCTGCGTTTCGCCGATGAGTTCGTGCGCCACAAGGCCCTGGATGCGGTGGGCGACCTGGCCCTCGCCGGCCTGCCGCTGCTGGCCCGCTACCGTTCGTTCCGCGGCGGCCACAAGCTGAACTTCCAGATGGTGAACGCGCTGCTGGCCGATCGCTCGGCCTATGCGGTGGTGGAGGAGGCCCGTCCGGTGCGCGAGAGCGTCGGCGCGGAGATCGCCGCGGCCACCCCGGTTCCGGTGTTCGCGCCGGATCGGTGATCCGGCAGACAGGCGGCATCGGCCTGTCGCGTGTGAGCCTGGGTCTCGCGTGACGTCACGCAGGTGCGCGCTGAGGAGGCTGGCGTCCTGGCCGGTACGAAGGGAGGCAGGGTTCCGCCTTTCCTTCCGCTGAGCGGTCCATTCCCTTTCCCTTTGCAAGAAAAACCGGCCCGGCGGTTGCGCCGCGCCGGTTTTTTGTGTGCCCGGCATTTTGCCTGCCGATGCGCGGTCAGTAGCCGATGGCGCGGTCCACCAGGTTCAAGAGGGGCTGGCCCGCGCGGTGGCGGCGAATGCCGTCGATGACGGTGGGCGCTGCCGTGTCGGGGTAGGTGGGCGCCGAGACGTGGGGCGTCACGACGATGCGCGGGTGCGACCAGAACGGGTGCTCCGGCGGCAGCGGTTCCACCTGGAAGACGTCGAGGGTGGCGCCGGCGATCTGCCCGCTGTCCAGCGCCGCCAGCAGGTCGGCGTCCACCAGATGGCCGCCGCGCCCCACATTGATGAGATGGCTGCCGTGGGGCATGCGGGCGAAGGTTTCCGCATTGAGGATGCCACGGCTGTCGGGGGTCAGCGGCAGCAGGCACACCAGGATCTCGCAGCCGGAAAGGAAGGCGGAGAGCCCGTCCGCGCCGTGGAAGGTGGCGATGCCGGGCAGGTCGTGGGGGGAGCGGGCCCAGCCGCGCACCGGGAAGCCGATCCGCGCCAGGATTTCCGCGCAATGGCGGCCGAGTTGGCCGAGGCCCATGACGCCGACGGTGCGACGGCGCGCCAGCGGCACCTCAAGGTCGCGCCACTCCCGGCGGGCTTGCTGGGCCGCGTAGGCTGGCATGGCCCGATGGTAGTGGAGGGCCTGCATGAGGACGAACTCGCCCATTCCCTCCTTGAGGCCGGGATCGACCATGCGCACCAGCGGCAGGTGGGCCGGCATCACGTCGGCCCCGAGGATGCGATCGACGCCGGCGCCGAGGGAGAACACCGCCTGAAGGTTGGGCAAGCCGGCGAGCACCCCCGGCGGCACCTTCCAGACGAAGGCATAGGTGATGTCGGCGGGGTCGCCGATGTCCGGCCAGACCCGGATCTCCAGCTCCGGCATCTCGCGGGCGAACACGGTGAGCCAGGGCGCGGGTGGAATGTCGAGGCAGGCCCACAGCAGGACAGGCGGGCGGAGGGAGGGGGAGGTCATGGGATGATCCGGGCGGATGCGACAAGGGGTGTCCCGCTATAGCCGCTTTTCGCTCCCGTCGCGGCGAAAGCCGTCACCGGCAGCGGTGGCCGGGCCTGCGACCAGACGCACCCAACGGCCGCGTTGCAATCGGGCGAGCGGCGTGTCAGAGCTGTGCCGAAATGGCCGTCAGGCTTCCATGTGCAGGATTCATCATGAAAAAAGCGCCTCTGTACGCCCTTGTCGCCGCGCTGGCGATCTGTGCCATGCCCCGCGCGGGTCTCGCCGCCGCTCCGGCGTTTGAATGCGCGTGGCTGCCGGCGGGGCAAGCGCCATCCGCCGAGGTCGCGGCGCTGCTGGCGGGCGGGGATCCGCTGGACAATCCGTCGGTCCTGAACGCGGCGGTGGACAAGCTGCGCGCCAGCGGCCTGCGCCCGGCGCTCATCATCGACGGCCTCGTGAGCGCGTATTGCCCCACCGTGGCGGCCAACGGCTCGCTGAGCGACGCGCAGAAGACGGTCCGCATGCAGGCCTTCGCCGCGCGCACCGTGCGGCTGGTCTATGCCCTGGAATCGGTCGATTCCATCATCCTCGACGTGCCGCTGCCCCCGTCGGTGGTGGACGCGGTGAGCGCCAAGGCCCGCGCCGCCAATGTGACGCAGCAGGATTGGCTGGCGGGCGTCGTCACCACCGCCGCTGGCGCCAAGTAAGACCAGAGTGGCCTGTGAGTTTGACTCACGGGCCACGGTCGCGCCCGCGCGGCGTCTTTAAGCGAACCTGTTCGGCGGCCCCCGCGCGCAGTTCGGGACCGCGGCCATGAGGCTCCCCGCCCGGGCGCCTGGGTGATGCCTGCCGCACATCGCTGGGGTCTCCGCCGTCCCGGTGCACAGGAGATGGCAGGGGATGCATCACGCGCGATCGCGGGTCGGCGGCAGCTTCCCGGCCGTGATGACGCTTGCCCCGGTGCTTTGCCCCGGTGTGATGACTCGGGCGAGGCGGGCGGGGTTGACGTCCATGTGGCCCGGGCTCGGGCACCGTGTGGCGGCGACGGGTCGCCGCCGGGGGGCCTGTCGGGCGCGCGCATCGCGGTCTATCCCGACATCCACCCCCGCACCGTTTCGGCGCGGAGGTGGTATGGTGTGGCCACTCAGGAGGCCGGGGCGAGGATGCCCTTTTCGGTCAGCAGGGTGGTCAGCTCGCCGGTCTGGAACATCTCGCGGACGATGTCGCAGCCGCCCACGAACTCGCCCTTGATGTAGAGCTGGGGAATGGTCGGCCAGTTGGAGAAGGACTTGATGCCTTCGCGGATGAAGGGGTCCTGCAGCACGTCGACGGCGCTATAGGGCACGCCCACCTGGGACAGCACCTGCACCACGGCCCCGGAGAAGCCGCACTGCGGCGCCTGCGGCACCCCCTTCATGAAAAGAACAACGTCGTTGCCGTCGATGATGTCCTTGATGCGCTCAGCGGTCGAAGCCATGGGCATGATCCTGAAAGTGAGAAAGAAAAAGGCGGGGAAGGGATGAGCCGCGCCCCCGGCGGGGCGCGGGCGGGCTATTTGGGAACGATGGTCTCGAGGGCGAGGGCATGCAGGGCGCCGCCCATCTGTCCCTGGAGCGCGGCATAGACCATCTGGTGCTGCTGCACGCGGCTCTTGCCCTTGAAGGCCTCGGAGGTGACCCGGGCGGCGTAGTGGTCGCCATCGCCGGCGAGGTCGACGATCACCACGTGGGCGTCCGGAAGGGCGGTTTTCACGAGCCGTTCGATTTCGGCTCCGTCCATGGCCATGGTCTGTGCTCCTCTTTGGTGCGTTCCCCATGCAAAGTCGGCACCACGCGGGGCGGGCGCGCCTGACCCGCGGCGGAACAAGGTGCCGGCCCCCGCTTCGCCCGGACGGCACCGGCTTGGCGGATTCCCGCCGGCTTCGACCTGTCGGCTTTGCGACAGCGTGGGGTCACTGTCGGCGCGCCGGGGGTGCCCCGCCTGATGGGGTGCGGCTTGGCCGAAAAGCCGGAATGCGGCGCGTGCGCCGAAATCGGCCTGGGTCTTGCTTTCCACGGCCCAGCCTCCGTGACAAGAGACGGATCATGAGCGAAACACGACATGAGGACCGCCGCCGGCCCCCGGCTTTCGCGGCGATCCTTGGGACCAATGAGATCGCGTCGGCGGTGGCGGTGCACCTGCACCGCTCCGGCTATGGCGTGGTTTTGTCTCATGACCCGGCGCTGCCGGTCATTCGGCGCAAGATGGCGTTCCACGACGCCTTGTTCGAGGATCGGGTGGAAGTGGACGGGGTGGTCGCCGCCCGCGTCGACGCCTCCATGGAGATCCGGGTCGGTCTTGCCCGCCGCGACGCGGTGATGGTCACCAACCTCGGTCTTCTCGACCTCATCGTCATCGGCGCCATCGACCTTCTGGTGGATGCGCGCATGAACAAATACCAGGTCACGCCGGATCTGCGGCGGCTCGCGGCGCTCACCATCGGCCTCGGGCCGGGCTTCAGCGGCGGCGCCAATTGCGACGTCGCCATCGAGACGCGGCCCGGCAAGGAAGGCCAGATCATCCAGAGCGGCCCCACCGACGCGCCGGACGGCATTGCCCGTCCTCTGGGCAACAGCCGCTCGGAGCGCTTTGTCCATTCGCAGGAGCCTGGCCGTTGGCACACCGCCATCGAGATCGGCACCCGGGTGTACAAGGATTTCCTGATCGGCCATCTCGGCGGCGAGCCGGTGCGGGCGCCCTTCGACGGCGTGGTGCGCGGCGTGGTGCGCGACGGCACCGAGGTGCCGTCCGGCGTGAAGCTGCTGGAAATCGACCCGCGCGGTCGCCATGCCAATTGGACCGGGCTGGACGCCCGGGCCCTCATCATCGCCCAGGCGGTCACCCAGGCGCTGTCCTTCCGCACGGCCAAGCCGACGGCGAAAGGCGTTTCGCTCCCGATCCTGAAGTAATACCAAAGGCCCATGAGCTTGACTCATGGACCTTTGGTCAAGCCCGCGCGGCGCGTGAGCGGACCCACTCGGCACCGGTCGAAGACCGGGGCCGATGGTATGAGGCCCCTGTTCCGGTGTCCGTCGGTCGCACACGAGGCCGCCGTTCATGATTGAATTGTTTCCGAACACGGATGTCATCAATTTCGGTGACCTGCCGCCCGGCATCAACGCCCTGCTCCAGCAGGGCGTCATCGCCTATCGGCGCGATCGCGCCCAGGCCGACCAGCTGTTTCGCCAGGCCCTGGCGGCGGCGCCGCACGAGCTGCCCACCTATTTCTGCCTCTATAAGATTCATACCTACCAGGGGCACCTGGACGAGGCCCAGCGCGCCGCCGAGGGCGGGCTGCGGGAGGCGTGCATTCAGGCCGGCTGGGATGCGGACTGGCGCCGATGGGCGCCGGAAGATCCGCTGCCGGAGGGGGCCGGCCGGTTCGCCCTCTATACCCTGAAGGCTCTCGCCTTCATCAATCTGCGCCAGAACCAGCCGGAGGCGGCGGCCGAAAAGCTGGCCGCGCTGAAGGTGCTCGATCCCGCCGGCGCGGTCGGATGGCCGGTGGTGGCGGCCCTGGCCGACGGGCTGGCCTGATCTCCGTCGCGTGGCATCGCCTTTGCACAGCGCATGGAGAGAGGCGCCGCGAGGCGCCGGGATGGTGAAAAGCCGTAATTCCCGCGCGGAAGTGTACCGCGCCCGCGGCATTTCGAGGTGGAACGCACACGACAGGCAGAAGGATCGGGTGTCCGGGCCGCGGGCCGCGCGAGGGGTCGCGGGACGGCGGGAGGCGCCGCGGAGCGAAGGTCGCGCGGTGCCACCGAAGGGAAGGGCGGTAAGATGCGGCGGGGTCCCTGTCGCATGGCCGCGCGAATGCCTACATCAGCGGGACTGGATGCAGGTCCGTGACTGGATTGGTTGCTGGAGGCGACTGTCAGATGACGGAGAACATTGATTACGGTTTCGACTCTCCGGCCGCGCCCACGCTCTATGTGGACGGCGAGGTGACGTCCTACGAGGATTTCGCGCCGAAGGATGCGACGCTGCTGGAGGCGGTCGTTTCCGCCCTGCGCACGGTCAACGACCCGGAAATTCCGGTGAACATCTATGACCTTGGCCTCGTCTATCGCATCGACCTGAAGCCCGAGGGCCTGGTGGAGATCGACATGACCCTGACCGCGCCGGGCTGTCCGGTGGCCGGCACCATGATGGGCTGGGTCCAGGAGGCGGTGAGCGCGGTGGCGGGGATCGCCGAGGTGAAGATGAGCCTTGTGTTCGATCCGCCATGGGACAAGTCGCGCATGTCGGAAGAGGTACAATTGGAACTGGGCCTGCTCTGAGCCCATCGGCGGTGCCGTCCACGGTGGCGGGGCGGCCCCGGCGGGCGCTCCGGTCAGTCCCGGTCCGGGTGCCGCCGGTGCGGGACGACCCCGTCCGTCCTGACGAAGATGGTGTCGCCCCTCGCCTCGACCGGGTAGCTCGCCAGGGCGCATGGGCGCCCCCGGATGCAGAGGCCGCTGGCGGCGTCGAACATCCATTCATGGGCACGGCAGGTCAGCACGCGCCCGTCGAAATCAGCATCCGTCAGCAAGGCTCCGGTGTGGGGGCAAGTGCCCGGCAGCACGCGCCCGGCGGCGCCCTGCGGCCAGACCGCCAGCAGCGGGATGTCGCCGACGCGCGCAGAGCAGCAGGGCGCCTTCCCTCAGGGCCGACCGGTCACACAGCTTCATGAACATGGACGGGGACGGGCGCGTGTGGGACCCGACGCGTCGGCTTTGCGCCGTCGCGTCGGGTTCATGCCGAAAAGCGCGCACCGAAGGTGGCCTGCTTCTCGGCGGTGTCGAGCCCGGCGGCGAGCGGCCAGCCCTGTTCCTTGAAGAACGCCCTCACCGCCCGCGTCACCTCCTGTCCATGGACATACCAGCGCTCCACGCCATCCGGGGAGAGCAGGGCCGGGCCATCGGCGCGGTGCACCGCGCCGTTCTGCAGCCAGAGCCGGGTGTCGGTGTAGAGGAACAGGCCCGCTTTGCGGGACAGGTCGTCCCGGTTGGCCTCGTCCACCACCATCGTCAGGGTCTGTGTCATCGCTTTCTCCGGGCCTGGGGCGGGTGGATCAGTTGAGCACGCGGGCGGCGGCGCCGAGGGTGGCGGTGTTGTAGCCTTCCTCGCGCAGGACCTGCTGCACCGCGCGGCGTTCCAGCATGCGCCGGTAATGGGCGGCGACATTGGAGGGCAGGGGGACGTGGGTCTTGTCGGCCCAGAACTCCACGTAGAACAGGAACGGGTCGGCTGCCGAGAAGGCGCCGGCCACATAGTCGCGACCCGCCAGGAGTGCGTCGAGGATGGCGAAGCCCTGGGTGACGATGTCGCGTCCCAGGGCCTTCATCTTGTCCTGGTCGGTGGCGGTGCCGGCGAAGCTCGGGGTGGCGAAGATGCGCGCGAAGCCCTGGCCGTGCACGGTGTTCACCACATAGGCCATGGCTTCCAGGGCGCGGGTCTCGGCTTCCAGCTCGGTGGGCCAGAGGCCGGCGCGCGGGTGGCTCTTGCCCAGCCAGAAGCCGATGGCGACCATCTCGGTGAGCACGCTGCCGTCCCGCCGCACCAGGGCCGGAATAGTGGATTTGGGATTGATCGCCACATAGTCGGGCTTGAAATGGTCGCCGGCCGGCAGGTTGAGGACGTGGGCCTCGAATACCTCCTCCAACTCCTCGAGCAGGATGTGGATCGCCGTCGAGCACGATCCGGGGGTCATGTAGAATTTCATGTTCGCCATGGCGGGGGCCTGGTCCTTCTGTCGGGCGCGGCGCGCGCGGGGCCCCGGCGCGCGGGCGGGGCCGGTGTCCGGGCGGGGCGGCACGGTTCATGCAAATATCGGGTCAATTCGGAGTTTCCACAGCTTGCCGGGACGAGAAGCCGACACGGCTGTGCCATTCGCGACAGAGGAGCTGGTCGCAGCCGCCGGGCGGCGGGCGCGGGCCTTCATCTGCCGCTCGGATAAGAAGAACAGCAGGACGGGCACCATGTCGGCTGATGACATCGAGGTTTATGCCATCTGCGAGATCGAGGACATCGATCCGGGCGAGGCGAAGGCCTTCAACCTGTCGCGTGTCGGCGACGATGGCGAGGCGCGGCCGTTCCGCATCCTGGTGGTGCGCACCGGTGCCGCCGAGGTCGTGGGCTATGTGAACGCCTGCCCCCACCAGGGAACCTGGCTCAACATCGGCGGCGGCGAGTTCTTCAACAAGGATGGCACCCAGCTGCGCTGCGGCCGGCATGGGGCGCTGTTCGACATCGAAAGCGGCGCCTGCACGGAGGGCCCGTGCAAGGACAAGAGCCTGGAGCCCATCGCCCTGGTGGTGGTGGGCGACGACGTCTGCCTGTGCGGGGTTGCCCTGGTGGAGGAGGACGAGCGCCCCTTTCCCTATGACGAGCTCGACGACACCATGGAAATCATGATCTCGCCGGATTGAAGAGACGCGCGGCGCGAGGGGTGCGCGCGTTTCAGGCCTTCAACTGATGAAGCAGGTTTTCATGACTGCATTGGATGCCACGGCGCCGCAAGCGCCAGAGGACGGGGCCGGCGGCGCGCCCACCTGCCGTTTTTTCACCACCTATACCGGCGTGAAGGTGCCCTTCAAGCTGGTTGAAGCCATTCCGGAAGCCCAGCTGTCTCACCGCAATACTTTTATTCGCGCTTATTTCGACGCGGCCGGCGTGCTGAAGGGCTTCGACAAGATGGTCTACGGCGAGGTGGAACTCGCGCATCGCTACGATTACCACGACAATGGCCGCCTGAGCCGGGCCGAGATCACCATGGACGAGGAAACGGTGATCCTGGGGTTCGACGAAACCGGCGCGCCGCTGGCGGGCGGATAGGACAGGCCCGGGGGCGGGCATCGTACAGGGAGAAGGCCATGACGGTTGCGCAGCTCATGGAGGCCCTGGCCCGCATGCCGGGCGAGGCGGTGGTGCTCATGGAGGCGGATGGCGGCCTGTCTTTGGTCAGCGCTCTCGATTTCGTGGATGCCCAGGGGCCCGGCGCGCCGGCCGAGGTGATCCTGCTGCCGAGTATGGAGGAGTAGGCGGCGCGATCCCGCTCTTGCGTGGCGTGTGCCCAGGTGGTTTTCGTCAGGTGCGCCGAGGGGTGTCCCGGCGGTCAGGTCGAGGAAAGTCATGTCCGACGTCGTCGAGACCAAGTCCATGTATGAGCGCCTTGGCGGCGCGGTCGCCATCGACCGGCTGGTGGAGGCCTTCTACGCCCGCATGGATCGCCTGCCGGAAGCGCAGGGAATCCGCGTGATGCACGCCGAGGACCTCGGCGCCACCAAGGCGGTGCTGAAGCGCTATCTCAGCGAATGGACGGGAGGGCCGAAGCTCTACTCGCCGGAGAAGGGGCATCCGCGCCTGCGCCAACGCCACATGGGCTTCGCCATCGGCAATGCGGAGCGGGATTCCTGGCTGCTCTGCATGCGCGGCGCGCTGGATGAAACCGTGGCGGATGCGGTGGCGCGCGATGAAGTCTACGCGGCGATGGCCAAGCTCGCCGACTGGATGCGCAACACCGCCGGCAATCCCCATGACACGGTGGGGCACGCCGCCCGGCCGTGAGGGAGAGGCGCGGCCCCGGCGGGGCGGCGTCGGCGGACGCCCGTCAGCCGGCGGGCGCCGGCACGCGCTGGAGCGCCGGGCTGGAGCGCGAGGTGGCGCGCGAGGTGGCGCTTGGCTGATCCGCGTGGCGCGGCACCCACGGGGCGGGGCTCCGTGCCTGGGGCCGGGCCCTGGCTTTTGCGCCGGCCGTCCGGCTGGCCGTCGGCCCCACGGAGGCGGAACCCTACAGGGGGGTGCCGAAGAAATCCTCGTCATCGCCACCCCAGGCCTTGTGCAGGGCGAAGGCCTCCTGCCACTGCTCCAGCTCGGCATCCGATGCGGCGCGATGGGTGATCTTGCCTTCCGGCTTCTGCGCCAGCAGGTAGGCCCGTCCGTTCTTGATGAACCGGTTCAGGGCCTTCAGGTCGTTGGGCCGCACGACGCAGCGCGGGGCCTCGTCGATGAGAATGGTTGTCGGCAGCATCGATCACCTTTCGGCTTGAGGGCGGCGCGGCGGTGGCCCGGCCCCGCCGCGGGGTGCGCCGGCCGGGGCCCGTGCCGATCGCCGGGAATACCTTTGGCACCAGGCCTTGCCTTCATGCGGGAGCGACTCGGGCGGGCTGCTCCCATTCCTTAATACCATCGGCCCCGGTCTTCGACCGGTGCCGAGTGGGTCCGCCCCAGCGCCGCGCGGGCTGGACCAAAGGCCCACGAGCCAAGCTCACGGGCCTTTGGAATAGGGTCGCGCTGTGCCGTCACGCGGACCGGAAGGCGCTGGGGCGGACGATGCTCAAAAGCCGTCGGCCTTCTTGCCCCAGGGGTGGGCGCCGGGCACCAGGCTGGCGCGGATGCCGGCCTTCTCCACATCGCCAAGGGTCCTGTAGAAGGTGGCTTCGTGGACGAGCGCGCCGCTCTTGGTGCTGATGGCCACATAGCGGGCGACCGTGTCGGCTTCGCACAGATAGCCGCCGCCGGGGTCGAGCGTGCTGCGCACATTGCCGTCCCAATCCACAAAGAAGCCCTCGGGGTTAGACATGCACCTTCTCCAGTGAGACGCCCGCGAGGGCGGGCGAGGCATTGAAGCTGGGAGCAAGGTTCTTGCCAACTTCCGGCCGATCTCGGGCTTGCGAGATGTGTTCGGAATCGGTGTTGAAGTTTCAGGCTCATCTTTGGTTTTGATGCATATCAAAATTGAAACTTGAAGTTTTTTTCTCAGAAAGATAGATTTACATCATTCATTATCTATCTATTGGAGTGCGTGATGGCTGAATTGACTCAGCGGATGGCGTCGCTCGCCGATGTGCAGGGCATTTGGGGATTGTTGCGCCAGGTTTCCGCGGACGTGCCCTTCAAGGCGGATAGCGAGGAAGAGCAGGAAAGCGTCCTGTCGGAGCTCGTGGCCTGCTGCACGTCGGGTCTGTCGCCCATCCTGGTCGATAATGAGCGCGGCATCGTGGGGGCGCTGCTGGCGCGGCGCGACGATTTTGAATGGGGCCTGCGCAACAGGACGGCGATTCATGTGGCCTATGCGGCCGTGGCGCGGAGCCATCGTGATGGCGGGCTTCTTGGCATCCTGCTGGACCTGGTGCAGGGCCAGAAGGTTTGCGTGCTGGCCAGCGTGAAGAGCGGCGAACGGCAGGGCTTGGCCGAGGCGCTCGGACGGCAGGGCTTCATCTGCGAGGCGCGGGCCGAAAGCGGCTGGGGCGCCCTGTATCAATGGACGCCGCCGGTGGCGCAGTAGGCGCCGGGGCGCTTCTCGCCAGCGGGCTTCCCGCCCGCGCCGGCACGGACCAGCCGGGAGGGTCTGGCCTAAGGGGTGTCCTCGTCCGCGCCCGAGAAGCTCAGGTGCGCGGCCTCGATGAGGGCTACCGCCTCGCGCAGGCGCTGGTATTCTGCTGCGTCCACTGTCACGGTCTCGCCGCTGGAGGTTTGGCCGGGGGTGGGGCGGCTCGCCAGCGCCGCCTCGAACAGGGCCTTTTCCAGTTGGAAGATCCGTTCGCTGGCGCGCTCCAGATAGGGCAGGGGGTTGGCCTTCAGGTTGGCCTCATGCAGCGCATCCAGGCTCAGAAGCTGGCGAAACCGGCGGGTGGTGCGACGCTTGTCGGCGCCGAAATCGTGCGTGATCACGCTCATGTCTGGCCTCGCTGAAGCGCGTCGGAAAGGCGCGCGGCGCCGCGCGGGAACAGGTTCGCGACAATGCGGCGCAAAACCGGACAGGTTCATGTCGCGCTCGCAACAAGGTAAAAAGCGGTCGCGGGGAAATCAAGCCGGCGAGAGGGGACCGGTGGGGTTGCGGCCGGCCCGGGAGCCGGCCGCGGGGATCAGGCCTCGGGCGGGCCGAGGTCGTCGTCCGCCTTCTTCTTGCCCTTGCGCTCGGTCTTGGCCTGGGCGTAGGCGCCGGCGTTCTTCATCTGCACCGGGCCCTGGCCAACCACGAACTGGGAGATCCAGAACAGGGTCCGGTCCTGGGCCAGCCGGGCCGAGGCGGGGTCATAGGCGGCGGCCGCAGCGAGGGAGAAGCCGTGGGCCGCGCCGGGATAGAGGTAGGCCGACACATCCGGGCGCGCGGCTCGGAATTGGAGCACCTCTTCGGCGGAAACCTGCGGATCGTTCTCCGCGAAGTGGAGCAGGGTTGGCACCCGCCGCTTCTCGCGGGCACCGTCGAGCAGGCCATCGACGCAATAGCCGATGACGCAGGCCAGCCCGCGCACGTAATTGGCGCTGTGGTAGGCGAGGTAGCCGCCCCAGGAGTGGCCGACGATGGCCACCTTGCCCACGTCCTTGACCGCGTCCACGGCGGCCTGGATGGCGGCGAGGGACCATTGCGTGCCCACCTGCGCGGCCAGCGAGCGGCCCTCCTGCTCCGCCGCCGGCGGCAGCTCGATGTTGGCCTTGACCTTGTCGAACAGGGCCGGGGCGATGGCCACGTATCCCGCCGCCGCGAAGCCGTCGGCAAGTCCACGGACCGTGTCGTCCACGCCGAAAACATCCTGAACCACGACCACCGCGCCTTTGGGCGGGCCCTCGGGGTCGGCCCGGTAGGCGGAGAAGGTCTGTGCGTCTCCGGTCGTCAGCTCGATCATGGCATCCTCGTCTTTCGAGCGGCTTCTAGGAAGGGGGCAGGTCCGCTCGTTCTGCCAGTCACTACGGCTCGGACGATGCAGAGAGAATGCCAGAAAAGAAAAAGGAGCGCCGTGTGGGCGCTCCTCAGGGATAAATTTGAGATCAGGCTCTAACTTTGGAGTCTCGTCGCCATCGAATTCCTGGATATGACCGGACGAAGGCAGCTTTTTAATTGGCCTATGCGCGCTTCAGTCGGCTCATGGCCAGTTCGGCGATTTCGGGAACCGGGTCGTTGGCCAGAACTTCAAGGTCGGAGCCCGCCGCCCGTTCCGCAACGGCGAAGCGCACGCGCATGTCCGGGTCCTCGCGCAGCAGGGTCAGGCGGGCCAGCGGCAGGCGCTCGGCGACGATCACCCGCACCAGCGGATCGGCGTCGCCGGCCATGCGCACCAAGGCCGCGGGGTCGAGGCGCCGGGCCACCGCGCGCCGCACCTCGCTTTCGGGGTCGCGCATGCTGTAGACCAGGGCATCGGGAGGCGCGCGCCGGGCGGCGACCACGCGCACGCGGTAATCCTCGTCCGCCAGCAAGGTGACCAGCGCGCTGCCCTCGAGACGATTGGCCACCGCGATGCGCACGCCCGGGTCCGGGTCGCTGCGCAGGGCGCTGACGCGGGGGAGCGGCAGCCGGCTGGCCACCATGGCGCGGACGTCGGGCTCGGGATCGGCCATCAGCGATGGCAGCACGAAGACGCTGGCATGCTTGGCGGCCAGCACGCGCACTTCGAAATAGGGATGGCTCAGATAGCGCGCCGCCAGTTCGGCATTGCGGCGAAAGAAGTTGTCGATGCGCCTGTAGCGGCGGTCCGCCACGCACACGGCACCCAGGTCGCACCGGCCTTCGGCGTGAATGTCCTCATGCGGGCAGTCCTGGCAACGCAGGGGGCGCCCCTGCCAGTCCAGGGCCTCAGGCTGCAGTTCGCTGCTGGCGACCATTGGAAACCTCCTGCACCCACGCGGAGGGCCGCGATCCTGCGCGCTCACCCGCGCTGATCATCCTCCAGAATTCGAGGCTAACCGCGGTTCGAGGTGAAATCCAGTGTTGCCGGCTCAGCTTCAGTCGCGAATGCGTGACCGCGCGGGCCGGGGGTGGGGGCTGCGGCTGCGCATCGGGAAGGACGATGCGCAGCCGTGCCTACGTAATTGCCCGTATTGCCCCGGTGGGGGGGCACCGTTATGAACAAAGAAGCAATTACGCGGCCTTCGAGTCGAATGGGGCCTTGAATTCCGCGAGTTGGGTGGCGTCGAGGCGGAACACGCCACGGCCGCCCGCGAGGGCTTGGTAGACGTTGGCAGCGTTGTCGGCGAGGTGGTTGAACCATGCCTGGGGCGTCAGGGCCGTCGGGCGCTGGCTGATTTCCACGACGGTGCCGTCGGGAGAAAAGCGAGCGTGGATGATGATCTTCTGGTCGTCCATGTGTCGTCTCCGTGGTGCTGCGACAGTGTAGGCTTTGGTGCAGATTTCCCGTCGAGGGAGCTTTTGTCCGGAGTCTGCGGAAGCTATGTCGGCTTTCGGCGAGGTTCCGATGTTTCGCCGGGCTCTGCTGCGGGCGCGGTGAAACGCGTGATCGTGCGCAACGATCCCACAGGCGCGCGAGGCCGAATGTCGTCCGGGCATCCGGCGCTCGGTGCGCCTGTCGTCAATCTTCCAAACTCGGGAGCCGTGTGCCTCGGGCCGAAAGGGCCCAAGAACTCTGCCCTCGGCGTCGGAAGCGCTGCCCACCAGCCCCGCGTGAGGCCAGTGGGCAGCTCCCATACAATTAATCAAAGCAAATCATGGACCAATGACGCCCGGTTGCCCGGACGGTTCCAGCCTGGCACCCGACGATGACGGGGGCGGAAAACGCACTCGCGCCGTGTGGGGCTGAAGGGCGCTCCGGTCGCGAGGTCACGTCCGAAGCGCCGTCAATCGCGCTTTCAAATAACCGACGCGGGGAAAAAGGGCCGCATCGTGGTGGCAATGGGTTGCCGCTGGCCGGCTGACGTTGCCCCGCGGGGCGCCGCCAGCCGGCGGGAGGCCGTGCCGTCAGAGGCCGGCGTAATCGAAGCCCAGCAGCTCCACGGTGACGTTCTCGGTGCCGAGCACGGTGATCAGGGCGGCGAGGCGCGACTTGGAGCCGACGCCGACGATGGCGTCCAGCTTCTCGTTTTCCTCGCGCGAGGTCTTGGACAGGCCCTTGCGGCCTTCCAGAACGAACACGTGGGAATAGCTGCCGTCCTTGTCCTCCTTCTGCCGGTCGAGCAGGCGGGGCTCGACGGCGGTGAGCACCTCGAACAGGTTCGCGCCTTCGGCGGCTTCAACCGTCTTGTCGATCGGCAGAACCTTAATGGCTACGCTGGACATCAAAAGCTCCTGTCATTTCCGGATTTTGTTGGGCTGCGTGTTGTTGGTGCCTAGTAGATGGCGGAGCCCGCCCCTACGTTGATCGAGGCATCCTTCATCGTTGCAACGATGAACTCGATTTCTTCCTCGCTCAGATGGGTGTGGAACGGCAGCGCGATGGCGCGGTCGGCCACTTTTTCCGTCACGAGATAGTCGCCGCGGCGATAGCCGAGGTCGAAATAATGGCGCTGCAGGTGCAGGGGATTGGCATAAGCCGCCGACTCCACCTTCTCCACCTTCAGGTCGTCGACGATGGCGTCGCGGCTCGACTTGGAGAAGCGGGTGCCGAGATGCACCACGTAGAGGAACCAATGCACCTCGGTGACATCGGGACCGATGAACGGGTCCTTGATGCCCTCGAACGACTGCACGTACTTGTAATAGAGGTGCTGCACGTAGCGGCGGCGCTCCAGGATCTCCTCCAGCCGGTTGAGCTGGGCGAGGCCGAGGGCGGCGGTCAGCTCGCTCATGGGCGCCTGGTAGGGCGCGGTCATGCTCACCACCACCGACGAGCGCTCGTCGAGCCGGTGTGAGCGATAGCGGCGCAGCGCCACGACGACATCCACGTCGTCGGTCACCACCATGCCGCCTTCGCCGCAGGTGAGGGGCGCGGGCTGGGAGAAATCGAACACCGCGGTGTCGCCGAAGGTGCCCACCAGGGCCTCCTTGTAGCGCGAGCCGATGGCCTCGGTGGAATCCTCAATGAGAATGAGATGATGCGCCTTCGCCAGGGCCCGCAGGGCATCCCAGGCGGCGGGATGGCCATTGGTGTTGGCGGCGACGATCGCCTTGGTCTTGTCGGTGATGCGCGGCGCGACCTTGTCTGGCAGGATGGTGCCGGCCCAATAGTCGATGTCCGCAAACACCGGCCGCGCCCCGGCGAGGCTGATGGCGTGGGCGGTCTCGCGGAACGAATAGGGGGAGGTGATGACCTCGTCTCCCGGCCCGATGCCGTAGGCGTGCAGGGTGAGCAGCAGGCCCATGGTGCCGCTCGGCATCGCCACCGCATATTTGCGCCCGACATAGGCGGCGAAGGCGGTCTCGAAGGCTTCCACCGTGGGGCCGGCGGACAGGCGGGGCGCCTGCAGGGCGGCGCCAACCGCCTCCAGCTCGGCCACGGTGATGTCCGGGTCCGAGAGGGGGATGAAGGTGGCCTCGGCGGCGTCGCCGTCGGTGTCGTCCGTCAGGTCTGCGACAAGATCGTCGTCGATCATCACACATCGCTCCGCTTGGCGAGGACGATACCGGTGGCGCGGGCCAGATCGGTGGTGAGCTGCACGCAGTGATCGGCGGTATCCAGCAGGTGGATGTCATAGGCCGCGACGGTGCGGAACGGCGGCTCCGTGACGTCGGATGCGTCGCATTTGGTCCAGGACAGCTGCGGGAAGCGCTGACGCAGCACCGCGAAGGCAGGCGTGGCGAGGTCTTCGGTCGCCAGCACCTTTTCGATTTCCGACAAGTCGGTGTCGCTCACTGCCATGTCCGCTTTACTCCGCTTTGGCGGCGCCGGGCCGCCGGGTGGCAGGGGCGCGAGCCTCACTGCCAGAACTTGCGCTCACTGTCGGTGTTCAGACAGTCCAGAAGCTCCACCAGCCGCGGATGCGTGCTGTCGAACTCCCAGTCCTTCGTCTTGTGGTTCTTGCGAAAAAGATGCCAAGTGCCGGCGTCGGCGTCGTGTCGCAACAGGGCGATGTCGACCACGCCGCCTTCGGGATCGACGTTGCGCGAACAGCAGGCGCTTTCGATGCGATAGCCGTCGGGGGCGCTCAGCACCCGGGGTTCCACATAGCGATAGCGCTTGCGGTTCTTGAGCGACCGCTCGATCCGCCTGCGATCGAAATCGTTGGGATGAGCGGCCTGCCCCATGGGATGCCTCCCTTCGCCCGGCGCCGGAGGCTCAGACCGGCTCGATCTCTTCCTCCAGGCAGCCGATCACCAGCCGCTCGTTGAACTCCACCAGATAGATGGGCGTGTTCGACTCGGTGTGGGTGCCGACCTGGACGATCTCGCCCACGGTGCCGAGGCCCACCAGCAGGGCTTCTTCCGGCGCATCCGGGTAGGAGCCGTCGTTGTGCAGCTCGGTGAGGGTCTTCACCTTCATGCCCCACTCATACTTGGGGAGGCGCGGATCGAACATCATACGCTGGGTACTCCAGGCAGGGGAATGTCATCTTCGTCCCGCGGCTTGGCGGGCTCGAGTTCCTTGCGCTTCATGCCGACGCGGTTGCCGCTTTCGGTGAATTCAACGCCGTATATGTAGAATTGCTGGAGAAACGTGCCAATGGAGACGACGTAGCCGATCTCGCCCTTCTTGGCGAGGATTTCGCCGATTTCCTTGCCGGCATAGGTGCCATCGTTGCGGATGACACGCTTCGCCTTCACCTTCTCTCCGAAGGAGAAGTAGGGAGGCTCGGAAATCTCCACAACGTCGCTGTCGCGAACAATATTGCTCATCGCGGCATCTCCTTCAAAAGCTGCTTCCCTCCGCCGGCACGGCCGCGGGCGACCTCTCGAACGAAATCATCGGCGTCATCCATCAGCGGGCCGAGTTGCTCCACGCCGATGCGGTTGGCCACCTCGTGGCGCACACGCCAGTCGGAATCGCCGATGAGGCCGGCCAGCAGGTCTGGCGGCAGGCGCTGCGCCACCTCCAGCCGCACGGTGGCCACCGGATCGTTCATCATGGCGGGCAGCCATTCCGGCGGCAGGCGCTGGGCCACCACCTTGCGCACCTGCTCCTCGCCGTCGGTGATGAGGCGCGACAGCAGCGGCGGCGCCACCCGCCGCGCCACCACCAGGCGGACATAGTAGTCGGGATCGCCCAGCATGGGGATCAGCTCGGCATCGTCGAGCAGCGACACCATGCGAATGCGCACCTCGCGATGGGGATCGGTGCGCAGGCGCAGGATGTGGCGCTTGGGCAGCCGGCGGGCGGCATTCCAGCGCACGGTCTCTTCCGGATCGTCCAGCAGCGGCGGCAGCACGAACACGTCGGCATGCTTGGCGGCGATGGCGCGAACCTCGAAATGGGCGTGGCGGACATAGCCGTTGGCGAGATCGGGATTCCAGTTGAAGAAGCGGTCGATGCGCCGCGCATAGCGGTCGTTGACGCAGGCATGCTTCAGGCGGCACTTGCCGCTCGCCAGCATGGCCTCGTGGGCGCAGCTCGCGCAGTCGATGTCGTCACCGCGCCAGTCCTTGGCCTCGTCGATGTCGTCAGTCATCGTCCTGCTCCGCTCGGGCGGCTTCCGCCCGTTCCAACACGTCGATCAACAGCCGCGCCCCGACCTTGTCGCTGGGGTCGAGCTCCAGGAGCTTGAGCGCCGCGGCGCGGCCTTCCTCAAGCTCGCCCAGGCGCATGTTGAGGTAGGCGTAGCCCTTCAGCGTGAACATGAAGAAGCGGGGCATCAGCCGGTCGTAGCGGGAGAATTCCGCGTCGCCGGGCTGCACGTCGCGCCAATCGGCCGGCAGGTTGGTCTCGCGCTGCGCCTTCGCCAGGCATTGGCGGGCGATGTCGAGGCACTCCCTGAGCCGGCCCTTGTAGAAATAGAAGCGATAAAGCCCGATCAGCACCGCCGCATGGCCGGGCGCCAGAGCCTGGGCGGCACGCAGATGGCGTTCGGCAACGTCCGACTGCTGATAGGACAGGCCCGCTTCCCACAGCAGGCGCTCGGCCTCGGGCGGCAGGCCGCCGCCCATGACCGCGCTGGCCAGCAGGGCCTCGGGGGTGAGGGCGTCCGGATCGTCGTCCAATGCGGCCGCCTTCATGCCCGTTCCCCGCGTTCCCGTCCGTTCGCCCGCGCGCTCAATGCGCGTGTGACGAACAGGTGCCGGTGGCCTTGGGGTCGTGGAACACCAGGCCGGTCTTGGCGGCAGTGTCGGTGAAGTCCACCGTCACGCCGTCCAGCAGCAGGCGGCTTTCCGCCGGCAGGAAGAACTTGAGACCCTCGCGCTCCACCACGGCGTCGCCGGGGGTGGGCTCGGCCAGCACCGAGATGTCGGCATTGAGGCCCGAGCAGCCGCCGGGCGAGACCGCCAGGCGAAAGCCGGCGCCCGGCCCGCCATCGGAGAGCAGCATCAGGCGAATGAACTTCTTGGCGGCCGGAGTCAGGGAGAAATTCATCGGTGCGATCCTAGGCGGGCGGCTGGTAGCGGGGATAGGAGGTGTCGATGATGCAGGTGTCGTCCACCGGGCACACCGCCGCGCACTGCGGGGCGTCGAAGTGGCCGAGGCATTCGGTGCACTTCTTGGGGTCGATCACGAACGTGCCGTTCTTTTCATAAATGGCGACGTTGGGGCATTCCGGCTCGCAGGCCGAACAACTGGTGCATTGGGAGGCGACGATCTTCAGCGCCATGGCTGTGTCCTTCCTGGCTTTGCGCTGTGTGCGAGGCCGGGGCGTTTCGCCCCGGCCGGGGGTGTGCGCCGATCGCGCGGGTGCCGAAGCCCCCGCGCGCCCGCCTCACGCCGCGCTGATGAGGGCGCCCTGGCGGATCTCGGCGTCGCCGCGGCGCACGTGCTCGATCTCGCCGCTCTTCACCTTGGCCAGGTAGTCCTTGAACCAGGTGATGGCCGACTTCTCGATGAACTCATGGGCAAACTGGTCCACCGGCTCGATGCCCGCCTTGATGAGGTCGGCCTTCGGGCAGCCGCCGATCTTAGCCACGAACACCGCATGGCAGTCGTTGATGGCGCGGATGATGGTTTCCAGGCTGTCCTCTTCGCCGTAGCCGCCCTGGCAGTAGAGGTCCACGCGGCGATGGCCGACGAACTTGGCCCCGGCGGTGGAGAGCTCCCACACCTGGAATTCCTTGGCGTGGCCGAAGTGCTCGTTGACGAGACCCGAGCCCTTGGTGGCGACCGCCACCAGCAGCTTGATGTCGCTCTGTTCGCCGGCGAGGGAGGCAAGCTCCTCCTGCTTGGCGGCCACCTTGGCGACGCGCTCTTCCTCCACCAGCGCCTGGTAGGCCTGGCGGCTCTCGAGGTCGTAATTGACCTCCATGGCCATGATCTTGTCGGTGGTGAACTCGGCCGAGCGGTCCTCGCCCAGCAGGCCCACGGCGTCGGCGCGGCACTGGCGGCAATGCCGCATCATGTTCATCTCGCCTTCGCAGCTGTCCTGCAGCGCCTTCAGCTCCTGGGCGGTCGGGCCGCGCTGGCCGTTGAGGCCGAACACGGTGCCATGCTCGGGCGAGGAGATGAGCGGCATGATGTTGTGCAGGAAGGCGCCGCGAGACTTCACCGCGCGGTTCACTTCAACCAGATGGTTGTCGTTGATGCCGGGGATCATCACTGAGTTGATCTTGCACAGGATGCCGCGCTCGGTGAGCATCTCCAGGCCCTGGAGCTGGCGATCGGTGAGGATCTTGGCCGCCTCGTAGCCGGTGTAGCGCTTGTGCTTCCAGAACACCCACGGATAGATCTTCGCGCCGACTTCCGGGTCCACCATGTTGATGGTGATGGTCACGTGGTCGACGTTGAAGTTGGCGATGGTCTCCACGTGGTCGGGCAGGGTCAGGCCGTTGGTGGAGAGGCAGAGCTTGATGTCGGGCGCGGTCTTGGAGATCAGCTCGAAGGTCTTGAAGGTCTTTTCCGGGTTGGCGAGCGGGTCGCCGGGGCCGGCGATGCCGAGCACGGTCATCTGCGGAATGGTGGAGGCCACCGCCAGCACCTTCTTGGCGGCCTGCTCGGGCGTCAGCTTCTCGGACACCACGCCGGGACGGCTCTCGTTGGCGCAGTCATACTTGCGATTGCAGTAGTTGCACTGGATATTGCACGCCGGGGCGACGGCGACATGCATGCGGGCGTAGTGGTGGTGGGCCTCTTCGGAATAGCAGGGGTGGTTCTTCACCTTCTCCCAGATTTCCGTGGGCAGGTCGCCCTGGCCGGCGGACGAGCCGCAGCTCGCCTTTCCGGAGCCCCCGGAAGTGCCGCAACCCTGGTGCTCGGCTTTCGCCTGCATGACTTCCGCGAGCTTGTCGGAAATGCCGACGGCGTCCCCGTGCTGTGTCGTCGCGTCCATGGTTCTGCTCCTTGCTCTCAGCAGGATCCCAAAAACTAATCCTGGGCCTTCTGGAGCAACTGGCGTGCCAGCTTGAGCAGTGACGATTTTATTAGAAATATCCGAAGCTTATCGGACTGTGTCGCTGTCGCGTTCCAAACATGTGGAGGCGATGCGCGTGTCATGTTGGAAAAGTTACATGGGTGTCGGCTACAAGCCGCGGCCATGCCACCACGCCATCTAGCGTCTGTCGAGGCCTGTGGCTATTGCGGAAGAATACGGAGGCCGCGCTGCCGCGCCGGGCGGAATCAAAAAACCGGGGCCCGCCGCGTGGACGGGCCCCGGTTTTCGAGGGTGGATCGCTCAGGCCTTGGCGTGCGCGGTGATGATTTCGATCGCGCGC
The DNA here is from genome assembly GCF_043195065.2 of Xanthobacter cornucopiae. Classification (NCBI taxonomy): domain Bacteria; kingdom Pseudomonadati; phylum Pseudomonadota; class Alphaproteobacteria; order Hyphomicrobiales; family Xanthobacteraceae; genus Xanthobacter; species Xanthobacter cornucopiae. Next base: position 4,462,772 of record NZ_CM195531.1, read on the forward strand.
GGCAGGGGAATGGCGATGGGGGTAATGGCGTGATCGAGCAGGAACTTGAGCTCGTTCTTCGTCAGCTGCTCGGGATTGACCAGCGCGAGGTGCGGTGTCCGCGAGCGTTTGGTGATCTGCCGCGCGTAGTTGCGCAGCATCTGGTCGTGGAAGCGACAGCCCAGGAACAGGAACGCCCGTTCGGTGCGGCGGTGCTTGATGATGTCCGGGATCGGCGTCTGGATGTCGATCTCGGTCAGAACCTCCACATAATCCGCGTCGGAGATGAGGTAGTTCTTGGCCGGCGCCACGCAGCCGTGGGGTGTGTAGAGGATGGTGGTCCAGGTTTCCGCAACGTCGCGGCGGGCTTCCGCACCGGCGGCGTCATAGAAGCGGTACCAGCGGTCCTCGCCAATGCCGGCGCGGCTGATGCCCTGCACCTCGCCCCAGTCGGAGCGCCCGGCGAGGGCGCTGCGCATGGTCCCGTCGTACCAGGTATCGACGATGACCGGCACCGGCAGCGACGCCAGCAGGCGATGCAGGGCGGTGGGCTCAATCTTCGGCGTGAACGCCTGCGTCATCAGGGCGACCACGGCGCCCCGCAGCTTCGTGCCCTCCACGTGCTGCGCGGCGGACCAGGGATTGCCCTTGGCCCGCTTGGGCAGCGCCACCTTGGTGGCGAAGTAGGCGGCGAGCGCCTCCGGGGTCATGGGAACGTCGGGGTTCACGCCCTCGCTGACGGCGGGGCCGAGGAACGGGATGATGTTGCCCGAAGGCAGCTCGCGCGCCACGTCCGCGAGGACCGCTTCCGCGTCGGCGAGCTTGAGGACATCCCCGAGGGGGAGCGGCAGGTTCATGGCTTTTACTCGTCTTCGCCGCGTTTGCGCGCGTTCACGGTGATGGGCAGCTTGGTTTCGGGGGGCATTTCCGGCAGGTCCAGGACCCAGCCGTTGGCGACCTTGATCCAGCCACCCCACAGGGTTTCGTGCTCGCTCTCCACGATCGGCTCCTCGAGGTCCTTCTTCGGGACATAGATCGACAGACCCATTTCCGGGGAACGGCGAAGCATAATTTTCATACGGTGGGCTCCTGGATCGAGTTCAACTCGCCGCTGCGACCATGGGCGGGGACGAAGGTCGGCCCGCCGGTCATTCGGAACGCGCGCGTCGCCTCGCGGGCGGCGCGGCGAAGGGGGCGGCTCAAGGGTGGGACGCGGCGGACGCGTCCGGCCGGTTCTTCCAGGCCGGCGACATGTCCCTGAGCCGGGTGACGATGTCGGGCAGCACCTCCAGCACGCGATCGACGTCGGCCGCGCTGTTTTCGCGCGAGAGCGAGAATCGGATGGCGCCGTGGAGCGCGGTGGGCGGCAGGTCCATGGCCCGCAGCACGTGCGACGGCTCGGTGGAGCCGGAGGTGCAGGCCGAGCCGGTGGAGGTGGCGACCCCGGCGCGGTTCAGGTGCAGCAGCACGGCTTCGCCGTCGAGATATTCAAACGCGATGTTGGCGGTGTTGGGCAGACGATTGTCGCCGTCGCCATTGCGCAGGGTATGGGGGACCTGCTGCAGCACGCCTTGCTCCAGGCGGTCGCGCAGCGACTTCACCCGGGTGCCCTCGTCCTCCAGGTGCTGCAGCGCCAGGCTGGCGGCGGCGCCGAGGCCGATGATGCCCGGCACGTTCTCGGTGCCGCCGCGCCGTCCCCGCTCCTGGTGGCCGCCGCGGATCAGCGGCTTGAACTTCACACCCTTGCGCACATAGAGCGCGCCGATGCCCTTGGGCCCGTGCAGCTTGTGGCCGGAGAGCGACAGCATGTCGATCTCGGTGGCCTTGATGTCCATGGGCACCTTGCCCACCGCCTGCACCGCGTCGGTGTGGAACAGCGCCCCGGCGGCGTGGGCGAGCTTGGCCAGATCGTTCACCGGAAACAGGGTTCCGGTTTCGTTGTTGGCCCACATCACCGAGGCGAGGGCGGTGCGCGGACCGAGGGCGGCGGCATAGGCGTCGAGGTCGAGCCGCCCCTGGCGGTCCACGCCGATCAGGTGGACCTTGATGCCACGGGTTTTTTCCAGGTGCGCGACCAGCGCCAGAATGGCCGGGTGCTCCACCTTGGTGGTGACGATCTCGTCACGCCCCTCCTGGCTTTCCAGGGCCGACAGGATGGCGGCATTGTCGGATTCCGTGCCGCCGGAGGTGAAGATGATCTCGTGGTCGTGGGCGGTGCCCAGCAGCGCCTGGAGCTGTTTACGCGCGCCCTTCAGCGCCTCGCCCACCTTTTCGCCGAACGCATGGGTGGAGGAGGCGTTGCCGAAATGCTCCGAGAAGAAGGGAAGCATGGCGCTCACCACCGCCGGGTCGGTCCGGGTCGTCGCATTGTTGTCGAGATAGACGGGCGACACGGCAAATCCCCCTGTGTTCCGGTTGGTGGTGTGGCAGCGGGCGGCGCGGCGCGTTCAGCGCCGGCGCCTTCGACCCCCGTCTCCTGCCCGCAGACCGAGGCCCCGGAGGGGCCGGCCCTCAGACGGATTTGGCCTTCAGGCTGATGAGCGGCTTGTTGAGGCTGCCGGCCACCGGGATGAGGCGCACCAGCTCGCCCAGGCGCTCGACGATCTTGGTCTGGATGCCCTCGATGGTCTCGCTCGCCAGCTTGCAGAACACGCAGGCGCCGGTCATCTTCACCATGATCTTGTTGCCGTCGATCTCGACCAGCTCGCAGTCGCCGCCGTCACGCTTCAGGTTCGGGCGCACTTCCTCGATCACCGCGCGAATGATGGCCTCGCGTTCCGCCTGCCGGCCGGATGCGGGCTTGCGCTCCTCGCTCTTGAGCTCCTCGGTCTCCGCCAACATCGCACTGTCCTTTCGCTGAGGGGTTCGGGTCGTTCAGGCTCTGGTGGACCATCCGGAACGCCCGGATGGCGAACCCGGCGGGCGCCGGGCCGGATGCTTCGGGCTCAGCCGAAGGACTTGCCGCAGGAGCAGCTGGAGGTCGCGTTGGGGTTCTCGAAGGTGAAGCCGGAGCCTTCGATGGCGACCACGAAGTCGATGGTGGTGCCGGACAGCAGGTCGTGGCTGTTCATGTCCACGAACACCTTCACGCCCTCGCGCTCGATCACCGTGTCGTCGGGCTCGCCGTCATTGACGAGGCCCATCATGTACTTGTATCCGGCGCAACCACCGGCCTCGACCATGATGCGCAGGCCACCCATGGGCTCCGGCGCGCTGCCGATGGCCTCGCGGACGGCATTCAAGGCGCTGTCGGTCAAATTGATCATCGCTCGACCTTCGGTGCTAGGTATGCGTTGCGTAACGACCAAGCAAGCGATGTGCCACTCGTCAAAGAACTGATTTATATCAATTTTTTCGGGATCAGCTGTTGTCTTTCCGACGCTTGTCCGGTTTCGGACAGCTTGCGCCGCTGGCGGCCGGGTGCGGCGGTGGGCGCGTTGTCGCATCCGCCAGCGGCGGTGTGGGGGTCGGGAAAAACCTTCTTCGCCAGCAGGTTGGCGAAGGCCGCCGGGCGCGGGCCGGAGCCGTGGGCGGCGGCGGCGGCGGTATTCGCGGGCTTTCTCCTTTGCGACATTCGGCTTCGGCAAAGCCCTTGCATGACGACCGCGCTTGCGCCCGCGCAGGCCGTGCGCCGCCGCCATGTGCCAAGAAGCGTCGTGCGTGACCACTCGGAGACCTGACATGACCGCGATCGACGATACCCCTCTGGGCCGGCTGGACAAGGAAGGCCGGCTGCTGAACGCCGTGCTGAAGCAGCAGACGAAGCCGGGCCGGTTCGGCTTCCGTGGGGACATCGCCTTGAAGTTCCAGGTTCAGTACGCGGACGAGAAGCGGCCGCCGGAATACACCATGGAGCAGGTGCTGACCTTCGCCGAGGAGGGCAAGCCGACCATTCCCGTGCTCGCCGGCTATCTGCAGAACTTCGCCTTCCTGAAGGATGTGGCCGATGTCCTGGGCGACGCGCTGAGCCCCGACGGCAAGTACATCCTGTTCGCCAACAACATCGATCTCCTGAAGAAGTATCGTGTCAGCTACGGTGACAAGCTGTTCTATGTCCTGCCGTGCGACGAATCCACGGTGTGGAAGGAGATGACCGATCTCCTCAGCATCGACAAGAACGACATCAAGAAGCTCGACACCGCCGGAAAGACCGACGTGGTGCTCGATGCCGCCGCGGCCTGGCACGAGGATTTCGAGCCGATCACCTATGAGCAGGGCCTGGCGGTGATGGAGCCGGTGAAGAACCGGAACGCGAACCGGCCGGTCTGAGGCGGCGGGTCGTCGCCTGCGGCGCGGATCGCGGGGATGCGCCCATTCCCGCTCCCTGCCGCGAACATTGCGCGGGCAAACCTCGATCCGGATGGGCGTGGCCCCTCCGGATCGAGGGTTTTTCAAGCGTCGGTCAAACGCCGCCGCCTTCGTCCGAGCAGGAGGTGATCTCCTCCTCGTCGTCGTCCACATCCTCGGCCAGCGGAATTCCGACCACGCAGATGTCGTTGTCGAGAACCACCAGCGGCACCGGGGTGAGGCCCTCGCCCTTGCAGGGGCCGTCCAGGCAGGCGCCGGTGCCGATCTCGAAGATGGCGCCGTGCTTGCCGCACATCAGCCGGATGCCGTTGGGGTCCATGAACTGGTGGCGCTCCCAGTCCAGATTGACCTTGTCATGGGGGCAGAGGTTCTCATAGCCGAACACCTGCTTGCCCCAGCGGACGACGACGATGTTGAACGGCTGCTCCTGTCCGTTCTCGTCCACCCGCACCAGCTGGAACCCGCGCGCGCGCTGGCTCGGGATGTCGCTCATGCTGCAGATGGCGTAGGCGACGGGGGCTTCGCCGGTGGCTTCTTCCTGTGCGACTTCGGTTTCCATTGCGTCCTCGTTCACGGCTCCAGTCTGGTCCTGCGGCGCGGCGGGTGGCTCAGGTCGCCATTTCCGGTCGCGCCGCCTGTTCCGCCCTGGCCAGCAGGCGGCGGTTGGCGGCGAGGGAGAAATCACGCCAGGCGGCTGCGATATCCCTCAAGATCGTCTGCACGTAGTCCTTCGACAAGTGGTGTTCGTCCGGGAAGTTGGACAGGGCGCAGGAGGTGCGGTTGAAGGCCACCACGTCGTCGAGAAGGGTCTGGATGAAGTCCCGGAACGGCTGCTGCACCTCCGGCATCAGCGCCGAGCGGCCTTTTTCCACCGGCACGTCGCGCATGTCGAAGGGCAGGGTGTCCAGCATGTCGAGGGCGCGGTCGTAGATGTCCTCGGCGGCGCCGAGGATGGCGCGCTGCGCCAGCTGGTCGCGCTCCTGGCTGGCCAGCGCCCGGTTGAGGCGGCGGCGATAGGCATCGAAGGCGGCGTCGCCCTGGCCGGCGACCCAGGCGGAAAAGCGGGCCAGGCTGACGGCGTTGACGGAGGCGCCGACCGTGGGCAGGCCATGATCGTCCGCCTCGGCGGCGCGCAGGCGGGCCAGGGCGCGGTCGATGCGCCGGGCGGCCTCCAGGGCGCCTTCCAGATAGCCGGCGCCCTGGGTGGCGGTCTCCGACCCGCCGAGGTGCAGCCGGCCGTCCCACAGGCCGCGCCGCAGCAGTGGGTTGGAGAAGGCCACATGCTCGCCGGCGGGCTCGGCCTTGTCGCGGGCGCTGCAGGTGAAGGGCTCGGCCGCCCAGTCCTGCAGGTGCAGTTCGCCGTCGCCATCGAGCGCCGAGCCGAAGATCTGCACCATCTGGCTCTTCAGCAGCATGGGCAGGCCGACGGCGAAGGTCTGCCGCAGGTCCGGCGGGAACGCCAGGAAGCCGCCGAGGGCGGCCTTGCCGCCGGTGGCGTCGCAGGCGTCGAAGATCTCTCCGAGCACGGCCTGTTCATGGGTGGCGAAGGCGTTGCCGGACTGGCCGGCCTCGCGCCAGTGCGGCCGGCTGTAGGCGATCATGGCCTTGGCCTGGGCCGCCATCCAGGTGGGCGCCGCGCCCATGGCGTCGCGGGTGGCGGCGTCGAGCGCGGGGGTGAAGCGCACGGTTTCCGCCACCAGCCGCGGCGGCAGGGCGATCACCACATGCCGGGCCGCGACCTCCACCAGTGTGTCGCCGGCACGCAGGGTGAGGGTGACGTGGTCGCCGGCGTCGGTGACGGCGAGCAGGGTGTGGCCAAGGTGGATGGCCTCCTCCGGCAGGCCGTGGGCGAGGGTGGTGACCAGCCGGGTGAGGCCGCCCGACACCCGCCGGGCGCCGCCGTGGACGCCGGGCGTGGCGACCGGCTTGGCCGCCTTGTCGGCCTCGTTCAGGTGCAGCACCACGCCGTCGTCATGCTGCGGAAAGCTGGCCAGCCCGAGCTCCGAGAGGAAGGCGGTGACGAGGGGCTGGGTGTCGGGCCAGAACCAGGTGGGGCCGAGATCCAGGGCTTCGCCGGTGGTGGCCGACACGGCGGTGAGGATGCGCCCGCCAAGGCGGGGGCGCGCCTCGTAGAGGGCAAAGTCACGGTCTTGCCGATTGAGGTGCCGGGCCAGGGCAAGGCCGCAAAGTCCGCCGCCGATGATCGCTGTGTCGAGCATGGACTGTCCTTCGCATGACGTGCGTGTCTGGAACCCTTGCAAGATTCGCGCTCATCCGTGGCGGCGCCCGCGCGCGGGGCCGGGGGTGGCGCCTGCAAAGCCTTGCCCTGACACGATCCCCGGGCGCCGGAGCGGGGCGCCCGGGGATGGCGCGCCGGTGGGGAGGGAGACAAGCGGACACGGTCAACGTCGTATTCTTACGGAGTGCGGCGGCTTCCCGACATGGCCGCCCGGGCGCTTGATCGTCCGCGTCTATCAGAAGACCCCGCGCGAGACGCCGCAAGTCGTGCCACCGCAAGCCTCCATCGCTCCGCGTCATCCGGTCTGGTCCCGTTGGCACGAATTTTGATGAGGGTGACACGAACCGTTTGGCTTTGGAGAGCAAGATGTACGTCGCGTCTGAATTCGCCCAGCTGTCCCTGGACGAGATCAAGGAGCAGCTGGCGGGGGCCACCCTCACCGTTTACTCGGTGGCGCGCCCGGCGTCCGCGGACCAGAAGGTGGACCGCAGCGGTAAGCTCGCCACCTTCACCTTCGCCACCCCCGCCTTCAATACGCCCTCCGAGGACGGCGCCGAGGTTCCGAACTTCGTCGCCAATCCGGTGCCGGGCCATGACGGCGGCATCCCGGGTTTCGCCCGCGCCACCAAGGCCGACGGCACGGTGGTGGCCGACTTTTCCGCCGGCCCCGGCGCCCGCGAGATCAAGTTCGCCGAGGTTGCGATCACCGCCAACGCGCCGGTGAAGGTGGTGACCTTCACGTTCATCGCCGAGGGCGGCTGGCCGGAGCGCATCGACTATTACGACAGCCACCCGCGTCCCGGCTACGAGCTGCCGAAGGTGCGCTGAGCGCAAGGCCGCGCCGCTCCCCATGGGGGCGGCGCGCGCAACCGCAGTCGTGACATCCGGCGTTCGCGTGACGCGACGTCGGTCCGCCGAGAAGGAGCTCGTGATCTCATGACCGCCACACTTCCCGGGGCCCTGGTCAGCAGCGAATGGCTGACCGAGCATCTTTCGGACCCGGACCTCAAGATTCTCGACTGCACCTGGCACCACGAGAGCACCAATCTCGATGGGCGCACCCAGTATCGCGGGCGCCACCTGCCGGGCTCGGTCCATTTCGACATCGACCATGTCGCCGACAAATCGTCAGGCCTGCCCCATATGCTGCCCTCGGCGGCGGATTTCGCCAAGAAAGTGGGGCTGCTCGGCATCGGCGACGGCGATACGGTGGTGGTCTACGACCGCAATTGCGGCGGTTCCGCCGCCGCGCGGGTGTGGTGGATGTTCCGCGCCTTCGGCTACGAGAAGGTGGCCGTGCTCGACGGCGGCTATGGCAAGTGGACGGCGGAGAAGCGCGCGACCGAGATGTCGCCGGTGCGCCCGGAGGCGCGGACCTTCACCGCGACCCTGGTTCCCGAGCTGGTGCGCGGCCTGGCGCAGATGCGCGCCAACCTGGCGACGAACGCCGAGCAGGTGGTGGACGCGCGCGGCCCCGCCAAGTTCGACGGCAGCCAGGACGACGTGTTCCCGGTCAAGAAGCGCGGTCATATTCCGAACGCGGTGAACCTGCCCTGGGGCGATCTCATCGTGCCGGAGAGCGGGGCCATGGTGCCGCCGGAGGCCCTCGCGGCGCGGTTCGCGGCGGCGGGGATCGATCTTGGCAAGCCGGTGGTGCTCACCTGCGCCTCGGGCACGGTGTCGTGCGTGCTGGCGCTGGCGCTCTTCCAGATCGGCCATCGGACGGCGGCGGTCTACGACGGGTCTTGGGCCGAATGGGGCCTCGCCGAGGATACGCCGGCGGCCGCCTGAGGCCATCGGTGCGCATAAGCGATCCAAGAGCCAGCACGAGCAAGCCAGGAGCGCCACATGAGCGGTGACCAGGATGCAGCCCTGATGTCGGTCTGCGACGGCGACGACTATGCCCTTCAGTCCGGCGCGGGCGGGGCATCCTACGTGCTTCGCTTCAAGGCCGAGCAGATGACGGCCCATCTGGAAGGCGACGACGCGGAACGCTTTCGGTCGGATTTCGATGCCGTGAAGGCGCAATATCCAGAGTGGACCTGTGACCAGCTGCTGGCGCAGCTTTGGGACCAGGGGGGCTATAGCTGGCTGGCCATTCAAGACGGGTGATCACCATGACGACGACTTTGATCAAGACCACGGCGGATGGACGTAAGCTGGAGGTGGTGGGTCTCGCCATCATGCTGGACGGAAAGCTGGAGGCGTTCGACCTCATGGAGGTGAAGCTTCACCCCAATCGCCGCAAGATCTGGGAGGTGTCGCCGGAGGCCACGCATATGGCCGGCCGGGTGACGCTGACCCAGGAGGAAGCGGACCGGGTGACCGAAGCCTTCAAGGGCGCGGAAGCCGAGATCCTGGCCAGTCCGGCGGCGATCAACGAGCGTTTCCGCATCGCCATGATGTGGCGCGCGCGGTCCGAAGGCATCGAATGAAGGCGCCGCCCCGGGGCGGCGGCCGGCGGTTTCAAGGCGATGGGGATGTGATGGCCGATGGCCCGTCGCATCCCCTTTTGCATTCGGGCCTCATCCCATCGGCCCCGGCCTTCGACCGGTGCCAAGTGGGTCCGGTCAAGCGCTGCGCGGGCTTGACCAAAGGCCCAAAAGGCCCATGAGTCAAACTCAAGGAGCTTTGGCATCTTGTCTGCCTGAAGCTTCGCGGCGGGAGAATGCGGGAAGGCGCGCCATTGCGTCCGGGCGCGGCGGTGCCGGGCGTGCGGAGCATCTTCAGCCATCCGCTGAGAGACGCCGCGTCACATCTGGCGAATGGCCCCGCGGTTCCCTCGGCGCAGGGATGTCACGGACGCGCCGCGGGCGGCGCCTCGGCCCGGGGGTCATTCCGGCGGCCCGGGTTAGCCCCGGTTGCGGCCCGCCGCCAGACCGCACGGGGGAAGGGCGGGGCCAAGCCGGCTCCGATGCGCGTCATGCTTCCAGGCGCGGCATCGGCAAGGTGACGACCGGCGCCGCGTGGCCGGGTTGCATGGAGCCTCCTCCCCGATTGCCGGCCTGCAGTAGCGGGGGCCAGCAGCCCAGGGGCGGAGACAGGTTGGGCGCCAGGCGCCGCCAGGAAAATCAGCCGCACGGCACATGGCGCCGTGCGGCTGAGACAGGTCAACAACGTCGTTTCGGCAATTCAGACGATCCGTCCTCGGCTTAAGACTGAAATCCGGCGTCTCACCTCGATTGGCGGATCGGGAAATTCTCGTCCGGCCTTCCTTGGCCTTCACGTGATCTGTGTTCGACCTCCGGGGCCCGGCGGGGCGCTCAGCCGAACTTGAACAGGACGCCGTAGCCGCCGCGCGGATAGTTCCACTCGATGTCGCCGGAGGGTTCGCCGATGATGCGGCAGGTGCCGCACTCGACGCAGCCGTCGGCGGTGATTTCCACCTGGCCCTTGTCGTTGAGCTCGTAGCAGCGGGCCGGGCAGGCGGTCAAAAGCGCCTTCAGGGCCGGTGTCGGCTCGCTATGGGCGCGCACCTTGATGTGGGCGCGGCCGGCGTCCACCAGGTAACGGTTCTGGAACAGTTTGTCCTCGACGCGGACCGCGGATTCCGTGCTTGCCATGTCCATCTCCCTTGGTTGTCCGCGCCGGTTCTCTCCTCCCGACGCGGACGGGTGTACCGATCAGCCCAGATTCAACGCCACGCCCGGGCGAGCTTGAAGGCGTCGCCGAACAGGCCCGCCCACGACCGCGCCGAGGTGAACGACTTCATGGTGAGCTTCTGCTTCTCCTTCTTCGGCGTGCCATCGACGCGCACGAAGTTCGCCATCGCCTTGTTGACGAGCTGCGGATAGGTGAGGAAGAAGTTCTGCGACTGGACGTGCAGCAGCTGCGGCATGTCCTTATACTTCTTGAGGTCCTTGATGACGAACGTATCCTCAAGCATCTTCTTGTACAGCGCAAGGTTCGCCGACGTCATGGGGTCCTTGCGGGACTTGACCTGGAAGATGGCCTCCGCCGCGATGCGCCCGGAGGTCATGGCGAGGTTGGAGCCCTCGCGATGGATGGCGTTGTTGAGCTGGGCGGCGTCGCCCACCACCACCCAGCCGTCGCCGAACAGCTGCGGGATCGCTTTGTAGCCGCCTTCGGGAATGAGATGGGCGGCGTATTCCTTCACCTCGGAACCCTCGATCAGGGGCGCCACGGAAGGATGCTTCTTGAACTTCTCCAGCAGGGTGTAGGGGGATTCCCCGCCCTTCTCGAAGTCGGACACCAGGCAGCCGATGCCGAGCGAGATGCACTCGCGGTTGGTGTAGATGAAGCCCATGCCGGTCATCCCCTTGGAGATGGTGCCGGCGGCCTCGATCACCGCGCCCTCGTCGCCCTTCAGGTTGAAGCGCTCCTCGATCACTTCCTGCGGCAGGAAGTGCATTTCCTTCACCGCCAGCGCCACCTCGGTGGGCTTGGGAATCTTGCGCAGGCCGGCGCGGGTGCCGAGCAGGCCGGAGACGCCCTCCGCCAGCACCACCACGTCGGCATGGATCTGGCCGCCGCCGCGATCGGTCTTGACGCCGATCACCTTGCCATAGGCATCCTGCACCAGCTCGGTGACGGTGGTCTCGCACACCACCAGGGCCCCGGCCTCGCGCACCTTGGAGGAGAACCACTTGTCGAACTGGGCGCGAATGATGGTGTAGCGGTTCGGCTTCTCTTCGTTGAAGTCTTCCGAACGATAGTGCAGCCCCACATGGGAGGTGTCGCCCATCATCCAGAACCGCTGCTCGATGAGGTGGCGCTCAAGCGGCGCGTCCTCGCGGAAGTCCGGGATGATCTTCTCAAGCATCTCGGCGTACAGGATGGCGCCCTGCACGTTCTTGGAGCCCGAATACTCGCCGCGCTCCAGTTGCAGCACCTTCAGGCCGCGCTTGGCAAGCGTATAGGCGGCGGCGTTGCCGGCCATGCCGGCGCCAACCACGATCGCGTCGAATTTTTCGTCGATCATTGGAGTATCCTCAGCTGGCCAGCTTGTCGCGGGAATGGGCGGACAAGCGCTTGCGGAACGCTTCGGTGAGCGCCGGCAGGAACCGGATGGCGTCGGTGACGATGCCCACATGCGCGAAGTCGAAGATGGGGGCGTTCTTGTCGGTGTTGATGGCGACGATCAGGTCAGCGCCCTCGACGCCGACGCGATGCTGGATGGCGCCGGAGATGCCGGCGGCGATGTAGAGCCGCGGCCGGATGGTCTTGCCGGTCTGGCCGATCTGCCGGTCGGAGGTGACCCAGCCCTTCTGCACCAGGGGGCGCGAGCAGCCGTATTCGGCGCCGATGGCCTGGGCCAGCTGGCGCACCAGCTGGAAGTTCTCCGGCGAGCCGAGGCCGAGGCCGCCCGCCACTACCACGTCCGCATAGGCGAGGTTGGACTTGTTGGATTCGCGGTCCGGGATGAAGTTCAGCACCTTGGTGACGATGTCGCTCTCGACCACGCCGAGCGGGTGCTCGATCACCTTGCCGATGGGCTTCTCGACCCGCTCCGGCATGGGCATCACGCGCGGGCGCACGGTGGCCATCTGCGGGCGGAAGTTGAGGGTGTAGATGGTGCACAGGAGCGAGCCGCCGAAGGTCGGGCGGGTCGCCGCCAGCGAGCCGTCGGCGTCCACGTCGAGCTCGGTGGAGTCGGCGGTGAGGCCGGTCAGAAGGGTCGTGGCGACGGCGCCGGCGAGGTCGCGGCCGAGGGTGGTGGCGCCCAGCAGCAGGATTTCCGGCTTGTAGGTGTTGACCAGGGTGGTCATCGCCGCCGTGTAGGCTTCGTTGCGATAGTCGGTGAGGACCGGGTCGGCCACCACATAGGCGAGGTCGGCGCCGTAGCAGAAGGATTCGGCGACCGCGTTGCGGACCGTCTCGCCCTCGGGGCCGAGCACCACGGCGGCGAGCTCCACCCCGAGCTTGTCGGCGAGCACGCGCCCGGCGCCCATCAGCTCCCAGGAGACGGGATGGACCTGGCCGCGTTCCTGCTCCACGAACACCCAGACGTGCTTGTACGCCTTGAAGTGCTCCGGCAGCTCCTTCTTGGTGGATGCGCGTCCGCCGGCGGCGGGAGCGGGGGTCTTTTTCGGCTCACTCATGGGTGTTGCTTTCTTTGATGCCTCGTGTGGTCCGGAGACCTCAGAACCCGCGCGCGAGCGCGGTGAGATCGGCTTCGATGTTGGGCTGGCGGGTGAAGATCTCGTCGATCAGCGCCTCGGAGAGGGAGCCGCCCTCGGGAATCTCGATGATCTTGGCCTTCTCGGCGCGCGGGCTGGGCGCGAACACGCGCTTCACGATGGTGGGCGAGCCCTTGAGGCCGCACTTGGAGAGATCCTCCACGCCGGCTTCCTTGGCGTTCCACTTGATGATCTGGGAACGGGCGCCGCGCAGGGCGTCGGCCATGGTGCCGCGACGGATCTCGTTGGTGCCTTCCAGCATGGCGACGAGGCACGGCAGCTGGCTCTTCAGCACCTGGGTGCCGCCTTCGGCGCGGCGCTCGATGGTCACGCTGCGCTCGGCGGCATCATACTCGGTGACCTTGGCGGCATAGGTGACCTGCATCAGGCCGAGGCGCTTGGCGATGCCGGGGCCGACCTGGGCGGTGTCGCCGTCGATGGTCTGCTTGCCGGTGAAGACCAGGTCCGGCGCGCCCCAGGTGTCGCTGATCTTCTTGATGGCGGTGGCCAGGGCGAACGACGTGGCCAGCGTGTCGGAGCCGGCGAAGAAGCGGTCGGTGAGGAGCACCGCGCGGTCGGCGCCGAAGGTGAGGGCCTTGCGCAGGCTGTCCTCAGCCGAGGGGGGGCCCATGGTGAGCACGGTCACTTCGCCGCCGAACTTGTCGCGCAGGCGCATGGCCTCCTCGAGGGCGAACAGATCATACGGGTTGATGATAGTCGGCACGCCCTGCCGCATGATCGTGTTCGTGACGGGGTGGACACGGATCTGCGCCGAGTCCGGGACTTGTTTGATGCAGACGACGATGTGCATGAGTTTGCTCCGAGCCCTTCACCTTGCACCGTGGCTCCGGACATTGACTAGCAAGCAGCGTACCAACACCGCCCGGGCTCGAATTCTGGAAATAAAACAATGAGCTGATAGGCATCTTCGAAGGCGCGCCCATTCGCGGCCACGCGCAGCGCACCGCTGCATGTCGGGAACGCGACAGGTTCGCAGGTGCCCTGTCGGACGGTTCGCGGCGGTGACGAGGAGGGCTGGCCTTGGTCCGACCGTGCCCGGTAGATGAGGGCCACGGGGCGGAGCGTCGGTCCGGCCAGAGGCGCCATGCGGGCTTCAGCATGGCTGGCCAAAGAATTCGGGGCGGCGATGCCGGCCGGGAAGCTGTATGTGTGAAGGATTTCTGACACGTCCGCAGAACCATCCCGGACCTGGTTCGATCAGGTTGGAGGAGGAGGCGGATCAGCTTCGCTAAAAAGTGTCCCCCGCCGTGCGGCGGGGGACCAGCGAAGAATGGGGGGTGTCACGAAAAGTCGAAACAAATGCAGATAAACTTAAGAATGCTCCGGCCGCCTGAAAAGGTGAGCTGTGAAAAAGCCTTGGCCGGTGGAAACAGGGCCCCTGGCGAAGGTTTCAAGGCCTCCGCCTGGGGTTTTTCTATCCGCCTCAGGCGGTGAGCTCGGCGGCGGTCTTGCCGACCTGGCTCTCGTCGACGGCCTTCATGATGCCATGCTCCATGAGCAGGTCTTCGAGCTCGTCCATGGTGATCGGGGTCGGGATGATGCCGTTGCCGGCATTGGCGTGCACCTTGGTCGCCAGGTTCCGGTAGTGCTGGGCCTGGGCGCTGTCGGGCGCATACTCGATCACGGTCATGCGGCGCAGCTCGGCGTGCTGCACGATGTTGTCGCGCGGCACGAAGTAGATCAGCTGGGTGCCGAGCTTCTTGGCCAGGCTCTCCGCCAGCTCCAGCTCCTTGTCGGTCTGGCGCTCGTTGCACACCAGGCCGCCCAGGCGCACGCCGCCGGAGTTCGCATACTTCAGGATGCCCTTGGAGATGTTGTTGCCGGCGTACATGGCCATCATCTCGCCGGACATGACGATGTAGATTTCCTGCGCCTTGTTCTCGCGGATGGGCATGGCGAAGCCGCCGCACACCACGTCGCCGAGCACGTCGTAGGACACGTAATCGATGCCCTCGTAGGCGCCGTTCTCCTCAAGGAAGTTGATGGAGGTGATCACGCCGCGGCCGGCGCAGCCCACGCCCGGCTCCGGACCACCGGACTCCACGCAGCGGATGTCGCGGAAGCCGACCTTCATCACGTCCTCGAGCTCGAGGTCTTCCACCGAGCCGGCGTTGGCGGCCAGCGACAGGATGGTGTCCTGGGCCTTGGCATGCAGGATCAGGCGGGTCGAGTCGGCCTTGGGGTCGCAGCCCACGATGAGGATCTTCTGGCCCATCTCCGCCAGGGCGGCCAGGGTGTTCTGGGAGGTGGTCGACTTGCCGATACCACCCTTGCCGTAAAACGCGATCTGTCGCAGCGACATCTTGCTCTCCTTCGAACCTATTTTTCAGAAGACCAGCGCGCGCGTGGCGCGAGGCCGTTTCTCTCGTCATCCAGAATTTCGTCGGAAACGCCCCGCGGGTTACGGGAAGGAGCGCATCGCTGGCATCTTGGCCTAGGCGTGCACTCAGCCCTCACTCGCCGTTGCGCCATGGGAGGAGCAACCAGCGTGCCAACTGCGCAGAGGGGCGGAAAAGCCTTGATTTATATCAAATCAGCCCCGCAAGGCCTGATGCCGCAACGCTGTGTCGAACCCGACAGCGACACGCGACGCTGTCGCAATCGAAACAACGTGGGGTCATGGGTGGCGCGGACGGGCGGCAGGTCTTTCGCCGTGGTCAGGCGGAATGAAAATTGCTTGAGGGGAATCGCAGCTCCGCCCAGGCGGCGGGGCCCGGCGCGGCGTCTTAAGGATTTGAGCGAGGAGCGACATGCAGATCGGCGTTGAAACTTCCAAGGCGGTCGACCAGCGGCGCGTCTTCGTCGTGGACGAGGACGAGATCACCCGTGCGGCGCTGCAGTTCATGCTGCACGACGAGATCGAGACCCATGAGCTGGCGACGCCCGAGGAAGCCTATGAGAAGGGCACCGGCTGGCTGATGCCGCATGTGGTGCTGCTCGGGGTGTCCTACCTGAAGAGCCGGGGCAACGACATTATCGCCGAGATGAAGGGCAAGTTCCCCAACGTGCGCATCCTCATCGTCTGCGACAAGGCGGACGAGGCGGTGGCGGTGGGCGGCATGAAGGCCGGCGCCGCCGGTGCCGTGGTGAAGCCGCTGACCCTGGAAGGCGTGCGCAAGAAGGTGGATACAGTGCTCGGCCGGGGCGGCGCGGCGCCGCTGGTCCAGCTCTCGATCCTGAAGTGAGGCGCGGTCCGCGACCGGGCGCGGTCGCGGACGTTCGGCAACTGGATGTCCTGGAGCGAGTGACGCCGGCTGGCGCGCGAACAATGCTCCGGGCCGAGGAACAGGGGTCAAGGGTGGCGAGCGTCGTCTTTTACGAAAAGCCCGGCTGCGGCACCAATGCGCGGCAGAAGCTGATGCTGGCCAAGGCCGGGCACGAGCTGGAGGTGCGCAGCCTGCTGGCGGAGCCGTGGACGGTGGAGCGGCTGCGGTCGTTCTTCGGCGCCACGCCGGTGGCGAGCTGGTTCAACCCGGCGGCGCCGGCGGTGAAGGCGGGGGCGGTCGATCCGGCGGCGATGGCGCCGGAAGTGGCGCTGGCGCTGATGGTGGAACAGCCGATCCTGATCCGCCGCCCGCTGGTGGAGGTGGAGGGCGCGCGCTGCGCCGGCTTCGACCGCGAGCCGGTGCTGTCGCTGCTGGGCGAGGGCGTGGTGCCGCCGGAGGGCTGCTCCCGGCCGGCTGGCGGGCCGTCCTGCCCGGAACCGGCCGCCGCCACGCCGGCGGCGCAGTCGTGAACGTCGCGGCGGCCCCGGCCGCGACCCCGGTGGAAGCGGCCATCGCCTACCACGACCGCACCAAGCACAGCCTGAAGGGCTATGCCGCCGGTCCCGAGACCCTGGACTGGGACGCGCAGCCCGATCCATTTCGGGTGTTCGCCGGCACCGCGCGCACGCCGCTGCCGCTGCTCGCCGATCAGGTGGAGACGCGCTTCGGCGACCTGCACATGCCGCGGCTCGATCCGCCGGCGCCGCTGACGCTGGCCGCGGTGGCGACGCTGCTGGAGCTGTCCGTGGGCCTGACCGCCTGGAAGGAGTTCGGCCCCGACCGGTGGGCGGTGCGCGCCAACCCGTCCAGCGGCAACCTGCATCCCACCGAGACTTATGTCCTCGCCCACAATGTGCCGGCGCTGGCGAGCGGCCTGCATCATTATGTGAGCCGCGACCATGTGCTGGAACTGCGCTGCGCCGGCGCCGAGCCGGAGCGCCCCGCCGCGGGGCGGCTGTGGATCGGCCTGTCGTCCATCCAGTGGCGGGAGGCGTGGAAGTATGGCGAGCGGGCGTTCCGTTATTGCCAGCTGGATGTCGGCCACGCGCTCGGTGCCTTTCGCTACGCCGCGGCGGCGCTGGGCTGGCGGGCGCGGCTGGTGGACGGCCTCGACAGCGCCGCCCTGGCCTCGCTCCTGGGGCTTGACCGGGGGCAGGATTTCACCGGTGCGGAGCGCGAGGAACCGGAGGTTCTGATCGCCATCGACGTCGATCCGGAAGCGCCGGCATCGGCGCTGGATGGCGCGGTGCCGGCGCTGGACGCGGCCGGCTGGACCGGTGTCGCGAACCTGCTGGACCGTCACCCCATGTATCGCTGGCCGGTGATCGACGAGGTGGCCCGGGCCACCCGCTTCACCCCGCGGGCGGGCGCCGGGACCGGCGCGCCGGCCCCCTCCGGTCCGGCCCCGTCCTATCCGGCCCGGGTGGGAACGGCGACGGCGCGGGCGGCGGATGTGATCCTCGGCCGGCGCAGCGCCCAGCGGTTCGACGCCAAGTATCACATGCCGCGCGACACCTTCTGGTCCCTGCTCGACGCGCTGCTGCCCCGCCGGGCGGTGCCGTTCGACCTGTGGACGCTGGCGCCGTCGCTGCATCCGGTCCTGTTCGTGCACAAGGTGGAGGGCGTGGAGAGCGGCCTTTATGCCTTGCCGCGCCAGCCGGAGGCCGGGGAGCGTTTGCGCGCGGCGCTGCGCGACGACTTCGAATGGGTGACGCCCGACGGCTGCCCGGCGCATCTGCCGTTGCGCCGGCTGGCCCGCACCGACAGCCGCGGCATCGCCCGCACGCTCAGCTGTCACCAGGCCATCGCCGGCGACAGCTGCTTCGCGCTCGGCCTGCTGGCCACCTTCGAGGCGGCGCTGGCCGAGGGGGCGTGGCGCTACCGCCAGCTGTTCTGGGAAGCCGGGCTGATCGGCCAGGCGCTGTACCTGGAGGCGGAGGCGGCCGGGCTGCGCGGCACCGGCATCGGCTGCTATTTCGACGATGACTTTCATCGCCTGCTCGGTCTGGATGGCCGGGACTTCCAGTCCATGTATCATTTCACCGTGGGGCGCCCGATGACGGACGCCCGCATCGTCTCGTCCCCGGCCTATCCGGGCAGAAAGGCTTGAGGAGCCACGCATGGCCGAGCGTACCCCCTTCCGCTGCATCGGTGTCCAGGAAGCGGACGTGATCTTGAAGGATGCCCGCACCGTGACCCTGGATGTGCGGGATGCCGGTGCCTACGGCGTCTCCCACATGGAGGGCGCGCGCAATGTCACCTTCTCGGGCCTGGGCGAACTGATCGTGCGGACCCCGAAGACCGCGCCGCTGCTGATCTACTGCTACCACGGCCATGCCAGCCGCGAGTTCGCGCAGACCCTGTCCGACTTCGGCTTCAAGGAGGTGTACAGCCTCGATGGCGGCTATGAGGCGTGGCAGAGCTGGGAGCGGGCGAACCTGCCCGCCTCGACCCCCGAGCTGACCCTGGCCGGCTGGCTCACCGGCCTCGGCTTTCCCGCCGATGGCGTCAATGCCACGGTGGAGAATGGCATGACGCCGCTGATGAAGGCGGCGCGCGAGGGGCTCGGCGGCATTATCGCGCAGCTCATCGCCCACGGCGCGGCGCTCGACACCCGCAATGCCGACGGCAATACGGCGCTGTGGCTGGCCTGCGTGGGCAACCATCTCGACGTCATCTCCACCCTGGTGGCCGCCGGCATCACCATCGACAACCGCAACGACAACGGCGCCACCGCGCTGATGTATGCCTCCTCTGCCGGGAAGGCCGACGTGGTGGCCCGGCTGCTCGACCTGGGTGCCGATCCGCTGCCCTCGACCCTCGACGGCTTCTCCGCCCTCGATCTGGCCGCCACCCGCGATTGCCTGGTGCTGCTGATGAAGGCCACCAAGGCGGCCAAGGCCGCGCAGGCGGTCGCTCCGCTCTGACCCGGGCAGAGGCCGGGGCGCAGCAGCCGCGTGCCCGGCCTATGGTGTCGCCACGGGCCGCTGCGCGTGGGCCGAGGATCGGCGCCGATGCCGGCGCGGGGCCCGGGGATCGTGTCCAGGCCGGGTGTTCGATCCATTGGGGGGAGCCGGAGCCCGCGGGGGCCGTACGGGCGTTCACTCGGCGCGCTCGCTCGGCGCGTTCACTCGGCAAACTGCTGGGGCGCCGGTGGCTGCCCGGGCCCGGTGAGCCGTGCCCATCTTCTCGGCCATCTGCGTGGCCATCTTCCGGGAGCCGATGATGATGAAGTGGTGGACCGAGGCCATGCTCGATGCGCTGCTGGGGGAGGACGCGCCTTATGGCGATCTCACCACGCAGGCCATCGGCATCGCCGGTGACGGGGCGCGGCTGAGCATGTCCATGCGCGGCGCGGCCACCGTGTGCGGTATCGAGGTGGCGGAGGCGCTGTTCCGCAAGGTGGGGGTGGAGGCCGAGCGGCTGGTGTCCTCCGGCGCCCGGGTGCCGGCGGGCGGCGCCATCCTCTCCGCCCAGGGGGACGCGGGCGGGGTGTTCACGGCCTGGAAGGTGGCGCAGACCCTGGTCGAGTATCTCTCCGGCATCGCCACGCTGACGGCGGATCTGGTGGCGGCGGCGCGGGCGGTCTCTCCCGACGTGGCGGTGGTGACCACGCGCAAGACCCTGCCCGGCGCCAAGGCGCAGATGATCGCCGCCATTCGCGCCGGCGGCGCCTTTCCGCACCGGCTCGGCTTGTCGGAAACCCTGCTGGTCTTTCCCGAGCATCGTGAGTTTCTCGACGACGCGGTGGCCCGCATCGCCGCGCTGCGGCGGGCGAGCCCCGAAAAGAAAGTGGTGGTGGAGGTGAAGACCCTCGACGAGGCCCTCGCCCTGCTGCCGGCGGCACCCGATGTGTTCCAGTGCGAGAAGATGACGCCGGAGGGCATCGGTGCCGTGGTGGCCGCGCTCGCCGCGGCCGGCTCGCCGGCGCTGGTGGCGGCGGCCGGCGGCGTCAACCTGCAGAACGCGGCGGCCTATGCCGCGGCCGGCGCGCATATCCTGGTGACGTCGGCGCCCTATTGGGCGAAGCCGGCGGACGTGAAGGTGGTCATCGCGCCGCTCTGATGTCCGCGCCGGCGGCGGCATCCCGCCGGGCGCGATGCTGGTGGCCCGCGCGTGCCCCGGCCAGGGGTGCGCGGGCATCGGTCTTCATCCGGCCGCTGCACCGGGGGACTGGCGGGCGGACCGCATCGCCGGCGCCGTCGTACCGGCAGCTCTGGTGAAGGTCGCCGTCGCCGGCGGCCGCGCTTGCCCCGGCAGGCCTCCTCCCCCTCTCCCTGAGGCGCCCGCCGCATGCACAGCCGGGGGCCGCCGGCGTCGATCCGCACGCGCCTCGATGCCACGACGGCCCGGCTGTAAGGGGACAGATGGTTTGCTCCAAGTGTCCGACCACGACCATTGATTTAAATGACGTTTTCCGCCCGTTCCGGACAGATGGTTTAAACCACGCACTCGAAACGCGCTGGGAGCCGCGCCTTCAAGTGGGGGGCTAAACACCACAACCCCAGCCCCAACCCATCAGCCGGGGCTCTTCCTCGCGTCGGATCGTGTCCTACAGGATGATGCTGCCCGCATCGAGCTTGGACAGCCCATCGAGCTTGATGGTGAGGTCAGCCACCCTGTCGCCATCGGTGTCGCCCAGCAGCAGGCCGTTCTTGAAGCGAAGCTCACCGGCTGTGCCCGAGAAGGCCGACGCGCCGATGAACACGAAAGCATCATCGGATGCGCTTCCGGCATTGGCATCGACAGCGGACAGGTCGATGGTGTCGCCCTGCCGCACCGAGAAGCCGGAGATGGTGTCGTAAGCCCCGCGCCTGGACTCGCTCACGTCCTCATAGACAAACGTGTCGGCACCGGAGCCGCCCGCCAGGGCATCACGCCCCAGCCCGCCGATCAAGCGGTCGTTTCCGGACCCGCCGATAAGGACATCATTACCCTTCTCGCCTCCCAAGGTATCGTTTCCCGCGCCTCCGGCGAGCGTGTCGTTCCCAAGTCTGCCCACCAGAAGATCGTCCCCACCTCCGCCAATGATCGTGTCATTTCCTCCAAAGCCATTCAGCCAGTCCTTGCCATCGCCACCCGTCAGGACATTGTCCAGCTTATTTCCACCGCCGACAAACCCATCTCCACCAATGTATTTTAGGTTCTCAACATCCTCAGGGAGAGAATAAAATCTCATATCAGTCTGAACTGTGTCCACACCGCCGCCGTGATACTCTATAATGCCAGGGACGCTATCCGAGCCTGAGTAACTTATGATGTAGGTATCATTTCCTGCGTGTCCGATCAGGACATTCTGGTAATCAGAAAAAGCAGAGCCCTTCAGAACATCGTCGCCGGCAGTGCCATCCCGCCTGACGGTGAAAAAGTCATCGAGCATCTCAAACGCCTGCGCCCTCGACACGTAATAAGCCATTTCGCCTCTCCCTGAACATCGGTGCGGAACCTATCGCCCAGGTTGCATGCAATCAAGGCCTGGGATCAAACAGCCAAATCCGGCGAAGTCCGGCATTATCCGGTTTCGTGAGGTTCCGTGAGGATTGGCTAAATCCCGGTTCAAACCTTCTGTCTCGCGGGGCCAAACCACCTGTCTTCCAAAACCGGCGCATCCTGTCGCGAACCCGCCGAAGATGTTCCGGGGGTGGGGAGCTGTCACCTTTGCGACACGCGGGAATATCGCTTTTCCTTTGAAGATACAGGTGGATATGAAGTTGGTCCGCGGCTTGCTTGGAGGAGCGGGACAGATCGGTGGCCGCTCCGGTGGCCTCCATCTCAACGGCGGCGCCCCTGGCGCGCAAGCAGGCGGATCGGGTCATGATCTCTCTCACGAGCAGCGCGGTGGAGGCGGTGAAGGCGGCCCTGTCGCAGGCTGTCCGCGCCGCTGACGGGCTGCGGCTGGTGGCGGGCGAGGGCGCGCGCGACACGCTGCGGGTGATGATGCACCTCGATGTCGCCCGCGCCGACGACGTGGTGATCGAGCAGGGCGGGCTGAAGCTGTTCCTGGATGACCGCTCGCAACGGTTCGCCGACGGCCTGCGCATTGATTTCGTGACCTCCCGTGCCGGCAGCGGCTTCGTGATCGAAGCCGACCTGCCGCATCGCGGCCTCCTCGGGTGAGGCCCGCCATGCCGGTGCCCGGCCACACGCGTTTCCGTTTGACGTTGTTCGTACCAACGCACCCTTGCCGGTGCTTTTCAACGCCACTCGCCTGGTAGATTGGAAGGGACCCCCATGCTCGCGAAGTCACCCTCGGCGGTTTCCGGACGATCGGGGCGCGCTGCCCCGGACGGGGCGGGGGCGGCCGCGCGCGCCAAGCCCGCGCGCACCGTCTTCCTCAATGACACCACCCTGCGCGACGGGGAGCAGGCGCCGGGCGTCGCCTTCTCGCGCCGGGAGAAGATCGAGATCGCCGAGGCGCTGGCGGCCGCCGGCGTGCCGGAGATCGAGGCCGGCACGCCCGCCATGGGCGACGAGGAAATCGAGACCCTGCGTTCCATCGCGTCCCTGAAGCTGCCCATGCGGGTGGTGGCGTGGTGCCGCATGGGCGAGCAGGACCTGTTCGCGGCGGTGGCGGCGGGCGTGACCGCGGTCAACCTGTCCATTCCGGTGTCGGACCGGCAGCTTCAAGGCAAGCTCGGCCGTGATCGGGAATGGGCGCTGGGCGCCTTGCGCCATGTGGTGGGCCTTGCCCGCAAGATCGGCTTCACGGTGGCGGTGGGCTGCGAGGATGCCTCGCGGGCCGATCCCGATTTCCTGTGCCAGGTGGCCGAGGCGGCGCGGGATGTTGGCGCGTTCCGACTGCGTCTCGCGGACACGCTGGGCGTGCTCGATCCCTTCTCCACTTATGCGCTGGTGCGCCGGGTGGCCAATGCCACCGATCTGGAGATCGAGTTTCATGCCCATGACGACCTCGGTCTTGCCACCGCCAACACGCTGGCGGCGGTGACCGGCGGCGCGCGGCATGTGTCGGTGACGGTCACGGGCCTTGGCGAGCGCGCCGGCAATGCGGCGCTGGAGGAGGTGGCGATCGCCCTGCGGCAGACCGCGCGGGCGGAGACCGGCATCGACCCGCGGGCGCTGCGGCCGCTGGCACAGCGGGTGATGGACGCGGCGGGCCGGCCCATGCCGCGCACCAAGGCCATCGTCGGCGACGATGTGTTCACCCACGAATCCGGCATCCATGTCTCCGGGCTGCTGAAGGACCGCGCCACCTACGAGGCCCTCAACCCGGACCTGCTGGGTCGGCGTCACATCCTGGTGCTGGGCAAGCATTCGGGCCTGGCGGCGGTGACCCATGCGCTGTCGGAGCAGGGGCTGAACGCGGACGAGGCGCGCGGGCGCACCATTCTGGACCGGGTGCGCGAGTATGCCACCCGCACCAAGCAGAACGTGTCCGCGGAGGTGTTGCGGCGGTTCTACGAGGAAAGCTTCACCGACGAGGCGCTGCGCCGTCGCCATGTGGCCGTGATGGGAGCCTGACCATGATCATGGGACGCCCGAAGGCAACGCCCACCGACGTGCCCCCGGCTGCGGCGGCCGAGTCCGCCGCGCCGCACCGCTCGGTGTGGCAGTTCATCCGCGAGGACATCAATTGCGTCAAGTCGCGTGATCCGGCGGCCCGCAACACGTTCGAGATCATCCTGACCTATCCCGGCGTGCACGCGGTGATCTGGCATCGCCTGGCCAGCCGGCTGTGGCGCCGGGGCGTGAAGTTTCCGGCCCGCTTCCTGTCCTGGCTCGGCCGCTTCCTCACCAACGTGGACATTCATCCGGGCGCCACCATCGGTCGTCGCTTCTTCATCGATCACGGCGCCGGCGTGGTGATCGGGGAGACCGCGGAGGTGGGCGACGATGTCACCCTTTATCACGGTGTCACCCTGGGCGGCACCTCCTGGACCGCGGGCAAGCGCCATCCCACCCTGCGCGATGGCGTGCTGGTGGGGGCGGGCGCCAAGATCCTCGGCCCCATCACCGTGGGCGCGGGCTGCCGCATCGGCGCCAATTCGGTGCTGATCGAGGATGTGCCGCCGGGCATGACGGTGGTGGGCATTCCCGGGCGCGTGGTGAAGCCCATGGCGGACCGGCGCCGGCTGGGCGACGGGCGCATCGACCTTGAGCACCACCTGATGCCGGATCCGGTGGGCGAGGCCATCGTGTCGCTGCTTGACCGCATCGAGTTCCTCGAGGCGCGGCTGTCGCATCTGCAGGGGGAGTTGCATCGCTCTCGCCCGGCGGGCGGCAGCGCCACCGCCGACGAGGCGGCGTGAGCGGATCGCCCGCCGGCGGGAACGGCGGCGGGCAGGGTGAAAGATCGTGTTTTCCGTCCCGCGGCGACGGGGCGGCCAGGAGTGCGGCGATCCGGCGGACAGGGGGCTGCATTCCGCCCAAGCGCGGGGACGGGCTTGGGTTCCCCCGGAAGGGGCAATGAGAATGGAGGTTGGCATGACGGTTCTCGATACGCTGAAGTCGCTGTCCAGCGCCGAAGAGTTCTTCACCACCCTCAAGGTGGACTATCAGCCGGAGGTGCTGCAGGTGCTGCGCCTGCATATCCTGCGGCGGATGGGACAATACCTTGTTTCCGCTGACTTCGAGGGCAAGAGCGACGAGGAAGTCTTCGCTGCCGCCCAATCCATGCTGGCGCAGGCCTATGAGGATTTCATCAAGTCCAACCCGATGGCGGAACGGGTGTTCAAGGTGCTCAAGGAGCACGATCCCAATCGGCCGGCGACCCCCGGCCCCAAGCCCGCGTTCGTGCCTCTGACCACGCTGACCACCGGCAGCTAGGACGAGGCCGACGCTTTCGTCGCGCCGCAGACGCGCCGCGACCGGTTGCCCTCTCTCCGCAGGCGTGGGTGTTTGACCCGGTATTGCGAGAGTTCCCTTATTTTTCCATGTGCTGATTGCTCAGCGCAGGCGGGGGGAGGGTAACGTTTCCCAGAGGCCGGGCCTGCCCATCGCGTGGCGTGCCCGGCCTTTGCATGTTCCGCCCGGCCGGGTGGGACGGGTGGGACGGTGGCGCGGCGGGGCGAGTCGTGAAGGCGCGGGCCGCCGTCGGGTGGATTGGAGCCTGACGGCGTCGGGGGCGCTGACCGATGGGGCCACGGCGTCGCCGGATGCACTGGCGGGACAGGCGGGTGCCTGTCCGCGGGAATGGCCGTCGGGCGGGCGCGGATTGGCTTTCTCCTCCCCTCCCGGTCCGGGCTTTCCCGGCGCGGGGCGGGGAAGCGGGGCCAGGGGTGCCGCCGGCTCCGGGGCGGCGGGGGAGGGGCGCGTGGCCCCGGCGGGATGCTGCGGCGCACAAGAAGCGGTCAATCGGCGTCGTCTCCCACTATTTGTGCAAGGCCGGCGGCTTGAACGCCTTGGCAGATGGGAGTAGCAAGGCGCCGCTCGGCTCCTGCTCGATACGACAGGCTCATTTCCGGGGAACAGGCATGGCCCGCAACAAGATTGCCCTTATCGGGGCCGGCCAGATCGGCGGAACCCTCGCCCTTCTGGCCGGGCTGAAGGATTTGGGCGACGTGGTCCTGTTCGACCTGGTGGAGGGCGTGCCCCAGGGCAAGGCCCTGGATCTGGCCGAGCTGGCGCCGGTGGCCGGCTTCGACGCCAGCTTCGCCGGCACCAACACCTATGACGCCATTGCCGGCGCCGACGTGGTGATCGTCACCGCCGGCGTGCCGCGCAAGCCGGGCATGAGCCGCGACGACCTGCTGGCCATCAACCTCAAGGCGATGGAGCAGGTGGGGGCTGGTATACGTAAGTACGCGCCGGAAGCCTTTGTCATCTGCATCACCAACCCGCTCGACGCGATGGTGTGGGCGCTGCAGCGCACCAGCGGCCTGCCGCCGGCCAAGGTGGTGGGCATGGCGGGCGTGCTGGACGCCGCCCGTTTTCGATACTTCCTGGCCGATGAATTTGGTGTGTCGGTGGAGGATGTCACCGCCTTCGTGCTTGGCGGCCACGGCGACACGATGGTGCCTCTGGTGCGCTATTCCACGGTGGGCGGCATACCGGTGCCGGACCTCATCCGCATGGGCTGGACCAGCGAGGCGCGGGTCGCCGCCATGGTGGAGCGCACCCGCAACGGCGGTGCGGAGATCGTCAACCTGCTGAAGACCGGCTCGGCGTTCTACGCGCCGGCGGCCGCCGCCATCGCCATGGCGGAGAGCTATCTCAAGGACAAGCGCCGGCTTCTGCCGGCGGCGGCGCGCCTCAACGGCGAATACGGATTGAAGGATATCTACGTGGGCGTGCCGGTGGTCATCGGCGCGCGGGGGGTGGAGCGCATCGTCGAGGTCGAGCTCGACCACGCGGAGCGCGCCATGTTCGAAAAATCGGTCGCCTCGGTCGAAGGACTGGTGGAGGCCTGTCTGAAGATCGCACCCGATCTCGGGAAGTGATCTCGGTCAACGGCGGTGCTCCCTCGGGTGCGCCGCCATCGTGCCGGCGGTCAAGCCGGCGAGGTGAAGGAGACGAATGTTCCCCTCCTCGGGGCGCGGCGCGCCGCTTCGGCCATAAGGTCGGGACGTCGGGTCGGGCTCCAGCAGCGCGATGGACGGCGGTGCAATGGAGGCGGTCCGCGCACGTTCCAGCCACGGGTTCGGCTGCGGACGGCCAGGGTCGGTTCAGGGGGGTAGGGGCACTTCGCAACCCTCAGGGGACGAAGAGATGAATATTCACGAGTACCAAGCCAAGGCGCTCCTGAAGACGTTCGGTGCGCCGGTCTCGCGCGGCGTGCCCGTGCTCAAGGTGGAAGACGCCGAGGCGGCAGCCAAGGAACTCGGCGGTCCGCTCTGGGTCGTGAAGTCCCAGATCCACGCCGGCGGGCGCGGCAAGGGCAAGTTCAAGGAAGAGGCCGCCGGCGAGAAGGGCGGCGTGCGCCTCGCCAAGTCCATCGACGAGGTGAAGCTGTTCGTCGAGCAGATGCTCGGCAACACCCTCGTCACCGTCCAGACCGGCCCGGTCGGCAAGCAGGTGAACCGCCTGTATCTGGAAGATGGCTCGGACATCGAGAAGGAATTCTACATTTCCTTGCTGGTGGACCGCGAGACCTCCCGCGTCGCTTTCGTGGTGTCCACGGAAGGCGGCATGGACATCGAGGAAGTGGCCCATTCCACCCCCGAGAAGATCGTCACCTTCTCGGTGGACCCGGTGACCGGCGTGCAGGGCTTCCACGGCCGCAAGGTGGCCGACGCGCTCGGCCTGAGCGGCGACCTCGCCAAGCAGGCGGGCAAGCTGGTGGCGGTGCTCTACAAGGCCTTCACCGAAACCGACATGGCCATGCTCGAGATCAACCCGCTGATCGTCACCAAGGACGCCCAGCTGCGCGTGCTCGACGCCAAGGTGACCTTCGATTCCAACGCCCTCTACCGTCACCCCGAGCTCGCCGAGCTGCGCGACCTGACGGAAGAGGACGAGAAGGAGATCGAAGCCTCCAAGTACGACCTCGCCTATATCGCTCTCGACGGCACCATCGGCTGCATGGTGAACGGCGCGGGCCTCGCCATGGCCACCCTCGACATCATCCAGCTCTATGGCGAAAGCCCGGCCAACTTCCTCGACGTGGGCGGCGGCGCCAATGAAGAGAAGGTGACGGCGGCGTTCAAGATCATCACCGCGGACCCGAACGTGAAGGGCATCCTGGTGAACATCTTCGGCGGCATCATGCAGTGCGACGTGATCGCGCGCGGCGTGCTGGCGGCGGTGAAGGCGGTGGGCCTCCAGGTGCCGCTGGTGGTGCGCCTGGAAGGCACCAATGTTGAAGAAGGCAAGAAGATCATCCGCGAGAGCGGCCTGAACGTGATCCCCGCCGATGACCTGGACGACGCCGCGCAGAAGATCGTGGCGGCTGTGAAGAAGGATGCCGCGTGATGTCCGTGCTGATCGACGCCAACACCAAGGTCATCACCCAGGGCTTCACCGGCAAGAACGGCACGTTCCACGCCCAGCAGGCCATCGCCTACGGCACCAAGATGGTCGGCGGCACCTCGCCGGGCAAGGGCGGCTCCACCCACCTCGGCCTGCCGGTGTTCGACACCGTGATCGAGGCCAAGGAGAAGACCGGGGCCGACGCCTCGGTGATCTACGTGCCGCCGCCCGGCGCGGCGGACGCCATCCTGGAAGCCATCGACGCCGAGATCCCGCTCATCGTCTGCATCACCGAGGGCATCCCGGTGCTGGACATGGTGCGGGTGAAGCGGGCGCTTTCCGGTTCCAAGTCGCGCCTCATCGGCCCCAACTGCCCCGGCATCGTCACCGCCGGCCAGTCGAAGATCGGCATCATGCCGGCCAACATCTTCAAGGTGGGCTCGGTGGGCGTGGTCTCGCGCTCCGGCACGCTGACCTATGAAGCGGTGTTCCAGACCACCCAGGAAGGCCTCGGCCAGACCTCGGCGGTGGGCATCGGCGGCGACCCGGTGAAGGGCACCGAGTTCATCGACGTGCTGGAGCTGTTCCTGGCCGACCCCAACACCACGTCGATCATCATGATCGGCGAGATCGGCGGCTCGGCCGAGGAGGACGCCGCCCAGTTCATCGCCGACGAGGCGAAGAAGGGCCGCAAGAAGCCGATGGTGGGCTTCATCGCTGGCCGCACGGCGCCTCCCGGCCGCCGCATGGGTCATGCCGGCGCCATCATCTCCGGCGGCAAGGGCGGGGCCGAGGACAAGATCGCGGCGATGGAAGCGGCCGGCATCAAGGTGTCGCCCTCTCCGGCCCGCCTCGGCAAGACCCTGGTGGAAGTGCTGAAGGGCTGAGGCCCGGCGTCCCTTGCAGGGGGGCGCGATCTTCCCGGGCGCGGCTTCGGCGGCGCCCGGGTCCGGCAGCTCCGGTGGCGGCAGCCCCGCCACCGGGCGGCGCGAGCGGTTTCGCGGCAGGTTTGTGCCCGGGTGGGTAGCCCCGGGTGGCCCGGGCCGGCTGGCGCGCCAATGAGGAAGACGGGGAGGGGGAAACGTTGGCTCTGAATTTCGCCGTGTTTTCCGGCGAGGGGCGGGGCGGCAAAGTGCGGTCACGCGGATGACGCGCGTCAGGTCGACTTTTGTCGTGGGCCTGGCGGGACTATGTAGAGCGGATGAGCACCCCTGGCCGTGGCTGCCACGAGCCGGGCAGGGGGTGGAAAAGGCGCGCCGGCCTCGGCCGGAGCGTCGTGTTTGTGGCAGATTTTTCGGTTTCGGGCTTGGTTTTCTGTGCGGAACGCGCACAAGGAGGGCGAGGCCCGAGGCTATCCGGGAAGACACCCATGTCGCGCGCGGAACAGAACGATATTTTGCTGAATACCTCCTTCCTCTATGGCGCCAATGCCGCCTGGATCGAGGATCTCTACGCCCGCTACGAGAAGGACCCGAGCTCGGTGGATGCCGAGTGGCAGAGCTTCTTCGGCGCGCTGAAGGATGATCCCACCCAGGTGATCGAGAATGCCCGCGGCGCCTCCTGGAAGCGGCCCAACTGGCCGGTGCACGCCAATGGCGAGCTGGTCTCGGCCATGGACGGCCAGTGGATCGAGGTGGAGAAGCACGTCGCCGACAAGGTGAAGGCCAAGGCGCAGAAGGTCGGCGTGGAGCTGTCGGCCCAGGACGTGCAGCAGGCCACCCGCGATTCCGTCAAGGCGCTGATGATGATCCGCGCCTATCGCATGCGCGGCCACCTGCATGCCAACCTGGATCCGCTGGGCCTGACCCCGCCGCGCGAGGCGCCGGAGCTGGACCCGGTGTCCTACGGCTTCTTCGAGGCCGACCTCGACCGCAAGATCTTCATCGACCACGTGCTGGGCCTTGAGTTCGCCACGGTGCGCGAGATGGTCGCCATCCTGCGCCGGACCTACTGCTCGGACGTGGGCGTGGAATTCATGCACATCTCCTCGCCGGAGGAGAAGGCCTGGATCCAGGAGCGCATCGAGGGGCCGGACAAGGAGGTGACCTTCACCCGCGAGGGCAAGCGCGCCATCCTCAACAAGCTGGTGGAGGCCGAGGGCTTCGAGAAGTTCCTTGACGTCAAGTACACCGGCACCAAGCGCTTCGGCCTGGATGGCGGCGAGAGCCTGATCCCGGCGCTGGAGCAGATCATCAAGCGCGGCGGCAATCTCGGCCTCAAGGAGATCGTGTTCGGCATGGCCCATCGCGGCCGCCTGAACGTGCTGACCCAGGTGATGGGCAAGCCGCACCGGGCCCTGTTCCACGAGTTCAAGGGCGGCTCCTGGGCGCCCGATGACGTGGAGGGCTCGGGCGACGTGAAGTACCATCTCGGCGCCTCGTCCGACCGCGAGTTCGACAACAACAAGGTCCACCTGTCGCTGACCGCCAACCCGTCGCACCTGGAGATCGTCGATCCGGTGGTGCTCGGCAAGGCGCGCGCCAAGCAGGACCAGTGGGGCGACACCGAGCGGGTGAAGGTGCTGCCGCTCATCCTGCACGGCGACGCCGCGTTCGCCGGCCAGGGCGTGGTGGCCGAATGCCTCGGCCTGTCGGGCCTGAAGGGCCACCGCACCGGCGGCTCGCTGCACTTCATCATCAACAACCAGATCGGCTTCACCACCAATCCGCGCTATTCGCGCTCCTCGCCCTATCCGTCCGACGTGGCGAAGATGATCGAGGCGCCGATCCTGCACTGCAACGGCGACGATCCGGAAGCGGTGGTGTTCTGTGCCAAGGTGGCCATCGAGTTCCGCCAGCGCTTCCACAAGCCGGTGGTCATCGACATGTTCTGCTACCGCCGCTTCGGCCACAACGAGGGCGACGAGCCGTCGTTCACCCAGCCGAAGATGTACAAGGTGATCCGTCAGCACCCGAGCGTGCTGGAGCTGTACGGCAAGAAGCTGGAAGCCGAGGGCGTGGTCACCGCCGGCGAGCTCGACACCATGCGCGGCGCCTGGCGCGACCGCCTGGAGGCCGAGTACGAGGCCGGCCAGGCCTACAAGCCCAACAAGGCGGACTGGCTGGACGGCCGCTGGGCCGGCTTCAAGGCCGCCCAGGAAAGCGACGATCCGCGCCGCGGCAACACCGGCGTGCCGGTGGACACGCTGAAGAGCATCGGCGCGAAGATCACCACCGTGCCGGAGGGCTTCAAGGTCCACCGCACCATTCAGCGCTTCCTCGACAACCGTCGCAAGGCGATCGAGGAGGGGGCCGGCATCGATTGGGCGACCGGCGAGGCGCTGGCCTTCTCCAGCCTGCTGCTGGAAGGCCATCCGGTGCGCCTGTCCGGCCAGGACGTGGAGCGCGGCACCTTCTCCCAGCGCCATTCGGTGCTGCTCGACCAGGAGACCGAGGCGCGCTACAAGCCCTTCAACCACCTCTCCGACACCCAGGCCAAGTACGAGGTCATCAACTCGATGCTCTCGGAAGAGGCGGTGCTGGGCTTCGAATATGGCTACACCCTTTCCGAGCCCAACACGCTGGTGCTGTGGGAGGCGCAGTTCGGCGACTTCGCCAACGGCGCCCAGGTGGTGTTCGACCAGTTCATTTCCTCGGGCGAGCGCAAGTGGCTGCGCATGAGCGGCCTGGTGTGCCTGCTGCCGCACGGCTATGAGGGCCAGGGTCCGGAGCATTCCTCCGCCCGCCTGGAGCGCTACCTCCAGCTGTGCGCCGAGGACAACATGCAGGTGGCGAACGTCACCACCCCGGCCAACTACTTCCACATCCTGCGCCGGCAGCTGAACCGCGAGTTCCGCAAGCCGCTCATCCTGATGACGCCGAAATCCCTGCTGCGTCACAAGAAGGCGGTGTCGCGCCTCGACGATCTGGTGGCCGGGACCTCGTTCCACCGGGTGCTGTGGGACGATGGCCAGACGCATCCGGATGTCGCCGGCGTCACCCTGGTGCCGGACGAGAAGATCCGCCGTGTCGTGCTGTCCACCGGCAAGGTCTATTACGACCTGCTGGAGGAGCGCGAGAAGCGGGGCGTGAACGACGTCTACCTCCTGCGCGTGGAGCAGCTCTATCCGTTCCCGCTGAAGACGCTGGTTCAGGAGCTGTCCCGCTTCAAGAACGCCGAAGTGGTGTGGTGCCAGGAAGAGCCGAAGAACCAGGGGTCCTGGTTCTTCGTCCAGCCCTACCTGGAATGGGTGCTGGAGCAGGCGGGCGGGGCGGCCAAGCGGCCGCGTTACGCCGGTCGCCCGGCCTCGGCGGCCACCGCCACCGGCCTCATGTCCAAGCACCTGGCGCAGCTCAAGGCTTTCCTCGAAGAAGCCCTGGGCTGAGGGCGGGCCGTGCCGCACTTCCTTCTGCGCCTGACCCCGCCGCGCCCGTCGTTCCCCAGCGATGCGCGCGAGGCGGAACTGGATGCCATGGTCGCCCACGGCGCCTTCTGGCAGGGCGAGGCCGATGCCGGCCGCGCCCTCGCCGTGGGGCCGGTGGCCGATCCGGCCGGCATCTGGGGGCTGGCGCTGGTGGAGGTCGCGGACGAGGCCGCAGCGGAGGCGCTGGCCGCGGCCGATCCGGTCATCACCGCGAACCTGGGCTTCACCTATGGGGTGATGCCGCTGCTGTCGCTGATTACCCGCCGTGTCGAGGGCACGGCGGACGACACCCCCATCCTGCGTCGGGCCGACGGCCCGGCGGATGATTCACACATCCCGTGCCGGGCCGAGCGCCCGGCGCCTGCCGACATTTGAGGGAGGCCCCGGACAGGGGCGAGAACAATGGCGACCGAGATCCGCGTACCCACACTGGGCGAGTCCGTGACGGAAGCGACCATCGGCAAGTGGTTCAAGAAGCCCGGCGAGGCCGTCAAGGCGGACGAGCCCATCGTGGAGCTGGAGACCGACAAGGTCACCGTCGAGGTGCCGGCCCCGGCCGCCGGCGTGCTCGCCGAGATCGTCGCCAAGGACGGTGACACCGTCGGCGTCGGCGCGCTGCTCGGCTCCATCACCGAAGGCGCCGGTGCCGCCGTCGCGGCGCCCGCCGCCGCTCCGGCGCCGGCTCCCGCGCCCGCTCCCGTGGCCGCCGCTGCGCCGGTGGCCGCCGCCGCCAACGGCCCGGCCGTCGCCCGCATCGCCGCCGAGACCGGCGTGAACCCGGCCGCCGTTCCCGGCACCGGCAAGGACGGACGCGTGACCAAGGGCGACATCCTGGCGGCCGTGGCCTCCGGCGTGCCGTCGGTGGCCGCTGCAGCGCCCGCCGCTCCGCGCGCCCCGTCCGCGCCGGTGGACGCCGCCCGCGAGGAGCGGGTGAAGATGACCAAGCTGCGGCAGACCATCGCCCGCCGCCTGAAGGACGCGCAGAACACCGCCGCCATGCTCACCACGTTCAACGACGTGGACATGAGCGCGGTGATGGGCCTGCGCGCCCAGTTCAAGGACGCCTTCGAGAAGAAGCACGGCACCAAGCTCGGCTTCATGGGCTTCTTCACCAAGGCGGTGATCGCCGCCCTGAAGGACCTGCCGGCGGTGAACGCCGAGATCGACGGCACCGACATCGTCTACAAGAACTACTACAACATCGGCATCGCGGTGGGCACCGAGAAGGGGCTCGTGGTGCCGGTGGTGCGCGACGCCGATCAGCTCTCGGTGGCGGACATCGAGAAGCAGATCGCCGGCTATGGCCGCAAGGCGCGTGACGGCAAGCTCGGCATCGAGGACATGCAGGGCGGCACCTTCACCATCACCAACGGCGGCATCTACGGCTCGCTGATGTCCACCCCGATCCTCAATGCGCCGCAGTCGGGCATCCTCGGCATGCACCGCATCGAGGAGCGTCCGATCGTGGTGAAGGGCCAGATCGTGGTGCGTCCGATGATGTATCTGGCGCTCTCCTACGACCACCGGATCGTCGACGGCCGCGAGGCCGTGACGTTCCTGGTGCGCGTCAAGGAGACCCTGGAGGACCCGGCGCGGCTCGTGCTGGATCTGTGATGCAGGCGGGCTGAGCGATCCCGGGTCGTCCGTCGCGGCGACCCGGAGGCTCGCGCTGGCGGGGAGGTCCTTTGATGGCGAGCCACCTGACCGAGTATCTGACCCTGATGGCGGTGTTCGCGCTTGCGGCCGTCGCGCCGGGGCCGGATTTCGCCGTGGTGGCGCGCCAGAGCGTGGTGTTCGGCCGGCGGTCCGGCATCTTCGCCAGCCTCGGCATCGGCGCAGCACTGCTGGTCCATGCCGGCTACACATTGGCAGGGCTGGGCCTGCTGGTGGCGCACTCGCTTCCCGCGTTCACCCTGCTCAAGTGGGCGGGGTGCGCCTATCTCGTATATGTCGGGCTGCGGACCTGGTCGGCGCCCGCTCCGCTTTCCGCCGCCCCGGAGGCAGGCGACCGGGGGAGCGGCCGGTCGCCGATCTCCGATGGCCGCAGCTTCGCCCTCGGCTTTCTCACCAATGCCTTGAACCCCAAGGCAGTGCTGTTCTTCCTGTCCCTGTTCGGAACGGTGGTGAGCGCCGCTACGCCACTGGCGCTCCAGGGGCTCTATGCGTTGTCCATGGCCGTGTTCCTCGCCTGCTGGTTCACGGTCGTCGCCTGCGCCTTCACCGGACGGGCCGTGCGTGACGGCCTCGCCCGCCTTGGCCGCTGGTTCAACCGGATCACCGGCGCACTTCTCATCGGCCTCGGCATCCGGATCGCCTTTCAAAGGGCCGTGGCGGCGCCCTGAGGCGGGCGCAGGCGCGACGGCCCCCATCTTGAGGGAATACCCATGTCCTACGATCTCATCATCATCGGCACCGGCCCCGGCGGCTATGTGGCGGCCATTCGCGCTGCCCAGCTCGGCCTCAAGGTGGCCGTGGCGGAGAAGCGCGGCACTCATGGCGGCACCTGCCTGAATGTGGGCTGCATCCCGTCCAAGGCCCTGCTCTACGCCTCCGAGCTGTTCGAGGAAGCCGGCCACAAGTTCGCCGACATGGGCATCGGCGTGTCGGCGCCGCAGCTCGACCTGCCCACCATGCTCGGCTTCAAGGACAAGGGCGTGGACGGCAATGTGAAGGGCGTCGAGTTCCTGCTGAAGAAGAACAAGGTGGACGTCTACATGGGCGCCGCCAAGATCCTGGCCCCGGGCAAGGTGGAGGTGACCCTCAACGCCGACGGCAAGGTGGAGACGCTGGAGACCCGGAACATCCTGATCGCCACCGGCTCGGACGTGGCGCCGCTGCCCGGCGTCGCCATCGACGAAAGCCGCATCGTGTCGTCCACCGGCGCGCTGGCGCTCCCCAAGGTGCCCGGCAAGCTGGTGGTGGTTGGCGCCGGCGTCATCGGCCTGGAACTGGGCTCGGTGTGGCGCCGCCTCGGTGCCCAGGTGACGGTGGTGGAGTTCCTCGACCGCATCCTGCCCGGCATGGACAGCGAAGTGGCGCGTTCGTTCCAGCGCATCCTGGAGAAGCAGGGCTTTGCGTTCAAGCTCGGCACCAAGGTGACAGGCGTGGATTCCTCGGGCGAGACCCTGAAGGTTTCCGTTGAGCCCGCCGCCGGCGGCGCGGCCGAGGTGCTGGAGGCGGACGTGGTGCTGGTGGCCATCGGCCGCATTCCCTACACCGCCGGCCTGGGCCTGGAGGAGGTGGGTGTCGCCAAGGACCCGAAGGGTCGCGTGGTGACGGACGCCCATTACGCCACTTCGGTGCCCGGCATCTACGCCATCGGTGACGTGATCGCCGGCCCCATGCTCGCCCACAAGGCCGAGGACGAGGGCGTGGCCGTGGCCGAGATCCTCGCTGGCAAGGCGGGCCATGTGAATTACGACGTGATCCCCGGCGTGGTCTACACGTTCCCGGAAGTCGCCTCGGTGGGCAAGACCGAGGACGAACTGAAGGCGGCTGGCATTGCCTACAAGGTGGGCAAGTTCCCCTTCACGGCCAATGGCCGCACCAAGGTGAACAACACCACCGACGGCTTCGTGAAGATCCTCGCCGACGCGGTGACCGACCGGGTTCTGGGCGCCCACATCATCGGCCCGGAAGCGGGCGAGATGATCCACGAGGCCGCGGTGCTGATGGAGTTCGCCGGTTCGTCGGAGGATCTGGCCCGCACCTGCCACGCCCATCCCACCCGCTCCGAGGCGGTGAAGGAAGCCGCGTTGGCGGTGGAGAAGCGCGCCATCCACATGTGAGGCCCGAAGGCCCGTGCGCTCGACTCACGGGCCTTTGCTCAAGGCGTGCGCCTGCTTGTGTGTGACCCCGCTTTCGGGTGAATCCAGGCGGCGCCGGTCGAGAATCGCAGTCGAAGGGGTGGTCCGCGCACGCCGCGGGGCGCGCCTCCCAGGCGCCGGTTCCGCCACCGCCAGGGCACACGGCCGCCGGACCCTGGCCGGCATCGCCGGGAGAGATGCGAAAAGCCGGCCGGAGGATTTCCGGCCGGCTTTTTCTTTGCCCCGGGCCGGCGCGGCGACGCTGCGGCCACGCGCAAAAAAAGGCCCCTCGGGACGGATGTCCGGAGGGGCTTGGAGGAGGTCAGTTGGTCTATCGGCAGGGCCGATCGATGGCTGCAAGGTGATCTGCTTCGGCTAACAAATGGTTGCCGCCCTGTCACCGCACGTGGGCGTGATCGCAGGTCCGGTCACGATGTGGAATAGGTCACGGCCTCGATGCGCCAGCCGTCAGGGTCCTTGATGAAGCCGGCGTAATAGGTCTCTCCATATTGCGGGCGGGGACCCGGGGCGCCGTTGTCGGTGCCGCCGTTGGCGAGGCCGGCGGCGTGGAAGGCGTGCACCGCCGCCCGGTCGGGGGCGGTGAAGCACAGGTGGAAGCCGGGCGGGCACGCGATGGGACCGGGGCGCAGCTCCACCCAGAACGGAGCGGACCCGGGCGGGCTGTCCGGTGCCGGCAGGGTTCCGGCGGGGCCCCAGCAGGCCGAGATGCCGCCGTCGTCGGAATAGTCCGCCACCTTCACCAGCCCCAGAGGCGCCAGCACGGCGTCATAGAAGGCGATGGCGCGCTTCATGTCGGTGGTGCCCAGGGACATGTGCTCGATGACGGGCGCACGGGCGTCATGAAAGACCTCGCTCCGGCCGGCGCCGGGACTGCCGCGGCGCCATTATATCATTCTCTTTTCAATACGTTAGATCTTCCTTTAAGGAAAATTTGAGCGATCTGCCCCGCTGGTTGGCGGAACTCCTGGGCAGCTCCGGCGCATCGGCGTCGCGCCGGGCGGTGGGGTCAGGCGCGTGGATGGGCGGCGCGGTAGGCCGCCATGAGGGCGCTGGCGTCCACCTCCGTATAGATCTGCGTGGTGGAGAGGGACGCGTGGCCCAGCAGTTCCTGGATCGCCCGCAGGTCGCCGCCGCGCGACAGCAGGTGGGTGGCGAAGGAGTGGCGCAGGGCGTGGGGGGTGGCGCTGTCGGGCAGGCCGAGCGCGCCGCGCATGCGCTCGACGGCGAGCTGGACCACGCGGGGCGACAGCGGGCCGCCCCTGGTGCCGCGAAACAGCAGGCGGTCCGGCGCCAGCACGTGGGGGCACAGGCTCTTGTATTCGGCTATGGCGGCCGCCACCGGGGCGATGAGGGGCACCATGCGGGTCTTGCTGCCCTTGCCGGTCACGGTGATCTGGTCGGTGCCGGCCGTGACCATGCCGGCGGTGAGGCCGAGCGCCTCGGAAATGCGCAGGCCGGCGCCGTAGAGCAGGGCGATGACGGCGGCGTCGCGGGCCAGGATCCAGGGCTCGCGGGTGTCGCCGGCGCGGGTGGCGGGATCGGCCAGCGCCCGGGCGGCGTCCACGGACACCGGCTTGGGCAGGCTTTTCGGCACCTTGGGCGCGCGCACCGCCGTGAGCGCGCCGACTTTGCCCTGGCCCTCGCGCTCCAGGTGGCGGGCGAAGGAGCGGGCGGCGGCCAGCAGCCGCACCAGGGTGCGCGGTGCCACGCCATCGGCGCGCCGCGCCGCCAGCACCGCGCGCACGTCGGCGGGCTTGAGCGCGGCGAGGGCGGGCAGGGCGGGCTGCTCGCCCAGGTGCTCGGTCAAGGTGCGCAGCACCAGAGCGAGGTCGCGGGCGTAGGCCTCCAAGGTCTTCTGCGACAGCCGGCGCTCATGGGCGAGGCGGGCAAGCCAGGCATCGGCGGCCGCCGCCACGTCCGGTGCCGCCACCGACATCAGGCCATGGGCGGCGCGCGCGGCGCGGTCTCGGTCGGTCATGGCCATGGCGGTTCTCCTGGAAACTCCCGCGCGCATGGCGGCGGGCGCAAGGGGCACGATGCGCCGGGGAATGTTGCCATTTCGCTCATGTCGCCGCCGGCGCGGCAATAGCGGCGCCGGTTCTGGCGACCAGACACGGCCCGGCCGGCACCGGCATGGAGCGGGGCGGCCTTGAACTTGCTTGCTCCGGCACGGCGCCGTGCCGCCCCCGGTCGCGTCGCGGAAGCGCCTGGCCGGGGCAGGGAAGGTCGCCAAGCGGACGCCCCGGTGTCGGCTTTCGCCCCCCGGCCCGTCCCGCCGCGCCGGCGTCGTTTGCGAGAGTGTCGTCATGGCCGTCGATTTCAGCCGTCCCCTGCAGACGTGGCTCCCCACCGCCACCTATCCGGGCTTTCGCTTCGGCCTGCCGGATATGGTGCTGGGCCAGCTGCCGGAGCCGGTCTCGATCGCGGTGGGACGCGCCTACAAGGGCTGGATCATCGAGACCGAAGCGGAACGGGGGGCGCTGGAGGCGGCGTTGAGCCGCCCGATTCCCCAGCCGGAGCCGGGCCGGCTCCATTTCAAGTCCGGACCCGATGCCGCCTGCGCGGCGCCGTCCCAGGGGCCGCCCTTCGTCGCGCTCTACGTTCCGCCGCGCGGCGGCTGGCCGTTCCTGGTGCTTTCCGCCTGGCCGCCGGACCCCGAGCGGCGCATCCGCATCCAGCGCGACCGCTATGTCTGGGAGGCCTTCGCTCAGGAGGGGGATGCGCGGGCGGAGCTTGAACGCCTCGCGGCTGCGCTGCCCCTGGCCCCGGTATTCATCCAGGCCGGCTGATACCAAAGGCCCATGAGTTTGACGCATGGGCCTTTGGTGAAGCCTGCGCGGCACTTGAGCGAAACCCACTTGGCACGGTCGAAGACCGGGGCCGATGGTCTGAGGCCGGCGCCGGGGCCCGAGGCCTTCGGGACGCCGGATCGTGCCCGCCCTCGGGCGGCCAATTGTCCGCGCGGGGAGTGGGCATGGGCTTTGCTTTTCGATGCCGATATCGGAACGGGCGCCATGATCCAGCATCTCGAGGGGCTTTCGCCGCCGGAACCGGCCGGCGTCCGCGCCGTGGCGGCGAGCGCCCTCCAGGGGCGGCGGCTGCGTCATTACGATGTCTGCATGGCGGCCTTCGCCGTCATCCTCGTCTGCTCCAATCTCATTGGCGCGTCCAAGGTGGCGGTACTGGACCTGCCGGTGGTCGGCGCGGTCACCTTTGGCGCCGGCATCCTGTTCTTCCCGCTGTCCTACGTGCTCGGCGACGTGCTGACGGAGGTCTATGGTTATGCCCGGGCGCGGCGGGTGGTGTGGGTCGGCTTCCTGGCGGCGGTGTTCGCCGGCGCCATGGCCGCCTTCGTCGTCGCCGTGCCGCCGGCGCCGGGCTGGGGCGGGCAGGAGGCGTTGGCGGCCGTGCTCGGCCAGGTGCCGCGCATCTTCGCCGCCTCGGTCCTCGCCTTCTGGGCCGGCGAGTTCGCCAATGCCTTCGTCATGGCCCGCATGAAGGTGTGGACCGGGGGGCGGCACCTGTGGACCCGCACCATCGGTTCGACGGTGGTGGGGCAGGGGGTGGACAGCGTCATTTTCTATCCCTTCGCCTTTCTCGGGGTCTGGGACGGGCATCTGGTGGTCACCGTCATGCTCACCAACTACCTGGTGAAGGTGGCGTGGGAGGCGCTGCTGACCCCGGTCACCTACCAGATCGTCGGCTTCATGAAGGCGAGCGAGGGGCTCGACGTGTACGACATCGACACCGACTTCACGCCGTTCCGCACCGGCGTGTGAGAGAGGCGGTGCGGACCATCGGCGGGCGCGGGCTCCTGCGGGACATGCCAGGAGCCGGCGGGAGCCCGCGCCGGCGCGAGGCCGGGCACCCGGTCAAGTCCGTCTCAGGCCCGGTCTGTCTCTGGCCAAGGTTCTCTACCGACGCAGTCTTCCACCGACGAAGTCCTCCAGCGGCCGGGTGCCGCGAGAGGCCGGCGGATCCGCCCGTCCGCTCCGCACCGGTGCGGAAGGCCCCTCGACAGGGCCGGACGGCGGGGGCATAGGCAGGCCATGTCTTCCCCCGCGCGGACGCTCGCCGCACGCACCTCCGTCGTTTCGGCCGCGACCCTCGCCTCGCGGGTGCTCGGCTTCGTGCGCGACGCCGCCACCGCCGCCATTCTCGGCGTCGGTCCGGTGGCGGACGCGCTCACCGCCGCGCTGTCGCTGCCGCTGCTGGCGCGGCGGCTGCTGGCCGAAGGCGCCTTCAACCTGGCCTTCATCCCCGCCCTGGCGCGGGTGGAAGCATCCGGCCCCCGCGCCGCGCGGGCGCTGGCGCTGGCCACCCTGCTGCTGCTCGGCGGCGTGCTGCTGGCGCTGGCGCTGGCGGCGGCGGTCGCCATGCCGCACCTCATCCGTGTGCTGGCGCCGGGCTTCGTGCCCGATGGCGATCGGTCGGCCACCGCGATCCTGTGCGGACGGGTGGCGGTGCTCTATCTGCCGCTGGCGGGGCTGGCCGCGGTCTACGGCGGCGTCGCCAATGCTTCCCATCGGGTGCTGCTGGCGGCGCTGGCGCCGCTCGCGGCCAATCTCACGGTGCTGGCGGTGCTGGCCGTGCTGCTGGTGAAGGACCTGATGGCCAGCGACCTCGCGGCGCTGGCCATCGCCGGGGCGACCGTCGTCGCCGGTCTCAGCCAGTGGGGGCTGATGATGGTGGCGGCACGCGGCTGCCCGGCCGCGCCGCGCCTGCGCGCCGCGCTCCGGCTCGGGCCGCTGCCGTGGCGGGCCGCGCGGGAGGTGCTGCGGGCGGCCTCGCCGGCGCTCCTGTTCGCCGGCCTCAGCCAGTTCCGGCTCATCATCGCCGCAGCCTGCGCCTCCGGCTCGGACGGGGCGGTCGCCGCCCTCAATTATGCCCAGCGCCTGATGGACCTGCCCCTGGGGCTGGTGGGCGCCAGCGCCGGGGCGGTGCTGGTGCCGCTGCTGGCGCGCCATGCGACAGCTTCCGTGGAGACCGGCGTCCGGCGAGGGGCGGAGGCTGCGACCAACGCCGTGCTCACGGCGCTCGCCTTCGCCTTGCCGGCGGCGGTGGGGTTGGCGGTGCTGGCGCACCCCATCGTCGTGGTGCTGTTCCAGCGCGGGGCCTTCGATGCCCAGGATTCCGAATTGACCGCGACGCTGCTGGTGGTGTTGGCGCTGGCGCTGCCGGCGCAGGGGCTGGAGCGCATCCTGTCGGCCACGGCGGCGGCCGCTGGCCTGGTGCGCGGCGCCGAGCGCATCGCCCTCGGCTCCCTGGCGCTGTGCCTTGCGGTCTCGGTCCTGGGCGCGGCGCTGGCGGGGCCGGTGGGCGCGGCGGCGGGCGTGGCGGTGTCGGCATTCGCCGCGCTGGCGGTGTTCGCGGGACTGCTGGCGCGGGCCGGCGCGCTGGCCGTGGACCGGCGGGCGGTGCTGGCGGCCCTGGGGCTGCTGGTGGCGGCGCTGGCGATGGGCGGGGCGGTGGCGCTGGCGGCTGCCGCCTGGCCCGGGGCCGGTGGAATGGGCGCGGCGGCGGCGCGGCTGGCCGCCCTGATCGCCCTTGGGGCGTTGGTCTACGGCGGCTGCGGGCTGGTGCTGAAACACCTGATCGCTGCCGCCGCCCGCTGAGGCCGCCCTCCGCGCCGCGCACTTGCATCGGCGGGGCGGGGGTGGCATGACGCCCGAGGTTCCGCATGAGGGCCGTCGTGGGAGTTCCCACGCCGGGCGGGTTGGGTTTGCGTCCGGTTCGGCCGGCCATGCCTGCCGTGCCGGCGCCCATCGGGTCGATGCTGGGCTTTCCGGCCGTGGCATCGGCGGGCATCGGCGCGGCCTCATGCGGCAACGGGGCGGTTTTCCGTCTTCTGATCGCAAGGATTTACAGGGCGCGCGGCGCCCTTCAGGAGGTCGCCATGGCGGCGGTCGCGGAACGCGTGTTTTCCGGAGTGCAGCCCACCGGCAATCTGCATCTCGGCAATTATCTCGGCGCCATCAAGCGCTTCGTGGAGCTGCAGAAAAGCCACGAGTGCATCTATTGCGTGGTGGACCTCCACGCCATCACCGTGTGGCAGGAGCCCGACGAGCTGAGGCGGCACATCCGCGAGGTGACGGCCGCCTTCATCGCCTGTGGCATCGACCCCAAGGCGCATGTGGTGTTCAACCAGAGCCAGGTGTCCGGCCATGCCGAACTGGCCTGGATCTTCAATTGCGTCGCCCGCATGGGCTGGCTGAACCGCAT
This sequence comes from Xanthobacter cornucopiae, assembly GCF_043195065.2. Lineage (NCBI taxonomy): Bacteria > Pseudomonadati > Pseudomonadota > Alphaproteobacteria > Hyphomicrobiales > Xanthobacteraceae > Xanthobacter > Xanthobacter cornucopiae. Next base: position 4,505,002 of record NZ_CM195531.1, read on the forward strand.
GACGCAGTTCAAGGAGAAGGCGGGCAAGGACCGCGAGAACGTCTCGCTGGGCCTGTTCGCCTATCCCACCCTGATGGCCGCCGACATCCTGCTCTACCGCGCCACTCACGTGCCGGTGGGCGAGGACCAGAAGCAGCATCTGGAGCTGACCCGCGACATCGCCCAGAAGTTCAACACCGATTTCGCCCCCTCCATCGCCGCCAACGGCCATGGCGAGGGTTATTTCCCGATGACCGAGCCGCTCATCGCCGGTCCGGCCACGCGCGTGATGAGCCTGCGCGACGGCTCGAAGAAGATGTCCAAGTCGGACCCCTCCGACTTCTCCCGCATCAATCTTACCGACGATGCCGACGCCATCGCCGGCAAGGTGCGCAAGGCCAAGACCGATCCCGAGCCGCTGCCCTCCGAGGAAGAGGGGCTGAAGGGCCGGCCCGAGGCGGAGAATCTGGTGGGCATCTATGCCGCGCTCTCGGACACCGGCAAGGCGCAGGTGCTGGCCGATTTCGGCGGCGGTCAGTTCTCCGCTTTCAAGGCGGCGCTGGTGGACCTGGCGGTGGCCAAGCTCGGCCCCATCGGCGCCGAGATGCAGCGGCTGATGGGCGATGTGACGGCCATCGACGCCATCCTGGCCGATGGCGCCGAGCGCGCGCGGGTGATCGCCGACCAGACCATCCGCGACGTCAAGGACATCGTCGGCATGGTTCGTGCGTAGCCGGCGCGGGCGGGTGCTGTGCGCCGGCCCGCGCGGTCCTGTCGCGCCCCTCGGGGTGCGGCGGATGGTCTGAGGCGCCCCGCCCTGCATGGGTTTCGGTGTTCGCAGCCATCTCTTTGACCTTACATGGTTTTCCCGGCGCACCCCGGTGCGCGGGGGGTGGCGCGGCGGCGGCGTCCGGTGCGTCGCACGGCGGGGAAAAGGCCGCGCGTGATGGGGCAAAATGACGGAACCGCGCGGTAACGCGGGGTCAAGTGCGGCAAAAGTGGGGGGAAACCGGCCAATCTGGCGCGACCCGCCGCCGCAGTGCGCACGCGTCACGCGACATCACGCACCTTTGACCTGTATCAAGGAGAAAATGGGCCTCCCGCGCATGGTGCGCTCGAGGCTCCGTGGGTGCAGTGTCACGCCTCGGTGCAAGGGGTTCTGCAATGTCGACAATTCAAGATCCAATCCCGGCCCCGGCGAAGTCCATGCGGTTTGGGGAGGCCGCGCTGCTGGTGGTCTTCGCTGCTCTGGCCTTCCTCTCCATCATCGTGGCCGCGAAGGCGCATACCGCGGCCTATGCGTTCCACGCCTACCTGTTCGCGGCGGGCTCGATCGCGGCGGTGTTCGCCCTCGGCAACCGCTACATGGACCGCCCGGCCGGCGCGGTGCCGCAGCTCATCGACGGCAAGCCCAACTACAATTTCGGCGTGGTGAAGTTCGCCACCGTCGCCGCTGTGGTGTGGGGCATCGCCGGCTTCCTCGCCGGTGACCTGGCGGCTTTCCAGCTCGCCTTCCCGGCGCTGAATTTCGACCTGTCGTGGCTGTCGTTCGGCCGGCTGCGGCCGCTGCACACCTCGGCGGTGATCTTCGCCTTCGGCGGCAACGTGCTCATCGGTACCTCGTTCTACGTGGTGCAGCGCACGTCCCACGCCCGCCTGGCGGGTGATCTGGCGCCCTGGTTCGTGGTGCTCGGCTATAACTTCTTCATCGTCATCGCCGGCACGGGCTATCTGCTCGGCATCACCCAGGGCAAGGAATACGCCGAGCCCGAGTGGTATTCCGACCTGTGGCTGACCATCGTGTGGGTCACCTACCTGCTGGTGTTCGTCGCCACCATCTGGAAGCGCCGCGAGCCCCACATCTATGTGGCGAACTGGTTCTACCTTGCCTTCATCATCACCATCGCGGTGCTGCACCTGGGCAACAACCTCACCATCCCGGTGTCGATCTTCTCGCCGAAGTCCTACATCGTGTGGTCGGGCGTCCAGGATGCCATGTTCCAATGGTGGTATGGCCACAATGCGGTGGGCTTCTTCCTGACCGCCGGCTTTTTGGCCATCATGTATTATTTCATCCCCAAGCGGGCGGAGCGGCCGGTCTATTCGTACCGTCTGTCCATCGTCCACTTCTGGGCGCTGATCTTCATCTACATCTGGGCCGGCCCGCACCATCTGCACTACACCGCGCTGCCGGACTGGGCGCAGACCTTGGGCATGACCTTCTCGATCATCCTGTGGATGCCGTCCTGGGGTGGCATGATCAACGGCCTCATGACGCTCTCGGGCGCCTGGGACAAGCTGCGCACGGACCCCGTCATCCGCATGATGGTGGTGTCGGTGGCCTTCTACGGCATGTCGACCTTCGAGGGCCCGATGATGTCGGTGAAGGCGGTGAACTCGCTCAGCCACTATACCGAATGGACCGTCGGCCACGTGCACTCCGGCGCGCTGGGCTGGGTGGCCTACATTTCCTTCGGCGCCATCTACTGCCTGGTTCCCTGGCTGTGGAACAAGCGCGAGATGTATTCCGTGAAGGCCATCAACTGGCACTTCTGGATCTCCACGCTCGGCATCGTGCTCTACATCTCCTCCATGTGGGTGGCGGGCATCACGCAGGGCCTCATGTGGCGTGCCTACACCAGCCTCGGCTTCCTTGAGTACTCCTTCATCGAGTCGGTGGAGGCCATCCATCCGCTCTACGTGATCCGCGCCCTTGGCGGCCTGCTGTTTGTGATCGGCGGCCTCATCATGGCGTGGAACGTGTGGAAGACCATCACCATGCCGCAGGCGGCCGCCGAGCAGAAGCTCGCGCTCGCCCCCGCGGAATGAGGGAGAACGACCCATGGCGTCGCAAGGCACGTCCATCTGGGCCAAGCACCAGATCTTCGAGAAGCACACCTACTGGCTGATGCTGGGGATCCTCATCGTGATCTCCCTTGGCGGTCTGGTGGAGATCGCCCCGCTCTTCTACCTGAAGAGCACCATCGAGACGGTGCAGGGCATGCGGCCCTACACCCCCCTCGAGCTGGCCGGGCGCAACATCTACATCCGCGAGGGCTGCTACAACTGCCACTCGCAGATGATCCGCCCCCTGCGCGACGAGGTGGAGCGCTACGGCCACTATTCGCTGGCGGCCGAGAGCATGTACGACCACCCCTTCCAGTGGGGCTCCAAGCGCACCGGGCCTGACCTGGCGCGCGTCGGCGGCAAGTATTCGGACGTGTGGCACCAGGACCACCTGAACAACCCGCGCTCGGTGGTTCCCGCGTCCATCATGCCGTCCTATCCGTGGCTGGCGAAGACCAAGCTCGACGCCAAGTACATCGCCGACGACATGAAGGTGCTGGCCATCGAGGGCGTGCCCTACAGCGCCGACATGATCGCCCACGCCCAGGCGGACCTGACGACCCAGGGCACCACCGACGCCGACGCCGATGGCCTGCAGAAGCGCTATCCCAAGGCGCAGGTGCGTGATTTCGACGGCAACCCCGGCGAGCTCACCGAGGCGGACGCGCTCATCGCCTACCTGCAGATGCTCGGCACGCTGGTGGACTTCAAGCTCTATGACAATAAGGCGAACGTGAGGTGAGCCATGTCAGAGACCTACCATTGGTTGGCGGGCATCGCCCAGACCTGGGGCCTAGTGTTGTTCGTCTTCGCATTCCTTCTGGTGGTTGCCTACGCCTTCTGGCCGGGCAAGAAGCGGAAGAAGGAAATCGAGGACGCGGCCAACATTCCGCTCAAAGAGGATTGATCCCGTGAGCACGAATCCGAATGTACATCATGGCCGGCTCGACACGGTCACCGGCGTCACCACCACCGGGCACGAGTGGGACGGCATCGAGGAGCTGAACAACCCGCTGCCGCGCTGGTGGCTGTGGGTGTGGTACGCCTGCATTGTCTGGGCGATCGGCTACTGGATCATGTTCCCGGCATGGCCGCTGATCTCCGGCGCTACGCCCGGCCTGTCCGGCTGGCACTCGCGCACGGCGATCAACGTTCAGCTTGAGGATCTGCGGGCGCTGCGCGCCGAGAGCACCGCCAAGCTGGCCAATGCCTCGCTGCAGCAGATCGAGGACACCCCGGCGCTGCTTACCCTCGCCCGCGCCCAGGGCCGCGTCGCTTTCGCCGACAATTGCGCGCCCTGCCATGGACAGGGCGGCGGTGGCGCCGTCGGCTTCCCGAACCTGAACGACGATGACTGGCTTTGGGGCGGCAGCCTCGACCAGATCTACCAGACCATCAGCTACGGCATCCGCTCGGGTGACGAGCAGGCCCGCACCGGCAGCATGCCGGCGTTCGGCCGCGACGGCATCCTGACCAAGCCGGAGATTTCGGCGGTGGCGGGCTATGTCCGCACGCTGTCGGGCCTGGAGAAGCCTGGCGCGACCACCGAGAAGGGCAAGGAGGTCTTCCTGGCCAATTGCGCCGCCTGCCACGGCGACGATGGCAAGGGCAATCAGGAACTGGGCGCGCCCAACCTGACCGACAACATCTGGCTCTATGGCTCCGACAAGGCCACCATCGAGTATGCTGTGGCCAACGGACGCGGCAATGTGATGCCGGCTTGGCATACGCGCCTCGACCCGACCACCATCAAGGTGCTCACGGTGTACGTGCACTCCCTCGGCGGCGGTCGCTGAGCGCCGGAGAACTGGAGTGGAGAAATGAGAAGCCCCGCCGTCTGGCGGGGCTTTTCGCCGTTCGGGCCGTGCCCGGCGTACCGGCCGAGGTGACGCAGGCCGCCCGTAGCCGCTTGCGTCACCAGCACCTCGGCGCGCCCGTTCATGCGCGCACGCGGGGCCTGAACAGGCGCCGTCGGATCGGCGGGCGCACGGGGTGAAGGGCGGGCCTCGCATGGGCGAAGGCGCGGTCGGGCGAGGTTCCGGCGGCCGTGGAGGAACGCCTTGCGGGTTGAAGATGCCGGCGGGGCGCGACCTCCCACGGGGACTGAAGGCGGCCACACCGGCATTTCGCCGCGCGGCGAAATGCCGGTGTGGCCTTTCGACCACCTGACATCATTCTACATTCTAGAGCATGAATATTGGAACGCCCCCAAGCACGCAGCGCGCCGCGGGGGCGGTCAACACCCCCGGCTGGCGCTCTCGGCGCGGAAAACGGGGGGCCTTACCGGTGGGGGCCACCATCCGCCTCGCCTCGGGTCGCTCGCGCCCCGGGGGCCAACTCTCGGCGATCCATTCATGACTGCCCTATCGACGAAGCCTGAAGCCAACCCCCCACCGTCCGCGCCCACGCCGAACGTGGTCGGACCCGACGACGATATTCCGCTCTATGAGAGCCGCCGCAAGATCTTTCCGCAATCGGTGCATGGCCGCTACCGGACCATCAAGTGGGCGGTGCTCATCGTCTCGCTGGGCATCTATTATTTCCTGCCGTTCCTGCGCTGGGACCGTGGCCCCGATGCGCCGGGACAGGCGGTGCTGCTCGACCTGCCGGCGCGGCGCTTCTACTTCTTCTTCATCGAGATCTGGCCGCAGGAGTTCTATTATGTCGCGGGACTTCTGATCCTCGCGGCACTGGTGCTGTTCCTGATGAACGCGGTGGCCGGCCGCGTGTGGTGCGGCTACATGTGCCCGCAGACGGTGTGGACCGACCTGTTCATGGCGGTCGAGCGGCTGGTGGAAGGCGATCGCCGCGAGCGCATCCGCCTGGAGGCCGCGCCGTGGACCCTGGACAAGGTGGTGCGTCGCACGCTGAAGCACTCGATCTGGCTCTTGATCGCCTGGTGGACCGGCGGCGCCTGGGTTCTCTACTTCGCCGACGCGCCGACGCTGGTGAAGGAACTGGTGACCTTCCAGGCGCCGGCGGTGGCCTATTTCTCCATCGCCGTGCTCACCTTCACCACCTACACCCTGGCCGGGCACATGCGTGAGCAGGTGTGCACCTACATGTGTCCCTGGCCGCGCATCCAGGCGGCGCTGACCGACGAATATGCCCTCAACGTCACCTATTGCTATGATCGCGGCGAGCCGCGCGCCTCGGTGAAGAAGGCGGCGGCGGCGCGGGCGTCGGGCCAGCCGGCGGGTGACTGCATCGATTGCGGCCAGTGCGTCGCGGTCTGTCCCACCGGCGTGGACATCCGCAAGGGGTCGCAGCTGGACTGCATCCAGTGCGGCCTGTGCATCGACGCCTGCAACACGGTGATGAAGAAGGTCGGTCGTCCCGGCGAGCTCATCACCTATGAGAGCGAGGCCAACCTTTCGGCCCGGCTGGCGGGCAAGCCGTTCGTGCAGCGCATCGTCCGTCCCCGGACCGTGCTCTACGCGGGGCTGATCGCTCTGGCCTGCGGGCTCATGCTGACAACCCTTATCAACCGCTCCACGGAGGGGCTGTCGGCGCTGCATGACCGCAATCCGGTCTTCGTCACGCTTTCGGACGGCTCGGTGCGCAATGCCTATACCCTGCGGCTCACCAACAAGGGCTTGCAGGAGCGCACCTTCGCCCTGTCCATGAGCGGCGTGCCCGGGGCGCGGCTGGACGTGGTGGGCGACGCCGCCGGCAAGCTCACCATCGGCCCGGACCAGACCCGCGAGCTGCGCGTGCTGGTGACCACCCGCGAGAAGCTGCCCGCCTCCGCCTCACTTCCGCTCACTTTCCAGATTCGGGATGTGGCGACGGGTCAGTCGGCTTCGGTCACCGATCACTTCATCGGTCCCTGAGTCAGGATCGCGGCGGTCGCCCAGGCGGCCGCCGGCGCAGGGGAGGGGACGCATGGCGTCTGTGGACAGGGGCAAGGGCCGCCCGCGCGAGTTGACCGGTGGCATGGTGCTGATGGTTATCCTCGCCTTCTTCGGCCTGGTGGTCGCGGTGAACGTCACCATGGCGCGTTTCGCCGTCTCCACCTTCGCCGGGCTGGAGACGGAGAGTTCGTACAAGGCGGGCCTCGCCTTCACCAAGGAAACCAATGCCGCCGAGGCGCAGAACGAGCGGCGGTGGTCGGTGGACGTGGATCTCAAGCCGCTCGGCGGCACCGCGCGCGGCATCCAGCTGCGGGTGGTGGATGCCGACGGCAAGCCCTTGTCGGGCCTGGTGGCCGATGGGCGCTTCGCCCATCCCACCGATGCCCGGCGCGACGTGGTCCTGGATCTGGAACCCCTTGGCGAGGGCCGCTATCGCGCCACCGCGGACGCCGGTGCCGGCCAATGGGATCTGGTGATTGATTTCACGCAAGGCGGTGAACGCCTGTTCCGGTCCAAGAATCGGGTGCAGCTTCCGTAAGCCGCATCCTCGCGCGCAACCTGCCGTGTGCGGGGAAACGGGTGTGGCGACGAGACTGCGAGGCGGCGGGCCCTCCGGGCGCCGCGCCTCACCCTGGAGTACGATGGCGCCAGCCGGTTTGTCGCGCCGGCCGGTCCGTCGTACTCACTTCTGTTTGAAGCCGGTCCGGTGCGTCGCACGGTCGGCTTGCCGCGGCACCGGCGAGATGCCATGCCGTTCGCTGGCGCGCAGGTTCATCGCGGGTGTGTTTGCGCCGGCGCAGCCCGCGGCGACCGGGCGGGCCGCGGGCTTCGGGTCGCAAGCAGGTGCCGGGACAGGTCATGACTGAGGCAGCCGACTATTCCATCTTCGTGGCCAAGGGTGACGACGGCGTCTCGCAGATGAGCCTCGCCATCGACGGCATCGATTGCGCCGCCTGCATTCCCGACATCGAGAACGGGGTGAAGGCGCTGCCCGGCGTGGTGCGGGCCCGGCTCAATTATTCCACCCACCGGCTCACCGTCGCCTGGAGCGCGGAGGCCTCGGCGGCTGACGTGGTGGGCAGGCTGGAACAGCTCGGCTACCGCGCCCACCCCTTCGCCGGCCGGGTGGAGGAGGAGGAAGCGCGCCGCGCGCAATGGCTGCTGCGCTGTCTCGGTGTGGCCGGGTTCGCGATGATGAACATCATCCTGCTGTCCATCTCGGTGTGGTCGGGCAGCGTCAGCGACATCACCCCGGAAACCCGTGACTTCTTCCACTGGATCTCGGCCCTCATCGCCCTGCCGGCCGCCGCCTACGCCGGCCAGCCGTTCTTTCAGAGCGCGTTCCGGGCAATCCGTTCCGGCAAGCTCAACATGGATGTGCCGATCACCATCGGCGTGTCGCTGGCGCTCGGGGTCAGCGTGCTCGAGACCGCCATGGGCCGGCCCCACGCCTATTTCGACAGCGCCATCATGCTGCTGTTCTTCCTGCTGGCTGGCCGCTACCTGGACCATGAGGCGCGCCGCCGCACCCGCGCCGTCGCCGGCAACGTGGCGGCGCTGCGCGGGGAGATGGCGCACCGGCTGGATGGCGCCGGCACGCCGGTGCTGGTGCCGGTGCAGGCGCTGAAGCCCGGCGACGTGATCCTGGTGGCGCCGGGCGAGCGGGTGGGCGCGGACGGCATCGTCGCCGCCGGTCGCTCCAGTGTCGACGAAAGCCTGGTGACCGGCGAAACCCTGCCGCGATCCCTCTCCGAAGGCGTGCTCGTCTATGCCGGCAGCCTCAATGGCGATGGCGCGCTGCATGTGACGGTGACCGCCGGCGGCCAGAACACGCTGGTGGACGACGTGCAGCGCCTGCTGGACGGCGCGCTGGCGGCGCGCGGGGCCTATGTGCGGCTCGCCGACCGGGTGGCGCGGCTCTACGCCCCGGTGGTGCATCTCACCGCCCTGGCGTCGCTGGTGGGCTGGCTGGCGGCTGGCGCGGACCTGCATTTCGCGGTGATGATCGCCGTGGCGGTGCTCATCATCACCTGTCCGTGCGCTTTGGCGCTGGCGGTGCCGGCGGTGCAGGTGACCGCCACCGGCCGGCTGTTCCGGGCCGGCCTGCTCATCAATGCCGGCGACATGCTGGAGCGTCTCGCCACGGTGGACACGGTGGTGTTCGACAAGACCGGCACCCTCACCCTGCCGGAGCCGCAGTTGCGGTTGCCGGAGGGGGCCGACCCGGCCTTGGTCGGCCTCGCCGGCCGGCTCGCTTTGTCGAGCCGCCACCCGCTGGCGCGCGCGGTGGCCGCCAGGGCCGATGGCGGGGCTCTCGCCGGCGTCACCGAGGTGCCGGGGCAGGGGGTCAGCGGCGTGGTGGACGGGGTGGAGGCGCGGCTGGGCAGCCTTGCCTTCTGCGCCGCGGCGGCGCCGGGGGGCCTGCCGCCGGACGTCTCGCTGATCGCCTTCCGCCATGGCCCGCGCGTGCTGGTGATCGGCGTGCAGCAGGCGCTGCGGCCGGACGCCGTGGAGGTGGTGGCGGCGCTGCGGGCGAAGGGCCTCGACGTGCGCATCCTCTCGGGCGACCGGGCCGACGCGGTGGCGCCTGTGGCCGCCGCCCTCGGCATCACCGAAGCGGCGGCCGCCCTGAAGCCAGCCGACAAGATCGCCGCCCTGGATGCGCTCAAGGCGGCCGGCCATCGGGTGCTGATGGTGGGAGACGGGCTGAACGATGCTCCGGCGCTGGCTGCCGCCACCGTCTCGCTTTCCCCCGCCACCGGCGCGGCGGTGACCCAGGCCAACGCCGACGCGGTGTTCCTTGGCCGCCGGCTGGCGCCGGTGCTGGCAACGGTGGAGGGCGCCCGCACGGCGGCCCGGCTGATGCGCCAGAACCTCGGCATCGCCGTGCTCTACAATGTCATCGCGGTGCCGCTGGCCATCGCCGGCATCGTGACGCCGCTGATCGCGGCCTTGGCCATGTCCGGGTCCTCCATCATCGTCACCGTCAACGCCTTGCGCGCGGCCCGGCCGGGGCGCAAGGATGAGGTCGCCGACGCCACGCAACTCAAGGAGGCCGTCGCATGAACGTCCTCATCTATCTGATCCCGATCGCCCTGCTGCTGGGACTGACCGGCCTCGTCGCCTTCCTGTGGAGCCTGAAGAGCGGCCAATACGAGGATCTGGACGGCGCGGCGGTGCGCATTCTCAATGATGACGACGTGAAGAGATGAGATCGCAAGCGCAAGTCACCGAGCCGCGGGCCGGCATGCTGGTCTGCGTGTGCGACCCGCAGTTCGATCCGCCGGCCAACGACAACGGGCCCAAGGCGATCCCGACCCTTGGCCTCGCCCTGGGATTTGCCTTCGCGGTGCTGGCGCAGACGGTGGCTTCCGCTGCCCTGCCGCTGGCCGGCGCCATGCTGGCGCCGGCGGGCCAGGGCGGCGACTGGCCGCACGCCACCTGGCCGTTCGCCGCCATGCTGCTGGGCGCGGCGCTGGCGTCGTTTCCCGCCTCGTTCCTGCGGGATGCGTTCGGCCGGCGCACCGGCTTCGCGCTCGGCGCCTCGCTGGGCATCGCCGGCGGGGCGCTGCTGGCGGCGGCGCTGCTGCGGCAGCAGTTCGCCTGGGCGTGCCTGGGGGCGCTGTGGCTCGGCATGGCGCAGGGCTTTTCCTTCTTCTATCGCCATGAGGCCGCCGCCGCCAGCGGCCGGCCCACCGCGGCCACCGCTGGCGTGCTGGCGGGCGGCGTGCTGGCGGCGCTGGCGGGGCCGACCCTGGCCGGCTTCGCCGAGAGCCTCGCCGCGCCGTTCTTCCTGGTCGGCGCCGCCGGCCTTGCCGCGCTTGCCCACGCCTTGTCGCTCGGCGTGGCGGTGACGCTGGCGCCTGATCCGCCGCCGGTGTTCCGGCCGAAGGCGCTGGCGCCGCTGCAGGTTATCGTCGGCCCGACCCTGCTCGGCGGCCTCGCGTGGTTCGGCATGAGCCTCATCATGTCGGGCGCGCCGCTGGCGCTGGTGGGCTGCGGCATCGGCGAGGCGGCGGTGTTCGGTTTCATCGCCCTGCATGTGGCGGCCATGTATGCGCCGGCTGTGCCGCTGGCGCTGCTGGGCGACCGGGTTCCACCGCTGGTCCTGGCGCTGGTTGGCCTCGCCCTGGTGGCGGCGGCGCTGCCGTTGCAACTGATGGGTTCGGCGCAGGCCATCACCGTGGCCCTGGTGGCGGTAGGCGCCGGCTGGGCGGTGGCGACGGTGGGGTGCACCGGCTGGCTCTATCGCGGTGGCCGGCCGAGCCGCCTTGCCCTGGCGCTGCATGACGGCGCGCTGTTCTCGTGCGCCATTCTCGGCGCGGTGGCGGGCGGCTTCGTGTTCTGAGCGCGCCACCCTGGACCGGGTCGGGGCAGTGCCGGATGACGGCCGGCCGGCGCGCGTGTAGGACGGGGGCTGCCCGCGACGGCGGGCCACATGCGGCGGAGGCTCCCGTGACCCATCCCTTTTCCCTGGCCGGCTCGACCGCGCTTGTCACCGGCTCGGCGGCGGGGCTCGGCTTCGAGATCGCCGCCGCCCTGGCGCGGGCCGGTGCCCATGTGCTGGTGAACGGGCGGAATGCGGAGCGGCTGGCCCACGCCGTGACCGCCATCATTCGTGCGGGCGGTCACGCCGAACCGCTGGTGCTCGACGTGTTCGACGAGGCGGCGGTGACGACCGCCATCGCCGGCCTGGGGCCGGTGCACATCCTGGTCAACAATGCCGGCGCCCGCGACCGGCGCGGCTTCCTGGAGATGACGCAGGCGGAGTTCCGCAGCCTGCTGGAGCTCGATCTGCTGGCGCCCGCCCACATCACGCGGGAGGTGGCGAAGGGCATGGTGGCGCGCGGCGGCGGGGGGCGCATCATCAACATCGCCTCCATCGCCGGGCCGCTGGCGCGGGCGGGGGATACGGCCTATGCCACGGCGAAGGGCGGCCTTGCGGCCCTGACACGGGCGCTGGCGGCCGATCTCGGGAGCCACGGCATCACCGTGAACGCCATCGCGCCGGGTTATTTTCTCACCGCCCCCAATGCCGATCTCGCCCGCGATCAGGCGGTGGGCGAGTGGCTGGCGCGGCGCACCGCCCTCGGCCGCTGGGGCCGCCCGGAGGAGGTGGCCGGGGCGGCGGTGTTCCTGGCCTCGCCGGCGGCCTCCTATGTTACCGGCCACATGCTGGCGGTGGACGGGGGCTATCTCGCCCATTTCTGAGGTCAAGGCGCGCGACCGGACCGCAATGCCGCGATGAGGTGGCGGACGGACGCGGCTCCCTGCGTCCGGTCCTCACAGGCGCTTCCTTGGGGGCGCTTTTGGGGGGCGTTTCCTTGGAGACGCCCGAAGCCTGAGCCTCGTCAGGTCAGTCTGTGCCGATCAGGCCTGCGCCCGACCACGTCCGCGCAGGACCACGTCCGCTCGTCTGGGCGCGCGTTCGGTGTCGGGCGGAAAGCGGGCCGTGACCCGGGCGGAACCGGCTCAGCGCACCCAGAAGCGCGGCAGGAACAGCACCAAAGCGGTGACGATCTCCAGCCGGCCCAGCATCATGGTGAAGGTGAGCACCCAGACCGCGCTGTCCGGCAGGCTGGCATAATTGGTGGAGGGGCCGACCACTGGTCCCAGGCCCGGGCCGACGTTCGCGAGGCAGGCGATGGCGGCGGAGAAGGCGGTGGTGAGATCGAGCCCGATGAGGTTCAGGAGGATCCCCACCACCAGGAAGGTGAACAGGTAGAGGAAGACGAAGTTGAGCACGGAGGCCACGACGTCGTCGCTCACCGGCGCGCCGCCGTAGCGCAGCGGAAACACGCCGTGGCGAAAGGCGATGCGCTTGAAGTGCTGGCGGATGGCCTTGGCGGTGATGGCGATGCGCATGGCCTTGATGCCGCCCGCGGTGGAGCCGGTGCAGCCGCCGAGGAACATCAGCACGAAGAAGATGGCGTTGGAGAGCGCCCCCCAGTGGGTATAGTCCACCGCCATGAAGCCGGTGGAGGAAATGAGGGAGGCCACCGTGAACAGGGCGCCGCGGAAGGCGGTCTCGCCGGCGGCGATGCCCTGGAAGGTCTGCTGCAGGAACGACGCGGCGGTGAACAGCGCCACGATGACGAAGAACACCCGCACCTCGGAATTGGTGAACAGGCGCCGCACGTCGCCGCCGAGTGCCCGCACATAGAGCGGGAAGGGCAGCGAGGCCATCAGCATGAACACGATGGCGACATAGTCCACCACCGGATTCTTGAACACCATCATCGAGTAGTCGGAATTGGCGAAGCCCCCGCTCGACAGGGTGGACATGGCCAGGGTGATGGAATCGAACACGGAGAGGCCGGCGGCCCGGTAGCATACGGCGCAGATGGCGGTCAGCAGCACGTAGGCGGCGATGAGGCCCTTGGCGATGGCCTCCGCCCGCGGCAGGAATTTTTCCGATTTGTCCGAAGATTCGGTGCGGAACAACTGCATGCCGCCGATGGAGAGCACCGGCAGCACGGCGATGGCGATGGCGATGATGCCGATGCCGCCGAACCAGTGCATCAGCGCCCGCCACAGCAGGATGCCCGGCGGCTGCGAATCGAGCCCGGACATGATGCTGGCACCGGTGGTGGTCAGCCCGCTCATGGCCTCGAACATGGCCTTGGTGAAGGAGAGCTGGGCGGCGCCCCACATCAGGGGCAGGGCGGCGAACACCGTGAGCACCACCCAGACGCTGGTGGTGAGCAGGAACGCCTGGCGCAGGTCGAGCTTCTGCGCGCCGCCGGCGCGGCCGGAGGTCCACAGCAGCACGCCGACGAAGATGGTGATGGCCGAGGCGCCGACGAAGGCGCTCTGGTCCTTGGCGCCGGCGGCGAAGTCCACCGCCGCCGGCAGCAGCATGCTGGCGCCCAGGATGGCGAGCAGGATGCCGAGGGTCGCCGCCACCGGGCGCAGGTTGAGGACGGAGAGGGCCTGGGCCTCCACCGTGGGAATACGCGCCGCGTGCATGTGGCCCCGCCTCTGCCCGTGCTGGTGTCCGGCCCCGTGGTCTTCAGTTCAGGACGCGCCGCGCGTCGGGCACGTCGAGGGAGAAGGCCGGAACCTCGATGGTGAACTTCTCGCCGCTCTCGGTCTGCATGTCGTAGCTGCCGCGCATGATGCCGGTGGCGGAATTGAGCGGAACCCCGCTGGTATATTCGAAGCGTCCGCCCGGAGGCAGCACCGGCTCCTCGCCCACCACGCCGGCGCCGTGGACTTCCTCCACATGGCCGTTGGCGTCGGTGATGATCCAGTGGCGCCCCTTCAGCTGCACGGTCTGCGCACCGAGATTGGCGACCTCGATGGTGTAGGCCCAGAAATAACGGCCGTGTTCCGGCTCGGACCGCTCGGCCACGTAGCGCGGTGTCGCGGTGACCTGGATCTGCCGTGTAATGGCGCGGTACATGACCCGCTTCGCTCCCCTCAAGGCGAGGGACGGGCCCCCGCGGCCAAAAATGAAATCGCGATCATTCTCGCGAGCATAAGAACCGGTCCAGCATATCGCGCGCCGTTGCCGTGTGCACCCCTCTCTTTGCGGGCGGACGACCGGCGCCGGCCCGCTCTGGTCCCCGATCTTGAGTTGGCTTATACCTCCAGTCGGCCAGTGCGTTGGCCGGCGGCCCGGAACCGGGCGAGCGAGGGGCAAGGATGATGCCGGGGCGCCGTGATCTGCTTGCTGGCGGTGCCGCCTTGCTTCTGGCGAACACGCTTCTGGCGAATACGTCCGCCAATGGTCAGGATGCTCCGGGCACGCCGGCCGAGGCCGGACCGTCCTGGGATGATGGTCTCGCCCACCCCATTCCCTATCAGCCGCGCCTGGGCGTGGGAAAGCAGCGGGGGCTGGTCGTCGGCGGCGGTGGCGCCTACCTCGCCGCGTGGATGGTCGGCTATTTTCACGGCCTGAAGCAGAATGGGGTGGATCTGGCGGACGCGGACATCGCGGTTGGCACATCCGCCGGCTCGGTGGTGGGCGCCACGCTGCTCGGCGGGCATCTGTGGCGCCTGTCGGCGGAGCTGGACATCCTGGGCAGCTTTCCCAAGCTGTTCTCGGCGCTCATCCCGACCATGGCGCCGAACGCCAGCCAGCTTCGCGCGCGGTCCGTGGCCAATACGGCCGCCGATGCCGATCCGGCAACCATCCAGCGGATCGGCCGGGCGGCGATGGCCGCGCGCAATCCGGCGGGGTCCGACCAGTACCGGACCACCGTGGAGCGCCTGATCGGCGAGGACAGGTGGCCCTCGCCCAGGCTGCATACGACAGCGGTGGACTGCTATACGGGGCAGCGGCTCGTGGTTTCCGGCGACGCCGGCATCCCCATCAACGCCGCCTGCGCCGCGAGTTCGTCATTGCCGGGCGCGATGGGACCGACATGGTTGAAGGACCGCCTGTGCATGGACGGCGGCATGTGCCAGACCAGCACCCACGCCGATGTGGTGGCGGGGGTCGACCGGGCGCTGGTGATCTCGCTGTCCGATGGCGGCCCCGAGGCCGTGAAGGTGGGGCTGCGCACCTCCGGGATGCCGAACACGCTTCAGGATGAAATCAAGAGCCTCGAACGCCAGGGCACGAAGACGATGCTGAAGGTGGTCGGCCTGCTGCCCGGGGTCAGCGTCGTGGACAGCATCATGGATCCCAAATGGATCGAGCCCTGCCTGAAGAACGGCCACGCGCGGGCGCAGGCCGACGCCGCGCAGATGCGCGCCTTCTGGGGCGGGTGATCGGGCAGGCGAAGGGCAAGCCCCGCCCCGGCGCGGGCGGGGCCACCGAAGGATGGACGCGGGCGAGGAGCCGGCGTCGGGACTGGGCCGGGGGGATGTTCCGGTGCGCTGGCCTGTCCGGATCGGCATCAGTGGCCGGGGGTGTCGTTTCCACGCGGGAACTTCGGCAACGGCCGGCGGACTTGGTTCCTCCGGGATTGGTTCCTCCGGGATTGGTTCCTCCGGGATTGGTTCCTCCGGATTTGGTTCAGCATGGGCGGATCGAGGCCCGCATGGCGCCTGAGCGGAAGCATCCGATGCCGCTTCGAACATGATGCCGCTCGCCCCTGGGGACCGGTGGCCTTATCGGAAGGTGGCCTGGTCCAGGCAGGCGGCGAGGGCGGCGGGCAGCATGCCGGCGATCCGCGCGCCCCATGCTTCCTGCTCCTCCGGCCGGGCGATCAGGTCCTGGCGGATCTCCAGGCCGACGTGAAGCAGGCCACGCTGCTCCCCGTGCACGGGGAGGGTGTAGTCGGTTTCCAGGCTTACGGCATAGGGCTCGTTGTCGCCGACGCACAGGCCGCGGTCGCGCCGCAGCTCGGCCAGCAGCGCCCCGGCGAGGCGGGTGTCGTGATGGGACAGGATGCCCACCTGCCAGGGCCGGGCCTGGCCGAGATAGACGGGCGTGAAGCTGTGCATGGCGATCAGCACCGCCGGCCGCCGCGCTTGCGCCCGCCGGTCTAGCTCGGCTGCGATTCGTGCGTGATAGGGCTCGAAGACCTCCCGTTCGCGGGCGACACGGGCGGTGTCGGGCAGGTCCCGGTTGCCGGGGATGGGGGTGGCCTCGCTGGCCTCGGGAATGGAGGCGGCGGTTCGCGTCGGTCGATTGCAGTCGATGATGAGGCGTGAATAATTTTGCTGTATTGATACAGCGTCGAGTCGCTCCGCCAAGCTTCGGCACACGCCGGAGATGCCGATGTCCCAGGCGATATGGCGGGTTTGATCTGCCTCGGAGATGCCGAGGCGGCCCAGGGCGCGCGGAAAGGCGTTGCCGGCGTGATCCGCGACGAGGACAAAGGCAGAGCATCCGTCCGGATTGACCACGGACACCGGCGGAGCTTCGTCGTCTGCCAGAAGAGCCAGCCGCTCCGACTGCCGGTTCAAGAGTCGATCCAAATCAAGTCCTCACCAAACGCGGTCGCCGCCAGTGACGCGAGCCGATTTCGCACTACAGTGAGACATAGCAGACATTCGCGCGTTCTGCTCGCGCACTCCCCCAAGAGGCTCTCCATGAAAATTCGCGCGGGCTACGAGATTTCCCATCACTGTCCCCAGCCGACACCGATGATTCTCACGCTTAGCGTGCATCCCTCGCGCATAACCGATCTGGTGAGCGTGGATCGGGTGCTGTTCACCCCTGAGATTCCGGCGAACACCTATCACGACAGCTTTGGAAATTTTTGCCACGTCATCACCGCCCCGGCCGGCCCGCTCACGCTGCATGCCGATTTCGTGATCCAGGACAACGGGCTGCCGGACGAGATCGCCCCCGGGGCCGCCCAGCACGCGTTGGCGGACCTGCCGGTGGAGACCCTCATGTTCCTGCTGGGCAGCCGCTATTGCGAGACCGACCGCCTCAGCGCCATCGCCTGGTCGCTGTTCGGCCATGTGCCCAAGGGCTGGCCGCTGGTGCAGGCCATCTGCGATTTCGTCCATGGCCACATCGCCTTCAACTATGCCCATGCGAGCCCGCTGAAGACCGCTTTCGACGCCTACACCCAGAAGCGCGGCGTGTGCCGGGATTACGCCCATCTGGCCATCGCCCTGTGCCGCTGCATGAACATTCCGGCGCGCTACTGCACGGGTTATCTCGGCGACATCGGCGTTCCGGCCGATCCCGCGCCGATGGATTTCAGCGCCTGGTTCGAGGTGTTCCTGGGGCAGCGCTGGTACACTTTCGATGCCCGGCACAACACGCCGCGCATCGGCCGCATCCTGATGGCGCGGGGGCGCGATGCCACCGACGTGGCCATCGTCACCTCGTTCGGGCCGTCGACGCTCACCCACTTCAAGGTGGTCACCGACGAGGTGTCGTGAGTCCGCCGCGCGGACCGGCTTTCACAGCGGCAGCACCAGCAGGATGTCGATGCGCCGGGAATCGATCAGCACCAGGCGCTCGGCGAACAGGAGCCGTCCCTCGCGGGCGACGACACGGTCGAAATAGCGGCCGGTGGCGAACAGGTCGGCGCGGCCGTCCTGCATGGTGCGCACCACCTGGAAATTGCTGCGGGCCCGCCAGCCCTCGGCGGTCGCCTGCAACACCGCCGGTCCCAGCAGGTGGTTGTAGACGTGTGGCTCGTAGATATTGGCCTCGCGCAGGGCGGCGACGCGGTCGCGCAGCATGGCACGGCTGTTGTCGGTGATGATGCCGATGGGCAGGCCGGCGGCGTGGCTCTCGCGCGTCGCCAGGTGGTAGCGCCCGTCCTCGGTGAAGAAGTCGGGCCAGCGCTCCACCTCGCCGTCGTCGATGGCATGGGCATAGGAGGCGAGGAAGTCGCCGATGCGCGCGCGCGTGGCGGCATCGATGCCGATGCCGTCGCTCTCGGTGCCGTGAATCTGGGTCATGACCTAAAATTCCATGATGGCGCGATAGCCCTGCCAGAAGCCGCGCACGGCGGTTTCGGTGGCGCGGCCGCTGGGGGAGGGCGCCACCTCGGTGCCGCCCATCTCGATGAAGGCGGCGGCGTCGGCATCGGCGCCGCGGGTGCCGCGCTGGACGAATTCGTTGATGCAGCCGTCCTCCAGCGACACCAGCCCGGCGGCCCCGGTCAGGTTGCTCTGGGTGACGCGGATGCGGGTCTGTTCCTCGGTGTCGGTGTCGGCGCCGAGATAGAACCAGAACAGCTCCGTGGTATCGACCCCGCGCGGCACGAAGAAGCGCACCGCCAGGGAGTTCAGCGTGTACTGGATGGCGAGGGTGGGGAACACGGTCTGGATGGAGTGGGTGATGCCGTCGTCGAACTCGTGCCAGAAGCGGGTGAGGTCGGGGGCTTCCAGCGCCGAATCGTAGCGCGCCGCGTGCACGTTCTCCGCCCGGTATTCGGCCGCCTCGCGCAGCCGGTCGCGCATGGAATAGGAAATGGCGTGCCAGCCGCTGTCGGACAGCAGGATGCCGCCGTCCATGTCGAGCCGGTTCACCTTCATGGCCGTGTAGAAGGTGTGCAGCAGCGTGGCATGATAGGAATCACGCACGTTCTCCGCATACTGCTTCCAGTTGTTGCGGATGATCTGGCTGTGGGTGCCGAGCAGGCGCAGGCCCCGGCCGAAGTTGCGGCGCAGGAAGTTGGCCATGGTCGGGCCGAGATAGTCTTCGAGCGGTTCTATTTCCCGTGAGAAGGTGGCGAACACCAGCCCGCAGAACACCTCGACCCGCAGCTTCCGAAGGCCGTGGCCTTCCGGGCTGAAGTCCGCCGGCATGCCGCCTTGCCCGCGCAGACCGTTGCGGAAGGCCACCCCCTTCAGCGCGCCGTCGAGGCCGAAGGTCCACGCGTGGTAGACGCAGGTGAGGTTCGGCTGGTTGTCCCGCTCCTTCAGGCAGACCAGGGCGCCCTTGTGCGCGCAGCGGTTGACCAGGGCGTGGACCGTTCCGGCGGCATCGCGGGTGACGATCACCGGGGTCTCGCCGACCCAGCTGGTGCGGATGTCGCCAGGCTTGGCCACCTCCAGCTCCAGGCAGAGGAAGTTCCAGGTCCGGCCACGGAAGATGCGCTCCTGCTCGCGCTCGTAGATCGCCGGGTCATGGGTCACGCGGTACGGCGCGCGGCGTGGTCCGTCGGTGGGCCAGGTGAACGGCGGCGGCGCGAACTCGTTGACGGCGGACATCTGCGCTCTCCAGTGTCGAATTGGGTCAGAGGGGGCGCGGCGACGGGCCGGGCCTCCGGATGCCGCCCTTGCGGAGGGGGAGATCAGGCTCCCGCGGGGCCCGCCTCGTCCGGGCCTTCAGGCGGCGCCGCGTTCCGGCTTCAACGGGGCGCCGTCGTACGGAAAGGCGAACCCGTCCGCGGCGGGGCAAGAGGCGGGAGGCAAGAGGCAGGAAGCGGGAGGCAAGAGGCGGGAGGGGCGGGCCGGAGGGTCGGGCGGGCGCTTGGGGCGGGCGATCATGGAGGAGGCGGATGCATTGTGGGAAACTGATTTTATATATTTTATATAAATTATAGAATCAACGGTGAATGTTGGGGCTGGCGCCCGGCCCGGATGAGGGCCGGGCGGTGTCGCGCGGGCGCGCCACCGGCCAGGCCGTCGGCGGGGCCTCTTGGTTTCCAGGTCCCGGTGTCGCGCGCTCCAGCGCCCGCGCGGGGATCACCCTTCGCCGGTCGTCGCTTCCAGGCGGGTTGGCCGCGCCGGCTGATATCCTGCCCGCCCGCTGGCGACGTCAGCGGATTATGCCCATGCGTCCGGCCGTCTTCGAGCGCTGGCCGCTCCCGCGCGCTTGCCGGTGCGCAGCGCGGACGGGATGCCGATCCGCGCCTCCGGATTCTTCTGTTGGAGCCCGCTTCAGGCGTGCCACGGCGGGAGCAAACAACGGGGCCATTTCGGCCAAATGCTATCGGGCAAGAGCCTTCTGGCCATGCCTGCGCCGCAGCCGGATGTGCTGAGCAAGGGGGCGGGCGATCTTCGCCGTGACAACCGCGCTGTCGACGTCCGGTGCCTGTCGGGTGATGATCGACCTGGGGCAAGCCCGGTCGCGCCACATCCGCCTCTCCATAGGCGATGGGAAACACCGGCGTTTCAGCCTCCGGCGCTGAAGCCGGAAGAACGGGGCCCCGGCAGCGGCTTCGTTTCCATTCAGCTGTGGACAAAGCCGGGCCGGCAGGATGAATGTGGACCTGGAGCCGCTTGCATTCTTCTGCGGCTGCTGGCATATGAACGCACCGCCGGCGACGGAATGACCTCGCGGCGAGATGGATGCGGGTGTAGCTCAGGGGTAGAGCACAACCTTGCCAAGGTTGGGGTCGAGGGTTCGAATCCCTTCGCCCGCTCCAGTTTCGCTCAATAAAATCAGGCACTTAGCAGACGCCCCCTGGGGCGTTTTCTGCTTCCATTCGCCTCGCGCCGGAAGGCTGGAAGCACAATGGAAGCATTTGGGGGGGAAATCGCAGGGCAGCCGAGCGTAGGATGCCCCGTTCCTGCTTCCATAGTCGCGCCTCGCAAACGACCGCCCCCTTCGCCGTTGAGACCCTCACCAGACAGAGCGGGAAGCGAGGCCTATCGAATGCCGACAGACATGGCCGTTCCACCGCCACCCCTCTGAATCAGCCCGACAGGACACCTCGACTGGCGAAACAGGGGAGAGATGGTCTTGCCCCTCTCTCCCCCGCGACCGCTGCCTGCGCGAGGGCGAGGCCGCCCGCTCGCAAGGCGGCCCATGGCCGTCACCTTTCCAACCGATCCGATCCGCCACGCTCGCTGCGCAGCCCAGCCCCGCTCGCCAGCAGCCGCCCCCCTCTCTCTGCCGCGCGCTCACGCGCCTCCGGGAGGCATGTCGGGGGACATGCCTCCGGCATTGACGAGAAAAGGATCGGACCAATGGCGAGGATATCAAAGACGGCGAAGGCCGTGACCGTCGAGGCGGCGGATCGGGGAGACGTTGCCGGCGAAGTCGCTGGCATGGAGATAGCGGCGGTTACCGGAAGCGGCGCCGAAATCTTCGTTCCGCTCGACCGGCTCAAGAAGTCGCCCCGGAATGCGCGAAAGACCCCGCACAGCGCGGCCGACATCGAGGCCTGCGCAGCCAGCATCGCGGCCAAGGGCATCCTGCAAAACCTCGTGGTTGAGCCCGAGCTTGACTCGAATGGAGCGACGACGGAGTTCTATTTCGTCACCATCAGCGAAGGCCGCAGGCTGGCGCAGCTTCTGCGCGTGAAGCGGAAGGAGATCAGGAAGACCGAGCCGGTCCGCTGCGTCATCGATACGGCGAACGATCCGTTCGAGATCAGCCTCGACGAGAACGTCACCCGTGCGGCCATGCACCCTGCCGACCAGCTCGAGGCGTTCCGCGAGCTTGCGGAACATCGCGGATGGGGCGCGGAGGAGATCGCCGCCCGCTTCGGCGTCAGCGCGCAGGTGCGGCAGCGCCTGCGCCTCGGTGCTGTCAGTCCCAGGCTGATGCAGGTCTATCGTGACGGCGACCTGACCCTCGACCAGTTGATGGCCTTCGCGATCACGGAGGATCATGCATGGCAGGAACAGGTCCATAAGGGCCTCGGTTACAACCGCGAGCCGTGGATCATCCGCCGCGAGCTGACCCGGACACACGTTCAGGCGAACGACCGCAAGGCGATCTTCGTCGGCCCGGATGCCTAGGCGGAAGCCGGTGGCGTCATCATCCGCGACCTGTTCACCGAGGATCGCGGCGGCTTCTTCGAAGATGCCGCCTTGCTGGACCGGCTGGTCGTGGAGAAGCTGGAGCGGATCGCCGCCGAGGTTCAGCAGGCGGAAGGCTGGAAGTGGGCTTCGGTCCATATGGACTATCCCTATGGCAACGGCCTGCGCCGCATCTATCACCGGCGGGTGGAGCTTTCCGAGGACGACGAAGCCGCCTATGCCGCGTTGCAGGAGGAATATGATCGCCTGTCGTCGGAGCATGAAGGCACCGAGGACCTTCCTCCGGATGTAGATGAGCGCTTCGGGGAGCTTGAAGCCGAGATCGAACGCATTGATGCCCGTCGCCATGCCTACGATCCCGACGACATCGCGCGCGGCGGCGTCTTCGTGGTGCTGCCGCATGACGGAACGGCGCGCATCGCGCGCGGCTTCATCCGCCCTGAAGACGAGAAGCCCGAGGAAACCGGGAAGGCTCTTCGCGTCAACGGCGATGGCGAAATCATCGAGGACAGTGAGCACGACGAGGACGGCAACCATGTTTCCGTGCTCGACCTTGAGGACGTAGAGGAAGACGGCAAATCGTTATCCGACCTTCTCTTGCGCGACCTGACTGCCCATCGGACGCTCGGCCTTCGCCTTGCCCTAGGCGAGCAACCGGAAGTCGCCCTGATCGCCGTGACCCACACGCTCACCGCACAGACCTTCTATCGTGGTGCGGACACCTGCTGCCTCGAAATCCGCTCGACCTCCGCGCATCTTGGCGGACACGCGGACGGCATCGAGGATACGGCGGCGGGCAAGGTGCTGGCGGATCGCCATGCCGGATGGGCGGCGGACCTGCCACGCGACGTGGCCCATCTGTGGGGCTTCATCGCCGCGCTGGACCGGGCGAGCGTCATGGCGCTGTTCGCGCATTGCGCTTCGCTTACCGTCAATGCCGTGACGCAGCCATGGGAGCGCAAGCCCCACGCCCATGAGACGGCGGACAGGCTGGCGATGGCGCTCGCCCTCGACATGTCGGCGCATTGGACGCCGACCGTGCGGACCTATCTCGGCCGCGTGACCAAAGCGCATATCCTCGCCGCCGTGCGCGAAGCCGTCAACGACGAGGCGGCGGATCGGATCGGCGGGATGAAAAAGCAGCCGATGGCGGAAGCCGCCGAACAGCTTCTGGCCGCAACCGGATGGCTCCCGCCGCTCATGCGGACGCCGGAGCCGCCTCCCGCCATGGCCGAGGCCACGGAGCAAGCGGAGGATCGCGAAGCCTGCCACGAAGCTGCCGAATAGCAGAACCAGAGGAAATCCGGTGGTGTCTCAGTTTGAAATTAGGCCCGATTGACCGGGGTGTCGCCATCGCACCTGACGTTGCCCCGAAGTTTTATCCAGCGGTGCGTTTGTTCTGACGGTTGGATTTGGCCTTGTCGGCCGGGTGAGCGACGGGATCTGTCGCGGAGCTTTTGGCCTGGCGCAGCGGCAGATCCCGTCGCGGATGGAAGGTGGCGGCGAAGGCGGAGGGGGTCTGCCAGCCGAGGGCGGAGTGCGGGCGTGATCCATTGTCGTCGAACCGCCACCTGCCCAGGCTTGCTCGGGCCTGGCCGAGCGCCGAGAACAGCGTCTCGTGGAGAAGCTCGTCCCGCAGGCGGCCGTTGAAGCTCTCGATGAAGGCGTTCTGCATGGGCTTGCCCGGCGCGATGTAATGCCACTCGACCTGTGCCGCGACCGCCCAGGCGAGGATGGCATTGGATGTGAACGCGCTCCCGTTGTCGCTGACGATCATCTTCGGCCGGCCGCGCTCGGCCACGAGGCGGTCCAACTCCCAGGCCACCCGCACGCCGGACAGCGATGTGTCCGCCAGCAGGGTGAGGCATTCCCGGGTGCAGTCGTTGACGACGGTGAGGATACGGAAGCGTCGGCCATCGGTGAACTGGTCCGACACGAAGTCGAGCGACCGGCGCGCGTTCGGCCGCATCGGGATCGTCATGGGGGCCCGCGTCCCGATGGCCCGCTTGTGGCCACCACGGCGCCGGACCTTGCGCCGCTCCTCGCGATAGAGCCGGAACAGGCGCTTGTGGTTGACCGTGAACCCCTCCCGCTTGAGCCGCACGTGCAGGCGCCGATAGCCGAAGCGCCGCCGCTCATGGGCGATGGCCTTCATGCGCTCACGCAGGGCGCCGTCATCGCCCCGCTTTGCCTGGTATCTCATGGTCATGCGGCAGAAGCCGGTGGCTTTACACGCCCGCCGTTCATTCATCCCGTGATGCTCCACGAGATGGGCGACAGCTCTGCGCGCGGCAGCGGGCGTCACCCCTTCTTTCCCAGCAGATCCTTCAGCGCGACATGATCCAGCATGGCATCGGCGAGCATGCGCTTCAGCTTGGCGTTCTCGTCCTCCAGCGCCCGCAGCCGCTTGGCCTCCGACACCTCCATGCCGCCGAAGCGGCTCTTCCACTTATAGATGCTGGCATCGCTGACCCCGTGCTTGCGGCACAGATCGCAGACAGGCCCTCCGGCCTCGTGCTCCTTCAGGATCGAAATGATCTGCTCTTCCATGAACCGGCTGCGCTTCATGTCCTGGTCCTCGCAATGGGCCAGAACAAACTTCAAACTCCATTAGCTAGCAGGGGCAACGTCATCTCGCCAGCCGGCAGGTTGTAAAACGCGAATGGTGATCGGCATCAGAATGCGTCGGCGATTGGATTGGAGCGGCCGATCATTTCATATTACTAACTTTTACAAAAAATTAAAAAATAATTAATTAGCAATGATATAAGTACATCTATTTCAGAACTATATTACCAGAAAGGTCCGGACTCCACAGTGGTATTGTAATATTCGTCCACACTCTTGTATCGTAACCACCGTAGTTATCCTCGTAGATATCTGTTGTCATCTTCAATTGAACATTGACGATGCCGAAATCATAACCGATGAGGCCACCCGCTGCGAACTGGCTCTGCTTCGCATAGCCAAAATAGGGCGAGTTGAGGTCGGTCGATCCGAAAGCTACAGCTCCGATCTCGAACTTCCCGAATTTTTTCGTGGCCGTGAGATCCACGTTGAACCAGGACGGCGCGCCGTCCGTCCCATCCTTGCCGGTGCCGAAAATGAAGGTGGAGCTCAAATTCCACCCGTCCTTCAGATAGCTGAGGGCGGCCACACCCTGGAAAGCCGCCCAATCATGGCCCACGTCGGACTCGATCGGCAGGTAGACACCGGCCTGGAAGCCGCCGAAGAAGCCGCCGCCGAGGTCCCACTTCAATTGCGCATCGAGAAACGGATTGGCGAAGCCGGAGAATTGGGGGCCGCCGTGAACGTTGATGTCCACATAGGGCATCACCGTATCGAGCAGGAGCCGGCCGCCGGCGATCGTCCACGGAGTGGACCAGATGAGCCATGCGGGCACCACGGCGGTCACATCCTGACGCGGATCAGAATCCCGCGAGCCATAGGTAGGAATGGTGATGCTGTACACGCCCTCGGGCAGGGGGGCACCCAGGGGAATACCCGTCGAGATGCCGGGCATCAGTTCAGAGCCCGCATACACCGTCGTGGCCGGAGCACCGAGCGCGAGCGTCGCCATGATTGCTGTCGTGATCGTCTTCATCGTCTCCCCCCATGCGCGGCCCCAAGCCGGCGGGCCGGACTTGTCGCCGGCTCCGCGCATCGACATCCGCGCTTTCGGAGGAAGCTAGAAAATGGTAGCTATGCCGTCTAATACTTGATGCTATGCTTCTTCATACCTGTCCGGGTATGAAGATTTAGCGCTTTGAGCCGCAGCTCCACTCCCGCTCGCGGGGCGCGCGGAACACCAGCGGGGCACTCGGAGTCATCCCGCTCAGCGATGCTCCTGAACGGCACCGAGTGGTCCCTCGCGGTCGGCGTGCATCGTCATTTCCGCGTTCTGCTTCAGGCGATAGGCCAGCTGGCGCCGGGTGATGCCGAGGAGGTTCGCGGCATGGGTCAGGTTGCCGCTGGAGCGTCGGACCGCCAGTTCGAGCAGGCGCTGCTCGTGGAGATGCAGGTCGAAACCCTCGCCGAGTAGCGTGTCGCAGAGACGCTCGCGCGTGGCATCCTCCATGTTGCCGAGCCCGCCGCGCCGGTCGATCACCGCACCGGGCGAGAATGCCGGTGTCCCTCGAGCGAACAGATGCTCGATCTCGATCTGCCCGCCGGCCGGTGCCAGCAGGATGCCGCGTTCCACCAGATTCTGGAGCTCGCGCACATTGCCGGGCCAGTCATAGGCCACCAGCGCCTGCATGGCGCGGTCGCTCACGCCCCGCAACTGCTTATGATAGCCCGGCGCGATCTTTTCGATAAGGGCGGCGACCAGCAGGGGAATGTCGGACTTGCGCTCGCGCAGGGGCGGGATGATGACGGGGTAGGTCGCCAGCCGGTAATAGAGGTCGGCGCGGAAGCGCCCCTCCTCGATGGCACGGTGCAGATCTACGTTGGTGGCGGCCACCACGCGCACGTCCACCTTGCGCGTTTCGCTGCCGCCCAGCCGCTCCACCTCGCCGGTCTGCAGCACGCGCAGCAGCTTCACCTGGGCAGAGAGCGACAGGTCGCCCACCTCGTCGAGGAACAAGGTGCCCCCGTCGGCCCGCTCGAAGCGGCCCGGCCGCGACTGTTGCGCTCCGGTGTAGGCGCCCTTCTGCACCCCGAACAGTTCCGATTCGATCAGCTCGTTCGGCAGCGCTGCGCAGTTGACGGCGATGAACGGCTTCTGCGCACGGTTGCTGTTCTCGTGGAGCCAGTGGGCGAACACCTCCTTGCCGGCGCCGGTCTCGCCCAGGAGCAGCACGCTGATGGGGCTGTTGGCCGCCTTGCTCAGCAGATCGAAGGCGGCGCGGAAGCCCGGCGAATTGCCCACCAGCTTGCCGCGGCCGCATTGCTCGTTGAGACGCCCGCGCAGCTGGGCAAGCTCCTCTTCCATCTCCTTGAGCTGCCCCTCCACATTGTCCGGGCGGAAATAGTCGAGGTAGCCGTCGTCGCCCCACGCTTCCGCCGGCTTGCCGACGATGACGCATTTGTCGTCGCCCCGGCAGACGCAGCTGACCTCGCGAAAGACGATGAGCCGCTTGAAGAACTGGGTCGTGTATCCCGAGGCGTAGCCGACCACGCTCCAGCACGCCGGCTCCTCACCCTTGCCGAAGAACTGGGTGTGGGATTCCGCCTCCCACGAACTCTCCAGCTCCACTTCGCCGTCGAAGCTGCCGGTGTCCCAGTCGATATCGGCGCGGGTAATCTTCGCCTTCACCACACCTTCCACTGCATGCAGCTCGGGGCCGATGCGGAAGACTTCGTAAGGGGTGCCGGCGCCGGTGAGTTTGCGGGCGAGGTCGGCGTCCTGCCGTCCGGCTGCGAAGCCCATGCGCAGCAGCAGGCCCTGCGCACGGCGCGCGCCGAGGGTGTCGAACAACTCGCGCCGGAGCGCGCCGAACGCCTTCGTATGCAGCAGCAGCATCCGGCTTTCGTCTAGCCAGATGTGCGCACGGTCCAGATCGAACCTCAGCCGCGAGCGCAGGTCGAACTGCTCGATCAGCTTGCTCCTTGTCATCCCGCTCCCTCCTCCCGGTTCGGAGCATCCCGGCGGGTGTATTCCCGCTTCTGGCCCGTCCGGTTCTCGTTGTCCGCTTCTGGGCCACCACCGGACCCCGATCGGTATGTCCTGACCTCCTCGTGCGTCGCATGCCGGGCGGTGGCGCAGTTTCATGTGCGCTGCGCAGCAAGACCGTTCCGCCGCGGCGGGGCCGTGGCGCCGCACCACGGGGCTGCCTTCCTCAAGGCTCTTGTAGCACATGCTGCCGCCACCAACGGCGTTGCGCGTCGCGGAGGCGCCACCGCCGGACCTGCGATGAGGGGACTGCGGCCGCCCGAAGCTCCCGCCATTGCGACGACTTCCCCGTCCGCTCGACGCGCACCATCGATATGACACCTGCCGAGCGGGTGGCGCCGCGTCCGGGTAGCGGCGGAAACCACGATCACGCCGGCTGGCGGGTCCACGTCGAGATCGAGGGGAACGGTATCGGGGGCGAACATGTACATCCAATATCATTGATGCCCCGCAGCGATACCCATAAGGTATCACCTCCCGGTCTAGCAGGCAGCCTTTCGACCATGGATCTGCGCCATCTTCGTTATTTCATCGCGGTCGCCGAAGAGAAAAACATCGGTCGGGCGGCGGTGCGGATGCACATCTCGCAGCCCCCGCTCACCCGCCAGATCCAGCAGTTGGAAGCCGAGCTTGGCGTCACCCTCTTCATCCGCACGCCGCGGGGGATGGAACTAACGGAGGCCGGCGAACTCTTCCTCGAGGAAGCCCGGAACATCCGTTCGGTGGTCGAACAGGCCACCGAACGAACCCAGCGGGCTGGGCAGGGCCGGTTCGGGCGGCTCGACGTCGCCATCTTTGGCTCGGCGATCCTCGACATCATCCCCAAGCTCCTGCTCGCCTACAAGAACGCCTTCCCCGACGTGAAGGTCGTGCTGCATACCATGAACAAGGGGGAGCAGATCGAGGCCCTGCGGCAGCGGCGAATCAATGTGGGATTCAACCGCATCCTGACGCCGACACCGGACATCACCGCCGAGATCGTCACCACCGAAGCCCTGCTGCTGGCGGTCCATGCCGCCCATCCTCTAGCGGCCCACGAGGTCGTGCCGTTCGACCTGCTGGCCGACTACCCGCTGGTGCTGTTTCCCACCGGCGTGCGCCCGAGTTTCGTCGACACGGTCATGGGGCTGTGCCACGGTGCGGGCTTCGTGCCAGAGGTGTCCCAGGAAGTTGGGGACGCGGTGACCGGGGTCGCCCTCGTGGCCAGCGGGTTCGGCGTCTGTCTCGTCCCGGAATCAGCTACGGTGCTGGCCTTTCCGGAGGTGGTCTACCGTCCCCTCGGTGGCTTGCCTGCCCACGCTAGGGTGGACCTGAGCTGCATCTACCGCTCCGACGATCAGTCCCCCATCCTGGCCGCCTTCCTGGAGCAGATGCGGCAGTTCAGTGCACTGCTCCACCGATGAGTCCACGGCACCGCGGGAAAGGACCAGGCGAAACCGGGGCGCTGAACCAAATCAGTCCGGCGGCGTCCTGGGCCGGCAGGCCGCCTTCTTCAATCCTCCGACCACCTTGAGCGTGAGCCGGCTTTCCGGGCGGATGCGGCAGGCGAGGGCAGTGCCAGCTTTCAGTTCCTCCTCGGACACATGTTGCCGGCTCATGGCGCCGGCCTGGCATCGGCCGTCCACGACAGCGACCTTGCACACGCCGCAGCCGCCGCCCCGGCAGCCCAGGGGAATGCCCCTGCGGCCCAGCCGGGCCATGCCGGCAAGGACCGACTCGGTCTCGTCGCAAAGGTAGGATTCGCCGGTATCGGCGATCAGTATTTCATGCTTCACGCGGCGTTTCCTCCGTTTTGCCTGTGGCACGAGGGGCAAGGGCCGGCCCGCCCCGCACAGCCGTGCCCGGCCTGTTGTTGGGCCAGTTGTTGGGCATGGGCGGCGCGCGCCGCCACCTCGTCTGCCCGTACCGCGCGCGCGGGCACGCCGCCGATGGCCCAGTCATCGGGCGACAGCTCGAGGCAGCGCCCCCGCACCAGGTCGCGGCGCACGCCCAGGACGTCCACGAGAAGGTCGGTAAATCCCGCCAGCAGACGGTCGCGCTGCTCGGGTGGCCGGCCTTCGAGAACCAAGAATTCGAAGTACGGCGCGGACGCGGCGCCGCGACTTGCGGGAATGCCGGCGATCACGCATCGGCGCGGGGCATATGAAGAGATGAAGGCGCGGACCCGCTCCATGGGCGCGCTCAGGATGTTGGCGTAGAGCTGCGACGCACGCACCAGCAGAAGCTCGTCCTGCTCCGCCGAGCTTTCGCCCTCGACCAGATGAAAGGTGACGATCGGCATGGCGTTTCTTCCGTTGGTTGCGGCCCCGGATCTGGCGCCCGGGTGCCGGCGGTCGGTGACGACCGAGATAGGGTTCGATCCGCCCGCGTCTCGCGCGGATCGGCGGGGCGTTACGGCAGGCCGCGCCGGCGCCCGGCATCGAGCATCAGGGTCGAGCCGGTCATGGCATCGGCTTCCGGCGCGAGCAGCAGCGTGACCGCCCAGGCCACCTGCTCCGGGGTGGTGAAGGCGCCGATGGAGGATTCTGCCTTCATCTCGGCGAGCACCGCTTCGGTGGACACGGACCGTAGAGCCGCCCGGTCCGCCGCCACCCGCCGCAGGCGCTCGGTGTCGGCCGGCCCAGGCGCGATGAGATGGGCGGTCACGCCGCGCGGGCCGTAGGCGAGGCTCAGCTGCCGCATCACATTGGCGAGCGCCGCGTTCGCGACGCCGGCGGCGGCCGCATAAGCTGAGGGCTCGAAGCCGTAATGGCCGCCGATGGCCACCAGCCGCGCCCCCGGCGTCAGCCGGGCGTCCACCGCGCGGACCACTCGCAGCAGGCCGCCCACCTTGATGTTCACTGCCTCCGCCATGGCCGAGGGAGGCGCCGCGAGAATGCCGCCGGCCACCATCAGCCCCGGCCCGTGCACCACCATCCGCACCGGCCCCGGCAGCACCGCCGCGATGGCGTCGATGGCCGTGTCGGAGGAGATGTCCGCCGGGCACGGCAAGAGGCCGGGGCAGGTGGCTGTGATGGCGTTCAGCGCGCCGGTGTTCCGCCCCACCGCGACGATTCCCAGCCCGGCAGTCCTGAGGCGCGAGACGATGGCGGTACCGAAGGCGCCGGTGGCGCCCACCACCACCGCGACCTCGCCGACGGGTTCAGAGCCGCTGCTCATTCCGGATCCTGTGTCTCGAAGCATGACGAGCGCGGAGCTGGCCGTGGCCCGCCCCCGCGGTGTTCTCAGGCGGCCACGTCCTTCAGCAAGCCGCGCTCCTTGGCCATGGTCATGGCCGTGTCCTCGATCATGTCTTCCTGGCCACCGATCATCTTCTTACGGCCGAGTTCCACCAGGATGTCGCGCGCCGGCACGCCGAAGCGCGCGCCGGCCTTCCTGGCGTGCAGCAGGAAGGTGGAATAGACGCCTGCATAGCCCAGGGTCAGCGCCTCGCGGTCCACCCGCACCATGTGGTCCATCATCGGCACGATGACCTCCTCGGCCATGTCCATGAGCTTGAACAGATCGACGCCGGTTTCGATGCCCATGCGCGCGCACACCGCCGCGAACACTTCCAGCGGGGTGTTGCCGGCCCCCGCGCCGAGGCCCGCCACCGAGCCGTCGATGCGGCTGGCGCCCTCCTCGATGGCGGCGATGGAATTGGCGATGCCCATGCCGAGATTGTGGTGGCCGTGAAAGCCGATCTCGGTCTCGGGCCTCAGAATGTCGCGCAGGGCGCGGATGCGGGCGCGCACGTCGTCGGGCAGCATGTAGCCAGCGGAATCGGTCACATAGACCGTCTGCGCACCATAGGATTCCATGAGTCGGCCTTGCTCGGCGATGCCGGCGGCATCGTTGAGATGGGCCATCATCAGGAAGCCAGTGGTGTCCATGCCGAGCTTGCGGGCGAAGGCGATATGCTGGGGCGCGGTGTCTGCCTCGGTGCAGTGGGTGGCCACATGTACGCTGCGGGCACCGGCCTCATACGCCTCCTCAAGCTCGCGCATGGTGCCGAGGCCGGGGATGAGGAGCACCGACACCTTGGCATTCTTCATCTGCGGCGCCACCGCCGAGATGTAGGCGGCGTTGCTGGCCATAGCGAAGCCGTGCTGTAGGGAGTTGCCGCCGAGGCCGGCGCCGTGGGTCACCTGCAGATAGGGAACGCCGGCATCGTCGAGGGCGGTGGCGACCTTCACCATCTGATCGACGCTGATCTGCTCGCGCTTGGCGTGCATGCCGTCGCGCAGGCACATGTCGTGCAGGACGATCTTGCGGCCCTTCAGGCTGGAAGAAGATGTGGTCATCACGCGGCCTCCACGGCAGTGAGCTGGATTCGACCGGAGAGGATCTCTTCGGCAAACATTTCGGCGGTGCGGGTGCCGGCAGCGGTCATGATGTCGAGATTTCCGGCGTATTTCGGCAGGTAGTCGCCGAGGCCCGCCACCTCCATGAAGACCGACACCTTGTTGCCGTCGTAGATCGGCCCGTTCACGAGGCGATAGCCGGGCACATATTTCTGCACCTCGCCGATCATCTTGAGGATCGAGGCGGTGATCTTCTCCTCGTCCGGAGTTTCAGCCGTGAGACAATAGATGGTGTTGCGCATGATCATCGGCGGCTCGGCCGGGTTGATGATGGCGAGCGCCTTGCCTTTCTTCGCCCCGCCCACTTTCTCGATGGCGCTGGAGGTGGTGTAGGTGAACTCGTCCAGATTGGCCCGCGTGCCCGGCCCCACCGATTTCGAGGCGAGGCTCGCCACGATCTCCGCATAGTCCACGCCCTGCACGCTCGACACCGCGGCAACGATGGGAATGGTGGCCTGACCGGCGCAGGAGATCATGTTGACGTTCATCTCCACCTTGTCGGCGTGCTGGCGCAGGTTCACCGGCGGCACGCACAAGGGGCCGATGGCGGCCGGGGTGAGATCGATCATGATCACGCCCAGCGCATTGAGCTTGCGGCTGTTCTCCGCGTGCACATAGGCGCTGGTGGCGTCGAAGGCGATCTGGATGCCGTCCGTCTTCACATGGGGCAGCAGGCCGTCCACGCCTTCGGCGGTGGTCTTCAGGCCCATGTCGCGGGCGCGGGCGAGGCCATCAGAATGGGGGTCGATGCCCACCATCCAGACCGGCTCCAGCACCGGGCTGCGCTGGATCTTATAGATGAGATCGGTGCCGATGTTGCCGGACCCGATGAGGGCGCATTTGATCTTGTTCATGGGTTCTGTTCCTCCAGGCTGGCGGAGCGCTGCCCATTGACGCGCTGCGCCTGGGTGAGGCCGGCGACGAAGAAGCCGTCCTTGCCGTGCTCGGTGATGAGGATGCGCACCGTCTCCGGGCTGCAACCGAGGCTTTCGACCACGGCCTGGGTTACGGCGGCGGCGACGCGGCGTTTCTGTTCGCTGGTACGCCCTTCCAGCAGGTGCATTTCGATGATGGGCATCAGACTGGTTCCGGGTTGAACACTGAGAAATTCCCGCGCGTCACGCGACGAAGCGGACCGACACGCTGCCGAGGTCCTGGAAGCGGGCGCTCATGTGGTCGCCCGGCTTCACGGGTATGGCTTCGGTGATGCCGCCGCTCATGACGAAGCTGCCGGCCGGCAGGATCTCGCCCAGCTCGGCGAGGATGTTCACCAGCATGGCGATGGCCTCGGCGGGATGGCCGAGCACGGCGGCGGATGCGCCCATGGCGACCATCTCGCCGTTCTTCTCCAGCACCACGCCCAGGGTCCGAAGGTCCACCTCGTCGGGATAGCGTGCGCGCCCGCCGCCGACGAAGCGCGCCGAGGAGCTGTTGTCAGCGATCACGCTCGGCAAGTCGAACTTGAAGCCGTAAAAGCGCGAGTCGATGATTTCGAGCGCGGGCAGCACGTAATGGGTGGCATCAAGCACGTCTTGAGCGGTGCACCCCGGCCCCTTCAGCTCCGCTTTCATCACGAATGCGACCTCGCACTCCACCCGGGGGTGGACCAAATCAGCGGTGGAGATGGCCGAATTCTCCGGCCGGGCCATGCGATCGGTGAGAAAGCCTACGGATGGCACATTCACGCCCATCTGCACCATCTTGGCCCTGGAGGTGAGGCCCGCCTTCCAGCCCACCAGCCGGTGGCCCTGGGCCAGATGGCGCCGCCGCAGCTCTCCCTGTACCGCGTAGCCATCGGCGATGGTCATCTGCGGATATTCATCGGTGAGCTTGGGGATGCCATGGGCGCGCGCCTGTGCGCCCTCCACGCGTTCGGTGAGGCGCACGATGTCCTCCCGCGACAAGGTGATGTTCGCGCTCATGCCGCCGCCTTTCCCGAAAACCGCACCCGGCAGCTGCCGAGGCCGCCCACGGTGCACACCAGCTCATCGCCGTCCGCCACCGGCACCAAAGCCGATTGCGAGCCGGACAGGATCACTTCCCCAGCCTTGAAGGGAATGCCGAGATCCCCCAGCGTGTTGGCGAGCCAGGCCACCGCATTGGCCGGTGAGCCCTGCACCGCCGCACCGACCCCGGTGGAGAACAGTTCGCCGTTCTTCTCCAGCACCATGCCCGCCAGGGTGATATCGAGCCGGCGGGGGTCCCCCTTGGTGGTTCCGAGCACGAAAACGCCGCAGGAGGCGTTGTCCGCAACCGTGTCCTGGATCTTGATGGTCCAGTCGGTGATGCGGGAGTCCACGATCTCGAAGCAGGGCAGCACGTAATCGGTGGCGCGGATGACATCCATGGCCGTCACGCCCGGCCCCTTCAGGTCGTCCTTCAGAACGAAGGCGAGTTCCGCCTCGGCCTTCGGCTGGATGAGGGCGCCAAGGTCGACGGTGGCGCCGTCCGCATGCACCATGGCCGAGGTGAGCATGCCGAAATCCGGCTGGTAGACGCCGAGAAAATCCTGAACCGGCTTGCTGGTGGCACCGATCTTCTTGCCGACGATGGTCTCGCCGGCTTCGAGCCGCCGCGCTACGAACCGCTCCTGGATGCGGTAGGCATCGGCGATGGTGATGTCCGGGTTGCGGCGAAGGAGCGGCGCCACCGGGCGGCGGGTGAGAAACGCGTCGTAGAGTTCGTCGCCGTGGACGATGATCTGGTCGTCGTTCATGCCGGCCTCACAGCTTCACGCAGATGTTGCGCAGCTCGGTGTAGAATTCGAGCGAGTGCACACCGCCCTCGCGGCCGATGCCGGACTGCTTGGCGCCCCCGAAGGCGGTGCGCAGATCGCGCAGGAACCAGCTGTTCACCCAGGCGATGCCCACATCGATGCGCGCAGCTACGCGATGAGCACGCGCGAGATTGGTGGTCCAGATGGTGGTGGACAGGCCGTATTCGGTGGCGTTGGCGAACGCGATCACCTCCGCCTCGTCGTCGAACGGGCGGATGTGGCAGCACGGGCCGAAGATCTCCTCGCGCACCACCGACGCGGTTTCGGGCAGGCCGGTCCAGATGGTGGGCTGAACCCAGGCACCTTCGGCGAGGTCCTCCGGCATGACTGGCACGCCGCCGCCGGTGACGACGGTGGCGCCTTCGTCCACCGCCTTCTTGTAGCAGGAGAGGACCTTCTGGCGGTGCTCGTGACTGATGAGCGGCCCGTAATCGGCCGAGGGATCGTCGGGGCGGCCGAACGTCACCGCTTCGGCCTTCTCTTTCAGGGCGGAGACGAAGCGCTCGAAGATGGGCCGCTCCACATAGACCCGCTCGGTGCCGAGGCAGACCTGGCCGGAGTTGAGGAAGGCCGAGCGGAAGATGCCGTCCACTGCCGCGTCGAAATCGCAGTCGGCAAACACAAGGCCGGCATTCTTGCCGCCGAGTTCGAAGGACACGTCGCGCATGCCCTCGGAGGCCGCCTTCATGATGGCGGCTCCAGTGCGGGTCTCGCCGGTGAAGGTGATGGCATCGACGCCGGGATGCTGCGTGAGGAACTCGCCCGCCGAATTGGGGCCGAAGCCATGCACCACATTGTAGACGCCCTTCGGCACGCCCACCATATTCATCACCTCGCCCAGCAAAGTCGCGGTGTTGGGGGTCTCCTCGGAGGGCTTCACCACCACCGTGTTGCCGCAGGCGAGCGCGGGACCCACCTTCCATGTCATGAGCAGGAACGGCGCGTTCCACGGACAGACCACGCCGATAACGCCCTTGGGTACGCGGATGGCGTAGTTAAGCGCGCCGCGTCCGTCCGGGGTCGCCATCTGGAACGCTTCAGTGGGCACGTTCTTGATGATGTCGGCGAAAACCTTGAAGTTGGCGGCGCCGCGCGGAATGAACGCGTGAGTCATCACATGGCGCGGTTGGCCGGTATCGGCCATCTCCGCGGCCACGAAATCGTCGAAGCGACGGGTGATCTCATCGGCGACGCCATGCAGGAGATCCACCCGCTGGTCGGTGGTCAGTCGGCCCCATTCTCCGTTCAGTGCCGCGCGCGCCGCGCCCACTGCGGCATCCACCTCGGCATGGCCGGCCTCGGCAATGGAGGCGATCACGCGGCCATCGACAGGGGAGCGCTTCTCGAAACGCTTCCCGCCGGCGGATGGAACGAAGACACCGGCGATGAAATTCTCGATCTGCCGCCGTTCCACTTCATGCGACGGATCATATGCGCGGCTGATGCTGGTTTGCGCCATGGCTCGGTGGACCCTTATTCTTCGTAGAGCGGAATTTCTTCGCCCAATATCAAGGTAAAAGCGGCTGGATATATTGTCCAATATCATCTGGTCGTCAGCGCGATAGCTTTGAGGTATGGCTCGGGGATCTTGCCCACGCCGGCTCCCCTCAGATCGCCTTGAACAGGGGGCTTCTCACCTGCTGGGCATCCGCCGCCGAGATGAATTTCTCGGTGTAGATGTCCCGTTCGAACAGACGGCCCTGCATCAAGGTGGTGATCGCGGCGTCGATCATGGGCGGAGGTCCGCACAGATAGGCCTTGTGGCCCCTGAAGTCGTTGCCGAAATGGGCCTTCGCCGCCTCGTGCACGAAGCCCCGGACACCGCGCCAGTCGGACCCGGGCGGCTCGTGGGAGAGCACCGGCACGTAGGTGAAGTTGAGGTGCTTTTGCGCCAGCTCCAGGAACTCCATGTGATAATACAGTTCTTCCCGCGTGCGCTGACCGTAGATCAGCGTGATCGGCTTGTCGAAATCGTCCGAAAGCAGGTCAAGGATCATGGAGCGGGGGCTGGACAGGCCGGAGCCGCCGGCCATGAGGATCACCGGTACGTCCGCTGATTTCTTCACGAAAAAGCGGCCGTAGGGGCCGGTGATCCGCACACGTTCACCTTCCCGCATCGTCTCATGCACATAAGTGGTGCCGCGCCCACCGGGCACGATGCGGATGTTGAATTCGATTTCGCGCGGATCAGATGGCGCGCTTGCCACCGAGAAGGCCCGCGCGCCGATTCCGTCCGGCAGCTCCAGGGTGACGTATTGGCCGGCCTGGAAGTCCATGCCGTCGGGATCGTCGAGCGTGACCCACACCCCCTTGATGGTGGGAGTGAGCCTTTCGATCCGCGTCACGGTGCCGGCAAAATCCCGCACGGGCAGGTTCCGCGCGTCCGGGTCTTCTTCGATCTCGGCCTCGATCACGATGTCGCTTTCGGCCCGGGCGCAGCAGGCAAGACACAGGCCCTCCTCGCGCTCGAAATCCATGAGGGCGAAGCTCGATGCCTCGCCGTGGTCTACCTGCCCGTCCGCCACCTTGAGCTTGCAGGTGGCGCACAGCCCGTGGCAGCAGGCATGGGGCAGGTAGATGCCAGCCCGCAGCGCCGCATCAAGGATGGTCTGGCCGTCCTCGATGGCGATGGTCTGGCCGATGGGCTCGATGGTGAGGTCATAGCTCATGGCGGCCCCCTATGCGGCCATCATGGAATTCAGCCCCGGCGTGCGGAAACGCAGCAGCGCCTTGTGGCCGATGCCGTTCTCGGCCAGGGTCCGGTCGAAGTCCGGCACCCAGGGGGCGTTGGCCTTCAGCCACTCCGCCTTGCTCCAGTCGATGGCGCCGGCGTCGGGATCAGGCGCGAGCAGCGCGGAAAGCGGCCCTGCCACCAGTTCACGGAACGCTGTTTCCGGCGGCACGCAGATGAGGAACGGCGCGGCGAACAGCAGATGCTGGTCCCAGCTCACATAGACGAGCTGGCGGCCGCCGAAATTGGCGACAAGATCGCGCGGCACGCCCACATAGTTTTTCGTGGATCGGATGGTCATGGCCGTCTCCTCACGCGTTGGAGGTGGCGAGGCCCCGCCACGCTTCGAAATTCCGTCGATCCTGCGAGACGGAATAATCGCCGTTGTCGGCGCCGTCCTTCAGGCCCACCCAGTCCATCCAGGCGCCGAGGTCGCCCTTGATGGGGGCCTGGAACAGTTGCGGCATGGGCAGCCAAGCCTGGACGTATTTGTCCGGCTCGTTGGCGAAGATCTCCTGGCAGCCGTCGGAGCAGAAATGATAGGTCTCGCCTTTGTAGACGGTCTCCCGGTGGCACAGGGTGGTGGGATCGTCCGGCTCGGTGAAGACGCACGGGAGCTGGCAGCACTGGCAGAGCTTGGCCAGGCCGTAGTTCTTGAAGGGCGTGCCGGCGGCAGCCAGTGTCTTGATGTGAGTCCAGCGCGGCAGGTAGTATTTCTCGAATGTGGTCGGGTATTTTGCCTTAAGCCAAGTCATGTCGTCGTCGGACGGAATCCAGCTGTGGAAGGCGGTGCCGAAGCTCCACTGGTAGAGGCCCAGCATGAACTGGTGGGACATGTGGTCGATAGCCTTCTCGGCATCGTCCCAATGCTTCGGCGGGCGGATGCCGTAGCGCGACAGGTCCCGGAACAGGGCGTTGCCGTTCTCGACTCCATAGATCTGCCATGCCTCGCGCCAGGACATCACGCGCTTGGGCAGCATGTAGTCCATCATGGTCGAGACGAGGCCGAGCACCCGGAACCCGCGCCAGAACCATTTGTCGATCCAGCCCTGGACGATGGGCAGGTTGTCTGGGTCCTGCTCCAGCATGAACTTGATGCATTCGAGGCCGAGCGTCATGTGCCGCGCCTCGTCCGACTGGGCGGAGAAGCCGAAGGTCACGGTCGCCATGTCGCCGTTGTAAGCGGCCCCCGACATGAACGGCACGAACAACAGGTTGGTCAGCACGTATTCGAATGAAAAACCGATGGCGATCATGAATTCGAACGGCCCGGCGGCCATGGCATCGTCGAAGAATGAGCGCGCCACCGAGGTGTACCAGATGCGGTCGCGGGCGTCCGCGAAGGCGTGGAAGCCATTGTAGTATTTGTTGTAGTTGGACAGGGCGTGGATCTGCGTCTGCGCGTGGCGCAGCTCGTCGATGGCCTGCATCTGGCAGGCGACCTGGGTGCCGACACCGGGAAATTCACGGCCGACCCGGGCAAACCCCTTGTGGGCTGCGTATTCACCGGGGCTGATGGCCTGTAGGAAGATCTTAAGCGCGGAAAGATACCGCCCGTCGGTGATGTTCAGGTGACCGTTGTTCTGCGCGTGCGCATCGACGATCGCATAGAACTTGCGCTCCTTCTCTGCCTGGTACTTCCAGTAGGCGTCCATGGTCAGACGGAAGGGGTCTTCCCATTTGTCCCAGTCATGGATCTTGATGCCTTCATAGGTGGCATAAGGAAAGATCTCGTTCTTGCCGTGATAGCTCGGCTCCCAGCCCAGATCGCGGGTCAGAAGCCGGTATTTTTCCTTCAGACCGATCTTCTTCTTTTCGACCTTGATATCCATGCCCGTCTCCTCTCCGATTTTGTGGTTTCGACTCAGCGCTGCCATGTCAGGGTCAGGCTGTCGTCGTCCTCGCTCACGTTGCCGGCGAGGGTGATCAGGTTGATGTGCAGTTCCTGGAGGTCGAAGGCGCGGCCGATCTTGTCCTCGATCGTCCCCTTGCGGATCACCAGGCGATCCGGCGCGTCGATCTTCACCATGGCCGGCTGGCGGTTGACGACCGCCAGCGGATTGTCGTCGGCAATGGCCTCGATGATGGGACGCGTGTCTTCGTTCGCCTGCAAGGCGATGAATACGGTGGACATGGTGATCTCCCTCAGATCATGACGCCGGACTTTTCGAGCCGCGCGCGAAGCGCGGCCACCTCATCGGCTATCGCCGCGTCGGCGCCTTGCCCGAGCGCGAGTTCCGCCACCGGCAGCAGCGCCGCCGCCGCCCGTGCGCTCCAACTCCGGCTCCAGTCCTGAAGAACTGTGCGGTTATGCCCGGATTCGGCGGCGGCGATCTTCATCACCGAGTCCACCCATTTGCGGGTCTCGTCGAACCAGGCAGTCATGAACTGGGTCAGCAGCGCCACCGCCGCGCCGCCACGGGCGGAGAGGTCGTCGTCGACGATGCGGGCGTAGACGAGGGGATAGAGCAGGCCGTCGAGGGCCACGTTCTGCGCCACGAACAGCTCGAACGGGTCGCGCACCACCAGGGTGTCTTCCACGTAGCGCCGCAGCGGTTGCCAGGCGGGAGCCGTCAGCCACGCGGCCTTGGCCGCCTCCAAGGCCTGAACATCCCCCAGCAGCAGGCCAAGCCGCGACAGATACTGGGCGATGCCGAGGTTATCCATGGCGTGATACATGCACGGCTGGGTGAAGGTGACGCCGTAGCCATAGCCGCAGACGAGCGTGTTGTTCTGGTTGGCACCCCACGCCGCGTGGCGCAGCGGCACCAGCAGATTGAGGGCGACCCGACGGACGTCCTCGGGCAGCATGTCCCCGAGGCCGCGGGATTCCACGAAGGTGAAGTTGGCGTCCGCCGTGTCCTGCTGACGGGCGCGGGCGACGGTGTAAGTGCTGTAATAGAATTGGCGCGGATCTTTAAGAGCATACCAGTCGTCCATGACGATGCGGGTGATGCTTGTGTCGTAAAGCTCCTGGTTCGGATCCCAGGTGGGCTTGTAGTGCAGGTGCTCTGCGGCCTGGATGTCGTAGCTGCCTTCCTGGTAGCGCGAGGCGGGTTTGTCGCCGAAACGGCGTGCCAGATGGTCGAAGGTGTTGCGCAGCGGCTGGATGGCGACCGTGCGAAGGTCGATCTGCATGAATTGCCTCCTGGGGGCGCTCCGCGCGGGACGGGGCACCGGTTCGGCTTATTTGAAACGGGTGCCAGTGGCGTCGACGAGGCGCCATGCCCAGTCGTCGGGCGTCTCGGGCTGTGACGCCGGGAGGGGAAAATTCTCCACCCGGTTGGCGGCGCAGAACTCAGCGAATGCTGCGCGGTCGAGGATCATTTCGAGAACCAGGTCCGGCTCTCCGATGGCGAAGTCGAATTCGACGAAGCCACCGGCTCGCTCACGGGTGACGCGGACGAAGCGTCGTTTCGTGTCGAGTTGTGCCGGCTCCATCTCCTGGGGAGAATCGGCGGCGGTCATGTCCGTCAGCTCTCAGGTCACCACCGTCAGGAAGCTCTCGTGCAGCTTGCCCTGCGGGAAATCGAGCCCGTGCGGAAAGCCGTCGAAGGTCCAGGTGATGGTGCGGCTGTCGGGATAAGGCTCATAGCCGCCGGCGAAGGTCTCGAAGCGATTGCCGGACGGATCCCACGCATAGATGGTCTCGCCGCGGGTCACGCCGTGTCGGGTGGGACCGATGTCGATGGGCACCTTGTTCATGCCCATGATGTCGCCGGCGCGCAGCACCCGTTCCCACGTGGGCATGCGGAACGACAGGTGATGCAGCTTGCCGGGCTCGGGATATTCCACGAAAGCGATGTCGTGGGTCTTGTGCGAGCAGGAGAGGAACAGGCCGATCTCAGGCTCCCCCGCCTCGGCGGGACCGAGGATGCGCTCCACCAGGTGGAAGCCCAGCACGTCCACGAACAGCTTCTTGTTGGCGGTCACGTTGGGCCCGTAGAGCAGGCAATGATCGAGGCGCGTGGGGGCCATGCCCCGGTCCGCGTCGGGCGCCCACGGCGGCGGGTTCACATTGGGAAGGCCGTTGCCCACCTGGGCCTTCTGCGCATAGATCTCGAACAGATGCCCGGTGGGCAAGCGGAAGCGCACGCGCTCGCCGGTCTCCAGCAGTTCCCCTGCCGGCAGGCGTTCGGTCTCGAGCCCGAAGGCGCGCACGTCGCGTTCGAGCTGATCGAGGGTTGCTTCATTGAGGACCTTGAATCCGACGAAGTCGATGCCGGCATGGTCCGCTTCGCGCAGGATTAGGCTGTTGTGGTCGTGCTCGTCCCAGCATTTGAAATAAACCCGTCCCTCGGCATCTCTTCCGGTCTCCACGAGGCCCATCACGTCGCGATAAAATCGCGCCGCTTCGTCAATGTTCAGCACACGCAACTGGGCGTGGCCCGGACGCAGCACTCCTGTCATAGCCATGTCGTCATGTCCTCCCTGTACAATAAAATTCTTGGCGCCATGCAGGGGGGCCGAACAAAGACCCCCTGCCGATTGGCGATTGATCAAGATTTCTATGGCAAGAGAGATGCCAACCCCGGGAAATGGTGGCTGGCGCTGGATTTAGCCAAGGCTATCAACTTTCGAAGCGCTGTCGCCCATGACCGATTCGTGCATCCAACTCATTTCGGTGCCAAAACCGTAAAGCTGCATGGCAATATATGCACTGCAGCGGGCGACGCCCACCTCGTTTTCGAAGCCGCCTCGGCAGGCAAAATGTAAGCAGTTCTGCTTCGGTTCGGCAAAAATGCAGCTTTACGTTGTATGTCGATCAGGAAATCGAATATACGATTGAGCCGTAGGCATGCTGTGCATGGTCGCTTGCAACGCGAGCG
Source organism: Xanthobacter cornucopiae (assembly GCF_043195065.2). Classification (NCBI taxonomy): domain Bacteria; kingdom Pseudomonadati; phylum Pseudomonadota; class Alphaproteobacteria; order Hyphomicrobiales; family Xanthobacteraceae; genus Xanthobacter; species Xanthobacter cornucopiae. The sequence goes on from NZ_CM195531.1 coordinate 4,547,056, forward strand.
GGCAATACGCAGGTCGTCACAGTGACTATGCCTGAATTGGCAAGTCACGGCGGCGGTGCCGATGAGCGGCGGGCACTTGCGCTTTGCGCGGGCACGTTAGGCGATCGCGCGCAGGCCCTTCGCCCTCACGAGATTGAGCAGCTTGAGCGACGACCCGTTCGGGCGCTTCTCGCCGCGCTCCTATTTGCTAACGGCATCCTTCCGGACATTCAGGTACTGCGCAAAGACGGACTGGGAGACCTGCTCGCGCTCGCGCAGCGCCCGGATTTCTTCGGGTGTCAGGGGCTCGACCGGGATAAGGCAAAGGGCATCGAAGTCGCGCATGGTCGCCTTGTCCACGAGCCCAGCCGTGTCGAGGCCGGCTGCGGTCTTATGGACCGACGCCAGGATGCCGCTCTCAGCCATTTTCTTTGTCGCCGCCATCGCTCTTTACCTTGGTCACCTCGCCCGCGGCCTGGGCCGCCTCGAGTTGCTCCTCCGAAAACCCGGGAAGCACATCCGCCAACCGCTTCAGCGCGTTGGCCGATAGAGCCTGCTTCCCCTCCACTGTGTCACGATTCTGCCTGCGGCGCCCCCTGATCCGCTTCCCGAACTTCCTGCAACTGGCGCGCCCCACGCCGAGGAGGACGCGCAGCCATCGCCTTGCCGTCGAGGATGCCAGTCATCTCGTCCGCGACGCGGTCTGCCGAGAGCCGCAGCGCCTCGTCGATGTGGATGTAGCGCTGCGTCACGCCGCGCGCCGCGTGGCCGAGCAGCGCCGCGATCGTCAGCTCGGAAAAGCCGAGGTCGCCGGCGACGCTGGCGAAGGTATGGCGCAGCGTATGCGGGGTGACGGCCTCCAGCCGGGCCAGCGCGCACACGCGGTCGAGCACGCGCACGACACCGACGAAATGCCCTTCACCCCAGTCGGCCGGGAAGAAGAAGCGCGATCCGGTCTGCGGCTGCGCCAGCAGCAGGTCCACGGCGGCACGACCGATCACCCGCGTCTGCGCGCCGCTCTTCGTGTCGGGAAAGCGGATCGAGCCCTCCTCGTCATTGAGCCAGGCGCGCTCCAGGGCGAGCCCCTCCATGCGGCGCAGGCCCGTCATCAGGAAGAAGCGGATCGCCGCGAGACCGGTCGGGTGCTCCCCATCCTGCTTCGCGGTCCGCATCGCCGTGCCGAGCTTCTCGATCTCGGCACGGCTCAGCAGGTGGTCGCGCCGCCACGGCTGCCGACGCGCGCCTTCGAGGTCTTGCAGGTCGCGATATCGGCCTGAGCGCCCTCGATATCGCCGAGCTTGAGGGAGCTGACGGCGTGCTTGCCGAGCAGAGGCTTGATGTGCGCCTCGATGCGGCTGCGGTCCATGGCCAGGGTCGATGCCGTGATCGGTCGCCGGCGCCGGCCGAGGATGCGCCCGGCCTCCGCCTCGGCCAGGTACCAGTCGCACAGCGCCGCGACGCTGATCGCGTTGGGATCCGCCGGAGACACCGCAGCCGGATCGGTCCCTTTCGCGACAGCGCTCAGGATGTCCCGGGCGGCCGCCCGGGCCTGCTCCGCGGTCATGACACCGTAGCGGCCGATCACGGTCCGGCGGTGGCGCCCTTCCGCGGTCCGGTACTGCACGATGAGGCTCTTGAGGCCAGCCGGACTGACCCGGACACCGAAGCCCCGCAGCTCGCCATCCCAGAGGAAGTTCTCGGAAACCTTGACTCCAACCTTCGAAGGTTTCAGAGCGTCGACCGTGCGCTTGCTGACCTTTTCCATGCGAGTCCAATGCCTTGATGGATATTTGCTTCCATTTCCATCATCGTTAGGTCGCAGGGAAGCAAAATGGAAGCACTTGAGCTCGCTTCACAGCGCAGATGCAGCGAGCCGTGCGCATGCATTAAGTAATTAATACATTGATAAATATCAGTATATCTAATAGCAGCGCACGTCAGAGAAGAGTGTCGCAGGTCTCTCGGGCACCCTGCCAAGGTTGGGGTCGAGGGTTCGAATCCCTTCGCCCGCTCCAGTTTCGCGAGTTATGACAAGAGCGAGTCGGTCTGCCATCGAGCTGGGTGCGCCTTGCGTTCCTCGGTTGGGTCGGGTGGCTGTCGCTGGTTTGTTCGGTGCGGTGGGCTTGACGGAAGCGGGCGACCTTGCTTGATCCGCCGACCGTACGGCGTATATGCCGCACCGTCGTCGACATGTGCGAGGGTCCTGCGACGGAACGGATATCATCAAGTTCAGCTCCGGCATCGTCCGCCTCGGGAATGCCTCCGGCGCGTGCATCCATATTCCAAACCCCATCGGGAAGGCCTGTCGCGCGGGTGATGGGACGCCATTCGCGCGCACAGGTATGTCGGGCGTAGGATCGGCCCGCTGTTTCGTCGACGATGAGGGGCCGATGCGCTGCCTGACCAGGATGCGGGTCAGCAGGTCCATCACAAGAGGGCATAGGCCCAGGTCATGTGAGACGTCGGGAGCAGTTTTCGTCGTGATTCTGGTGACCACGCAGGTGTTTGATCGCGGGCTTTGATGGTGCAGTCTTTTCGCAGGACTGGAAGGATGCGCTATGGGCCAGGTTCTGCAAGAATGCGCCACGACGACAGAGGCGGTCCGGCGAGCGATACAGCATAGTCAAGAGAGCCTGAGAGCTCTGGCCAAGCGCTATGGGATCAACCCGAAAACAGTCGCAAAATGGAAGAAGCGGACCTCGGTCGCCAACCTGCCAAGCGGACCTAATACCATCGCCCCGGTCTTCGACCGGTGCCAAGTGGGTCCGTTCACGCGCCGCGCGGGCTTGACCAAAGGCGCCGAGGTCCAGCGTTCTGGCACCGGAGGAAGAGGCGATCATCGTCGCCTTCCGCAGGCATACCCTGTTGCCGCTCGACGACGGCCTCTATGCCCTTCAGGCGACGATCCCCCACCTGACCCGCTCGTCGCTTCACCGTTGCCTTCAGCGCCACGGCATCTCCCGCCTGCCCGATGTCGAAGGCGACAAGCCGGCGAAAAAGACGTTCAAGGCCTACCCGATCGGCTTCTTCCACATCGACATCGCCGAGGTGCAGACGGCGGAAGGTCAATTGCATCTGTATGTCGGCATCGACCGCATGACGTTCGCCATTGCCCAACTGGTCGACAAGGCCATCCCGGCAACGGCACGCGCTTTCCTTGATGCGCTGGTGGCCGTCATTCCTTACAGGATCGAGAGGGTTCTGACCGACACCGGCATCCAGTTCGCCGACCTGCCGAAGAACCGTTCCGGTCCGACCGCCATGTGGCGCGGACATCCCTTTGATCGCGCCTGCCAGGCCCACGGGATCGAACACCGGCTGACGAAGCCCAGGCATCCCTGGACCAACGGGCAGGTCGAGCTTCTGTCCCGCACGATCAAGGAGGCGACCGTCAAACGCGTCCACTATGCCGACCACGACCAGCTTCGAGCCCACCTCGAAAGCTTCGTCGCCGCCTACAACTTTGCCCGTCGTCTCAAGACCCTGAAAGGCCTCACGCCCTACGAATTCATCTGCAAACGATGGACCCCAGAGCCAGAACGATTCACGCTCAACCCCATCCACCAAATGCCGGGACTAAACACCTAGGGCGTGGCCCCATAAATTTGCGCGTCTGAGCGTATCGTGATTCAAGCTCCCGAACTGGGAGCCTGACAGATGCGCCGCCACGAGCTGACCGACGAGGAATGGGCGATCATCTCGCCGCTGCTGCCGAACAAGGTGCGCGGCGTGGCGCGGGTGGATGACCGCCGAGTGATCAACGGCATCCTCTGGCGCTTTCGGACCGGTGCGCCGTGGCGGGATGTGCCGGAGCGCTATGGACCACGTACAACCCTCTACAACCGTTTCGTGCGCTGGCGGGCCGCGGGGGTCTGGGACAAGTTGCTGGAAGCGGTCTCGGCCGCCTATGACGGGGACATCGTCATGATCGACAGCTCCTGCGTTCGCGTTCACCAGCACGGCGCCGCGATCAAAAAGGGGGCGATGACGATCGTTGCATGGGACGCTCCCGGGGTGGACTGACTACGAAAATCCACGCCTTGGTCGATGCGGAGGGCCGTCCGATTCACCTCCTGCTCACCGCAGGGCAGGCCGGCGACGCACCGGCGGGGCGCGAACTCCTGGCCCGGCTCGCACCCGGCGGCATCCTCCTCGCCGACAAGGCCTATGACACGGACGCCATCCGCACTGAAGCGGCGGAACGCGGCGCCTTTGCCAATGTGCCGCCACGTGTCATCCGAAAGCGAACCTTCGCCTTCAGCCCTTGGCTCTACCGCCAGAGAAACCAAATCGAGCGCTTCTTCAACCGCATCAAGCAGATGCGCGGCCTCGCCACGCGCTACGATCGCCGTCCGGACAACTTCCTCGCGGCCCTCAAGCTCGCTGCCGTCCGAATCTGGATCAATGCGTTATGAGTCCGCTGCCTAGGGCGTGGCCCCATAAATTTGCGCGTCTGAGCGTATCGTGATTCAAGCTCCCGAACTGGGAGCCTGACAGATGCGCCGCCACGAGCTGACCGACGAGGAATGGGCGATCATCTCGCCGCTGCTGCCGAACAATGTGCGCGGCGTGGCGCGGGTGGATGACCGCCGAGTGATCAACGGCATCCTCTGGCGCTTTCGGACCGGTGCGCCGTGGCGGGATGTGCCGGAGCGCTATGGACCACGTACAACCCTCTACAACCGTTTCGTGCGCTGGCGGGCCGCGGGGGTCTGGGACAAGTTGCTGGAAGCGGTCTCGGCCGCCTATGACGGGGACATCGTCATGATCGACAGCTCCTGCGTTCGCGTTCACCAGCACGGCGCCGCGATCAAAAAGGGGGCGATGACGATCGTTGCATGGGACGCTCCCGGGGTGGACTGACTACGAAAATCCACGCCTTGGTCGATGCGGAGGGCCGTCCGATTCACCTCCTGCTCACCGCAGGGCAGGCCGGCGACGCACCGGCGGGGCGCGAACTCCTGGCCCGGCTCGCACCCGGCGGCATCCTCCTCGCCGACAAGGCCTATGACACGGACGCCATCCGCACTGAAGCGGCGGAACGCGGCGCCTTTGCCAATGTGCCGCCACGTGTCATCCGAAAGCGAACCTTCGCCTTCAGCCCTTGGCTCTACCGCCAGAGAAACCAAATCGAGCGCTTCTTCAACCGCATCAAGCAGATGCGCGGCCTCGCCACGCGCTACGATCGCCGTCCGGACAACTTCCTCGCGGCCCTCAAGCTCGCTGCCGTCCGAATCTGGATCAATGCGTTATGAGTCCGCTGCCTAGGGCGTCGACGGGTTTGGGCGGCGGCCTCGGCCGTGTCCGGAGGAGAACGGGGCGGTGGCCGCTCAGCCGGCGACGGTGGGCTCGGGCTCCGCGACCGGGGCGGCGGCGTTGGGGTCGCCCGGCTCGGTTTCCCAGGCCAGGCCCGGGATGGCGACGATGCGCCGGCCCTTGCCGTCCAGCCGGCAGACGATCACCTGCCGCTCCTCCATGTAGGCCAGCAGGCGCCGTGCCCGGCCGGGCGAGCGGCTGCCATAGGCGCGGGCCACCTCGGCGTCGGAGGGGCAGGGGCGGTGGTCGAAGGCGGCGCGGGCCAGGGAGAGGAACACGCCCTGCATGTCCTCGGGCAGCGCGCTGGCCATGGTGAGCACTTCGGCCCAGGGCGAATCCTCGGTTTCCGCCTCGGCGATGTCGATGCCGGCATGGGCCACCGCCAGCCGGCGCCGGAACGCCGAGAGGCTGAGCGTGTCGCCCCCCACCCGGCGGATGCGGCAGCGCACCAGGAAATCCTGGTAGAGCACGGCGATGGTGCGGAAGCCGGCATCGCTGTCGGCCAGGATTTCCCGCAGGGCGGCGTCGATGGCGGCCTGCCGCTGCTCGGGCGAGAGGCTGGGCACGGGCGCGGCCGGCGCCGGAACATGGCCCGGCGGCTCGGCGATGGTGGGCAGCGCCGGCGGCACGGTGCGGGCGAGCTGGGCCAGAACGTCGGCGGTGGGCGCAACCACGGGTGCCCGGCGCGGCACCACCAGACGGGTTTCCTCGGCGCCGGGGGTGAAGATCAGGTCGTGGGCGTCCGCGGCGGCGGCGGGCTCGGGCAGCGGCAGCAGCTTGGGGCTGGTGGAGCGCGCCTGCGTTTCCACCGCGCCGATGCGCACCGGCAGCGGGCGGCGCGACAGGGCCGGCCCGAGGGCGACGAAATTGCCGCTCTCAAGGTCGCGGAACATTTCCGCCTGGCGCCGGTCCATGCCGAGCAGGTCGGCGGCGCGGGCCATGTCGATGTCGAGGAAGGTGCGGCCCATGAGGAAGTTGGAGGCTTCCGCTGCCACGTTCTTGGCGAGCTTGGCCAGGCGCTGGGTGGCGATGACGCCGGCCAGACCGCGCTTGCGGCCGCGGCACATGAGGTTGGTCATGGCGCCCAGCGACACCTTACGCGCCTCGTCGGAGACCTCGCCGGCAGCCATGGGGGCGAACAGCTGTGCTTCGTCCACCACCACCAGAACCGGATACCAGACGTCGCGATCGGCATCGAACAGGCCGCCGAGGAAGGCGGCGGCGGCGCGCATCTGCTGCTCGGCGTCGAGCCCCTCCAGATTGAGCACCACCGACACCCGGTGCTGGCGCACCCGGGCGGCGATGCGCTGCAGGTCCGCCTCGCCGCGCTGGGCGTCCACCACCACATGGCCGAAACGCTCCGCCAGGGTGACGAAATCACCCTCCGGATCGATCACCGCCTGTTGCACCCACGGCGCGCTCTGCTCCAGCAGGCGGCGCAGCAGGTGGGACTTACCGGAGCCGGAATTGCCTTGCACCAGCAGGCGGGTGGCCAGCAATTCCTCGAGGTCCAGCACGGCTGTGCCTCCGCCGGAGCGGGTGCCGAGGTCGATGGATACCTTGGCCGGCGCCGTCATTGCCGCGCCAGCCGGGTCGTGAAGGGGCAGAACATCATGGCGGGACTCATATCGATTCGGGTCCACGGTTCAACCACGCAGCGCAATGCCTATTTTGATACCGTTTCCGAAGCGCCCCCGCCGTGTGGTGCGCGGGTTTAAAACCTGTGATTGCCTGCGCGCGGGCGGGGCTGTCCCCGCCTCCCGGTCGCGCGGTCACGACGATGACGGGCGGGGACCGGCCGGGCGCCCGGCGCCGGACTTTGCCGGACCTTTTCCCGCATAAAGCGATATAAGCGCCGCCGGGAGCGCCCCGTGGCCGATGCGGCGCGGCGGCCGGGAGCGAATGACATGGCACAGTCCAGAAAGGCGAAGGGGCGCGCCGGGGCCTCGCAGGACCCGCCCGCGCCGAGCGCGCCCACCCACGTCGCGTCGGCCGACATCGCGCCGGTCGAGGCTGCCTCCGTTGAGGCTGCGTCCGTCCAGGCGCCGCCCGAGCCGGTGTGGCCCCTGTTCGAGCGGCCGGGCTTTCTCGCCCGGCGGGTGCACCAGATCCACGTGAGCCTGTTCGCCGAGCTGTGCGCGCCGTTTGGCGTGACGCCGGTGCAATATTCCCTGCTGTCGGCGCTGGCCGACCGCGAGGCGGCGGACCAGACCACCTTGTCGCGCCTCGTCGCCCTGGATCGCACCACCACCACCGGGGCGTTGAAGCGCCTGGAGGCGCGGGGGCTGGTGCGGCGCGGCACCTCGCCCACCGACCGCCGCTCGCAGAGCTGCTCCCTCACCGATGCCGGCCGCGCCATGCTGGCCGACATGGAGGCGGGCGCGCGCCAGGCCCATGCCGCCACCGTGGCGATGCTGAGCGCGCAGGAGCGCGCGCAGCTCATCGCCGCCATGAAGAAGATCGTCGCCGCCTACGCCGCCCGCCAGTCCAGCTTCGACCTCGCCTGAGGCCGCCGGTGGCCGGGCTTCAGAACGCCACCGCCTGGCCGTCGCGGCGGGGGTCGCTTGCCGCCACGTAGCCCTCCTGCGCCGGATCGCCCATGCGCCAGATGAACTGGCCGGCGCCGAAATCGTGATAGGGGTTGGCTTCCACGCGCAGCCGGTGGCCGCGCGCGGCAAGGCCGGCCCGGGTGGCCTCCGGCATGCTCGCCTCGATGTCCAGCTCGAGCCCGGCGTTGAAGCGCCAGCGCGGTGCGTCGCAGGCGGCCTGCGGGTGTTGGCCGAAGTCCAGCATGCGGGCCAGGGTCTGCACATGGCCCTGGGGCTGCATGTTGGCGCCCATCACGCCGAAGCTCATCACCGGCGCGCCGTCCTTGGTGAGAAAGCCGGGAATGATGGTGTGGAAGGGGCGCTTGCCCGGCGCCACGGCATTGGGGCTGGCCGGGTCGAGCACGAAGCCATGGCCCCGGTTCTGCAGCGACAGGCCCCATTCCGGCAGCACCACGCCCGATCCGAACCCGTTGAAATTGCTTTGGATGAAACTGACCATCAGGCCGGAGGCATCGGCCGTGGTGAGATAGATGGTGCCACCCTGCACCGGGTTTCCCGGGGCGAAGGGCTGGGCGCGGGCGGGGTCGATCAGGCCGGCGCGGCGCCTGAGATAGGCGGGGTCGAGCAGGGCTTCGGGGCTGGCGCGCATGTGCGCGGGGTCGGCGACATGGTGATACACGTCGGCGAAGGCGAGCTTGATGGCCTCGATCATCAGGTGGTGGGCCTCCGGCCCGTCCGGGTCGAGGGCGGCCAGCTCGAAGTGGGAGAGCATGCCGAGCGCCATCAGCGCGGCGATGCCCTGGCCGTTGGGCGGGATCTCGTGCAGGGTGTGGCCGCGATAGGGCTGGGCCAGCGGCGTCACCCATTCCGGCGCGTAGGCCGCCATGTCGGCGGCGGTGAGGGCGGCCCCGGCGGCGGCGGCCTGGCGCGCCACCGCCGCGGCGATCTCCCCGCGATAGAAGGCCTCGCCCCGGGTGGCGCCGATGGCGGCGAGCGCACGGGCGGCGCCGGGCATCTGGAACCGTTCGCCGGGGCGCGGCGCCCGGCCCCTCGGCAGGAAGGTTTCGGCAAAACCGGGCTGGCGGGTCAGCTCGGGCAGGGCGGCGGCCATCTCCCATTTGGCGGCATCCACCAGGGGCACCAGATAGCCCCGTTGGGCAATCTCCATGGCCGGCTGCAACAGGTCGGCGAACGGCAGGCGGCCGAACCGCTCCGAGAGCGCCACCCAGCCGCCCACGGCGCCGGGCACGGTCACCGCGTCCCAGCCGCGCTGGGGCGGGCGCTTGGCGTCGCCGCCGGCGCGGGCCCGGAAATAGTCGAGGCTCCATCCGGCCGGCGCCCGGCCGGAGGCGTTGAGGCCATGCAGCCGGCTGCCGTCCCACAGGATGCAGAAGGCGTCGGAGCCCAGGCCGTTGTTGCACGGCTCCAGCACCGTCATGGCGGCGGCGCAGGCCACGGCGGCGTCCACCGCATTGCCCCCGGCCCACAGCATCCTGAGGCCGGCCTGAGCGGCGAGCGGGTGGGAGGTGGACACCACATTGTTGCCGAACACCGGCAGGCGGCGGGAGGCATAGCCGGCGGTCCAGTCGAAGTGCGTCATGGCGGCTCCAGCGGGCGGATTGAAGGACGAAGGACGTTGAGGGGGCGCCCTCCCGTCCCGTGATCGTCCGCGGCGAGGCCGGGGGGCGCGCCTTGTCGCGGCGGTTCAGGGGCGCGTGCCGGTCAGGGGTCGGCCGCTGCGGCCTGCGGGTGCGGCCGGCGGGGGCGTGGCGCGGTGAGATAGCCCAGCACCACGTCCACCACGTCGGCGCGGCGGCGGGCGAGCCAGCCAGGATCGGCGAGGTCGAAGCCCAGCAAGGCGGAGAGGGTGTCGCGCTGCGCCACATGGGTGATGGCGAGCGACAGGATGGTGATGTAGAGGTCGGCCGCCGCCGGGCGGATGCTGAAGGCGCCGGCCGCCACGCCGCGGGTTACCAGGTCGTCGATGGCCGCCAGCAGCGGCAGCGCCGTTTCGCGCAGGCGCGGCACCTGCCGGGCGAAGGTGGCGCCGGCCATGTTCTCGTTGCGGATGATGGCGACGAAGTCCGGCGTGTCGCGCAGGTAATCGAAGGTGAATTCCACCAGGCGGCGAACCCCCTCCAGCGGCGGCAGCGCCGCCAGATCCAGGCCCCGCTCCAGGGTGCGCAGATGGGCGTAGGTGGCCTCCAGCACGGCGCGATAAAGGCCCTCCTTGTCGCCGAAATAGCGATAGATCATCTGCACGTTGGTGGCCGCCGCGGCGGCGATGCGCTCCACCCGTGCCCCGGCGAGGCCGTCCCGCGCGAAGGCCGCGCCGGCCGCCGCCAGGATGCGGGCACGGGTCGCCGCCGCGTCGCGCTTGCGCACCGGCGGGGGGGGTGCGTCGGGGGAGGTGGTCGGCACGGGTGCTCTCCGGCCCCGGCCGGGCGCCGGGGCTCTCGACATATATGCAAAAATTTACTTACATGTCACCCGGGGTCGGCGCGCCGCGTCGCCGATGGCCCGTCCCCTCCGTTCTCGCCTCAGGTGGTCGCCATGTCCGGTGCCGTACGTTCCGCCCGCGCGTCCCTCGATTCTGCCGCGTCGGCCGACCTCGCCGGCGCCTTCGTCCCCGGCCCGCGCGCGGTGGTGAAGGGGGCCGGCGAGGGGCCACTCGCGGGGCTCACCTTCGCGGTCAAGGATGTGCTGGACGTGGCCGGGGTCGTCACCGGCAACGGCCATCCCGCCTGGGCCCGCACCCACGCCCCGGCGCTCGCCCATGCGGCGGCGGTGGCGCGCGCCCTCGGCGCCGGTGCCGACCTGGTGGGCAAGACCATTTCGGACGAGCTCGCCTATTCGCTCACCGGCGAGAACGTCCATTACGGCACCCCCCTCAACAGCGCCGCGCCGGAGCGGGTGCCGGGCGGCTCCTCCAGCGGCTCGGCGGCGGCGGTGGCGGCCGGGCTGGTGGATTTCGCCCTGGGCTCCGATTGCGGCGGCTCGGTGCGGGTGCCGGCGAGCTATTGCGGCCTTCTCGGCCTGCGGCCCACCCATGGCGCGGTGCCGGCGGATGGCCTTGCGCCATTCGCGCCCAGCTTCGACTGCGTCGGCTGGTTCGCCCGCGACCCGGCGGTGTTCGCCGCCGTGGCGCGGGTGCTGCTGGCGGACAGCGGGCCGGTGGTGCCGCCGCGCCGGCTGCTGATCGCCACCGATGCGTTCGCCCTGCTGGCGGACGACGTGCGCGCCGCGCTGGCGCCGGCGGTCGCCCGCGTGGAGGCACGGGTCGGTCCGGCCGAACCGGTGGTGCTGGCACAGGACGGGCTGGCGGCCTGGTCGGCGGCGTTCCGGGTGCTGCAGGCGGCGGAGATCTGGCGCAGCGTCGGCGCCTGGGTCGAGGCGGAGCGGCCGGTCTTCGGCCCCGGCGTGCGCGATCGGTTCGCGGCGGCGGCGGAGCTCGATCCGGCGGCGGTGGAGGCGGCGCGCCCGGTGCGCCAGGCGGTGCGGGAGCGCACCGCGGCGTTGTTGCCGCCGGGCACCGTGCTGCTGCTGCCGTCCACGCCGCGCATCGCCCCGCTCCGGGGCGGGGGGACGGCCGACACCGAGGTGACCTATCGCCACCTCGCCATGAACCTGTTGTGCGCCGCCGGGCTCGCCGGCCTGCCGCAGGCATCGCTGCCGCTGGCGCAGGTGGATGGCGCGCCCATCGGCCTGTCGCTGCTGGGACGGCGGGGCGCCGACCTGGAGTTGGTGACCCTGGCGGCGGACCTCTGCGCCGGCCCGGCCTGAGGCCGGCACGCGGTTCGCGCGGGCCCCGGGGCCAGCCGGCGCGGCGCCCCGAAAGCCCGGGGGCGCCGCGCTGGTTTCAGCTTGCCAGCGCCGTGTCGAGCGCCGCCGTCAGGCGCGGATCGTCCGGCGTCACGTCGGGCGAGAAGCGGGCGATGACGTGGCCGGCGCGGTCCAGAACGAACTTCTCGAAGTTCCACAGCACGTCGCTGTCGTCTGCCTGGGTTCGGCCGTACTTGGCGAGCCGCTCGCGCATGGCGGCGGTGCCTTCCGCCAGCGGCCTGGCGGCGACGAGGGCGTCATAGAGCGGATGGCGGGTGGCGCCGAGCACCGAGATCTTCTCGAACAGCGGGAAGCTGACGCCGTAAGTGGTGCTGCAGAAGGCGGAGATTTCCGCTTCCGTGCCCGGCTCCTGGGCGCCGAAATCGTTGGCGGGAAAGCCGAGGATTTCCAGCCCGTCGTCCTTGCGCGCCTCGTAGAGCGCCTGGAGCGCGGCATATTGCGGGGTCAGGCCGCACTTGGAGGCGACATTCACCACCAGCAGCGCCTTGCCATGAAAATCGCCGAGGGTGGCCGGCGTGCCATCGATGCGCTTCAGGGGGATGTCGGCGAGGGCGGGGGCGGTCTGGGGCTGCGGCATGGGAAGATCTCGATCCGGTTTCGGGGCGCAGGCAGCTTATACCATCGGCCCCGGTCTTCGACCGGTGCCAAGGGGTCAGCTCAGGTGGGTCCGCTCAAGCGCCGCGCGGGCTTGAGCAAAGGCCCATGAGTCACGCTCATGGGCCTTTGGTATTAGAGCATTTCCGGGCGGCGTGGGCGGGGGCCGCCGGGGAAAACCTCCGCCGGGCGGGCAGGCCGTTCGCCGTGGGGCAGGTCGGCGCCGTGGGACAGGTCGGCGCCGTCAGGGCCGGCGGGGCTCGCGCTCCCAGGCGGCGAGGCGCAGGTAGAGGGTGGAGCGGGCGATGCGGAGGGTCTTGGCCGCCTTGGAGAGATTGCCGCCGGCAGCCTCCACCGCCGCGAGGATGGCCGAGCGCTCCAGCGACTTGAGGTCGGTCGCCTCATCCGCCGGGGGGCCAGCGGCCACGGCGGCGGCGCGCACCTCGGCGGCCACCGCCGCGCCGCGCACCTCGGCGGGCAGGTCGTCCGCGTCGATGGGCCGGGCGGGATCGGTCATGGCCACCAGCATGTCGGCCACGTTGCGCAGCTCGCGCACATTGCCCGGCCAGGAATGGGCGCGCAGCGCGGCTAGGGCGGCGGCGGTGAAGCGCGGCGCCGGGCGGTCCGCGGCGGCGGCGGCGCGGCGGGCGTGGTGGTCGAGCAGCAGCAACACGTCGTCGCCCCGCTCCCGCAGCGGCGGAATGGCGAGGCGCAGGGCGGCGATGCGGTAGTAGAGATCGCGCCGGAAGCGCCCGGCAGCCACCTCCGCCGACAGGTCGCGATTGGTCATGGAGACCAGCCGCAGGCTCACCCGGCGCCCGGTGTGGCCACCGACGCGATAGACGATGCCATCCTCCAGCACCCGCAGCAGGTAGGACTGCAGCTCCAGCGGCATCTCGCCCATCTCGTCGAGGCAGAGCAGGCCGCCGTCCGCCGCTTCCACCTTGCCCGGCCGCCCGCCGGCGTCGGCGCCGGTGAAGGCGCCTTTTTCGTAGCCGAACAGCTCGCTGGCGATGAGATCGCGCGGCAGCCCGCCGCAGTTCACCGGCACGAACGGGCCGGCCGGCGCGCGGGCGCCATGGATGGCGCGGGCGAACACCTCCTTGCCCACCCCGGTCTCGCCTTCCAGCAGCACCGGCATGCCGCTGTCCGCCATGCGTCGCGCCGTCTCCCGCGCCGCGACCAGGGCCGGGCTCTCGCCGATGATGTCCTCAAAGCCGGCGTGGGGCGGGGCCGGCGCGGGGCGAGGCGCGTCCCGGACGCCGGCGCGCGAGCGGCGCGGGGCGTGCAGCACCACCACGCCGCCGATCTCCTCCCCGTCGGCGCGCACGATTTCCAGGCTGGCGCCGGGCAGCAGCTCGCCCACGCGGCGGGCCCAGTCGGCCGGCGCGCTCTCGCGCACCGGCACCAGGCGGTCGCCGATCAGCGCCGCATCGTTGCGGCGCGCCAGCTCCTTCAGGGCGAGGTCGGTGGAGAAGATGAGCGCCCCGGCGCGGCTGAAGGCGATGATTTCCTCGCTGAGCCATAGCGACCGCTTGTTGAGGAAATGACGCAGCACCAGGTCGTGCTCGCGGGCGATGCGCCGGCTGAGCACCGCCTCGATCTGGTGGGCGAGGGCCACCGCATGGGCCAGGTTCTGCGGGTTGAAGGTGTCGGTGGAACCGGAGATGTCCACCGCGCCCAGCACCGTGTGTTCCGTGGGGTGGCGCACCGGGGCGGCGGCGCAAGTCCAGCGCTGCACGGCGGCGCAGAAATGCTCGTCGGCGTGGATCTGCACCGGACGGCCGGCGGCGAGGGCGGTGCCGATGGCATTGGTGCCGATCTCCGCCTCCCGCCACACGCCGCCGCGCTGCAGCCTCACCTCGTGGCCGGTGTCCACGGCGCGCAGATCGCCCTCGGTCTCCAATATGGTGCCGGCGGGGTCGGCCAGCACCAGCATGGAATGCGCATCGGCGAGCAGGGCCCGCGCCTCCTCCATGGCCGGGCGGGCGGCGTGGACCAGGCGCAGGTTCTGCTGGCGACGGCGATGCAGCTCGGCCTCGCTCACCACCGGCGCCCCGGCGCACGAGGCGGCGATGGCGTGGGCGCGCGAGCGCTGCCAGGAGGCGATGACCGCCGGTCGCACCGCCGGCGATGTGGTGCCCTCCTGATGGAAGGCTTCCCAGGCCCGCCGGATGTCGCAGGGGTGCCCCGCGCCGCCCGCCCGGGCGGCCCCACTCGCCCCCCTGCCGCCGCTCGTCGCCGTTTCGCCTGTCGCCGCCGTGTTGCTGAATGTCACCGGCATTGCCCTCCCGGCCGGCGGCGCGGCTGTCCCGAGGCGCGTCGCCCTGTGGCCGTTGGCCATCTGCGCGCGGTGGCGCCCCGCGGATGTCGATCCCGAAGGCCGTCACCGTCCGCCGGATGGCGGTTTCTTCCCCATGCGCCAATTCTGCGCGCCGCAAGATGAACGTCCGCGGCGCCGATCGACTTTGGTCGAACCATAGGCGCATCGCGGATGTGAATTCAAGTCCAGTGAAAGGCGTTTGCCAGTTGTTCCTGTCCGATGCGCGGTGTTCGGACGGCAGGTGTCCGAGGTTCGGACACTGTTGAAAGGGTAAGCGTGCTGACGTTCTCGCTCAAGTCCTTGAAAAGCGGCGTTGTGATTATTCGCGGCAGGGCTGGCACGGCTTTCGCGACCCTCCTGCGATGAGCCGGCCCCGACGAGGCTGGCCTTAAAGGGAGGATCGACCCGTGAACGTTCCGATCGGAAACCTGCGCAACGTCCAGGTGCTCGGCATCGATGCCGGCGGCACCATGACGGACACTTTCTTCGTGGATTCGAGCGGCGATTTCGTCGTCGGCAAGGCCCAGTCCACGCCGCAGAACGAGGCGCTCGGCCTCATCGCCTCCTCCGAGGACGGCCTCGCCAACTGGGGCATGTCGCTGCACGACGCCCTGGCCCAGCTCCAGACCGGCGTCTATTCCGGCACCGCCATGCTCAACCGCGTGGTGCAGCGCAAGGGGCTGAAATGCGGCCTCATCGTCAATCGCGGCATGGAGGATTTCCACCGCATGGGGCGGGCGGTGCAAAGCCATCTCGGCTATGCTTATGAGGACCGCATCCACCTCAACACCCACCGCTACGACCCCCCATTGGTGCCCCGCCAGCTCACCCGCGGCGTGGTCGAGCGCACCGACATGATGGGTACCCAGGTGATCCCGCTGCGCGAGGACAGCGCCCGCACGGCCGCCCGCGAGCTGATCGCCTCGGATGTGGAAGGCATCGTCATCTCGCTGCTGCATTCCTACAAGAACCCGGTCAACGAGCGCCGCGTCCGCGACATCGTGCTGGAGGAGGTGGAGAGGAGCGGCAAGAAGATCCCGGTGTTCGCCTCCGCCGATTATTATCCGGTGCGCAAGGAGACCCACCGCACCAACACCACCATTCTCGAAGGCTACGCCGCCGAGCCCTCGCGGCAGACGCTTTCCAAGATCTCCAATGCCTTCAAGGAGCGCGGCACGCGGTTCGACTTCCGGGTGATGGCGACCCATGGCGGCACCATCTCCTGGAAGGCCAAGGAACTGGCGCGCACCATCGTGTCCGGCCCCATCGGCGGGGTGATCGGCGCCAAGTATCTGGGCGAGGTGCTGGGCTACAGGAACATCGCCTGTTCCGACATTGGCGGCACCTCGTTCGACGTCGCCCTCATCACCCAGGGCGAGATGACCATCAAGAACGACCCGGACATGGCGCGGCTGGTGCTGTCGCTGCCGCTGGTGGCCATGGATTCGGTGGGGGCGGGGGCCGGCTCCTTCATCCGCCTCGATCCCTATACCCGCGCCATCAAGCTCGGCCCGGACAGCGCCGGCTACCGGGTGGGCGTGTGCTGGAAGGAAAGCGGCATCGAGACTGTCACCGTCTCCGACTGCCACATGGTGCTGGGCTATCTCAACCCCGACAACTTCCTGGGCGGCGCGGTGAAGCTCGACCGCCAGCGTTCCGTGGACGCCATCAAGGTGCAGATCGCCGACAAGCTCGGCCTGTCGGTGGAGGACGCCGCCGCCGGCGTCATCGAGCTGCTCGACAGCGACCTGCGCGACTACCTGCGCTCCATGATCTCCGGCAAGGGATACTCGCCGCAGAGCTTCGTGTGCTTCTCCTATGGCGGCGCCGGGCCGGTCCATACCTATGGTTACACCGAGGGCCTCGGCTTCGAGGACGTGATCGTGCCGGCCTGGGCCGCGGGCTTTTCCGCCTTCGGCTGCGCGGCGGCGGACTTCGAGTATCGCTACGACAAGTCGCTCGACATCAACATGCCCCCGGACGCCCCCGAGGCCGACAAGGTGAAGGCCGCCCAGACCCTGCAGGCGGCGTGGGAGGAACTGACCCGCAACGTGCTGGAGGAGTTCAAGCTGAACGGCTACGCGGCCGATCAGGTGAGGCTCCAGCCCGGCTACCGCATGCAGTATCGCGGCCAGCTCAACGATCTGGAGATCGAGAGCCCGCTTCCCGAGGCCCATTCGGCCGCCGACTGGGACGTGCTCACCGACGCCTTCAACGCCACCTACGGCCGTGTCTATGCCGCGTCCGCCCGCTCGCCGGAGCTCGGCTATTCGGTCACCGGCGCCATCATGCGCGGCACGGTGCCGATCCCCAAGCCGAAGATTCCGAAGGAGCCGGAAGAAGGCGAGACCCCGCCGGAGAGCGCCAAGACCGGCACCCGCAAGTTCTATCGCAAGAAGAAGTGGGTGGATGCGCAGCTCTACAAGATGGAGGCGCTGCGCCCCGGCAACCGGGTGATGGGCCCCGCCATCATCGAGTCCGACGCCACCACCTTCGTGGTGCCCGACGGCTTCGAGACCTGGCTCGACGGCCATCGCCTGTTCCACCTGCGCGAAGTGTGAGGGCGCGGCGGGCCGCGGCCGGCCCCGTCCGGCTGTGGCCCGCGCAGAAGACCCATTCGAGGCAACGAACCCGAGGACACTCAACCATGAACGTCAATGTGAACCAGAGCACCCTCGCCGGTGCGGCCCGTGGCATCGTGCGGGGCGGCGAGACGCTGAAAGAGCATCGCGACCGCCTGATGGCCGCCACTAAGGCCACCCGCCACTATGCCGGCCTCACCCGCCTGGAACTGCGCGAGGCCGAGCCCATCCTCTACAACAAGCTGTTCTCGCGCCTGCGCGCCGGCGTCGTCGATGCCCGCGAAACGGCCAAGAAGATCGCCGCCTCGCCCATTGTCGAGCAGGAGGGCGAGCTGTGCTTCACCCTGTACAATGCGGCGGGCGACAGCATCCTCACCTCCACCGGCATCATCATCCATGTGGGAACCATGGGTGCGGCGATCAAATACATGATCGAGAACAATTGGGAGGCGAACCCCGGCGTCAATGACAAGGACATTTTCTGTAACAACGATGCCCTCATCGGCAATGTCCACCCCTGCGACATCCACACCATCGTGCCCATCTTCTGGGAGGGCGAACTGATCGGCTGGGTGGGGGGCGTGACCCACGTGATCGACACCGGCTCGGTGGGGCCGGGCTCCATGTCCACGGGGCAGGTGCAGCGCTTCGGCGACGGCTATTCCATCACCTGCCGCAAGATCGGCGCCAACGACATCCTGTTCCGCGACTGGCTGCATGAGAGCCAGCGCATGGTGCGCACCACCCGCTACTGGATGCTGGACGAGCGCACCCGCATCGCCGGCTGCCACATGATCCGGAAATTGGTGGAGGAGGTGATCTCCGAGGAAGGCATCGAGGCCTATTGGAAGTTCGCCTACGAGGCGGTGGAGCACGGCCGCCTGGGCCTGCAGGCCCGCATCAAGGCCATGACCATCCCCGGCACCTATCGCCAGGTGGGCTTCGTGGACGTGCCCTATGCCCATGACGACGTGCGCGTGCCGTCGGACTTCGCCAAGCTCGACACCATCATGCACGCCCCCTGCGAGATGACCATCCGCGAGGACGGCACCTGGCGGCTCGATTTCGAGGGCGCCAGCCGCTGGGGCTGGCACACCTACAATGCCCACCAGGTGAGCTTCACCTCGGGCATCTGGGTGATGATGACGCAGACCCTCATCCCCTCCGAGATGATCAACGACGGCGCCGCCTACGGCACCGAGTTCCGCCTGCCCAAGGGCACCTGGATGAACCCGGACGACCGCCGCGTCGCCTTCTCCTATTCGTGGCACTTCCTGGTGTCGGCCTGGACGGCGCTGTGGCGCGGCCTGTCGCGCTCCTATTTCGGCCGCGGCTACCTGGAGGAGGTGAACGCCGGCAACGCCAACACCTCCAACTGGCTGCAGGGCGGCGGCTTCAACCAGTATGACGAGATCCACGCCGTGAACTCGTTCGAGTGCGCCGCCAACGGCACCGGGGCGACCGCGGTGCAGGACGGCCTCTCCCACGCCGCCGCCATCTGGAATCCGGAAGGCGACATGGGCGACATGGAGATCTGGGAACTGGCCGAGCCGCTCATCTATCTCGGCCGGCAGATCAAGGCCTCCTCCGGCGGCTCCGGAAAGTATCGCGGCGGCTGCGGCTTCGAGAGCCTGCGCATGGTCTGGAACGCCAAGGACTGGACCATGTTCTTCATGGGCAACGGCCACATCTCCTCCGACTGGGGGTTGATGGGCGGCTATCCGGCGGCCTCCGGCTATCGCTTCGCCGCCCACAAGACCGACCTGAAGGAGCTGATCGCCTCCGGCGCCGAGATTCCGCTCGGCGGCGACACCGACCCGGAAAACCCCACCTGGGACGCCATGCTGCCGAAGGCGCGGATCAAGCGCGACAAGCAGGCCATCACCACCGAGGAGATGTTCGCCGACTACGATCTGTACCTCAACTCCATGCGCGGCGGCCCCGGCTTCGGCGACCCGCTGGACCGCGAGCCCGGCAAGGTGGCGGAGGATCTCAACGGCGGCTACATCCTGGAGCGCTTCGCCGGCGAGGTCTACGGCGTGGTGGTGAAGGCGGGCGCCGACGGCCTGTTCGGGGTGGACCTGCCGGCCACCGAGGCGGCGCGGGCGCAGATGCGGCGGGACCGCATCGCCAAGTCGGTGCCCACCGCCGAATGGCTGAAGGGCGAGCGCGAGAAGATCCTCGCCAAGGACGCGGCCACCCAGGTGCGGCAGATGTTCGCCGCCTCCTTCAAGCTGGGGCCGAAGTTCGAGCAGCAGTTCCGCGACTTCTGGAACCTGCCCGAGACCTGGGTCCTCACCGAGGAGGAGATCGGCATTCCCACCTACGGCTCCACTTATTCCATGGACCTTTCCGAGTTGCCGGACGTGCGGACGGTGCAACTCGTGGAGGAGTGAGCCTCCACCGGGCGGCGGCCCGTTCCCCGCCGCCGCCCGTCTTTTTTGGCGGTCCAGACCGGTTTGAACACACCCAGACTCATCGGAGGAGCACCCAAATGGCCTACACCCGCGCCAAGATCGAAGACCTCGTGGAAGGCACGATCGATCCCGATACCCTGCACCAGATGCTGTCCACGCCGAAGGACCCCGAGCGGTTCGAGACCTATGTGGAGATCCTGCAGGAGCGTGTTCCGTGGGATGACAAGATCATCCTGCCGCTCGGCCCCAAGCTCTACATCGTGCAGCAGAAGGTGTCGAAGCGCTGGACGGTGCGCTGCGAATGCGGCCACGATTTCTGCGGCTGGCGCGACAACTGGAAGCTCCATGCCCGCATCCATGTGCGGGACACCCCGGCGAAAATGGAGGAGATCTATCCGCGCCTGATGGCCCCCACGCCCTCCTGGCAGGTGATCCGCGAGTATTTCTGCGAGGACTGCGGCACCCTGCACGACGTGGAGGCGCCGACCCCCTGGTATCCGGTCATCCGTGACTTCGAGCCGGACATCGATGCCTTTTACGCGCGCTGGCTGGGCCTGCCGGTGCCGGAGCGGGCCGAGGGCTGATGCGCGCGCCGGCGGCGGACCATCCGTCGCCGGCGCCTACCGGGCGCGCGCCCACGGGCGGCTTCCCGGTGCCACGGCGGCGTCGGATTCCACCTCGGCCAGGGGCTTTTCGGTGTCGATGAGGCCATGGGCGTAGAGATAGGCGGGCAGATGGCCCGACGCCAGGATGCGCCAGTCGAACGGCATGCTTGGTGCCACCAGCCGCGCCAGATGAAACAGCACCGTGGTGCAGTTGGTGGTGAGGGTCTGGTAGAATTCGGGCTGCTCCGCCAGGGCATTGCCCTTGCCGGCGAAGGTCAGGAACGCGGCGCGCATCTGCGCCCCGGTGAGCTTCAGGGGATAGCGAGCGACATGCTCGCCGCGCACGTCGGTGCGCAGGCGGATGATATCGTCGGGCGTGGCGGCGATCAGCACCAGCTCGAACTGCTTGAAGAAGCCGCCGATCTCCGAGAAGGTCTCGCCCGCCTGCCGGCGGATCTCGGCCGAGAACACCACATATTGCCCATCGGAAAAGCCGAAGCCCACCAGGGTGTGGGCGATGGCGGGGCTGGCCCAGACCGAGGAATAGACATCGACCCGCTCGAGGGCGTCGAGGTCGAAGGCGCGGGTGTCCCAGCGCGGGGTGAAGTCGGTCGGCGTGCGCCATTCGAAATCGCGGACATGGTGCAGGGTCACGCGCGAGCCGGAGATGTCGGCGGTGACGCCGTGGGCCACATCCGGCGCCCAGTCGCGCGTGTTTGATGGCGCTATGGCGCTCCACCACAGGCCGACCCCGACGACGGCGATGGCGAGCGCGGCCATGGCACGGGCCGGCCGGCGCGGCGTGGCCACCATGAGGCCGAGGGTGGCGAAGCCGGCCAGGGTCATCAGCGGCACCCGCCATGGCGCGTCGGCCTGGTACCAAAGCGCGGTCACGGTCCAGGCGCCGAAGGCGAGGGCGGCCAGGATGATGGCGATCCGTGCCGCCAGCCGTGCGGCGCGCCCGCGGTGGCGGGGCCGCGCCGGCGCCGCGCGTGGGGCTCCGGGGTCTGTTTGATCCATGTCGGTGCGTCCGTCCGCCTCCGCTGCTGCCGGACCGTTGCCGATGCGCCAGCCTTGCCTTCGGCCCCTCCTAGCAGAGGCGCGGGGCGAAATCTGCGCCGCGCGGGGCCGGCCCCGCGCCATCGACGGCCGCGCCGAGGTGGCGTAGACCCGGCGCGCGGCGGCGCGCGGTCCGCGCCGCCGGTTCATTCGGGTGAAGGAGTTTCGCCATGTCCCACGCCGCGCCGCAAGCCGCGTCCAGCCCTCATGCCCCCGTCCGCCGCGTCGCCGTCGTCGGTGCCGGCACCATTGGCGCAAGCTGGGCCGCCCATTTCCTGGCGCACGGGCTCGACGTGGTGGTGAGCGACCCCGCGCCCGGCGCGGCCGAGCACACCCAACACCTGATCGATGGCGCCTGGCCGGTGCTGCAGGCGCTCGGCACCGCGCAGGGCGATCCCAGGGGCTGGCGGTTCGAGCCGGACCCGGTGAAGGCGGTGGCGGGCGTCGACTTCGTGCAGGAGAACGCGCCCGAGCGCTACGAGGTCAAGCGCAAGCTGTTGCCGCTCATCGATGCCGTGTTGCCGCCGGAGGTGGTGATCGCCTCGTCGTCGTCGGGGCTGCTGGTCACGCGCTTCTCCGAGGGCTGCCGCTTTCCGGAGCGCTGCGTCATCGGCCATCCGTTCAACCCGCCCCACCTCATTCCGCTGGTGGAGGTGGTGGGCGGCAAGCACGCCAGCCGCGCCGCCATCGACCGCGCCATGGCCTTCTATGCCGCCATCGGCAAGCGCCCCATCGAGATCAAGAAGGAAGTGACAGGCCATGTCGCCAACCGCCTGCAGGCGGCGTTGTGGCGCGAGGCCATCTATCTGGTGCAGGAGGGCGTTGCCTCGGTGGCCGATATCGACGCCGCGGTGAGCGAGGGGCCGGGCCTGCGCTGGGCGCTCATGGGGCCGCACATGACCTTCAACCTGGGCGGCGGCCAGGGCGGGCTCGCCCATTTCATGGCGCATCTGCTGCCGGCGGTGGAGACCTGGTGGGCGGACCTGGGCACCCCGGTGATGACGCCGGAGCTGCAGCGCACGCTGGTGGAGGGCGTGAAGGCCGAAGCCGACGGTCGCACCATGACCGAGCTGGCCCATTGGCGCGACCAGTTGCTGACGCAGATCATCACCCTGCGCGCGGCCACCGCCGCGGATGCCGAGCGCGCGGCGGCCGATGCCCGCCTGGAGGAGGCGCTTGAGGAAACCTTCCCCGGCAGCGACCCGGTTTCGGTGACGCGCCAGCCGCCGGAGGCCGACATCGAGGGCGATCCGTCCGCCGAGCGCTGAACGGCGCGGCCCTCGCGCGGGTGGACGAAAGACGCCCCGGCCCGATGCCGCGTAACGGGCCGGGGCGCTGTGCGCCGTTCTGCTCCGGGCAGACTGCGGGATGCTTCCATGCGGTGACAGGCGAGGCGCCTCTTGGGCGGGTGCTCTCCCCGGGCGGGTGCTCCCAGCGCGGCTGCTCACCGGGCAGGCGCTGCCGGTTTCCGGTCGCCATGGGCCGGGGGAGGAAGCCGGGGCCCTGGGCCTGGGGGCTTATGTGGGGGCGCGCAAGTCCCTCCAGGCGGGCGGGCCGGCCTGGAGGGAGACGCTCTTGCGGGGCGGCGGACCGGGCCGCCCGCTGGCGCGGGGCCGGTGGCCGGCCTCAAAGCACCTGCACGCCGATGGACTTGAACAGGGCCAGGACCGGCTTTCGCGGCGCGATCTCCAGCTCCTGCCGGGAGTCCGGGGTGAGTTGCGACAGGAACAGCACATCGCCCACCGCCACCTCGACCAGGGCCATGGTCTTGTCCTCGGTCTCGCGCACGTTGCGCACGGTGCCGGAGATGATGTTGTTGGTGCTGATGCGGCTGGGGGGCTCCAGCGCCAGCGCCACCTCGTTGGCGGGAATGCGCACCCTGAGCCGGGAGCCCGGGGGCCGGTCGAGGATGGGCACCAGGATCTTCACGCCGCTGGCGTCGAGCTGGGTGAGCCAGCGCGCCTGATCGTGCCGCTCCACCGTGGCGGACAGAACCGCGCCGGCGTTGGAGCCGGTGGCGAATGGCAGGTCGGCGCGCGCCAGCACCTCGCCCACCGGACCCGCCGCCTCCACGTGGCCCTTGGACATGAGCACCAGCGTGTCGGCCAGGCGCGCCACCTCCTCGATGGAGTGGGTGACGATCATGATGGGGATGTTCATCTCGTCGTGCAGGCGGGCCAGGAACGGCATGATCTCCTGCTTGCGCGAGGCGTCCAGCGCCGCCATGGGCTCGTCCATCAGCAACAGCCGCGGCTGGCTGAGCAGGGCGCGGCCGATGGCGACGCGCTGGCGCTCGCCGCCGGAGAGGCGGCCCGGGCGCCGGTCCAGCAGGTGGCCGATGCCGAGCAGTTCCACCGCCTCGTCGAACTTCACCGGCCCCGGCGGGGCGCGGCGCATGCCGTAGCGCAGGTTGGCCACCACCGACATGTGCGGGAACAGCCGCCCGTCCTGGAACACCACGCCGATGCGCCGGTCGGCGGGGGCCTTGTCGGAGAGCACGTCGCCATCGAGGTCGATGTGGACCTCATCGGCCTTGAGCAGGCCGGAGACCGCTGACATGACCGTGGTCTTGCCGCACCCCGAGGGGCCGAACAGCGCCACCACCCCTGGCGTGGGCGCGCTGAAGGCGACATCCAGGGAGAAGTTCGGGAAGGCGTGCTTGAGCGTGACGTCGAGACTCATGGGCGCAACCGCTTTCCGACCCATTCGCCGAGCAGCAGGCCAGCCACCGCCAGCACCACAGAGACGAGGGAGAGGCGCGCCGCCGCTTCCTCGCCGCCCGGGGTCTGGAGGGCGGTGAAGATGGCGAGCGGCAGGGTCTGGGTCTGGCCGGGGACATTGGAGGCGAAGGTGATGACCGCGCCGAACTCGCCGAGGCTCGCCGCATAGGCGGTGATGGCGCCCGACACCACGCCCGGTGCCATCAGCGGCAGCGTGACGCTGAAGAAGCGGTCGACGGACTTGGCGCCGAGGGTGCTGGCGGCGTCCTCCAGGCCCCGGTCCACGGAATCCAGCGACAGGCGGATGGCCCGCACCATGAGCGGAAAGCTCATGACGGCGCAGGCGAGCGCCGCACCGTTGGCGGTGAACACCAGGCGGATGCCGAACCAGGAGTGGAGGAACTGGCCGACCGGGCCGCGGATGCCGAAGATCACCAGCAGCATCCAGCCCACCACCACCGGCGGCAGCACCAGCGGCAGGTGGACGAAAATATTGAGGGCGGTCCGGCCGGGCATGCCGGGCCACCTCAGGATCAGCGATACCAGGATCGCGATGGGAAGGCCCATGGCGACCGCTTGCGCGGCCACCACGAGGCTCAGGCGAACCGCCTGCCATTCTTCAGCGCTGAGGCCGAGGTCCATGGGATGTCTTCACCGACGGTCTGGTGCGGGTATCGTCAGTGAATCGAGAAGCCGAGCTTCTTGTAGACGGCCATGGCTTCCGGCCCCACCAGGAAGGCGAGCACGGCGCGGGCGTCGGGGCTGTCCTGGGCGGTGACGATGACGAACGGATAGGTCACCGGCTCGTGCGAGCTTTCCGGGAAGGTGCCCACCACCTTGACCCGGGTGGAAACGGCGGCGTCGGTGCCATAGACGATGCCCAGCGGGGCTTCGCCGCGTTCCACCAGCAGCATGGCGGCCCGCACGCTGTCGGCGCGGGCGAGGCGGGGGCCGATGGCGTCCCACTGGCCCAGCCAGGTCAGGGCCTGCTCGGCATAGCGGCCGACCGGAACGTGCGCCGGGTCGCCGGTGGCGAGGCGGCCGTTGGCGCCCAGCAGGGCGAGGATGTCGGTGGTCTTGGTGATCTCCACCTTAACGGCGCTGTCGCGGGGCGCGATCAGCACCAGGTCGTTGCCGAGCGGCGACACCCGCGAGGCCTTCACCAGCAGGCCGCGCTCGATGCCCCAGTCGGCCCAGCGCTCGTCGGCGGAGACGAACACGCTGGCGGTGGCGCCCTGCTCGATCTGCCGGATGAGGGTGGAGGAGGCGGCGAAATTGAATTGCAGCGGCGCGTTGCCCTTGGCCACCCACAGCTCGTTCACCTGGCGCAGCGCGTCCGACATGGAGGCAGCGGCGAACACGGTCTGGGTGGAGGTGACGGGCGCCGCGGCGGCGGGCTGCGCGGTCTGGGCGGTGGCGACGGTGGGCAGCGAAAGGGCAAGAAATACGAGGGCCGTGGAGAGAAGGCGGAGGACCATGAGGAATGTCCAAACTATATTCAGAAGGATATAGCTTAGGCGACGCGGTAGGGTGTTGCCAACCACATTTCAGGCGCACTCCGGTGAAATGCGACCATCGTCGCAGGCCGTCCGCCGCTTTGGAACGGGCTGGAGCGGCCCCCGACCCCTTCCTCTGGCGTCCCCTTTGGCCGGCCCTTCGGCAGCGCATGCGGGCGTCGGCTGTGGGCCGCGACGCCGGGGCGGTGGACGCGCCTTGCGGCGGCGTGTCAGTCTTGCTCGGCAGCTTGGCCAGGTGCCGACCCCGGCGCCGCTGGCGGCCGCATTCGCAAAAGTCTGTTGTTGTTCCAATAGGTTGTCCTGCCGTGATGCCTGCTTGCCTGCCTCGCTTCTCCCGTTCCCCCTGCCGCCGTGCGAGCGGGGGCTGGCCGTGGGCCGGCGCCGCACGGCCTGGGCGCCGGCCTGCGAGTGCCGGTCGATGACGGGGGGAGCGGGGGACGGCCTGTTTCGGGTCGAGGCGGCGCGGCCGCTGCTGGTGGCCCGTTTCGCGGCGCCCCAGCGCATGGTGTCGTGGTCCATCAACCGTCCGGGTTTCGTCACCGGCCGCGAGGTGGCCTGGCTGGAGGTGCGCAACCGCGACCTGACGCCGGACCTCGATGTGCTGGCCTGGTTCCGGGCGCGCCTGGAGGCCGCTGGCCTTGGCGCCGCGGTGGGGCTGATGACCTCGCGCAACGTGGACCATCACCACCTGGCGTGGCGTGGGGTGGAGGGGGTGGCCGCCGCCTGCCTCGTCACCCTTGGCCTCAACAATGGCGAGCGGGTGGGCGCGCGCTTCTCGCCGGCGGCGGCCGCGCACCTTGCCGGCACGGTGAACATCCTGGCCGCGGTGAGCGTTCCCCTGACCGAGGCGGCGCTTCTGGAGGCCTCCTCCGTGGTGGTGCAGGCCCGCACCCGGGCCATTCTGGAAGCGGACTTCCGCCGTGAGGGCTTGCCCGAGCCGGTCTCGGGAACCGGCACCGACTGCGTGGTCATGAGCGCCCCGGCGGCCGGCCCGGCGCAGCCCTATGCCGGCCTGCACACGGCGGTGGGGGAGGCGGTGGGGGCCGCCGCTTTGGCGGCGACCCGCGCGGCGGTGGCGGTGTGGCTGGCCGACCCGGCCCGCCTCGTCACGTAAGGCCATCGGTCCCTGGCCGGAGGCGCGTGGGGTTTCCCGCGATGGGCGGTCGCCCTGGCGCCGCGCCCGTCAGGCGAAGCGGATGTCGAGGGTGCCGACGCCCTCCACCGCCCCTTCCAGCCGGTCGCCGCGGGCGATGTGCCCCACCCCGGCCGGGGTGCCGGTGAAGATCAGGTCGCCGGGGGCGAGGCGGAACAGGGTGGACAGGGTGGCGATGATTTCCGGCACCTTCCAGATCATCTGGTTCAGGTCGCCCTGCTGCTTCAGCGCGCCGTTCACGGTGAGCGAGATGCGCCCCGCCGCCGGGTGGCCGATGCGGCTCGCGGGCACCAGGGCCGAGCAGGGCGCGCCGTCCTCGAACGCCTTGGCCGGCTCCCACGAGCGGCCCATCTTCTTCAATTCGGCCTGCAGGTCGCGGCGGGTGAGGTCGAGGCCCACCGCATAGCCGTAGACGTGGTCGAGCGCGGTGCTGGCGGGAATGTCGGTGCCGCCGGACTTGAGCGCCACCACCAGCTCGATCTCATGGTGCAGGTCGTTGGTGCCCTTGGGGTACGACGCCGTGGCGCCGGACGGCACCAGGGTGTCGGCGTTCTTCTGGAAGAAGAAGGGCGGCTCCTTGTTGGGGTCGTGCCCCATCTCGATGGCGTGGTCCGCATAATTGCGCCCGACGCAATAGATGCGGTGCACCGGGAACAGGGCGGTCTCGCCCGCCACCGCAAGGGTGGGAATGGAGGGCGGGGAAATCACGTATTCGGCCATCGCGCGGGCTCCGGGCTGGGGGCTGCCTCTGCTTAGGAGCTTCCGCGCCACGAGGAAAGGCACCGCGCCGCGCGTTCCGGCGGATTTCGCGCGCCATGACACACGCAGACAGGATGGTTATAGTCTAATACATATAACGAGTGGGCGTTGTGCCCGATGGATGTCGTCGGGGCGGCGGGTGGCCGCGCCGGCGCCGCGCCGGTTTTTTGCCTTGGAGATTGCCATGCAGTTCGGCCTTTTCTGCACCTATGAGACGCAGCGCCAGGATTATGTGTCCGCCTATGCCGAACAGACCGAGCTGGTGACCCTGGCGGAGGACCTGGGCTTCGAGGAAGCGTGGGTCGCGGAGCATCACTTCAATCCCGGCGCGGCCAGCCCGTCGTGCCTGGCGCTGCTGGCCTACCTGGCCGGGCGCACGCGGCGCATCCGGCTCGGCTCGGCGGCGGTGCTGCTGCCGTTCCGCGATCCCATCACGGTGGCGGAGGATGTGGCGAGCGTGGATATCCTCTCCGGTGGCCGCTTCAACCTCGCCGTCGCCAAGGGCGGGCCGTTCCCGGTGCAGAACAAGCATTTCCATGCCGACAAGGACACGTCCCGCGCCAAGACGCTGGAAGCGCTGACGGTCATCGAGAAACTGCTCTACGAGCCGGTGGTGACGTTCAAGGGCGAGTTCTTCGATCTCGACGGGGTCGAGCTGGTGCCCAAGCCGGTGCAGGCCCCCATTCCCACCTTCCTCGCCACCGCGACGGAAGACGCCCTGAGGCTGGCGGCGGCGTGCGGCCACGGGGTGATGGCGGCGCCGCCGTTTCCCCTCGACGCGGCGCGCCGCAGCCTCGACATTTATGGCGCGGCGGCGCCCGGGGCCGACCCCCGCTTCACGCTGATCCGCTTCTTCCATGTGGCCGACACCCGCGCGGCGGCGGAGCAGGAGGCGCGGGAGTTCCTGCGTCCGTTCGTGGAGCGGATGCAGGGCATGACCCAGCAGGCCCAGCCGGAATGGACGCCCTGGTTCACCCTCGACCGCATGGTGGCCGATTCCCTGGTGGGCACGGTGGATGATGTGATCGCCAAGCTCGGTGCCATCGCCGCCGCGCTGTCGCCGCGCGCGGTGCTGCTGAAGCCCCTGAGCCCGGCTCTCGCCAAGCGGCGGGCCGACATCGCGCTGTTTGCTTCCGCCATCCGCCCGCACTGGCGCGCCGCCGCCGGAGGACGCGGGACGGGCGGCTCGAATCGGGCCCAGCCGTGGACCGTGCCCGGGGCGGTCAGCGGGCGGCGACCCCGGTGCCCACAGGGCAGGCGACGCCGGTGCCACCGAGCCCGCAATAGCCGGCGGGATTCTTCGCCAGATATTGCTGGTGATAGCCTTCGGCGAAATAGAACGGGCCGAGCGGCGCGATCTCGGTGGTGATGGGGCCGAAGCCGCGCTCCCGCAGGGGGCGGCCATAAGCCGCCGCCATGGCGTCGGCCGCCGCCTTCTGGCTGTCCGAGGTCACATAGATGCCGGAGCGGTACTGGGTACCGATGTCATTGCCCTGGCGCATGCCCTGGGTGGGATCGTGGGCCTCGAAGAACACCTTCAGCAGGTCCTCGTAGCTCACGCGGGCGGGATCGAACACCACCAGCACCGCCTCGGTGTGGCCGGTGCGGCCGGAACAGACCTCCTCATAGGTGGGATTGGGCGTGAGGCCGGCCACGTAGCCCACCGCCGTCACCCACACTCCGGGCTGCTGCCAGAACTTGCGTTCCGCCCCCCAGAAGCAGCCGAGGGCGAAGACGGCGGTCTGGAAGCCCTCGGGATAGGGCGCGGCGAGCGGGTGCCCGCTGACGAAGTGGGTCTCGGCGGTGGCGATGGCCTCGCGGCGGCCGGGCAGGGCCTCGGCGGCGGTGGGCAGGGCGAGCGGCTTCCTGGAGAAGAACATGGCGGGGCTCCCGTGCGCGAGGGGCAGGCCGGGGGTGCCGGCGCCGCCCTGGCGCGTCGTCGCTGTGTCGCCCCCATATGGGGTGCCGCCGCCGCGAGCGGGAGGGGCGGCACCGGGGCGCGCGCCCTCGGGAATCAGCCGACCTGGAAGCGGGAGCGCTCGCGGGTCCGGCCCAGCCCCAGCAGGGCGAGGCCGGCCAGCACCAGGAGCACGGAGGCCGGCAGCGACAGCAGCGGCATCAGGCTCGGCCAGATCTGGGGGGCCGCGGCCTCCGCCCGTTCCAGGTTCTGCGGCGCCAGGGCGAGCCAGGCCTCGCCGACCGTGATGAACACCAGCCGCGAGGCCGCGATGGACCGGGTGCCATCGACGATGAGGGCGACGAAGCCGCCGGCCACCAGCCAGAAGCCGATGAAACGAAAAAAGAATCGGATCATGCGCACAATGGCCGCCACACCTGCGGGAGGATGACGCGGCAAGCCCGACGCCCGCCGGACCCCCGGAGGGCCCGGCGGCACCCCGATGCTAGCCCCACCGGGCCGGCGCGAAAAGGGCACCGAGCCTGTCATCTGAAAATGACGTGACCGGCAATGGGCCGCAAGCCCCTTGAAGGACGCGGCGCGGTTTGCTTCCATTCACCCATGAGCACGCTCGAGATCGAAATCCGCAGAGCGAAGCCCGCCGATGCCCTGGCGATCTCGGCGGTTCACGACGCTTCCTGGCGCGCCGCCTATCGCGGCCTCATTCCCGGCCTGGAGCTGGAGCGGATGGTGGAGCGGCGCGGCCCGCGCTGGTGGGACGCCGCCATCCGACGGGGCAGCCGCCTGCACGTCCTGAAGGTGGGCGAGGAACTGGCCGGCTATGTGAATTACGGCGGCAATCGCGCCAAGGCGCTGCCCTATGGCGGGGAGATCTACGAGATCTACCTGCACCCCCAGTTCCAGGGGTTGGGCTTCGGCCACCGTCTGTTCGCGGCGGCCCGCAGCGATCTGGCGCTGGCGCGCCTGGGCGGGCTGGTGGTGTGGGCGCTGGCGGAGAATGAAGGGGCGGTGGGCTTCTACACCGCCTTGGGGGGGCAACCGGTCGCATCGTCCAGCGAGCGGTTCGGCACGAAAACGCTGGACAAGATCGCCTTCGCTTGGCAGCGGTAGCGCCCGCGCGGGCTCACCCTGCGCGATCCGTAGCTGGAAGCGAGACTGACATGCGCATCGAAGCCATCCCAATTGGCAAGAAGGCCCCGGAGGAAGTCAACGTCATCATCGAAGTCGCGATCGGCGGCGAGCCGATCAAGTACGAGATGGACAAGGAATCCGGCGCCCTGTTCGTGGACCGCTTCCTTTATACCTCCATGCGCTATCCGGGGAATTACGGCTTTATTCCCCACACCCTTTCCGGTGACGGTGATCCGGCCGACGTTCTCGTCTGCAACACCCGCGCCCTGGTCCCGGGCTCGGTCATCGCCGTGCGTCCGGTGGGCGTGCTGGTGATGGAGGATGAAGGCGGCCAGGACGAGAAGATCGTCGCGGTGCCGGTCTCCAAGCTCACCAAGCGCTATGAGAACGTGCACGAATACACCGACCTGCCGGAGATCCTGCTCAAGCAGATCGAGCACTTCTTCGAGCACTACAAGGACCTTGAGCCCAACAAGTGGGTGAAGGTGATCCGCTGGGCCGGCAAGGACGAGGCCCAGAAGCTGATCTCCGAGGCCATCGAGCGCGCCAAGGCCAAGTGAGGCCAGATGGCCAAGTGAGGCCAGATCGCCAAGTGAGGCCAGATGAGGCTGAGCGGGCCCAGGTGAGGTGAGGCCAAGGCCTGGTGAGGCCAAGGCCAGTTGATCCCGGCGCGGGGCCGGGCGACCCTTTGGGTCGGGTGGCCTCGACGCTGGATCGGCCGCGCCGCGTCCAGTGGCGTGGAGCCGGATTCGCGCGCGCAGTGGCGCGATCGTGCCGTCCCGAGGCCGGACGGGCCGGGGCGTTGTCGCTGGCCCGGTGTGAGCGGGGCGGCTTGGCGGATATCGCCCCGGGCGCGGCGGGTCCGCAAGGGCCGTGCTCCGGCGGACGGCCGCACGCGCGGGTGACGGCCGCTCGGCCGCGCCGGGCCGGATATTGACAGAGCCACCGAACCAACCCATCCGGCTGTCCGACAAAAGTCGGAGATTCTGCATGTCCGAGGTGGAAAAAGGTCCTGCGCGCAATGGGCGCGCCGCGCCCCTGGTGGTTGTGACGGGCGGCGCCAGCGGTATCGGCGCGGCCTGCGCGCGACGGTTCGCGCATGAGGGGTATCGCGTCGCGGTCCTGGACCGGGCGCTGGACCGGGCCGAGGTGGTCGCGGGGGAGGTGGGCGGCCGCGCGTTCGCCGCCGACGTGGGCGATGCCGCCGGTCTTGAGGCCTGCGCCGCCGCCATCGAGGCGGACTATGGCCCGGTGGAGGTGCTGGTGAACAGCGCCGGTGTGCTCCAGCCGCCGGAACGCCCGCACGATCTCGGCCTGGCCAAATGGGACGAAGTGATCCGCATCGACCAGCGCGGCACCTATGTGGCGGCGCTCGCCTTCGCGCGGGCCATGCTGGCGCGGCGGCGGGGCGCCATCGTCAACATCGCCTCCATCACCGGCCTGCGGTCGGTGCCATTGCACGCCTATGGGCCGGCGAAGGCGGCGGTGATCGCCATGACCGAGGATCTCGCGGCGGAATGGGGCCCGGCCGGCGTGCGGGTGAACGCGGTGTCGCCGGGCTACACCCTGACGCCGGCGCTGCGGGAGGCCATCGCCCGTGGTGAGCGGGATGTCTCCATGCTGGCGGGCAATGCGGCACTGCAACGGCTGGTGGAGCCCGACGAGGTGGCACGGGCGGTGGTCTTCCTGGCGGGGGAAGGGGCCTCCGGCATCACCGGGGTCAACCTGCCGGTGGATTGCGGCTGGCTGGTCGCAACCTCCTGGAGCACCTATGGCGGGCTGCGCCTGCCGTGAGGCCGGAGGTGGCGGCACGACAGCGCCGCATGCAGATCTGCCGCTCTGGAAACGCATTGAAAGTTCAATGGCGGCTACCTGGGATTCAATGCTATACACGCAAATAGATGGTATGATTTAGCTATTTAGAAAAGCCAATATAAAATCTAATGAGGGGACCGGACACGCGCCACGCCCATCGGGGGTGCGTGCCGGTTCCCAACCGTCGCGGCCTGATGCCGCCACGGTTGGGCGTGGCCCATCGGGTGCGGGGCGGCGGAGCTGGGTCTGCGTGCCGCAGCGGGCCGCGCAAGCTCCAGCTCGTTTTCGTCTCGCAGATCCGGATGCAGGCCGCGTTACACTTTCGCTGGATTTGCTCTAACGCAAGGATCCCGGGCCGCACCGCGTCGCGGCGGCGGGCGTGGGTCTGGGGGGAGTGCCCGAACCATGTCGCAGAAGCCCGCCAAGGGCCGCAAGGCCCTGCCGCTCACGGTCTCGCGCCCGGCCCTCCTGGTGGACGGCTCGGACGTCGTCTTTCGTGACCTGCTGCATGACATGCTGGCATTCGCCGCGGTGATCGAGGAGGTGCGGGACCGGCTTGGCGGGCTCATCGGCCTGTCGGGTACCCAGTACACCATCCTGACGTCCATCGCCCGTCTGAGTGCGCGGGTTCCCAACCTCGGCGTGAACCAGCTGGCGGAGCACCTGCACCTGTCCGGCGCCTTCATCACGCTGGAGGTCAACAAGCTGGTGACGGCGGGCCTGGTGATCAAGGCGGTCAATCCGGAGGATCGCCGCCGGGTGGTGCTGACGGTGACGCCGGAGGCCGAGCGCCGCCTCACCGAGCTGGCGCGGGTCCAGGTTCCGGCCAACGATTCCCTGTTCGAGCCGTTGTCCGCTCAGGAGTTCAAGGCGCTGCGGAGCGTCATCGCCAAGCTCGCCGGCCCCGGCGACCGGGCGGTGCGGCTCATCACCTATCTTGCCCCCACCGGCCAGCTCGACGAGGTCCCGCGCGACGTGCGCGCGCCGGTGTGAGGCGGCGGATGCGCCGGCCACGGCGCGGCATCAGGGGCCGGGTGGGTCAGCGGGCGGCAAGCGGGTGCTGGGCGCCGCGCGCGCGGGCCAGCGCCTCTTCCGGACGCGGCGTGCCGGTGACGGCGCGGCGGATGGCCTCCCGCGTGGCCTCGTAATTGAAGCTCTGGATCTTGGCGTCGTCATCGGCATCCCAATGGATGAACACGCCGACGCAGATGAAGATGTCGTCCGCCTCCTCCAGGGGAATGATGCCCTCGGCGACGCTGTCGGTGACCGCCTTGGCCACGGCGTGCTGGGCCGGGCCGAACATCTGCACCGCCTGCCGGGCGTCCTTGATGGTCACCTTGTTGAACAGCACGGTGCTGGGCTTGGCCATCAGGTTCGGCTCCACCACCGCGAGCAGGGTGGTGAAGCCATCCTTGTTGTTGGTGAGGGCATTTACGAAGGCGTATTCGGCGGATGAGCCGCGCGGGCCCATGATGAGGTCGATGTGAGCCACCTCGTTGCCGTCGCCCACCAGGGCCTCGCCCACCAGCAGCCGGTCGATCTTCGCCATGAACAGTCTCCGCCAACGCCACGGGGAGGACGGGCGTCGCTCCGCACTGCCTCCGCGATT
Source organism: Xanthobacter cornucopiae (assembly GCF_043195065.2). Lineage (NCBI taxonomy): Bacteria > Pseudomonadati > Pseudomonadota > Alphaproteobacteria > Hyphomicrobiales > Xanthobacteraceae > Xanthobacter > Xanthobacter cornucopiae. The sequence continues at coordinate 4,580,945 of NZ_CM195531.1, forward strand.
CCCATATGCCTGCAGTTCGCACAGGTTCGCGCCGATCTCAATAAGCCATTGATAGAGCGTAGTTTAAGCGCTCGATCTCAAGACCGCATCGGGTGCCGCGCGCGGCCTCGCTAGCGGACCGCGATCGGCAGGTTGCCGGTGGCGGCGGCGCCCCGGCCGTCGCGCACGGTGACGAACACGCGGTAGGTGCCCGGCGGCAGCGGGCCGATCCGCACCGCGTTCACCGACGGCTCGTGCACCGCCTCGGGAAAGCTCTGGGGCACCGGCTCGGCATCGCCGCCGATGCTGGGCGCCGTGGTCTCGGCCATCACCTGCCACTCCACCTTCAGGGGGTCGCCGTCCGGGTCGGTGGCGGCCACCCGCAGCACGGTGCTGCCGTTGCGGGGGAGCACCGCCGGCCCGTCCAGGCGCAGGGAGAGGATGCGGGGGGCGTGGTTGTCGCCGCCGGGCGGGGTGCCGTCCCACTGGTCGGCCATCACCTCCACGGTCTCGGTCCATTCGCCGGTGGGCAGCAGCAAAGAGTACCAGGTGGGGGTCACTTCCTGCTTCTGGCCCCACAGGAAGACGATGGTGCCGATGCCGGCATGGTTGGCGCTGGTCAGGTAGCGCCGCATCTGGTCGGCCTTGGCCGAGGAGGTGGGCTCGAAGCGGGCGCCCCACGGCGTCTTGGGCGCCTCCCAATGGCCGAGCGCGCCCATCTCGGTCAGCACCACCGGGCCGCTCCAGCCCTGCGCCCGGGCCCGGGCCACGGAGGTGAGCAGGCCGTCGCCATAGCCGTTGACGCCGAGCACGTCGATGGACGGGGCCTGCGCCTTCAACTGCCTGGCCTTGTCGGTGCCCACCTCGGCCACCACCGCCAGGGTGGGGTGGCTGGGGTCCAGGGTCTTCACCAGCCGGGCGGCCTCCTCGATGGCCGGCCAGACCACCGCCTGGGCCTCGGCGGGCGGCAATTCCACCTCCACCTCGTTGCCGATGCCCCACATCAGCAGGGCCGGATGGTTGCGGTAGCGTTCCACCATGTGGCGCAGGGTTTCCAGCTGCGCCTCCACCGCCGCGCGATTGCGATAGTCGAAGCCGACGCGGGGGTGGCCCATCCAGAAGCCGACGATCACCTTCAGCCCGGCCCGCTGGGCGGCGTCGAGAATTTCGCCCGGCTCCTGGCCGTAGGTGCGCACCACGTTGGCGCCGATGGCCTTCAGCTCGGCGAGGCGGGTTTCGCCGCTGGCGCCGTTGGGCACGAACGGGCGGCCGTCCAGCAGGATCTCGCTGCCGCGCACGGAGACCTGAGAGGCCTTTGCCCGCGCGGTCCATGCGGCGGGCCCGGCGATGGTGACGACAAGGCTGAGGGCGAGAGAACCGAAGGCACGCACGAAGGACCGCTCCTGAGCCGGCGCCCCGGCGGGGGGCGCGAACGCATACCGCAGCTCATTGCGGCGCACCAGAAATCTTGCCTGCGTGCGGCGCCGACATCAATGGGGCGCGCCGGGTCCGTCCCGCGCCGCATTTTCTTCGCGCGCGCCGGCATTTCTGGCCCCGGCCGGTATCCACGTCGCCGGAAAATGCTCTAAAGGAGGGGCCGCGCCACCGAGGCCCCGCCGCCGTCATGTTCGTGCTCGCCCATCTTTCCGATCCGCACCTTGGCCCCATTCCCGAGGCCCGTCTGTCCGAGCTTCTCGGCAAGCGCTTCTTCGGCATGATGAACTGGATCGGCGCGCGCCGGCGCAATTTCGGCGCCTCCACCCTGGGGCCGCTGGTGGACGACCTGCAGGCGCAGGCGCCGGATCACATCTGCGTCACCGGCGATCTCGTCAACGTGAGCCTGCCGGCGGAGTTCGACACCGGCGCCACCTTCCTGTCCGCCCTCGGCGCGGCGGACAGGGTGAGCGTGGTGCCGGGGAACCACGACGCCTATGTGCGCTCCGCCATGCATTATCACCTGGAGCATTGGGCGCCGTTCCTCTCGGGCGACGATACCCATCCCCACACGCCGGTGGACGTGGACGCCTTTCCCTATGTGCGCCGGCGCGGGCCGGTGGCGCTGGTGGGGGTGTCCACGGCGGTGCCGACGGCGGTGTTCCTGGCCAGCGGCGAGGCGGGCAGGGGCCAGCTCGCCCGGCTGCGGGCGCTGCTGTCGCGGCTGAAGGCCGAAGGGCTGTTCCGGGTGGTGATGATCCACCATCCGCCGGTGGGCACGCGGCCGTTCCATCGCGATCTCAAGGACGCCGCAGCGGTGCGGGCGGTGCTGGCGGAGGCGGGTGCCGAGCTGGTGCTGCATGGCCACGATCATCGCCAGTCCCTCGGCGCGGTGGCGGTCGGGGATGGCGGGTCGATTCCGGTGGTGGGCGTGCCCTCGGCCTCGGCCGGGCCAGACGACGAGCGTGGGGCCGGTGCCTATGCGCTCTATCGCATCTCCGGCGGGCCCGGCGCATGGCGCTGCGAGATGGAGCGGCGCGGGTATGCACCCACCCAGGCGACAGTCGGGACGCGTGAAACGCAAGTTCTCTGGCCGCGTGCCGCGGTGTCATGAAGCTGTGGCGAAAACAAGATCTTCCGCGCGGACGTGAGTCGAATGTACTTCCTGCGCGTAGCACATTGGACGAATGGATAATTACCGAAGTTTAAGTTGAGCTGGAGCGCGTCGAGGGCCATGCTGCGGCCATCCTTTAAGGAGGATGTCCATGAAGAAAGCCGTTATCGCCGCCGCCACCGCCGCGCTCATCGCCGGTTCGGCCATCGCCCATGCCGCCGGTCCCGCCGATGTCGCCGCCCCTTCGGGCGCGCAGACGGCGGCGCCGCAGGCGGCTGCCCCGTCCGCGACGCCCCAGGGCGGCCCACAGAAGGATGCGGCTCAGCTCGACACCCGGATCGCCGCCCTCAAGGATGGGCTGAAGCTGACGCCGGACCAGGAGAAGCTGTGGCCGGCGTTTGAAACCGCCCTGCGGGGCGTGGTGCAGGAGCGCACGACCCGCGTCGCCGATCGCCGTGCCGAGCGTCAGGCCGCCCAGCCGGGCGAGCGCCGCGAGCGTCCGGACCCGGTGACGCGCATGCGCGCCGCCGCCGATCGCCTGACCGCCAACGCCGGAGAGCTGCGCACCCTGGCCGATGCGCTCGATCCGCTCTACAAGAGCTTCGACGCGGCCCAGAAGAAGCGTTTCGAGGAGAGCGTGCGCAAGGATCTGGGCAGCTTCTTCGGCATGTCCCATCCGCCGCGTGGCGACCGTCCACGCCGCGGCTGAGTGATCCGCACCGCAGCGGACCCCCTTCGCGCGCGCCGCGGGCCAGGGGGCACGCCCGGCCTGCGCCGGGGCGGTGCGGGAGCGTTGGGCTGGAGGCGAACCGGCTCTGCGCCGATGCGCGGCCGGGTCGCCGGAAGGCTGCCGGGTGGCGGAAGGCTGCCGGGTGGCGCCTGGGGTTGACGTTCCAGGCCGCCGCTTTCGGGCGGCTTCCGGTTTCCGCACGGCCGCCCGGACATGTCGGGGCAGGCGGGCGGCGGAGGCGCGATCCATGAACACCTCTCATGGATCGCTTTTCCATTATTGATTTTTCACAGCGACGACTTGGGCATTAACATGGCCGGGAAGCGCCGTCCGCCGTTCGGGCGCGCACAGAGAGTTCGGTCATGTCTGCCTCTTCCGCCTCCACGCCCCCGGCTCCGGGGCGTCACCTGCCGGCGCTGCTCATCATCGCCGCCGGCTGTTTCATCGCCATGATCACCTTCGGGCCGCGCTCGGTGTTCGGCCTGTTCCTCGTGCCCATGTCACGGGATTTTGGCTGGGGCCGCGACGTGTTCGGCCTCGCGGTGGCCATTCAGAACCTGTTGTGGGGGCTGGGCTCGCCGTTCGCGGGCGCCATCGCCGACCGGTTCGGCACGGTACGGGTGCTGTGCGCCGGGGCGCTGGTCTATGGTCTCGGCCTGGTGCTGATGGCCTATTCGGGAACTCCGGCGGGGCTGCAGCTCACGGCCGGCGTGCTGGTGGGCTTCGGCCTGTCGGCGGCGTCGTTCAACCTGGTGCTGGCGGCGTTCGGCAAGCTGCTGCCGGATCGTTTGAAGTCCCTGGGCTTCGGCGCCGCCACCGCCGCCGGCTCGTTCGGCCAGTTCCTGTTCCCGCCGCTCACCACCGGCCTCATCGAGGCGGTGGGCTGGCAGGAGACCCTCATCATCTTCGGCGCTTCGCTGCTGCTGGTGATGCCGTTCTCGCTGGCGCTCGCCACCCGCGGTGCGGTGCGGTCCGCCGGCACGGCCGCCGCGCCCCAGCAAAGCGTCGCCGCGGCGCTGTCGGAGGCCTTCCGCCACCCGAGCTACGTGCTGCTGGTGCTGGGCTTCTTCACCTGCGGCTTCCAGCTTGCGTTCGTCACCGTGCACATGCCCGCCTTCCTGGTGGACCGGGGCATGGACCTGAAGGTGGGGGCGGTGACCCTGGCGCTGATCGGCCTGTTCAACATGGTCGGCTCCATCGGCGCCGGCTACCTCACCAACCGGATGTCGCGCAAGTGGCTGCTGGCGTGGATCTATGCCGGTCGCGGCGTGGCCATCGCCGCCTTCGTGCTGATGCCGGTGTCGCCCTGGAGCTGCTACCTGTTCGGCGCCGCCATGGGGCTGCTGTGGCTGTCCACCGTGCCGCCCACCTCCAGCCTGGTGATGCTCATGTTCGGCACCCGCTACATGGCCATGCTGTACGGCTTCGCGTTCTTCTCCCATCAGGTGGGCGGCTTCCTCGGCGTCTATCTCGGCGGCCAGCTTTATGTGACGCTCGGCTCCTACGATGTGGTGTGGTGGCTCTCGGTGGCGCTGTCCTTCGCCTCCGCCGCCATCAACCTGCCCATCCGCGAGGAGGCGGTGCGGCGGCCGCTGGCGGCGCAGGCGTGAGTCAGCAGGTGTGAACCAAAGGTGAATCGGGCGTGAACAGAGGGTTAACAGCGGCGCGTCCCGGCGGGCACAGTGGTGAGAAAAAGGGCGCTCCCACGGCGTTTTCCGGGCTTGCCACGGGGCCGGACCCTTGACAGGCCCGGTCCCTGTCTGCGCAACCTGAGGGCTGAAAACAGAGGCACTTCGCGAACCAGCCATGCGCAGCATTCTTTTCGCGGCCGTCGGCTTCGCCACCATCGTGACGGGGCCGGCGATGACGACCGCAGCCCGTGCGGAGGAACAGCTCAGCGCCGAGCAGGCGCGGTCCTTCGTGGTCGGGCGCGAATTTTCCTTCTCCTGCTTCGAGGGCTCCAAGGGCTCCGGCCGGGTGTATCCCGATGGCTCGGTGGTGGGCATCATCACCCTGCGGGAGGCGCCGGCGCGGTTCGTGCGGCTGCCGGCCAACACCCTGCGGGTGCGGGCCGACGCGGTATGCGGCTATGTGAAGGGCATGTCCTTCGAGCCGTGCTTCGACGTGGTGAAGACCGGTCCCGCCAGCTTCCGGGGCACCCTTGCCGGGGTACAGACCATGTGGTGCGACTTCCAACGGGTCGGCAAGGATCGTCCCCAGGTGGCGTCCCGCCGCAGCCGCGCCCGCACGGCCGCGCAGGAAGCCTCCGCCGAATAGGCCGCGACCGGGCCCCGTCGTCCGGGCATCCAAGCGGTGTTCGCCAGTGTCATGCTCACCAGTGCGACGCGCACCAGCGGGGTCGCTGCGCAAGCAGGGCTCGCGGCTGCGGACGCCGCGCGGCGGGCTTCCACGCTCCTGCGGTCGTGCCTCCACCCCTGCGGACTTTCCTACCGTTCCTGTACCGCCTGGCCCGAGCGAGGTTCGGCGTTTCCACCCGCCCGGCGCGTGGTGGGCGGGTGGATCAGGCGGACATGCTGAAGGGGCGCAACTGACCGGGCGCGTGGCGGCTGGGGTTATGGCGATGGCCCGGGCCGGGTGGCGGATCGCTTCTCCCTGTTGGTGTGGCAGGGTGAGGCCGCCGTGGCGGGAATGACCGCACCGGCCTCGTCTGGCTCCCGGCGCGCGCACCCGTGCGTCGCCCGCGCCGTGGCGCGGGGGCGCCGCTGCCGTGGCTAGGGGCGCGTGGCGTCTGCCATCGGCGCGCCGGCTTCGTCCTCGCCCTCAATGCGGGATTTCAGGCGGTGCAGTTCGCGCCCCACGTGGTCCATGAACACGCGCACCCGCGCCGTGCTCTTGATGTCGGGATGGGTCACCAGCCACAGGCCGGAGGCCATCTCCGGCTCCGGGCCCATCTGTCGCTCAAGGCCAGGGGTGAGGGCGCCGATGAAGCAGGGCAGGACGGTGAGGCCGATGCCCGCCGCCGCCGCCTCGGCCAGGCCGAGCACGGAATTCACCCGGTACACCACCCGCTCGTCGCCGACCCGTTCGCGCAGCCATTTGGCCGGCTTGATATTGCCGAGGGCGTCGGAAAAGCCGATCCAGTCGTGCCGGCGCAGCCCGCCGGGCTCAAGGCGTCCGCCGGGAATCAGGTCGGGCCGGGCGTAGACGCCCCAGGCGATGCTGGCGATGCGGCGGCCCACCAAAGCGTCGCCCGGCCGGTCGCTGGCGCGGATGGCGACGTCGGCGTCGCGCTTGGACAGGCTGAGCGAGCTGTTGGTCACCACCACGTCCAGCCGGATTTCCGGGAAGGCGAGGCGGAAGCTGGCGAACACCGGCGTCAGCATGTGGACGAGCACGGAATCGTTGGTGGTCACCCGCAATTCGCCGGACGGGCGCAGGTCCTGGCCGGTGATGCGGCGCTCCACCGCCGCCACTTCCTCGCCCATGCGCTCGGCCAGATGCACCATCTCCTCGCCCATGGGCGTGGGCACGTAGCCGGTGCGGGCGCGATCGAACAGCCGTGTGCCGAGCTGGGCCTCCAGCGCGCCGAGGCGGCGGAAGATGGTGGAATGGTTCACCGCCAGCCGGTCCGCCGCGCCGGCCAGGGAGCCGGTCTCGGCGATGGCCCGCACCAGACGGAAGTCGTCCCAGGGGATCATGCGGGGGCACCTCCGCGCGCCGGAGGGCGGGGCGCCGGGTTATGGGGCAGGCGCGGCGGTGAGGGGCGCGGTCGGCGGCTGGCGCTCATGGTGCAGCCTTGCGGGCGAGCAGGCGCTGGTAGAGCCAGCCCATGGCCACCAGGACCAGGCCGAGGCCGATGAACGACACCGCGCGCAGCACCCCTTCCAAGTCCGCCATGTCGGAGATGAACACCTTGAGCACGGTGGCGCTCATGACCGCCGCCGAGGCCTGCCGCAGGCGGCGCGAGCCACGCCATAGGCCGAGCCCCAGCAGCACCATGCCGAAGGCGAGCCAAGTGGCTGAATACGCGTACCATTCCGCAGCGCTGATGGCATCGGGGTCCAGCACCGGCCCCTGGAACAGGCGACTCACCTGGAAGGTCGCATAGGCCAGGGCCAGCACCACCGCCAGGGCGGAAGCCGCGAGGCGCGACCGGTGCCGTTCCGGCGGCAGGCCGGCGGCATAGGCCAGGGCCAGCGCCGCCGGCAGCGCGTAGGCTGCCAGGAGATCGTTGAAGATCGGCCCGCCGACACTCTGTCCCGTCACGAAGGGGTTGTCGCCGGTCAGCGCCGCCAGCGCGCACAGGGCGGTCAGCGCCGCCACCAGATCGGCAAACAGCCGGTAGAAGGCGCGGCCGGTGACGGCGGCGAGGCGGCCGAGGCCGACCGCATAGGCGCCGTACACCGATGCCAGCAGCCCGGTCTCGAACAGGCGCGTGCCGGTGGCGAACACATCCCCGCCATGGGCCAGATGACGCACCTCCAGGGCCGCCAGCAGCACGGCGAACACCAGGGCGAGGCTTTCCAGCACGCGGCGGCTCCAGTCGTCGCTGGCACCGGCGAGCAGCCGGGCTGCCGCCGCGAACGCCAGGGCCGGCACGCCATAGCCCCACAGCAGCCAGTTGAAGACTGGCGTGGCGCCGAGATCGGCGCCGGCGATGGTGGGGTCCCAGCCCACCCGCGCCAGCACCACCAGCCCCAGCCCGGCGGCGAGCTGGCGCAGGCCGGGCAAGGGCCGCCGCGTGGACACCCAGGCGACGCCGAGGGCCGCCAGCGCCAGGCCCACCGTCAGCCAGCCCTTGTCCAGGCCGAAGGTGAGGGCGAGCGCCAGGGCGACCACGCCGCCGGTGGCGAAGACGGCTGCGGCGGGCGGCTGCCGCAGGCGGGTGAGCCATTCCGCCGCCAGCGTGAACAGGGCGGCCACGGCCAGCGCCAGGGCGGCGAACGGCAGGCTGCGGTCCAGCTCGGTCAGGCGACCATAGGCGGCGGCCAGCAGCAGCAACGGCCCGAGGGTGCCCGACGCGGCCCAGCCGAGGGCCTGCAATTCCCCCCGGGCGCGCCGGGCGCCGGCGATGCCCAGGCCGGCGAGCAGCAGCCCCATGCCAAAGCCATAGGCGGCGAAATGACCGATAGAGAGGTGCGCCGGCTCCGGCGCGATGCCAGCCATGGGACCGGCGGGGGCGAGGGTGCTGCCGGAGCCCGGCGCGAACACCCAGGCGGCGAGCAGGATGGGCGCCGCCAGCGCCACCGCCACGGCGGCGAGGATCGCCGCCTCCGCCCGCCAGGCGAGGGCCAGGGCCAGCCCGGCGCCGAGCACGAACACCCCGAGCGGCGCCGCCGCCACGCTCCCGGCGGCGGCTGCCATGGTAGCCAGCGCCACCGCCAGCCCGGCGCCGAGGCTGGCGACGGGGTCGGGTCGGGTGCCGGCGGTGGGGCCGAGCAGATGGCCCGGCGTCAGCAGCGCGGCGGTGAGGACGAGCAGCGCCAGCGCCAGCGCGCCGGTGGCGGGCACGGCCTGCGGAATGTCGAACAGCAGCAGGACCAGGCCCCAGGCCGCCATGCCGCTGATCGCCAGCACCGCGAGCCAGCGCCATAGCCGGATGCGCGCCACCACCAGCGCCGCCGCGCCGGCCATGATGACCAGCAGCGCCACGCCCCATGCATTGGGGGCGTCAGAACTGACCAGCAGTGGCGTCACCGCCGCGCCGGCGAAGCCCAGGGCGGCCAGCGCCGGCCCATGCAGCAGGGCTGCCAGCACCGTGGCGAGGGCGGTCAGCCCCAGCAGGGCGAAGGCGAGGGCGGGTGACAGCAGGTGGTACAGTTCATAGGCGGCATAGAGGCTGCCGAAGGCGGTCATGGTGCCGACCCCGGTGAGCAGCGCCGGCACCTGAGCCGAGGGCAGGCCGGCGAAGCCCTGGCGCCGGTCGAGCCGCCGCAGCGCCTCGCCCGCGCCGAGCAACGCCAGCGCCAGCAGCAGGCCGAGGCCGATGCGTCCCGCCGGGCCGACCAGATTCTGCTCCACCGCGAACCGCACCAGGAAAATACCGCCGAGGGCGAGCGCGAGCCCGCCCACCCAGACCGCCCACCGGGCCCCGATCTTCTCCTCCAGCCCGCTGAAGTTCTGGCGGAGGCGACCGAGAGGCCAGCGCGGCGCCGCAGGCGCCCGCGCCCCTTGCGCGAGATCGGGCTCCGGCCCGGGCGTCTCTTGCGCAGGGTTCGGCGCGGCCGGTGACGGCAGCTTCTGGGAAAGGCCCGGCGCCATTGGCGTCGAGACCGCGTCTGGATTCGGGTTTTCAAGGGTCCGCGCGGCCGGCGCCGGCGCGTGCACCACAGTGGTGGCCAAGCGCGCCTCGGCCGTGGCAGGGGCGTTGGCGATGCGGGCCTCGAGGTCGGCGACGCGAGCTTCCAGCAGCCGCAGGCGGCCGCGCTGCTTGAGGGAGAGGACAAGGCCGGCCACGGCGATGACCGGAAAGGCCAGTACGACAATCACCAGCCAGGCGAGTTCATCCATGCCGTTTCATCCTCGCCGGGCCTCCGCCGGAGGGCGGCCCCCGGGGCCATCGTCACCGGGGCGATCGTCACCAGAGTGTCGGGGCAACCTATCGCGGCCTCGGCCGTGAGGCCAGGACACCCCGGGCACGGCCCCGGCGCCGGGCCGCGGGGGATGGCGGCGTCCGTCCCGGTGCCGGTGATGGCGCAACCCTGGGCACGGCGCTATGGCCTGGAGCGCGGGGCCTCGGCGCAGGGGGATAGTTGCGTCGGCACCGCGCGCGATGCCGATCCCGGCGGGTCCGTGGAACACAGGCGCGGGTCCAGTCCGCTGCCCGATCACCGAGGCCGCCGCCGCCCGCGCGGGCGGCGGCGAGCGGGCGTCAGCCGCCCTTCTCATCCTCGGCCTTGCGCACCGGGGCGGGCTGCTCGGCGGCATCCAGCCCCTTGTCGATCTTCCGGGTGATCTTGGCCAGGTCGTCGGGCTCGGGCTTCAGGTCGCGGGCGTGGGCCCATTGGAAGCCGGCTTCCAGGCGGCGGCCCACCTTCCAGTAGGCATCGCCCAGGTGGTCGTTCAGAACCGGATCCTGGGGCATCAGCTCCACCGCCCGCTCCAGCTCGTTCACCGCATCCTCATAGCGGCCGAGGCGGTAATAGGCCCAGCCCAGGCTGTCGATGATGGCGCCGTCGTCCGGGCGCAGGGACGCGGCCTTGCGGATCATGTCCAGGCCCTCGTCCAGGTTGATGCCCTGGTCCACCCACGAGTAGCCGAGATAATTGAGCACCTGAGGCTGGTCGGGATTGAGCGCCAGCGCCTTCTTGAGGTCGGCCTCGGCGGCCGGCCAGTTCTTGGAGCGCTCGTTGCAGATGCCGCGGAAATAGAACAGCGCCCAATTGCCTTTGCCCGGCACGGCGATCTGGTCGATGGCCTTGCCGTAGGTGGTGGCGCATTCGGCGAACATCTTGCGCGACTGCTGGATGCGGCCCAGCGCGACGATGGCCTCCAGATCCTTCGGGTTGGCGGCGATCAAATCCTCCAGGTGCTTGCGGGCCTCCTGGGGCTTGTCGATGGAGTCGAGGTTGATGGCGAGCTGGACTTCCGCGTTGCGCCGCAGCGGCGAGCCGGCCGGCACTTTCTCATAGACGGTGATGGCCTTGAGCGGCTGCTTCAACTGCTCGTACAGGTCGGCCAGGGTGAGGCTGGCGAAGGGGTGGTCCGGGTCGAGCCAGTTGGCGAGCTGGAGATAGACCAGGGCGAGATCCTCGCCGCCCTGCCGGCCCAGGGTGGAGCCGAGGCCGTAGAGCACCTCGGCGGCGCCCTCCTGGGCGGTGGACACCAGCGGCGGCAGGGTCTTGCCGGCCTTCAGTTCCTTCACCTCGGCGGCCACCACCGGATGGTTCGGCATCGCCTTCTCGAATTCGGCGAAGGCGGCCAGGGCCGCGTCGGTGCTCTCGTTGCGCGAGGCCCAGCGGGCATAGGCGTCGATGGTGCGCAGCGAGCCGGGATCGAGCTTCACCGCTTCGGCGAGGCGCTTGCCCGCTTCCTTCTTGTTGCCGGAGGCGTCGAGGATGAGGCCGGAATGGAGCGCCTTCAGCGGCGCGTACCAGTCCGGGCCCTGCAGGCGGTCGATCAGTTCCACCGCGCCCTTGGTGTTGCCGGAGCCATAGAAGGTCCAGGCGGCGAGCAGGGTGGCGGTGAGGTCGCCGATGGGGCCGCGCACCGACAGCGACAGGTTGGTGCGGGCGGTCTGGTACTGGCTCTTCTTGATGGCCTTGGCGGCGAGGGCGAGGCGGGCGATGCGGTGGGTGCGGTCCACCTTCACCAGCCGGTCGGCCAGCTTCATGGCCTCGTCCATCTGGCCATCCACCAGGGTGGCGAAGAAGGTGCGCTCGACCACTTCCTCGTTGCGGGAATCGAGCCGCAGCAGGTTGCGCAGGTAGGTCACGGCGGCGTCGCTGTCGCGTTCGGAGCTGGCGAAGCGGGCGGCGAGGTAACTGCCGGAAACGGTGGGGTCCACGTCCGTGGGCGCCTCCGCGCGGGCCGCGACGGGCATGGCAAGGTGCAGCGCCGCGGCAAGCCCGGCAGCCAGGGCCACGGAAGAGGAGGAGCGGGAAATCTTCACCGAGCGAGAATCCTGAAGAGCCTGTGCGGCCGTTGCAACGCGCCATGGAACCGCAGCGAGATGGCGGGAGGATGGCCGCTTTCCCGGCGCGCCGCAAGTTTGCGCGCCTCACGCCATGTTGATCGGGGGCGGGATCGCCGGGGGCGGGGGCTCCGGACCTTGCGGGAGGTTTTGCGGCGCGGCATAAGCCTTCGGTCATGGAACCGCTCGTCGCCAAGGCTCCGGCCAAGATCAACCTGACCTTGAGGGTCACCGGCCGCCGCGCCGACGGATACCACGATCTGGTGAGCCTGGTGGCGTTCGCCGGGGCCGGCGACCTTGTGTCCCTGGCGCCCGATGCGCCGCTGGCGCTGGCGGTGGCCGGGCCGACCGCGGCCGACGCCGGTCCCGATGCCGACAATCTGGTGCTGAAGGCCGCCGCGGGCTTTGCCCGCGAGGTGGCGGGGGCGCGGCTCGGCGCCTTTCGGCTGGTGAAGCGCCTGCCGGTGGCGGCGGGGCTGGGCGGGGGCTCGTCGGATGCCGCCGCCGCGATCCGCCTGCTCGCCCGCCTCAACGGCGTCGCCGCCGCCGACCCCCGGCTGCTGGCGGTGGCGCGCGCCACCGGGGCGGACGTGCCGGTGTGCCTCGATCCGCGGGCGCGGATCATGCGCGGCGTGGGCGACGTGCTGTCGGCCCCGCTGGCCCTGCCGCGCCTGCCGGCGGTGCTGGTGAACTGCCGTGTGGGCGTGCCCACCGTCGATGTGTTCCGCACCCTCGGCCTGCGCGCCGGGGAGGCCCTGCCGGGGCCGGATCATCCCCTTTCCCTGCCGGAGGCGGCGGCGGCGCTGCGGGTGGTGCTCGCGGGCCTGCCCAACGACCTGGAGCCGCCGGCCCGGGCGCTGGCGCCGCGCATCCAGGAGGTGATGGATCTTCTGGCCGAGGCGCCGGAGGCGCTGCTGGTGCGCATGTCCGGCTCGGGCGCCACCGTGTTCGCGCTGACCGAGTCCTGCCACGCGGCGGCGGCGCTGGCGCGGCGGGTGGCGGGTGCGCATCCGTCGTGGTGGGTGCGGCCGACAGTCCTGCGCTGAGGCGCGACGGCGCGATGGCGTCTTGAGAAACGGGGGCGCGATGCTTGGATCGCGCGCCGGCCCTGGGACGGGTGGACCAGGGCGGTTCGATCGGGGGATGGGATGACGCTGCCGGCCTTTCTGTTCGCCGCCCTCGGGGAGATCGCCGGCTGCTTCGCCGTCTGGCATGTGGTGCGGCTCGGCGGCTCGCCGTGGTGGCTGGCGCCGGGCATGGTCAGCCTGGCCGCCTTCGCCTATGCCCTCACCTTCGTGGAGGCGGAAGCCGCCGGGCGCGCCTTCGCGGCCTATGGCGGCATCTATATCCTGTCGTCGCTGGTGTGGATGTGGGCGGTGGAGGGGGTGCGGCCGGACCGCTGGGACGCCGCCGGCGCGGCCTTGTGCCTCGCCGGCGCGGCGGTGATCGTGTTCGGTCCGCGCGGCGCCTGAGCGGGCGGCACCCGCGCGGGTGCGGGGATGGTCAGTGGGCGCGCGACAGGCAGAAGTCCACCGCCTGCGCCAGCGCCGCCTTGGCCGGGCTGGCCGGGAACAGGGCCAGGGCGTCCTTGGCGATGGCGCCATAGTGACGGGCCCGCTCCACGGTGTCGGCGATGGCGCGGTGCCGCGTCAGCAGGCCGATGGCGAACCTGAGGTCGGCGTCGCTGCCCTCGCCCCGCTCCAGGCATTTCTGCCAGAAGGCGCGCTCGCTCTCGTCGCCCCGGCGGAAGGCGAGCAGCACCGGCAGGGTGATCTTGCCTTCGCGGAAGTCGTCGCCCACGTTCTTGCCCAGCTTCTGCTGGTTGCCGCCATAGTCCAGGGCGTCGTCCACCAGCTGGAAGGCGATGCCCAGGTTCATGCCGTAGGACCGGCAGGCGGCCTGCTCGGCCTTGGGCCGCTGGCCCAGCACCGCGCCCACCTCGCAGGCGGCGGCGAACAGCTCGGCGGTCTTGCCGCGGATCACCGCCAGGTAGTCGTCTTCCGAGGTCTGGGTGTTCTTGGCCGCGGCGAGCTGCATCACCTCGCCCTCGGCGATGACGCTGGCGGCGTTGGACAGGATGTCGAGGCAGGTGAGCGAGCCCACCTCCACCATCATCTTGAAGGCGCGGCCCAGCAGGAAGTCGCCCACCAGGACGCTGGCCTCGTTGCCCCACAGCTTGCGCGCGGCGAGCTTGCCCCGGCGCATGTCGCTCTCGTCCACCACGTCGTCGTGGAGCAGGGTGGCGGTGTGCATGAACTCCACCGAGGCGGCGAGCTTGATGTGCCCGTCGCCCTGGTAGCCGCTCAGCGCCGCGCAGGCGAGCGTCAGCATCGGCCGCAGCCGCTTGCCGCCGGAGGAGATGAGATGGTTCGCCACCTCGGGGATCATCGCCACGTCGGAGCCGGTCCGGGCCAGGATGGCGGCGTTGACGCGCTCCATGTCGGCCTTCACCAGGCGCAGCAGCGCCTCCAGGGACGGCTCGTTGGGCTCGAACGGAAGGACGACGGCCAAGAAAAGCTCCCGCTTGTCATTCTTTCGGGCGCACCATAGGGATGCCCACCGGCCCGGCGCAAGGGGGGTTGACGCGGGGCGGGCGCGGTTCGGGGTGGCGGAACTGTCCGGTGACCGGCCGGGCGGCGCCAGGATCTGGCCACGCGCCCCCCGCGCCGGGGGCGCCAGGAGGGGCGGGAGCATGCAGGAGCTGGCGCGAACCAATGATTTGGTGCTGCTCGGCGCCATCACCGCTTTGCTCGATGCGGCCGAGGTCGGCCATTTGGTCGCGGATGCGCACATCAGCGCCCTCGAGGGGTCCATCGGCATCCTGCCGCGCCGGCTGCTGGTGGTGGACGAGGACGCCGCGCGGGCGCGCCGCCTGCTGGTCGAGGCCGGCTTCGCGGCGGCGCTGCGGGACCAGCCCTGAGCCGCGCGCCCCCATGACCGCTCCCGGCGAGATTGCTTCCTTCACCCGCGATGCCCTGCTCGGCGGGCGCATCACCCTGCGCCAGCCCGCGCGCGGCCACCGGGTGGGGCACGACGCGGTGCTGCTGGCGGCGCTGGCGCCGGTGGGCGCCAGGACCATGGTGGACCTGGGTGCCGGGGTCGGCGGCGCCGGCCTCGCCTTCCTGGCGCGGGCGCCCGGCGCGTCGGGCACGCTGGTGGAGATCGACCCGGCGACCGCCGCCCTGGCGCGAGAGAATGTGGCCGACAACGCGCTGGCCGCGCGCTGTCGCGTGGTGGTTGGCGACGTGCTCGCCCTCGCCCGTCCCTCCGGTCCGCCCGAGGTGGCGGCGGAAGCGGCCGACGTCGTGCTCATGAATCCGCCGTTCAACGCCAGTGCCGCGCACCAGACCTCGCCCCACGGCGGCCGGGCGCGGGCGCACATGGCTTCGGGGGACCTGCTGGAGGCGTGGGTGACGGCGGCGCTGCGCTGCCTGCGGCCGGCGGGCGTGCTGTGCCTGATCCATCGGCCGGAGGCGGTGGCGGCGGTGCTGGCGGCGCTCCAGGGGCGGTTCGGCGCCGCCGAGCTGCTGCCGGTGCATCCGCGCGCGGAGGCGCCGGCGGTGCGCCTGCTGGTCCGGGCGGTGAAGGGGCGGCGCACCGCGCCGCGCATCCTGCCCGGCCTCGTGCTGGCGGACGGCCAGGGCCGTCCCACCGCCGCCGCCGAGGCGGTGCTGAGGGAGGCCGGGGCGCTGGGGTAGCGCGGCCTCGCCGTTCCACTCCGCGCGCCGCATCTGGCGGTCCGGCTGGCGCCGCCCCGCCTTGAGCCTGTCGCCCGCCGGGCCTACATCTGAAGCATGGCTGATCCTCTCTCCTTTCTTCCGCGCCGTCTGCGCGCCCTTCTCCCCAAAGGCTGGCGCGGCGATGCCGTGGTGGTGCCGGTGGTGCGGCTGTCGGGCGCCATCGGCATGAGCGCGCCGTTCTCACCCTCCCTCACCCTCGCCGGCTGCGCCAAGACCCTGGAAAAGGCGTTTACGGTGAAAGAGGCGCCGGCGGTGGCGCTGCTCATCAATTCGCCCGGCGGCTCGCCGGTGCAGTCGCACTTGATCTTCAAGCGCATCCGGGCGCTGGCGCAGGAGAACGACAAGCACGTCTTCGCTTTCGTGGAGGACGTGGCGGCGTCCGGCGGCTACATGATCGCCTGCGCCGCCGACGAGATCTTCGCCGATCCGTGCTCGGTGGTGGGCTCCATCGGCGTGGTGAGCGCCGGCTTCGGCTTCGACAAGGCCATCGCCCGCTTCGGCATCGAGCGGCGCGTCTATACCGCCGGCGAGCGCAAGGTCACGCTGGACCCGTTCCAGCCCGAGCGGCCGGAGGAGGTGGAGCGCCTCGACGTGCTGCTGAAGGAACTGCACGTGGTGTTCGCCGACTTGGTGCGCGCCCGGCGCGGCGGCGCGCTGGCGGTGGATGACGCCACCTTGTTCTCCGGCGAGTTCTGGCTCGCCACCCAGGCGCTGGGCCACGGCCTGCTGGACGGTCTCGGCGATGTGCGCTCGACCCTGCGCGCCCGCTATGGCGACACGGTGGAGACGCCGCTGATCCAGGGGCCGTCTTCCTTCTTCCGCCGCCGGCCGGGCGGGTTCGCCGGGGGCGTGGCGCACGCCGCCGCCGCCGGTGCCGTCGCCGCCGCCGAGGAGCGTGCCCTGTGGGCCCGCTATGGCCTGTGATCCGACGCCTTCCCCTTCGCCGCCCGCCTGTCCGCCGGCCGTTCCGGCCGGGTGGGCCAGCCCCATGAGCGCAGCCGCACGATGACAACGCCCGCCAACACCCTCTTCATCGCCGTCGCCCAGCTGAACCCCATCGTGGGCGACGTGCCCGGAAACCTGGAGCTGGCGCGGCGCACCCGCGACGCCGCCCGGCTGTCGGGCGCCGACCTCGTGGTGTTCTCCGAACTGTTCATCGCCGGCTATCCGCCGGAAGACCTGGTGCTGAAGCCGGCCTTCCAGGCCGCCTGCCGCGCCGCCGTCGAGCAATTGGCGGCGGAAAGCGTGGAGGGGCCGGCGCTGCTCATCGGCGCGCCCTGGGTGGAGGGCGGCAGGCTCTATAATTCCGTGCTGCTGCTGGAGAATGGCGCCATCGCCGCGGTGCGCCACAAGGTGGACCTACCCAATTACGGCGTGTTCGACGAAAAGCGCGTGTTCGCTCCCGGCCCCATGCCGGGGCCCATTCCCTTCAGGGGGGTGCGGCTCGGGGTGCCGGTGTGCGAGGACATGTGGGGGCCGGACGTGGTGGAGTGCCTGGTGGAGACCGGGGCCGAGATCCTGGTGGTGCCCAATGGCTCGCCCTATCGCAGCTCGGTCTATGAGGAGCGCGAGAACGTGGCGGTGGCGCGGGTGGTGGAAAGCCGCCTGCCACTGCTCTACGTCAACCAGGTGGGCGGCCAGGACGAGCTGGTGTTCGACGGCGCTTCCTTCATCCTCAACGCCGACCGCTTTCTGGCCCTGCAGTTCCCGAGCTTCGAGGAGCGGGTGCGGGTGACCCGCTGGGAGCGGCGCGCGGCGGGCTGGGCCTGTGTCGAAGGCGGCATCGTCGATCGCACCGAGGGGGAGGCGGCCGATTATGCGGCCTGCGTGCTCGGCCTCAAGGACTATGTGAACAAGAACCGCTTTCCCGGCGTGGTTCTGGGCTTGTCCGGCGGCATCGACAGCGCCCTGTGCGCGGCGATGGCGGTGGATGCCCTGGGGCCGGAGCGGGTGCATTGCATCATGTTGCCCTATCGCTACACCTCTGACGACAGCCTGGCCGATGCTGCCGCCGTGGCCGAGGCCCTGGGCGTGCGCTATGACATCGTGTCCATCGCCCCGGCGGTGGAGGGGCTCGAGGCGGCGCTGGCGCCGCTGTTCGCCGGCCGGGACCGCGACGTGACGGAAGAAAATCTGCAGTCGCGCGCGCGCGGCACGCTGCTCATGTCGGTGTCGAACAAGTTCGGCGGCATGGTGGTGACCACCGGCAACAAGTCGGAGATGTCCACCGGCTACGCCACGCTTTACGGCGACATGAACGGCGGCTTCAACCCCATCAAGGACCTCTACAAGACCGAGGTGTTCCGCCTCTCGCGCCTGCGCAACCGCTGGAAGCCGGCGGGGGCGCTGGGGCCGGACGGCATCGTCATCCCCGACCGGCTCATCGACAAGCCGCCCACCGCCGAGCTGCGCGAGAACCAGAAGGACGAGGATTCGCTGCCGCCCTACGCCACCCTGGACGCCATCCTGTTCCGCCTGGTGGAGCTGGAAGAGCCGGTGGCGCGGGTGATCGCCGACGGCTTCGACCCGGCAGTGGTGAAGCGGGTGGAGCGGCTCTTGACCATCGCCGAATACAAGCGCCGCCAGGCGGCGCCGGGGGTGAAGGTGACGCCGCGCAATTTCGGCCGCGACCGGCGCTATCCCATCACCAACCGCTTCCGCGACGAAGGCTGAGGGCGGCCAAGGCTGAGGGCGGCCAAGGCTGAGGGCGGCCAAGGCTGAGGGGGGCCAAGGCTGAGGGCGGCCCGAGGCCTGAAAAACATCAGCCTGACGACCCGCGGGGGAAAGGTCGTCAGGCTGAACGCGATCCGGGAGGTCCACTCGTCTCGCGCGCTCCCTTCATCCCATGACCCCGGGGCACCCTCATCCCCCAAATGATGGATGCGGGCGCCCCCCACGGCCGGAATCGGCCCGAATTCCGCAGCGCCTTCATTGCCTTGACACGCTCCGGTGGAGGATTCCCGGAAATTCGGTTGTATTGTCTCGGTGTTTATACTCTCAAAAGTTGCGTCAGGCGCCCGCAGTGGCGGAGACTGGCGCCGTCTGGGTGATTCAAGGGCGGGCGCGGTTGCTCTAAGCTGGCCCCGGGGCGGGTCCGGCGCCTGGATCTTCCGGCCGCGCTGGTCCATCCGCCCCGGATGGAGGAACGGCGATGCGTCCGCAGGTCAAGGGATTCTTCGAGCCGGTCACCGGCACCATCAGCTATGTGGTGAAGGACCCCGCCTCCCCCGCCGTCGCCCTCATCGACAGCGTGCTCGACCTCGACTACGCCGCCGGGCGCATCTCCACCGCCTCCGCCGACCGGCTCGTCGCCCATGTGCGCGCCGAAGGGCTGACAGTGGAGTGGATTCTGGAAACCCACGTCCACGCCGACCACCTTTCGGCCGCGCCCTATCTCCAGCGCGAACTGGGCGGGCGGATCGGCATCGGCGACAGGATCACCCTGGTGCAGGAGACATTCGGCGCCATCTTCGACGAGGGGCCGGAATTTCGTCGCGACGGCAGCGCCTTCGACCACCTGTTCGCCGATGGCGAACGGTTCGCCATCGGCACGCTGGAGGCGCGGGCCCTGGCCACGCCCGGTCATACCCCCGCCTGCGTGACCTATGCGGTCGGTGACGCCGCCTTCGTGGGCGACACCCTGTTCATGCCCGACGGCGGCACCGCGCGGGCGGATTTCCCCGGCGGCGACGCCCGCGCGCTCTACCGTTCCATCCGTCGCATCCTCGACCTGCCGGTGGAGACCCGGCTGTTCATGTGCCACGACTACCCGCCGGACGGTCGCGCCGTGCGGTTCGAGACCACGGTGGCGGAGGAGCGGGCGGGCAACATCCATGTGCATGATGGGGTGGGGGAGGACGCGTTCGTGGCGCTGCGCACCGCCCGCGACGCCACCCTCGCGGCCCCGCGCCTCATCATCCCCGCGCTCCAGGTGAACATGAAGGCGGGTCGCCTGCCGGAACCGGATGCCCACGGCCGGCGGGTGTTGAAGGTGCCGCTCGATACGCTGTGAGCCGGTTGGCGCCTCCCAGGCGGCGGAGGCTTGCGCCCCGGGGCGCGGGCGCCATGGTGCGCAGCGGCCCCTTGGTGGCCCCTTGGCCGCCCCTTGGCCGCCCACCCTTGCGGCCCGCTTGGCCGCGATGCGGGGCGCCAGGGCGCCGCCGAAAGCGGCGATGCCGAGGCGACCAGGATGACCGCCGCCGGGGCTGGGGAACTCACCCGAAGGACACCACCTCCAGCCGGTCGATGCCGCCCGTCCATGCCGCCCGTCCATGTCGCCCTGCTGTGCGCCAGCCGCCGCTGGTTGCGCTTCTCTTCACCCTGGCCGCTGAGGGCGATGAACCCCGGAACGAACGGCGTCCTGGCCAGCCGCATGGGCCTGGACCGCCCGTCCAGGGCGACACCACACCCCAGGACGGCCGGCGATGGCGTCACGCCGGCACCGGGAACGCCCTCGGGCGGCATGGCGCCGGCCTCAGTTGCAGCCCTTGCGGGCTTCCCAATAGCGCACCTGATCCACATAGCGCTGTTGCTCGGCGGTCAGCTTGCCGAAGGGCGGATAGCAGCGGGCGCCGAAGGTGGCGATGGCGTCCGCCGTCTTGAAGCAATGGCCCTGTTCCGCATAGACCGCGTTGCGCTGGTACCACAGCGCGCGGCACGACAACTCGCCCAGTTCCTGGGCCGTTGCAGGCGTGGCCGCAAGCAGGGCGGCGATCGCTGCCGCCAGCGCCACCGGGGCGGATGCCGCCACGGAGCCGGCCCGGCCAGCCCTCATGGCGGGCGAAGGCCCGCGCGCTGCCGCAAAACGCACCCTCATCGCCGTTTCCTCCGCGTCGCCCGCCGGCCCCGCCGCCGGGGCCGGGCCTTGCCCATTGACCCGTTTCCCCAACGCACAGTAGCGAACACCCGCCCCGCCCGGAAGAGGCGCCAAGGAGGCCCGAGAATGCCGAAGTTCGATGCCAACCTGAGCCTGTTGTGGACTGAGGTGGAGTTTCCCGATCGCTTCGCCCGTGCCCGGGCGGCCGGCTTCCACGCGGTCGAATACCAGCTGCCCTATGCCTACGAGAAAGAGCGGCTGGCCGATCTGCTGGCCGCGCATGACCTGACGCTGGTGATGCACAACCTGCCGGCTGGCGACTGGGCGGCGGGCGAGCGCGGCATCGCCTGCCTGCCCGGCCGCGAGGGCGAGTTTCAGGACGGGGTGGGCCTTGCCCTCGACTATGCGGCGGCCCAGGGCGCGCGCAGGCTCAATTGTTTGGCCGGCGTGCTGCCAGCCGGGGTGGATGCCGAGAAGGCGCGGGCCACGTTGGTGGAGAACCTGAGGTTCGCCGCCGCCGCCCTGAAGGCGGCGGGCCTCGAGCTGCTGGTGGAGCCGCTCAACACCCGCGACACGCCGGGCTTCATCCTCAACCGCTCGCGCCAGACCCTGGAGCTGCTGGACGCGGTCGGCGCCGACAACGCGTTCCTGCAATATGACGTCTATCACATGCAGCTGATGGAAGGGGACCTGACCGCGACCCTCACCCGCGACCTTGCCCGCATCGGCCACATCCAGATCGCCGACGCACCGGCGCGCGGCGAGCCGGGCAGTGGTGAAATCCATTTTCCGTTTCTGTTCGAGGCCCTCGACACGGCCGGCTACGCGGGCTGGATCGGCGCCGAATACCGGCCGCGCGCCGGCACCGAGGCGGGCTTGGGCTGGTTCGCGCCGTATCGGGGGTGATCGGCGTCCGGCCGGGGCCGGGTTCGCGGGGTGGCGGCGGGAAGCGGCAGCGGTGCTGCCGCTTATGCGACTTTATGCGGAGACGCGGCTGTCGCATGATGCCGCTAAGCGAGTGTTTGCCGCGCGCCAAATCCCGAGGGCTCAACCCCGGACCGGAGGAACCCCTGCCATGCCTCACAAGCGCCATCTCACCAAGCGCGACCGCGCCACCAAGATCGTGGCCACCGTCGGCCCTGCATCCAATTCGGAGGCGCGGCTGGAGGCGCTGTTCCGCGCCGGGGTGGATGTGTTCCGGCTCAATTTCAGCCATGGCACTCAGGCCGACCACGGGGTGGTGCTGGAGCGCATCCGCCGCCTGGAGAAGGCGGTGGGCCGCCCCATCGGCGTCATCGCCGACGTGCAGGGGCCGAAGCTGCGCATCGGCCGCTTCAAGGAGGGGGCCATCGCCATCGCCCCCGGCGACATCCTGCATTTCGATGCCGACACCGACCGGCTCGGCGAGGGCCGGCGCGTGCCCATTCCCCATCCCGACATCCTGGAGGCGCTGCCGGTGGGCGCGACCGTGCTGTGCGACGACGGCAAGGTGCGGCTGAAGGTGGTGGAGAAGGGGCCCGGCTACCTGGAGGCCAAGGTGGTGGCGGGCACCCGCCTGTCCAACACCAAGGGCTTCAATATTCCCGACGTGGTGCTGCCGCTGTCGCCGCTGACGCCCAAGGACCGCCTGGACCTGGAGTTCGCCTGCGCCGCCGGGGTCGAATGGATTGCCCTGTCATTCGTGCAGAAGCCCGAGGACATCCACGAGGCGCGCGGCCTCATCCAGGGCCGCGCGGCGGTGATGCTGAAGATCGAGAAGCCCTCGGCGGTGACGCACCTGACCGAGCTGGTGGAATTGTCCGATGCCATCATGGTGGCGCGCGGCGATCTGGGCGTTGAGATTTCGCTGGCCGAGGTGCCGGCCCTGCAGCGGCGGATGATCGCCGAGGCGCGCAAGTTCGGCCGCCCGGTCATCGTCGCCACCCAGATGCTGGAATCCATGATCCAGGCGCCGGTGCCGACCCGCGCCGAGGTCTCCGACGTGGCCACCGCCGTCTATGAGGGTACCGACGCGGTGATGCTGTCGGCCGAGACCGCCGCCGGCCAGTATCCGGTGGAGGCGGTGGAGGTGATGGATGAGGTGATCCGACACGTGGAACGCGATCCCGGATACCGGAAGGTGCTGGGCGCTTCCGAGGCCGACTGGGGCCACACCATCGGCGACGCGGTCATCAAGGCCAGCTACCAGGCGGCGGTGGCGGTGGATGCGGCGGCGCTGGTGGCCTTCACCATGTCCGGCACCACCGGCCTGCGCGCGGCGCGGGAGCGGCCCGAGATTCCGATCCTCGGCCTCACCCCGGAGATCGGCACGGCGCGACGCCTGGCCCTCTCCTACGGCGTGCACGCGGTGCAGATGAAGGACGACATCCACTCGTTCGGCGACATGGTGGACACGGCGGTGCGCACCACCGTCCAGCACGGGCTGGGCGCGGCCGGCGACCGGCTCGCGATCTGCGCGGGCGTGCCGTTCGCCCAGCCGGGTACCACCAACATCATGCGCATCACCATCATCGGCGCGGATTCTCCGCCCTCCCGCTACGATGTGGATGTCGCCGCGACGCGCGCCGGACCGCGCAAGGTGCGGGCGTGATAGCTCGCCGGGAATATCAGGCAACCCCTGCGCGATGCGCGCAGGGGTTGCTCATTTCTCTGCGAGGGAAAAGTATTTAACCGATGAGGCCCGTGCATGCGTGGCACCCAGGTAATGCATATCCAGCCAACTATCGGAATGTCTTCAGGGAAGTGTGTCATCGGTGCAACCGTTCCGAGTCTACGACCCGTCGGTGACTGGACGCGGCGCCCATTTTGCGCCCATGATGTGGTGTATATCCACCCACGTGCTGCATCATCATGGCTATCGAAGTCGAGCGAAAGTTCCTGGTCGTCTCGGAGGCTTGGCGGCAGGGCGCGGAAGCCTGCGCCATACGCCAGGGCTACCTGTCCTTCGGTGAAGACAGCACGGTGCGCATCCGGGTGGCCGGCGCGCGGGCCTTCATCACCGTCAAGGGGCGGACCGAGGGCATCTCCCGCGACGAGTACGAATATCCGATCCCGCTGCGCGACGCCGAGGCGATGCTGGCTGATCTCTGCGCCCGCCCACTGATCGAAAAGACCCGCTACGCCCTGACCTATGCCGGCAAGCTGTGGACGGTGGACGTGTTCGGCGCCGACAATGCCGGCCTCGTGGTGGCCGAGGTGGAACTGACCCATCCCGAGGAGAAAGTGGCGCTGCCGCCGTGGGTGGGCGCGGAGGTCACCCACGATCCGCGCTACCGCAACTCGTCCCTGGTCCAGGCGCCGCTCGGCTTCGCCGGCTGCGAGGTGTGACGGCTCAGCTGCGTCCCGTCGGGGTGCCGGCGAGCATGGCCTCGATGGCGAGCAGGTCGCGCCAGGCCAGGCGCTTGCCGATGGGCGTGCGCAGCAGGTAGGCGGGATGGAAGGTGGCCATGGCGCGGATGCGGCGCGTGCCGGTGTCATAGTCGAGGACGCGGCCGCGCAGCTTGGTGATGCCCTCGGTGCTGGCGAGCAGCGCCTGGGCCGACTGGCCGCCGAGGCACACCAGCAGGTCGGGGTCGGCCAGTTCGATCTGGCGGGTGATGAAGGGCAGGCAGATGGCCGTTTCCTGTGGCGTCGGCGTGCGGTTGCCCGGCGGGCGCCAGGGGATGATGTTGGCGATGTAGACGCTCGACCGGTCGAGGCCAATGGCGCCCAGCATCAGGTCGAGCAGGCGCCCTGCGCGCCCCACGAAGGGCAATCCCTGCTGGTCCTCGTCGCGGCCGGGCGCCTCCCCCACGAACATCACGCGCGCCCGGGGGTTGCCGTCGGCGAACACCAGCCGGCTCGCGGTGCGCTTCAGGGCGCAGCCGTCGAAGGCGTCCAGCAGGGCGCGCAGCTCCTCCAGGCTGGAGGCGCCGCGCGCCGCTTCGCGGGCGGCCATCGCCGCCGCATCGGGCGCGTGGGGGGCGATGGCCGGGGCGTGGGGCGGTGGGGGCTGGGGCGCGCGCCGGGCCGCGGGCGCGGCGCCGCGCGGATCTCCGGTTGCCTGCGGCGCCTCCTCGCGCGGCAGGCCCGGCGGAGCGTCGGCCGCGTCGCGGCGCGGCGCGCGCGCCTTCAGCTCGGCGGCGCTCTCGGCGAAGCGGTCGACCGGCTCGTCGCCCAGCGCCACGTCCACGCCCGCCTCCAGGTGGAAGGTGACGAGGTCGGACCAGTCGAGTGGCGGATGATCGGTCATGAATGTCCGGGTCGGAAGGCAGGGCGGGAAGCAGCGCGGCCGATGGCGCGCCGCTTCCGCATTCTGCAGTGCGAACCTATGGCATGGTCAAGGCCGGCGGTGAAGCAGTGCATTGCGGTATGTGCCTCCACGGACATGGGGACAACCGCCAGATCGGTCAAGTCGTCGCACCTTCGGTCCATCTCGCGAATTGTCAGGACGGCCTAACCGTGGAAGAACTCCAACGAAAGCACGATGACGTAAGCGGGAGCTTAGGGGATGAGCGCGGCGGAACTGCCTGAACGCGAAGGCATGGATTATGACGTGGTGGTGGTGGGCGCCGGTCCCGCCGGTCTTGCCACGGCCATCCGCTTGAAGCAGCAGGCGGCCGAGCGCGGCGCCGAGATTTCCGTGGTGGTGGTGGAGAAGGGCTCCGAGGTGGGCGCCCACATCCTGTCCGGTGCCGTCGTTGACCCCAGCGGCCTCGACGCGCTGCTGCCGGGCTGGCGCGAGGAGGAGGACACCCCCCTCGTCACCCAGGTGAACGATGATCATTTCTACCTGCTCGGCCCGGCCGGCGGCGTGAAGCTGCCCAATTTCGCCATGCCGCCGCTGATGAACAACCACGGCAATTTCATCGGCTCGCTGGGCAATGTCTCGCGCTACCTCGCCCGCAAGGCGGAAGAGCTGGCGGTGGAGATCTATCCTGGCTTCGCCGCCAACGAAGTGCTTTATGACGAGAACGGTGCTGTGCGCGGTGTCGCCACCGGCGACATGGGCATCGCCAAGGACGGCGAGCCCAAGGGCGAGTTCACCCGCGGCATGGAGCTGCGCGGCCGCTACACCGTGTTCGCGGAAGGCGCGCGCGGCCAGCTCACCAAGCAGCTCATCGCCCGCTACGACCTGGGTGCCGGCCGCGAGCCGCAGAAGTTCGGCATCGGCCTCAAGGAGCTGTGGAAGGTCAAGCCGGAGAAGCACAAGCCCGGCCTGGTGCAGCATGCGTTCGGCTGGCCGCTCGATTCCAAGACCGGCGGCGGCGCCTTCCTCTACCACATGGAGGACGAGCAGGTGATGGTGGGCTTCGTGGTCCACCTGAATTACCAGAACCCGTGGCTGTCGCCGTTCGACGAGTTCCAGCGCTTCAAGACCCATCCCCTGTTCCGCGACACGTTCGAGGGCGCCAAGCGCATCTCCTACGGCGCCCGCGCCATCACCGAGGGCGGCTTCCAGAGCGTGCCCAGGCTCAGCTTCCCCGGCGGCGTGCTGGTGGGCTGCGCCGCGGGCTTCGTGAACGTGCCGCGCATCAAGGGCAGCCACAATGCGGTGCTGTCGGGCATCCTGGCCGCCGATCACCTGGCGGAGGCGCTGCTGGCCGGGCGTGGCCACGACGAGCTCGCCAGCTACGAGGCGGCCTGGCGCGGCTCGGCGGTGGGCGAGGACCTGAAGAAGGTCCGCAACGTGAAGCCGCTGTGGTCCAAGCTCGGCACCTATGTGGGCATTCCCCTCGGCGCGCTGGACATGTGGACCAACACCTTCGGCTTCTCGCTGTTCGGCACGCTGAAGCACGGCAAGGCCGATTACGCCACCCTGAAGCCGGCGGCACAGTGCAAGAAGATCGCCTATCCCAAGCCCGACGGCGTGCTCACCTTCGACAAGCTGTCGTCGGTGTTCATTTCCAATACCAATCATGAGGAGGACCAGCCGGTCCATCTCAAGGTGAAGGACCTCGCCCTGCAGGCATCGTCGGAACTGGCCGTGTTCGGCGGCCCCTCCAACCGCTACTGCCCGGCCGGCGTGTATGAATGGGTGGAGGAGGGCGGCGCCGCGCCGCGCTTCCAGATCAACGCGCAGAACTGCGTCCACTGCAAGACCTGCGACATCAAGGACCCGAACCAGAACATCACCTGGACCGCCCCGGAGGGCGGCGGCGGGCCGAACTATCCGAACATGTGAGCGCGCCGCGCCCGGGTGGGCGCGGACATGCGGCGCCGGCGAGGCCCGTGGGCCCCGCTTGTCGGCCCGCCCGGCGCGCGGCGCCCATGGGCTCTCGTTCAAAGAAAAAGCCGGCGCGCATTTGCGCGCCGGCTTTTTTGCCGGAGACCGTTCGTCCGGTCAGGCCGCAGTGGCGCGGCCCTGCGGATGACGGGCGATGATGTTGCAGAACTCGGTCGGGCGCACGCTCAGCGGGGTCAGGGTTCCGTCCCACTGCAGGCGGAAGAAGCTGTAGCCGAGGCCGGCCAGCGTGTTCCATGGCGCCGCCGGGTCGCCGCCGCTGGACAGCAGGGCCGGGCAGTTCATCTCGAAGATGATGTCGGGGCGATAGGCGGCGATGGTGCCGAGGCCGCCCGCCAGCACCCGCTGCTCGGCGCCCTCCACGTCGATCTTGATGCTGTCCACCCGCGGCAGGCCGAGATCGGCCACCAATTGGTCGAGGGTGGTGATCTCCACTTCCTCGGCCTCGGTGGCGGCGCCGTCATTGACCAGGGAGAAGGCCTGCGGGTCGTCGCCCACCGGATTGTGGAACAGGGCGGCCTTGCCGGCCACGTCGGCGAGCCCCTTGCGCACCAGGGTCACGTTCTTGAAGCCGTTGAGGGCGACGTTCTCCACCAGCAGGTCGCCGGCGTCCTTGCCCGGCTCCACGGCCACGATGCGGCCGGCCCGCGGCGCCATCTTCAGGGTGAACAGGCCGATGTTGGCGCCCACGTCCACGAACACGTCGCCCTTGGCGACGAACTTGTCGAGATACTTCAGCTCCGGCTCCACCTGGTCGCGCAGCAGGTAGGCCGAAACGGTGGTGTAGCGCAGGTCCGCCGGCACCTGCATGCGGGAGCCGGGCACCAGCTGGAATTCCGGCTTGCGGCCGAGCTTGACCAGGGTGGCAAGGCTGGCGATGCGTCCGAGCACCGTGAGGGGTGCTTCCTTGAACGCGGGTTCGTTCAGAAGCTTCTTGATCCGCTTGAGCATCCTGGCCTCTGCGTTCGTGTCCGGCTGAAAAATCGCGTTCGGGTAGCCATTCCGGCTGGGATCGCCTGGGGCGGCCGGTCCTGCGTCGAGGAAAGATAGATGGCGAGCGCCAGGGCGACACCGAGTTCGCCCGGAAGGAAGACAAGGGAATAAACTGATGATGTCAATATGAGGTACAGCACGTAATCCGACAGCGCCAGCACGAACGGATCGCGGGTGGCCATGCCGCGCCGGGCGGTGACCACATAGGCCCACACATGCACCGCCAGGATCAGCACCGCGCCGATCAGCCCGTATTCGAACACCACGCCGACCCAGCCCAGGTCGGCGATGAAGAACTGGTCGTAGCCGAAGATGTCAGCCAGGGTGATGGAGCCGAAGCGGGTGGTGGCGCCCACCCCGAAGGTCCAGCGCAGGGTGTTGTCGCCCAGGTATTCGAAGGCGATGGCGAATGAGTTTTGCCGCACCGACAGCGATCCGCCCAGGCTTTCCTCCACGTTCCAGCCCGCGCCGCCGAACAGGCCGAGCTTGGCCCCCACCAGCGCCAGCATCGGCACCATCAAGGCCAGGCCCACGCCGATGGCGAGCCGGCGCGTCCGCCCGGTCATCGACATCACCATGCCATAGGCCGTGACCAGAACCGCCGCCGCGATCGCGGTGCGCTGCTTGTAGGTGAGGACCTGGATGGCAAGGCAGGTGGGGATCAGCAGCAGGCGGATCACCCGCCCGTTTATGATGAAGCTGCGCCCGAGGTAGAAAATGAGGATCATGCCGAAGAACATGGACATGTAGACGCGCCGCCCGCGGTCCACGTCATATTGCAGCAGCTTGCCGTCCTCGGGATTGGTCACGTACCAGGAGGCGGGCGCCAGGGTGTAGATCACCACCAGCAGCACGAAGGTGGTGACGCCATAGCCGATGCACACCCCGCGCACCCGCTCCGGCGGCAGCGCCAGGAGCGACAGCAGCGCCGACAGCGCCAGGTAATAGGTGAACGGCCACGCCTTGACGGTGGTGGCGAGGGCATCGAACAGCCCGTTGCCGAGCTGGATGATGGAGACCAGCGGCGTGAAGCCCAGCAGGTAGGCCAAAAGCAGCAGGAACAGGTTCCGCCCCGGCAGCCGCATCCGGATGGCGGCATAGAGCGTGAGCGGAAACATCAGGAACGGCCACGCCTTGGAGAGAAAATAGGGGGGCGGCAGCTCGTTGAGATAGTGGAACACCTGCGCGAAGAACGGCAGGACGAACACCAGCGCCAGGGTCGCCATCTTGGAGACGCCGGAGCCGCCGCGCGCGCGCGCGCGCTGCCGCCGCAGGGGCATCACCACCTGGCGCGGGCGCGGCGGGGCGGCGAGGCTCATGAAGCGCTTCCGCCGGACTTCGCCATGCCATAGGCGGCCGGGTCAAGGCGCGCCTTGGCCACGGTGAGGAAGATGGGAAGCGAATCCACGAACACCCGCTTCACCTGGATCTTGGGGTCCTGGATCAGCCGGTGCAGCCACTCCACCCCGAGCCGGCGATAGGCCAGCGGCGCGCGTGTGGACAGGCCGGTGAGGAAGTTCAGTGAATTGCCCACGCACAGGCCGGTGCCCACCGCCGCGCCGCGCTGGAACACCAGGCGCGTGACATATTCCGAGCGCGGCGAGCCGGTGACGAAGAACACGTAGCGGGCCGGATGGTCCAGCACGAAGCGCACGCAGCGCTCGACTTCCTCGGGCTTGGAGATGAAGCCCATGGGCGGCACGTGCATGGCCACGTTGGCGAGGCGGTAGCGCGCCTTCAGGCGCTCCAGCATCTCGTCCGAGCCGCCGATGATGGTGATGGCGTCGTCGGGCTGGATGTGATGCTCGAACAGGGCGGTGGTGATGTCGGACCCGGGCGCGCGGGGAATGTCGAGGCCGAACAGCTGCCGCGCCAGCGCCCGGGGCACCGCCCCGTCCATGGTGTGCAGCCAGGCGTTCTCATAGATCTCGATGAAGAGCGGGTCCTTCAGCTCGTTGAGCCGGGTGAGGTTGGAGGCGTTGGGCGTCACCACATAAGCGAACGGAGCGTCCGGCGCGCGGGCGGCGATCAGCGCGGCGGCCCCCTCCGCGTCCAGGCAGGCGAACGGCACGTTGAGAAAGGTGACGGTCTTCACTTCCGGCGGCAGGGCGACTGTTTGCGGCATGACGGCGTCCCGTTCCCTGGTTCCCGAGCCTCGTGCCGCGCGCGGCCCTGCGGCCGCGCCACGGCGGTGAAGGCGACCGGCGTGGCGGTCCGCCGGCGCCCGCCCGGATCACGGCACGACGGAGGTCGTGCTGCCGGTCTGGGTGTAGCTGCCGATGGTATAGCTGAACTGGCGCTGGAACGGCACCACGCGGTTGATGAACTGGTCGATCCAGAGATTGACCTCGGCAATGGAGCTGCGCGGCACGAAGATGATGTCCCCGGTCATCAGCGGCACGTCGCCATCGGAGAAGCCGGTCTCGATCATCTCGCGCACATCGATGAGGCGGAGCATCGGCTCGTTGTTGGGGCCGCGGCGGATGAGGGCCACCTGGCCGGTGCGGGCATTCTCGGAGAAGCCGCCGGCCATCAGGATGCCTTGCAGCACGCTGGTGCCCACGTTCTCAAGCTTGAACACGCCGGGCTGCTGCACCATGCCGCCGATGTAGATCTTGGGCGAGGCCGCGGTGTCGAGGGCCACCACCACCTTCTGGTCCACCAGCTCTTTCGCGGAGGCGCGGCGCACCGAGCTCTCGATCCCCGCCAGGGTGGAGCCTTCCACCTTGATCTGGCCGATGGCGCGCGGGGCGATGGTGCCGTCGGGGCTGACGGTCAATTCCTCGTCCATGTCGCGGGTGATGAAATACTTGATCTTCAGCCGATCCCCCGGCCCCACCCGATAGCTGGGCAGATCGTTGTTCCAGGGGCGGAAGCGATCGACGTTGACCTCGGTGAAGCGCAGCTCGTGGCCGGTGGTGAAGGGCGGCGTGCCGGTGTTCTGCGACGTGGCGATCGCCGCGCAGCCGCTCAGGGCGAGGCCGCTCGCGGCCAGGGCCAGAGCGATCCGCAGCGCCGACAGCGGCAGGGGGGACGCCTCGCGCGCCATATGGCGAGCGGATGCCATCCAACCGCACCGGGGCAAGACCATCGACGACTCCCAGGATGACACGTTCGGATCCGTTGACCTTTGCCACCCACCCGGCCGCGCCGCGCGAGGCGGCGCCGAACCAAAAAGCGAGCGCAACCCTAACTCTTGGTTAACCGACGCTAAAGCCGTGTGGTTAACAAAGTCCTTAAACAGAGGGTGCGACGCAAGATACGCCCGGTTTTCGACGGTATCGGGGGATTTCGAGCCCTCCCTTGGGCGGATGCACGTCTCCTCGGTCGTGTCGCCAGGATGATTCTCGCCGGCCCGAACCGCCGCGGGCGGGCAAACGAAAACGGGCGGCCGAGGCCGCCCGTGCTGGGAAGGATGCGAAGGCGAGGTCGCCGGATCAGGCGCGGCGGTAGAGCCAGTTGGGCAGGTAGTAGCGCCGGCCGAAGAAGATCAGGCCGAGGAGGGTGCCGCCCGCTTCCGCCACCGTGTCGCGCAGATGGATGGCGGCCGGCTTGCGGGTGATCTCGGCGTGGACCGACAGGATGTTGCCGTCCACCAGCTGGGTCAGGCGCTGGGTCACCAGCGAGGAGCCCTGCAGGCTGGAGCAGATGATGATGCAGTCGAAGGCGACCTTCAGGTCCTTGAGCATCTCCTGGCCTTCCACCACCGGCAGGCGCACGCTGAGCAGGGGCGAGGTCTCCACCTCGGCCGCCGACCACAGCAGCGGCACCGGCGTGGTGGTCACCGCGAGGCCGCCGATCACCTCCACATGGCCGGTGTGCAGCGGGTAGGGGGTGAAGGAGCACAGGTCCACCAGCAGGGTGCGCATGCGGCGCTGGGTGGCCAGCTCCTCGGCGAGCCGGCGACAGAACCAGGGCAGGGTGTCGTCGCGCTCGGGCGACAGGAAGTGGATCGCCCGCAGCGGCGTCTCGTCGATGGTGGTATCCAGCAGCAGGGTGGCGCAGCTGCCGATGGCCTGGTCCACGAACGGGCCGGGCCGATGCTCGGCGCCCTCGTCGAAGGTGGCGAGGTTGGGCAGGTCCAGCAGCCGCTCCGGCTCGCTGGGCATGATGAAGGTGGTGCGCAGGACCGAGGCGATGGCGCCGGCGGCGGCGCCGAACAGGATGCCGCCGAACAGGCCGCCGAACAGCATGGGCAGCACCAGCGACCGCTTGGTCACCGAGGCGCCGGCCTCCTGCACCAGCCGCACGTTGGACTGGCGGGTGCGGGCGGCGGTCTCCTCGATATTGGCGGCCACCGCGCGCCGCAGATACTCGCGGTAGCCCTCGCTCAGGGTCTCGCGCTGGCGGGTGAGCTCGATGAGCCGGGTTTCGGCGCTGCGCAGGGTGTCGATGCGCTGCTGGGCGGCGATGCGCTGCTGCTCCAGCTCGTCCCGCTGGCGGCCGAGGGAATCCTTCTCCACCTTGAGGTTCAGGATCAGGTTGTCCACATAATTGATGGACGGGTTTCGGGAGGCGCGGTCGGTGTAATAGGGATTCTTGCCGCGCTCGGCGATGCGCTTGCGGACGGTGTCGATTTTCTGCTGCACCTGCTTCATCAGCACGCTGCCCGGCGCGTACTGGGCGGCGATGCGGTCACGTTCCAGCAGCAGCTGGGTGAGCAGGTTGGTGCTGTCGTCGCCGGACAGGGCGTCGGTCTTCTCCGAAAAGTCGAACACCGAATCCGGCAGCGCCTTGCGCTGCGCCTCCGCCTCCAGCAGCTGGGCGGTGAGGGTGGCCTCGCGCTCGTCCACCTGGCGGATGCGCTGGACCACGTTGTCCATCTGGTTGGAGGCCAGCACCGCG
Organism: Xanthobacter cornucopiae; assembly: GCF_043195065.2. Classification (NCBI taxonomy): domain Bacteria; kingdom Pseudomonadati; phylum Pseudomonadota; class Alphaproteobacteria; order Hyphomicrobiales; family Xanthobacteraceae; genus Xanthobacter; species Xanthobacter cornucopiae. Next base: position 4,613,412 of record NZ_CM195531.1, read on the forward strand.
TCCTGGTTGAAGTCGATGACGCCCACCTTGGCCTTGAGCGCCTCGATCTCGCTGTCGGTGGTGGTCAGGTCGCGCTTGAAGCGGTCAACCTCCAGCTGCAGGATCTTCGCGGTGGGGTTCTCGAACACCTTCCGGCGGCTGGCGAGATAGTTCTGGACCAGGGTGTCGGCGGTCTCGATGGCGATCTCGCGGTCCGGATTGGTGAACTGGACCTCGACGATGTTGGAGCCCGAGACCACGTTGGCGCGCAGGTTGCGGCGGAAGCGCTCGATGGCGCGGTCCATTTCGTCCCGCTCGGAATCGAACATGCGGGTGATCGGGCTCAGCGCGCCTTGCGGAAACAGCCGGTCGAGGCCGATCTGCTCGATGGTGGTGCGGATGACTTCCGCGCTCTCGAGGATCTGCACCTCCGATTCCACCTGCTTCAGGCCTTCCACCGAAAGCACGGCGGGACCGCTGTCGGTGACGTTGGCGGAGGTGGAGACCTCGCGGTTCACGATCACCAGCAGCAGGCTGGAGGCGGTGTATTCGGTCTTGGCCAGGGCGGCCGCCACCAGGCCGATGACCAGCGGCACCAGCGCCGCGAGCACCACCACGCGGATATGGAAGAAGGTGGCGATGAGGAAGTCGCGCAGCGTGAAACTCGGGTTTTCCGCGGCGATGGCTGGCGCGAGCGCGCTCTCATCCGCGTGGCCGACCTGTTGCGCCATCGACATGCTTCCCCCTGCCGCCATCGCCCTTGTCCACGCTCCCGGCACGGGGGCGCAGCCGAAGGCGCTGCGTCGCGCCAGCCGGAAGGCGTCGGAGAATTCTGCCGACGCTCGATTACTTTGCGGTTAATCAGTGGTTTCCAGCGCCGCGCGGCCGTCAGGCCGGGCCGCTCTCAATAGGCGCGGGGCATCAGCTTCAGCACCGCGAGCGTGGTGCCGATGCCGCCCTGGGCGATGAACAGCGAGGTGGCGATGGCCGCGCCCACCATGCCGTAGGGGGGAATGAGGACGAAGCACAGCAGGATGCAGCTCAAGAGCTGGGCGCCGTTGAGCCAGCGCAGCACCCGGCCGTGGCCGGTCATGGCCAGCATGACGTCCTGGGTGGGCAGCAGGCAGTTGATGAGCTGGCCCACGGCCATGATGACCAGCGCCGGCGCCGCGGCCTCGAAGCCGGGACCGATGAGGTGCAGCAGCCAGGTGGGCACCGCCATCATCACCAGGATGGCCGGCACCCCGCAGGCGGCGATGGCGAGGCGGGCCCGGCGGTTGAGCGCGCGCAGCTGGTCGAAGTCGCCGGTGCGATGGGCGGCGGCGAAGGACGGCGCGGCGATGGTGGAGATGGCGATGATGACCACCCAGATCAGCACGGTGATCCGGCTTGCCACGCTGAAGGCGCCCACCGCGGCGGCGGTGGCATAGGCGGCCAGCACCATGGTGGGAATGGAGTTCAACGCCGCCTGCACGTTCTCGACAATGGCCAGGGGCCAGGCCGTGCGCCACAGGGCGGGCAGCTGGTCCTCGGCGCTGGTGCCGGCCGCGCTGGCCCGCAGCTTCCCGCGCTCGGCGCGCAGCAGCCAGAAGCCCAGCGCCGCGCTGGCGATGTTGGCGAACGCCAGGGCATAGAGGATGCCATTGAGCGAGTGCACGCCGATGGCGAGGGCGCCGAACGTGAGGATCGGCCACAGTCCGTTCTGCACGAACTGTCCCGCTACGCCGCGATGGAAGCCGGTGAGGGCGTGGGCGGCGAAGATGCACAGCGTCTGCGGCAGGATGGACGCCGCCGAGATCATCAGCGGCACGGTCAGCTCGTGTTCCTTGAAGACGTAAGTGGCGAGCGGCTCCGCTGCGGCGACCGTGGCGAGGCTCACCGCGAGGCCGCCGGCGGTGACCCACAAGGTGCCGTTCAGCAGGGCCGTGCGGGCGTCGGCGCCGCGCCCGACCGCCAGCTCGGCGGCGATATGGCGCATCACCGCCTTTTCGAAGCCGCCGCGCGCCACCGTTGCCGCCGCGCTGACCCAGGTGTTGCAGAGAAAGAACAGGCCGGCCTCGAACACGCCGAGGATGCGGGCCGTGAGCATGTAGAGGCCGAGCTTGCCGACCACCTCCAGCCCGCGCACCACCAGGGCGGCGCCGAAGGCCCAATGGGCGAGGAGCAGGCGGAGGAGGGGCTTGAGGGCGACCTTCATGCGGCTATTGGAACGCTCGCGGCGCTGGCATAGGCTCCGTGCGCATCGCCGACGCCATGCGGGCGCGGGAGCGGACGAGGACGGTGGAGAGTTCGCATCAATGACGCGCTGGCAGCGGGAGCTCCAAGCGGGGATCGCGGCGGTGATCCCGGCGGGGATCGAGACCACGACCATCAAGCACGGGCGGGGCGGCTTCGCAAGGGCGCGCCGTGCGGCGGCGCGCTGCGCGGTGGCGTTTGGATTCGCGGGGGCGGCGCTGGCGGCGGGGGCCGGAATTCCGGCCCACGCCCAGCTTCAGATCCAGGATCTCAACGATCTGCCGCGGCAACGCACCCTGACCCCTATGAACCGGCTGTTGCCGACCGACCCGCATGTGGTGATCCGCGCTTATCTGAGCCGCGCCCTGCCGTCCTTGTGGTGGGGGAAGGAAAGCGACTACAGCTTCGGGCGCATCGCCGTGGATATTCATATTCCCGAAGGATGGCAGGGTAACCCGACCTCCGCCATGATGCAGCTGTGCCCGGCGGAGAATGACAATTTGTGGCGGGTGTTCCGCGAGATCGAGATGCGTCCGTTCTTCCAGAAGAAGTTCTGGCCCGGCTGGACATGCCGCGCATGAGCCCTCGGTGCCTCGCCGACGGGGCGAGACCCCCGGGCGCGGAGGCTATCTTGCCAAACACCAGCGGAAGCCGGCAACGGGGCCAGCGGGACGATGGGGAGGGGACGAAGGGAAACGGCGGTTTCGCCGATCCGCTCGGGGTCATCACATCCGGGACGAGCGTTGCGGCGCGTTCCTACGGAGCAGCCTGAAGCGGGCCAGATGTCGTCCGCGCTTTCGCATCGAATACACTGGCCAGGATCAACGCCCCTGGCCACGCCGGCAATCGGGGATGCCTTGCGTTCAGGACACGAACTGGTCGCCGAGCGCACGATGGGTGGGCTGCGCCTGAACGACCTGCCGCCGGGTGGTGCGATCAAAGCCGAAGACCAGCGCCGTCAACGCAAAGGCGAAGAAAATCAACGTGCTGGTGGTGCTGAAAGCGATGAGCAGGCCGGCGAAGGCCTCAAAGCTCCTGACCGGATAGCTGGCGATCACCGACAGGAGCAGGACGGCAACGGCAAGGAAAATGGACAGTCGGCGCAACATGGCTCGTCTCCCGGACCGGCTGTCCCATCCCCAGTGGAAGAACCGTTAGCAGAACCTTACCATGCAGCCGCGAGGCTGGAAAGATCGCCTGTCCGCCTGTGGTGGCGTTTGCGCTGACGGAATCGGCTCCGCCTGCGCGGTCCGGCGACGACAGGATGAAAAGCGGCGGGCCCAGGCCGAAGGGAATGGCCCGCCCCCCATGGGCAGCGGCGCGTGATCCGCCGCCCGGCCCTCGGGTGGCGATGTCGGGAGCGCCTCCGCCCAGACGGTCGCCGCGTCGGGCGGCAGGTGAACGGATCCATGCATGAAAAACGGCGCGGAGAGGCTCCGCGCCGTGGGATGCTTGCTGCTGAACGCGGTCAGATGTGGCGTTCCACCATCATCTTCTTCACTTCAGCGATGGCCTTGGCCGGATTGAGGCTCTTGGGACACGCCTGGGCGCAGTTCATGATGGTGTGGCAGCGGTAGAGCTTGAAGGGATCTTCAAGATTGTCGAGGCGGCTGCCGGTGCGTTCGTCGCGGCTGTCCTTCAGCCAGCGGGTGGCCTGCAGCAGGGCGGCAGGTCCGAGGTAGCGATCGCCGTTCCACCAATAGCTCGGGCACGAGGTGGAGCAGCAGGCGCAGAGAATGCACTCATAAAGGCCGTCCAGCTTCTCGCGGTCGTCCTTGGACTGGCGCCATTCCTTTTCAGGGGCGGCGGAGTCGGTCTGCAGCCACGGCTCGATGGAAGCGTGCTGGGCATAGAAATGGGTGAGGTCGGGAACCAGATCCTTCACCACCGCCATGTGCGGCAGCGGGTAGACATTCACGACGCCCTTCACCAGCACCTCGTCCATGCCCTTGGTGCAGGCAAGGGTATTGGTGCCGCCGATGTTCATGGCGCAGGAGCCACACACGCCCTCGCGGCAGGAGCGCCGGAAGGTGAGGGTGGCGTCGATCTTGTTCTTGATCCAGATCAGACCGTCGAGCACCATCGGGCCGCAATCCTCGCGGTCCACATAGAAGGTGTCGATCCGCGGGTTGCGACCGTCGTCGGGGTTCCAGCGGTAAATGCGGAACTCGGTCAGCTTCTTGGCGCCGGCCGGCTTCGGCCACACCTTGCCCGGCGTGATCTGGGAGTTTTTCGGGAGAGTGAACTCAGCCATGGGACGTCCTGGATCGCTGGAGCGGCAACCGCCCGCAGGAATTCTGGCCAGGGCCGCGCGCGCGCATAACGGCGCGCGCGGTCGCGGATGATGGCGTCAATACACGCGCTTCTTGGGCTCGATGTACTGGATGTCGTTCGACAAGGTGTAGGTGTGCACCGGCCGCTCGTCGAGGCGCACAGCCCCGTCGGCGGTGTCGAAATAGGCAAGCGTGTGCTTCATCCAGTTCACGTCGTCACGCTCGGGATAGTCCTCCCGCGCATGGCCACCGCGGCTCTCCTTGCGGGCGTTGGCGCCTTCCATGGTGACGATCGCCTGGGCGATGAGGTTGTCGAACTCCAGGGTCTCGACGAGGTCGGAGTTCCACACCAGCGAGCGGTCGGTCACGCCGATGTCGCCCGCGCCTTTGTAGACGTCGTGGATGAGCTTGCAGCCCTCCTCCAGCACGTCGCCGGTGCGGAAGACGGCGCAGTTGTTCTGCATCACCTTTTGCATCTCAAGGCGCAGCTCGGCGGTTGGGGTCGAGCCCTTCGCGTTGCGGAAATGATCCAGGCGCGAGAGCGCCAGGTCGGCGCTGTTGGCGGGCAGGGGCGCATGCTTCTCGCCGGGCTTCACCAGCTCGGCGGCGCGCAGGCCCGCGGCGCGGCCGAACACCACAAGGTCGATCAGCGAGTTCGAGCCCAGCCGGTTGGCCCCGTGCACGGAGACGCAGGCCGCCTCGCCGATGGCCATCAGGCCGGGCACCACGGTGTCGGGGTCGCCCTTGCGCTTGTCCAGCACCTCGCCGAAGTAGTTCGTGGGAATGCCGCCCATGTTGTAGTGCACGGTCGGAATCACCGGGATCGGCTCACGGGTGAGGTCCACGCCGGCGAAGATCTTCGCACTCTCGGAGATGCCGGGCAGGCGCTCATGGAGAATGGCGGGATCGAGATGGTCGAGGTGAAGGAAGATGTGGTCCTTGTTCTTGCCCACGCCGCGGCCTTCGCGGATCTCCATGGTCATGGAGCGCGAAACCACGTCGCGGGAGGCAAGGTCCTTGGCCGAAGGTGCATAGCGCTCCATGAAGCGCTCGCCCTCGGAATTGGTGAGATAGCCACCCTCGCCACGGGCGCCCTCGGTGATGAGGCAGCCCGAGCCATAGATGCCGGTGGGATGGAACTGCACGAACTCCATGTCCTGCAGCGGCAGGCCGGCGCGCAGCACCATGCCGCCGCCGTCGCCGGTGCAGGTATGGGCCGACGTGGCGGAGAAGTAGGCGCGGCCATAGCCGCCGGTGGCGAGCACGGTGAGGTGCGCGCGGAAGCGGTGCAGGGTACCGTCGTCGAGCTTGAGGGCGATGACGCCCCGGCACTTGCCGTCCTCATCCATGATGAGGTCGATGGCGAAGTATTCGACGAAGAACTCGGCCTTGTGCTTCAGCGCCGCGCCGTAAAGCGTGTGCAGCATGGCATGGCCGGTGCGGTCGGCGGCGGCGCAGGTGCGCTGGGCGGTGCCCTTGCCGAAATGCGTGGTCATGCCGCCGAACGGGCGCTGATAGATCTTGCCGTCGTCGGTGCGGGAGAAGGGGACGCCCCAGTGCTCCAGCTCGTAAACGGCGGCCGGCGCGTTGCGCACCAGGTATTCGATGGCGTCCTGGTCGCCCAGCCAGTCCGACCCCTTCACGGTGTCGTACATGTGCCATTCCCACTTGTCCTCGCCCATGTTGGCGAGGGAGGCGGCGACGCCGCCCTGGGCCGCCACGGTGTGGGAGCGGGTGGGGAACACCTTGGTGATGCAGGCGGTGCGCAGGCCGGCTTCCGAGCAGCCCACCACGGCGCGCAGGCCCGCGCCGCCGGCGCCGACCACGAGCACGTCGTAGGTGTGGTCCTCGATGGGATAGGCGGCGCCCAGCTTCGACGGCGCGGCGGCCCCGTTGGTTGCGGTATCGGCCATGTGTCAGCCTCCCAGGCTGATCTTGAGCACGGCGAAGGCGCCGGCGAGAGCGATCGCGATGGTGAAGAAGGTGTTGGCCACGATGAGCAGCACCTTCAGGCCTTCGGTGTGCACGTAGTCTTCGATCACCACCTGCATGCCCAGGCGCATGTGGATGGAGACTGAAAGCAGGGTGAGAAGAAGGATCACCGCCACCAGGGGCTGGCCGAGCACGGCGCGGGTTTCCGCGTAGCCGGCGCCGGCGAGGCGGATGACGATGATGACGAAGGCGATGGTCAGCAGCAGGTTGGCAAGGCCGGTGACGCGCTGCAGGAAGAAGTGCTCAGTGCCCGTGCCGGAGGCGCCGAGGCCGCGGACGCGGCCGAGCGGCGTGCGCAGGGGAGTGTGGGTGGGGTTGCTCATGTCAGCTCTCCTCAACCCTTGACCGCGAGGCCGATGATCCAAAGCAGGACGGTGAGACCCACCGAGCCGGCCAGGGTCGCCTTGGCGAGCAGGACCCGCTCCTGCGGCCCGAAGCCGTGGATGAAGTCCCAGATGAAATGGCGCGCGCCGCCGAAGGCGTGGTGCAGCAGGGCCCAGGTGAAGCCGAACAGCAGCAGCAGGCCGATGAACGAGCCGGCAAGCCCGCTGAAGGTGGCGAAGGCGGAGGGGGTGGAGGCGGCGGCCAGCAGCCACCACACGAACAGCACCATGCCGAAATAGAGCCCGATGCCGGTAATGCGGTGCACAATGGACATCACCATCGTGAACAGCGGGCGATAAATCTGCAGATGAGGCGAAAGCGGGCGCGCGGGGCGCGAAGGACTATCGGCCATGGGCCTCCTCCAGAAATTGACCGATCAGGTATCTCAATTGTGACCAGTTCGCAACGATTCCAAAGCGGAAAGGCCGCCGTTTAATGCGCGGATGCCAGCATCGGCGCAATTGGCCCTAGGTTGCATGGGGAATGGGCCGGGCGGCCGCCTCTGCGTCCTGGAACGTGCTGCGCCGCGATAGCACGGACCGGCCCGCAGCACCACACATGGTGCGCACCTTTGTATCCCCTGGTGTCTTCACATTTTCTGACAATGTGCGGCGAACCCTGAGTCGCGGAGGGCACGGCATCGGCGAAGTGGTGCGCGGAGAACGCCGGACGCGCGCCGGTGAGGGCGGCGCGGGGGTGGGGACAAAACAAATGCGGCGCCGGGAGGGTCCCGACGCCGCATGACATTCAAGGATGGAGCCGCGATCAGAAGCGGTAGGTGACGCCCGCGCCGATCAGCCAGGGGTTGAGGTCGGCATTGCCCGTGAGCAGCGCGCCGGTGGTGGTCTGAAGCACGAAGTCGGGCTCGAGGAAGAGCTTCTTCACGTCGACGTTGATACCCCAGTGCTTGTCGATCATCCAGTCGAAGCCGGCCTGCAGGGCGATGCCCCAGGTGTCGTTCACGTCAATGGACGAGAAAGCCGAGTTCTTGATGCTGGGGCTGTAGAACACGGTGTAGTTCACGCCGGCGCCGATGTAGGGCTTGAAGGGCCCGAAGTCGGTGAAGTGATACTGCAGCGTGAGGGTGGGGGGCAGGATCCACACCTTGGCGATGTCGTTCAGGCCAGCGATGGACCCGGCGCCGGAGATGGTGGAATTGGTGGTGCCGAGGATGAGTTCGGCGGCGATGTTCTTGGTGAAGTAGTAGGTGATGTCGAGCTCGGGGGTGACCGAATCCGAATAATCGAGATCGGAGAAGGGCACGCCGTTCACGGCGCCGCCGTTCTCGGGCTTCACATAGAGCGCGCGCAGGCGGATCTGCCAGGGGCTCTGGGCCTCTTCCACTACCGGTGCCTTGTAGACGGGCGTGGTGAGGTCAGCCGCCACCGCCTGACCCGCGACCAGGGTGCCGAAAGCCGCCGCGACCGCAGCCCCCAAACCGAACTTGATCATCCCCCAAACTCCCGCAGATTTGAATTTATCGTGAGGTAGACATCACCCCTTAGCCACAGAATAAGATTGATTCAGATCAAGTCCATGTCTCGTGATGCCCGACCTGTGGCGAGGGGGCCACAGGGACGCCGCGCGAATGCCGTATTTCGGGGGGATGGAAAGGCGCTCTGGTACCTGCGGCGCCCGGGGTCGTTCCCTTTGGTTTCAAGGATTTTTAAGTCTATGGCAACGGGTGTGAGGGGCGTGGTCCGCACCCTGGGGACGGCGCTGGCGGCCGTGTCCGGGATGGCGATTTCCTGTCGGAACTGGTGCGCGAATGCAACAGTTCCGCTCGTCATCCTGGCGCTGTTCCCCGCCCCCGCGGCGGCGGCGGGCTCGAATCGTCAGCAACTGACGGTTGGTGAAGAGACGCGGTCCTATCTGGTCTCCAATCCGGCCGGCGTCAGCGGTCCGGCGCCGGTGGTGATCGCGCTGCACGGGGCGATGCAGACGCCCCAGAGCTTCCGGGCCTATTTCGGGCTGGACGCGGCGGCGGCGGCGAACGGCTTCATCGCGGTCTATCCGGAAGGCGAGGGGCGGGTGTGGAACGACAGCCGGCCGGCGGCCATGCGGCTCAAGGCCATGCTGCGTCCCGGCGACGATGTGGCGTTCCTGGTGGCGCTGGCGGGCAAGCTGGTGGCGGACGGCGTGGCCGATCCCGCCCGCATCTATCTGACGGGCATCTCCAACGGCGGCTTCATGGTGCAGCGCATGGCCTGCGAGTTCGCGCCGGTGTTCGCCGCCTATTCGGTGATCATGGCCACCACCGCCGCCAATGCGCGGGAGGAGTGCCATCCCGCCCGGCCGGTGCCGATCCTGTTCATTCACGGGACCGCCGACACGGTGGTCACCTATGGCGGCTTCTGGACCCCGGTGGGCGCCACCCTGTCGGCGCCGGACAGTGCCGGCCTGTTTGCGCGGCTCAACGGCTGCGCCGGCTCTGCCAGGCGGGTGCTGCCGGACCTCGATCCGGCTGACGGCACCACGGTGAGCGAGCGCGTGTGGCAGGGATGCCGCGACGGCGCGACGGTGACGCTGCTCACCATCGAGAACGGCGGCCACCAGTCGCCGGCGCGGGTGGAGACGCGGCCGGACCTCGCCACGCCCTTCCTGGGGCTGCGCAACCACGACATCGACGCGGGCGAGGAAGTGTGGCGCTTCATGTCCGCGTTCGCGCTGCCATCGCCGCCGGCTGCGGCGGCCCCGCCCGGGACGACGCCGCGCAAGCCCAAGCGGGCCGCTGCGGCGTCGCCGGACAGCGCCGGGGCGCCGCGTCAGCGCGGGATGAGCACCCAATAGTCCAGGTCGAGGATGACGCTCGGGTCGTAGTCCTCGCCGGTCTTGGCGGGGAAGTCGGCGGTGGGGCGGTCCTTGGTGGCGATGGTGCGCACGCGCAGCGCGCCCACGTCCTCGCGCCCGGGCAGCGGCTGGGCGTCGAGAATCTCGCTCCAGGCGTGCACCGTCAGGCCGGCGAACAGCGGCGCCACATGGCGCCCGCCATTGATGGCGGCCACGTGGAAGGCATTGGCCAGACCGTTGAACGACAGCGCGCGGGCCAGGGAAATGACGTGCCCGCCATAGATCAGCCGGCGGCCGAAGCGGCCCTGGCCCTCGGTGAACTGGTTGAAATGCACCTTCGCCGTGTTCTGGTACAGCCTGGTGGCGATCATGTGCTCGGCTTCCTCCACGGTGGAGCCGTCCACATGGTCGATGCGCTCGCCCACCTGGTAGTCGCCGAAGCGGGCGCTGGAGCCGGACAGGTCGTCGCGCCAGCCCTCCAGGTCGAGCACCGGCACGGCGCTGCCGAGGGCGTCGGGGGCGAGGGCGGCGGGTAGCTTGGGCACCACCGGCTCGGGCGCGGGGGCGGCGGGGTCGGCCTTGCGCACCATCACCCACCGCACATAGTCGAGCACCTCGACGCCGTCCTGGTTGAAGCCGGTGGAACGCACGTAGACGACGCCGCTCTGGCCGTTGGAATTCTCCTTGAGGCCGATCACCTCGGAGACGGCGGTGAGGGTGTCGCCGGGAAACACCGGGGCGAGGAAGCGCCCGCCGGCATAGCCGAGATTGGCCACCGCGTTGAGGGAGATGTCCGGCACGGTCTTGCCGAACACCACGTGGAAGGTCAGAAGGTCGTCCACCGGAGCGCGGGCGTAGCCGATGCCCTGGGCGAAGGTGTCGGCCGACTGCACCGCGAAGCGGGTGCCGTAAAGGGCGCTGTAGAGGCTCACGTCGCCCACGCTCACGGTCCGCGGCGTGGCGTGACGGATCACCTGGCCGACCTTGAAGTCCTCGAAGAAATTGCCCTTGTTGGTCTTGCTCATCATGCTCCCCCAGGGGTGGTGGCGCATGTTGGCAGAGGCGGCGGGAGGCTGGCAACCGCGCCGCCGCATGCTCTGGTCGTGTATCCCGCGCGTTTTCGCGCCGCACCTTTGCCCGCTCAGGGCGCTTGACGGACGGCGCCGCGCCGGTGGAGATGGCGCGCGGGCGAAAGAGGGGTGTTGCTGTGTCCGGATCGGCGAGCCAGAAGTTGTCGTTTCAGGCCATGATTTTCACGGCCTGCCTGTTTCCCTTCTACATTCTGGCGGCGACGCTGACGAATTCGTCGGCCATCCTGTCCGACCTGCTCGCCACGTCGTTCGATCTGACCGCCCTCACCGCCTGCTGGCTGGTGCTGCGCATCGCCCACGGCAACCACACCGGCCGCTACGCCTACGGCCTCGGCAAGCTGGAAAACCTGGCCGAACTGATGATCGCGGTGCTGCAAAGCATCCTCGTCATCATTGCCGCCACCCAGGCGATCTCGCGCCTGTTCCATCCGGAGGGGGTGAGCGGCGCCCTGTTCGGCCTGTTCGTCACAGCGGCGGCGGTGATCGGCAACATGGTCCTGAACCGCCGCGCGATGCGGCTCGCGGTCGAGACCAAGTCGCCGGTGCTGGCGGCGCAGGCGCGGGTCCATCTGGTGTCGGCGATTTCGTCCGGGGCGGTGTTCGCGGTCACCGTCATCACCAGCATCTTCAACGACATCCACTGGCTGTTCTACCTCGATCCCCTCGCGTCGTTCGTGGTGATCGGCTTCATGATCTACAACATCCTGGCGATGCTCACGAATTCCGTGGGCTCGCTGCTCGACCGGGCGATCGACGAGGCCAGCCAGCTGCTGATCCTCAAGGTGCTGACCTCCCATTTCGACGACTTCGCCGAGCTGGGCGACATCCGCACCCGCCAGTTCGGCGGCAAGATGTTCGTGGAGCTGCATCTCGGCTTTGAGGACGGCTGGACCATGGCCCACACCCGCTCTGTGGTGGCCGGGCTGGTGGAGGCGGTGCAGACCGCCTTTCGCGAGGCCGGCGACGAGGTCGAGGTCGCGGTGGTGCTGATTCCGGGCCACGCCGCTCACTGAAGCCGGGCGCCCGGGGGCCCGGGCGATGCGCGGCCCGGCATCGCCATGATGCCGGGCCGCTCCGCCGGGCTCGTCCTGCGCGACGCATCGCCCCGGCAGGCCAAGGCCGCGTGCCGTTCCGGGGACGGGGCCGTCAGTAATCGGACAGCTTGACGTCCTCGTGCCACTCGCCCGGGACCTCCTTGACGATCGCCTGGCCGCAGATGACGCGGCCCTTCACCGGATCGAAGGTGAGGGTGGGCGCGCCCTGGAGCTGCCAGCCCTTGTTGAGGGCGGCGGTGACGCGATTGCAGAACGCAGTGTCGTCGGGGCCGGTGAGATAGCGATAGAGCTTCATGGTGGTGCCGGTGTCGTCGGGGACGCAGGGGGGAGAGGCCGGCGCCGGAGGCGAAGCCACCGGCGCGGGTTCGGGCAGGGGGCCTGCGGGCGGAGCGAGCCCCAGCCGGGCGCCGGCGGCCCGCGCGACCTCCTCGCGGCGGGCCTGGAAGCCCGCCGTCTGGGCCCGCACCTCGGCCACCAGGCGGGGATCGGCGGTGGCCGGCGGAAACGGCGGGTCGGGATCGTATTCGATGGCGAGGGCGATCCGGCGGGCCTCCTCCACGCCGGCGATCTCGGCGGCCAGGGTGAGGCCGAAGTCGATGCCGGAGGTGACCCCGGCACCGGTGATGCGGTTGCGGTCCACCACCACCCGCGCGCTGACCGGCGTGGCGCCCAGGAGCGCGAGCTGGGGCAGCGACAGCCAGTGGCTGGTGGCGCGGTAGCCGGTGAGCAGGCCGGCCGCGCCGAGCAGCAGCGAGCCGGTGCACACGGAGGTGACATGTCGCGCGCCCTGCGCCATGCGGCGCAGGAAGTCGAGGGTCTCCGTGTCCTCCATCAGCTCGAGCTGGCCGGGGCCGCCGGGCACGAACAGGAGATCGCAGCCTGACAGCCCGCCAAACGCCACGGTGGGCATGATCTGGAGGCCGGAGGCATCCTCCACCGGCTTGCGAGATTTCTTCCACGCCAGCTCGATCTGAACGTCCTTCAGGCGGCTGAGCACCTCGAACGGCCCGGTCAGGTCGAGTTGGGTCAGGCGCGGATAGAGCAGCATGACCACGCGCAGCGTCATGGCTCAGGCCCGCGCGGCGATGGCGTCGGCGACGGCGACGGTGCGCTTGGCCATCTCGGCGTGCAGCAGCTCCACCATGCGGCCGTCGAGGGTGATGACGCCCTTGCCGGCATTTTCCGGCAGCGCAAAGGCGGCGATGATGGCGCGCGCCCGCGCCACATCGGCCTCGGGCGGAGAGAAGGCGAGGTTGCAGGGGGCGATCTGGCTCGGATGGATCAGCGTCTTGCCGTCCATGCCGAAGGCCACGCCCTGGGCGCACTCGGCATCGAAGCCGTCCGTGTCCTGGTAGGCGTTCCACACGCCGTCGAGCACTTCCACGCCATAGGCCCGGGCGGCGGCCACCACCAGCGTCAGCCAAGCGACCATGGGCGCGCGGCCCGGCACCAGCGCCGCCCGTGTCTCCTTGGCGAGGTCGTTGGTGCCGAGCACGAACACGGACAGGCGCGTGAGCGGATCCTTCGCCGCGCCGGCGATGGCCTTGATGTCCAGGATCGCAAGGGGGGTCTCGATCATGGCCCAGACCCGGGTGGTCTGCGGCACGCCCAGCGCGTCGAGCCGGCGGCCAACGGTGACGAGCTGCTCGACGCTCTGCACCTTCGGCAGCAGGATGGCGTCGGGCCGCGCGCCGGCGGCGGCATCCAGATCGTCGGAGCCCCAGGGGGTGTCCAGGCCGTTGATGCGGATGACCACCTCGCGCGGGCCGAAGCCGCCGGCCGTCACGGTCTCGACGATGCGTCCGCGCGCCTCCACCTTGGCGTCGGGGGCGACGGCGTCCTCGAGGTCGAGAATCACGCCGTCGGCCGGCAGCGTGCGCGCCTTCTCCAGGGCGCGGGCATTGGAGCCCGGCATGTAGAGAAAACTGCGGCGCGGGCGAATGGTCATGGAAGAACTCCCGGTGATGATCCGGCCCTGAACTTAAGGCGTCACGCGGGCGGCGGGAAGCGTGACGGTGAGGTCGGCGCGCGGTACCGCGTGCCCGGGGTTCGGCGGCAGCCGGGGGAGGTGGCGGGGGCGTCGGTGGGGCGTAGGGGATGGCGGATTGGCTGCCTCAAGGCCGGCTCCTGTTTCCTTCGCGCGCGGCGGGAGCTGAGGGGGCCATCCTTGGCGCCGGGGTGGGGCGGGCATCCGGCACCGGTCCACGCGCGGCGCCGCGTCGATCGTCTGCGAGGTTGGACGCGGATCGGGCGGGCGGCGCGGGGAGCGTGGTGCGTTGCCGCGGCTGAGCGAGGCGGGCGAGCCCCTCGCCTGCCACCCGCGCGTGCCGATTCCGCGCCGAGGCGCGACAGGCCGGCGATTGTCGGCGGCGGGGCCACGCGCGTCGGCCCCGCCCTTCCTCGCGCCGCTGTGCGCCGGGATTGGGGTGGGAACCGGCTGGTTTGCGTCGCCTGTGCGGCGGGCTGTCGGGTGCGGCGTCTAGCGGGTGGGGGCGAGCGGCTCGGCCGTTGGCGGGGGCCAGGAAAAATCGTCGGCGCGCCCGCGCACGGCAGGAGGCGGGACGCCGTCCCGAAGGGCCTGGGCGGCCGCGCGCCCAGTGGCGGAAACGGCAAGCGGCGGCGTGGGCGTCGCCGGTCTTAGATCAGCCTTGGCGGGCGCGCCGGCGAGGTTCAGCACCGGCTGGGCGGGCTCCGCCGGCGTGGCGGGCTTTGCCGGGTCCTCCAGAAGGCGGTTGAGCTCCTTCTGGACGAAAAAGGCGAGCTTCAGGCCGCCGGCGCGGGTGAAGCGCACGCCGTCGTTGAAGCGGAGCCGCCGCCGCTGACCGTCCACCGCCGGGCCGGTCGCCAGATACTTGCCGTCCTCGTCCACGAAGCCGTCCCACACGGTTACGAAAGGCAGGCCCGCACGGGCGGCGCGGGCGCGGATGATCTCGTTGAGGCGCTCGTAATCGGCGGACAAGGCGGCATTGGCCACTGGCGCCACGCCGACCACGATGACGCGGCCGGCCTTCTCGCGCAGCGCGCTCAGCACTTCGTCGACCCGACGGCTGTAGACCTCCACCCATCGGTCGGTGAGCGGCTCCAGGGTCAGGTCGTCATCACGAATGGGCTTCAGGTCCTCCGCGCCGAGCGCCAGCACGGTAACGTTGGGCCGGCCGGCGGCGATGGCTGGCGGGGCCTTCGCCAACCAGTCGACGGGAGTGGAGAGGAACCCGCTGTCGTCCTGGGTGTATTCGACGATGGCGAGGCGGGCGCGGTCGGGCACGTAGGCGTCGGCCAGCCCCTGGGCAAGCTGGCCCCCCATGCGGTCGCCCAGCACCAAGGCGAATTGGGTGGGGGGCTGGCGCTTGCCCTGGATGGCGGCGTCGGCGCTGGCATAGACGGTTCCCTCGGGAGCCGGTGGCGGCTCCCGCTTCTTCGGCGCCGCTTGAAGCGCCGGATCGAGCGGTGGGGCGGGGCGCGTCTCGCGCTGCTGCGGCTGGGGTCCAAAGCCGGGCCACCAGCCGTTGTTGCGGTTGCGCGGCGCCTGGGGAACGGACGCGGGAGGCCGCAGGAAAAAGAAGAAATCGTCCTGCGCCCGCGCGTCTCGGGCGGTCAGCGCCGACCCCGCCGGAAGGGCGAGAAGCACGGCCAGCACCGCGGCGCCTGCTCTCCTGCTCCGGCCACGCCGGGCGGGCGGCCGGGTCGGGCCGAGCATGGAGGAGTGCGGCGCAGGGATCGGCATCCGCATGGTTTGACCCAGGCGTGCGGCGATTTCAAGGGGCGCGACGCGGGCCGGGCGCGCCGGTGCGGCGAGGCCGGGACCGGGCCGTCAATCCGGCCCCACCGACGGGGAGCAGACACGCAAAGGCCGCCGGCGATGCGGCGGCCCTCATGCCGTTGCGACCGTGCGGGCCGATGCGCCCGACGATCCGCCTGCGGGGGCTCAGTTCAGCTTGGACTTCACCTGGTCGATGGCGCCGGTGAGGAGCCGGTCCGCCACCTGGCCGGTGGTGGCCACGGCCAGCAGGCCTTCAGCCGCACGGGCGGCGGTGTCGGCCGCCAGCGCCTTCACGTCGGCGACCGCCTGACGTTCCGCCTGGGCAATCTTGGCCTCGGCCATCTTGGTGCGGCGGGTCACGAAGTCTTCAAGCTTGGCCTTGGCCTCGGATGCCAGCCGCTCGGCTTCCGCCTTGGCGGCGGTGACAATGGATTCGGCCTCGGCTTCGGCCTCGCGCTGCTTGCGCTTGAATTCGGCGACCAGCTTCTGGGCTTCTTCCTTCAGCCGGCGGGCCTCCTCCAGCTCGGCGGCGATGCGGCTGCCGCGCTTGTCGAGGGCGGAGGCGATGGCGCGGTGGGTGCCGGCGTACAGCAGGAGGCCCACGAAAACCAGGAAAGCGATGGCGACCCAGAGTTCCGCCAGTTCCATCTCGTGCATGTCACGGTCCTCTGATCGGTCGGAGAGGCGGGACCTCACAAGCGCGCGTGGCGGCGCCGTTCGGTCCTTCGTCTCTCATTGGCGTCTCTCAATCGGAGACTTTCAGCTGGCGCGCCTGGAACCGATCTCGCGGTCCCGAACACTCCAGAAACATCAATGCGAAGGACGTCGGCTCCGGCGGGATTCGCGCCGAGGACGCGTATCCGGCCGGGCCGTGGGGTCCTTCGGCCGCCTCAGGCGGCGTCCTTGGTGGAGAGGGCGGTGTCGACCGCCTTTTCGACGTCGCCCTTGGCCACGTTCGCGCCGATGAGCGTCGAGACGATGGTCTGGGTGGTGTCCACCGCGATGCCCCGCACATGGGTGAGGGCTTCGGTCTTGGTGGTGGCGATGCTCTGCTCGGCGGTGCTAAGCTTGGCGTTCAACTCCGCCTCGAGCGCCTTGCGGTTGGCATCGGATTCGGCGGCCAAGCGATTGCGGGTCTCGCCGGCGATGGAATTCGCCTTGTTGCGAGCCTCGTTCAGCGCCTTTTCATAGGAGGCCTGGGCGGCTTCGCTTTCGGCCTTGTGCTTGTTGGCCTCTTCGAGGTCGTCGGCGATGCGGTCGTGACGTTCCTCGAGGATGCGGCCGATGCGCGGCAGGGTCACTCGGCTCAGCAGCAGATAGAGCAGGCCGAAGCTGATCGCCAGCCACAGAAGCTGGGACGGGAAGGTGGTGACATCGAACGGCGGGAAATGTACCGCGTGCTCGTCCACCACATTCTCGTGGGCGCCGCCGGCCGCCTGGCCGGAAGCGGGCTTGGCGGGCGCCGCCTCGGCCACCCGGACCGCCGTCTCGGCATGCGCGGCCTTCGGTGCAAGGGCGAGGGGGGCGGCCATCAGGCACGCACCGGTCATCGCCACCGCGACAGTCAATTTCCACGTCTTCATCATGGCTCGCCCGCCTGACTTGAACTAGAGCCAAAAGCCCCGCGCGAGGCCGCGCGAGGCTCCCTCAGCGTGCCTCGATCAGGCCACGAAGAGCAGAACGAGGGCGACGACCAGCGAGAAGATGCCGAGACCTTCCGCGAGGGCGGCGCCGATGAACGCACGGGCGAACTGGCCATCGGCCGCCGACGGGTTGCGCAGCGCACCCGAGAGGAAGTTGCCGAAGATGTTACCGACGCCGACGCCGGCGAGACCCATGCCGAGGCAGGCGAGGCCGGCACCGATGAACTTTCCAGCTTCCGCTTCCATTGGACTGCTCCTTGAGAACCTGTTGGATGGACGAAACGGGTGGGAGAGAGGCTCGCGGACGGTCCGCCGCCCCCGGTCAGTGACCGGGGTGGATGGCGTCGTTGAGGTAGATGGAGGTGAGCACCGCGAACACGTAGGCTTGCAGCACGGCCACCAGAAGCTCGAGCGCGGTGAGCGCCACGATCATGAAGAAGGGCAGGGTGGCGCCGAACCAGCCGACGACGCCGGCCGAGGCCAAGCCCACCACGAAGAAGGCGAACACCTTGAGGGCGATGTGGCCGGCCAGCATGTTGGCGAACAGACGCAGCGACAGGCTGATGGGCCGGGAGAGGAAGGACACCACCTCGATCACCACCAGGAACGGCAGCAGGAAGGCGGGCACGCCCGACGGCACGAACAGGTGCAGGAAGTGGGTGCCGTGCTTCACGAAGCCGTAGACGATGACGGTGCCGATCACCAGCAGCGCCAGGGCGGCGGTGACGATCAGGTGGGCGGTGACGGTGAAGGTGTAGGGAATGAGGCCCACCACGTTCGCCACCAGCACGAAGGTGAACAGGGTGAACACGAAGGGGAAGAACACCATGCCCTGGTTGCCGGCCGAGTCGCGAACCATCTTGGCGATGAATTCGTAGCTCATCTCGGCCACCGACTGGGCGCGGCCGGGAACCAGCGTGCGGCCACGGGTGGCATAAGTGAGGAAAAAGAAGATGATGGCGACGATGCCGAACATGAATACGGCGGCATTGGTGAAGGAGAATTGCACGCCGCTGACGTTCAGCAGGTCGACAAAGCGCTTGACCTGGAATTGATGAATCGGATCGACGGTCATCCGAACGCGCCCCCTGCCTGCCTGCGACGTCACCGTCGCGATTTCTGCCGTGCGGCGTCGCCGCCGCTCCCGTTGACCCTTCGGCGCGCGCCGCGATCCGAGATCGCATGGCGGTGGCGCCGTGAACATCTTCGCGCGGCGAACGCCGCCTTGTTCAGACCTCGCGGCCGAAGCCGCCCTCAAACCCCGGCGCCCCCGCGTGCGCGGCCGCCGCCAGCCCGATCCGATCTGCCGCGGGGGCGCTCAGGATTTGGGCCGCTTGCGCGAGGGGCCTTCGCCGGCCGCGCGCATCATGTTCACCACCCCGGCGGCAAAGCCGATCAGGGTAAAGACGATCAGGCCCCAGGGCGTGATCGCCAGAAACCGGTCGACCCCGTAGCCGATCGCGGAACCCACCAGCACGCCGGAGACGAATTCCGCACCCAGGCGGAAGGCCAGAGCGACGCCCGATCGGGAAGAGGTGTCCCCCACGCCCTTGACGGCGGGAGCCTCGTCCTTGGATCGAACCTGACCCAACGAGCTGTTGAGCCGCTCAAGCCGTGCGCTGAGCTCGGTGTCGTCAGGCCGGGTCGCCTGCGCCTTGTCCGCAGCGCCGTGTCGCTCTCCTTGGGGAGAAGATTCAGGCTCGGTCATGGTGCAAACCCCGGCTTCGGGGCGAAGCGGATGCCAGCCCCTCGAAACCGGGCCGCACCATAGTTGTGTCAAAATTGGGTGTCAAGGCGCACGCGATTTTACTTAAGTATATGAAAATAAGACAGAAAAATGTGGCTGCGACAACGTGGAAGGTGCCTTTGTCCGGCCCTGCGACGTCGCGGCAACAGGCAGGAGGCGCGATCTGCCTTTTTATGCGCCACCGGGTGGTGCCAGGACGGGGTGCCGGCGCCCTCAGACGGCTTCCCGCAGGCGCTCGGCGCCTTGCAGGTCCACCGACACCAGCCGCGAGATGCCGCGCTCGGCCATGGTCACGCCGAACAGGCGATTCTGGTGCGCCATGGTGATGGGATTGTGGGTGATGGTGAGGAAGCGCGTGTCGGTGCGGCGCGTCATTTCCTCGAGCAGGGCGCAGAAGCGCTCCACATTGGCGTCGTCCAGGGGTGCGTCCACCTCGTCCAGCACGCAGATGGGCGCCGGGTTGGTGAGGAACACGGCGAAGATCAGGGCCATGGCGGTGAGCGCCTGCTCGCCGCCGGAGAGCAGCGACAGGGTCTGCGGCTTCTTGCCCGGCGGGCGGGCGATGATGTCGAGGCCGGCTTCCAGCGGGTCCTCGGCATCGGTCAGCACCAGATCGGCCTCGCCGCCGCCGAACAGCGTGTCGAACAGCGACTTGAAGTGGGCATTGACCACCACGAACGAAGCCTGGAGCCGCTCGCGGGCTTCCCGGTTGAGGCTGGAGATGGCCCCGCGCAGGCGCTTGATGGCTTCGATCAGGTCGTCGCGCTCGGTGACGAGGGAGGTGTGGCGCTCCTCGGCCTCCGCCAGCTCCACGTCGGCCCGCAGGTTGACGGCGCCGAGCCGGTCGCGGTCGCGCCGCGCCCGGTCCAGCACCGCCTCCACGGCGTCCGCTTCGGGCAGGTTCTCGTCGTCGGTCAGGCCGGCCTGGGCGCGGGCGGTTTCCGGGGGGCCGTCCAGGGCTTCGAGGATCTCCCGCTGCACATCGTCGCGGCGCTGGCGGGCGGCCTCCAGTCGGGCCTCGGCGCGGGCGGCATCGGCCCGGCCCTGGGAGAGGGCGTCCAGCGATTCGCGGGCCGCCCTGTCGGCGGCGGATTGCGCCGCCTCGCCCTCGGCGAGCTGGTCGGCGGTGGCGCGGCGGGCCGCCTCGGCGGCTTCGAGGGCCTGCATCAGGGCGCGGCGCTGGCGGATGAGGTCGGAGGGGGCCTCCTCAATCTCCACCAGCTCCGTCTGGGCCTCCTCGGCGCGGGCGCTGATGGCGGCGAGGCGCTCGCCGGCGCCGCCGGCACGCTGCTGCCAGGACCGGCGTTCGCTGGCGATGGCGTCCAGCCGCTTGAGGCGCGCGGCGGCGTCGCGGCGCAGCGCCTCCACGGCGGCGCGGGCCTCGGCGAGGGCGGCGCGGCGCTCGCCGGCGTCGGCGCGGGCGCGGGCCAGCTCCGTTTCCAGCACCTGGGGGGCGTCGAGCGCGGCAAGCCGCGCCTGGATGTCTGCGAGCTGGGCCTCGGCCTCGCCGCGCGCGGCGGCTAGCCGCGCCCGCGCCTCGGCGATGGCGGCGAGGCGGGCCATGTGCTGGGCGGCCTTGCGCTCGGCCGCCTCCAGCACGGCGCGGGCGGTTTCGGCGGCGCGCTGGGCGGCACGGCGGGCCTCGCGGGCCTGGGTCTCGGTGGCCGCGGCTAGCCGCAGGTGGCCCTCCTGGTCGTCCAGGGCGGCGCGGGCTTCCTCGACCGCGGCGCGGGCGGCGGCGGCATCCGCCTCGATATCGGCGAGGCGGTTGCGCTCGGCCAGCCGGCGGGCGGCGGCGGTGGGCGCGTCGGCGGCCGCCACCATCCCGTCCCAGCGCCACAGGTCGCCGGCGCGGGACACCAGCCGCTGGCCGGGCTTCAGGAGGAGGGCGAGGCGCGCGCCATCCTCGCGGGCGACGATGCCGACCTGGGCCAGCCGGCGGGCCAAAGCGGGGGCGCCGGCGACATGGAGCGCCAGCGGCTCGGCGCCCGCCGGCAGCGGCGAATCGGCCGGACCGGCGGCGCTGCCGGCCCAGCGGGCCGGGGCCCCGGCGGCCACGGGCAGATCGAGGTCGTCGCCCAGGGCAGCGCCGAGGGCGGTCTCGTAGCCCTTGGCGACGGTCACGAGATCGGCGACCGGGGGAAAGCGATGGTCGGTGGCGTGCAGCAGCTTGGCCAGGGTGCGGGCTTCCGCGTCCAGCCGGCCGAAGCGCTTCTCCGCCTCGTTCGCCGCCGGGCGCAGCGCCTCCACGGCGCGGCGGGCGGCGGCATGCTCGGCCTCGGCGGCCAGGGTGGCCTCCTCGGCCTCGGCGAGGCGCTCGCGGGCGATCTCGGCATTGAGGCGGATGTCGTCCAGGGCGGCGGTGCCGGCTTCCCGATTCAGCCGGCCTTCCTCCGCGTCCACCGAGGCACGCTCGGCGGCATTGCGCAGCAGGCGGTCGCGCATCTCGCGCAGGCTCTGGTCCAGGCTGGCGCGGCGGGCGCCGAGGTCGGCGAGATGGGCGGTCTTCTCCTGAAGCCGGGCCTCCGCCTCCTCCAGCAGGGCGGCGGCCTCCTCGCGGCGGTCGGCGGCGATCGCTTCCAGCTCGGCCGCCTCCTCCTGCTCGGCCAACAGGCCCTCGCGCTCGGCGTCGAGCCGCTCCAGCACGCCCTCGGCATCGGCTGAGAGGGAGGTCTCGCGCTCCAGGTCCTGGGCAAGCTGCACCAGGCGGCGCTCCAGCTCCTGGCGGCGGGCGGCGACGCGGGCCTCCTCCTGGTCGAGCGCATTGCGGGCGTGGACCAGGCGCTGCAGAGCGGCGGCGGCTTCCGCCTCGGCCTGGCGGAGCGGCGGCAGGGCATGGGCGGCGAGCGCCTGCAGGCGGGCCGATTCGGCCTGCACGCGGGTCAGCTCCGCCCCGTCACGCTGGGTGGCGGCGAGCGCCCGCTCGGCCTCAGCCAGGGTGACCGTCACCTCGCGCCAGCGCAGCCACATCAAGGTCGCCTCGCAGCGGCGCACCTCGGCGGCCAGCGTCTTGTAGCGCACGGTCTGGCGCGACTGGCGGCGCAGGCTCTCCACCTGGGAGGCCATCTGGGTGATGACGTCCTCGACGCGGGAGAGATTGAGCTCGGCCGCCTTGAGCCGGGTTTCCGCCTCGTGGCGGCGGGCGTGGAGGCCGGCGACGCCGGCCGCCTCCTCCAGGATGCGGCGGCGCGCGTTGGGCTTGGCGCCGACGATCTCGCCGATCTGCCCCTGGCGCACCAGGGCCGGGGAGCGTGAGCCGGTGGAGGCGTCCGCGAACAGCAGGTGCACGTCGCGGGCGCGCACGTCGCGGCCGTTGATGCGATAGGCGGAGCCGGAGCCGCGCTCGATGCGCCGGACCACTTCCAATTGGTCCCACTCGTTGAAGGCGGCGGGGGCGGTATGGTCGGAATTGTCAAGGTGCAGCGCCACTTCGGCAGTGTTGCGCGAGGGCCGGCCGGTGGTGCCGGAGAAGATCACGTCGTCCATGTCCTGGGCGCGCATGGCCTTGTGCGAGCTTTCGCCCATCACCCAGCGCATGGCTTCCACCAGGTTCGACTTGCCGCAGCCGTTCGGGCCCACCACGCCTGTCAGGCCGGGCTCGATGAGCAGTTCGGTGGGCTCGACGAAGGTCTTGAAGCCGACCAGCCGCAGGCGGTCGAATTTCATGCCGTCGGCACCGGAAGACGGGGGCTGGGCATGGCCACGATCATCGCAAGAGATGTGCCAGCGCCCGGCCCGCGCGTCAAACCCGGATGCGAGGGGGCCGCCGGGGGGGGGGAGCGCGTCGGGCGGGATCGTTTCGGGCGGACCGCCTTGAGCCGGGGGGGACGCGAGCCGGAGTAGCGGGGGGCGGGCCGCGGCGTCGTGCGGGCCCGGCCGTCGGCGCGGCTGGCGCGCCGCGTCCCGGGGCCGGGCCTGGGGTCAGGCGGAGGCGGCCTTCAGCAGGGCCAGCACCGCCTCGGTATCGGCGCCGAGCCGCGGGCTGGCGCTGGCGGCCACCTGGCGCTCGCCGTCGAGCACGATGGGGCTCGCCACCGTGGGCACGGTGCCGCCGCCGGCCTCCGGCAGATCGACCTTGAGGCCGCGATGGATCACCTGGGGGTCCTCGAACACCTGCGGCACGGTGTTGATGGGGCCGGCCGGCACGCCGCGCGCCTCCAGCGCGGCGAGCAGGTCGTCGCGCTTGAAGGTGGCGGTGAGGGCGGAGAGCTGCGGCACCAAAGCGGCGCGGTGGGCCACCCGCTGCGGATTGGTCTTGAAGTCGGGCTCCGCCGCCAGCTCCGGTACGCCCAGCACGGCGCAGAAGCGGGCGAACTGGCCGTCATTGCCCACGGCGGCGATGAAATAGCCGTCGGCGCAGGGGAAGACCTGATAGGGCACGATGTTGGGATGGGCGTTGCCCATGCGCTTCGGCGCCTTGCCGGAGGCGAGGTAGTTCATGGCCTGGTTGGCGAGCACGCTCACCTGGGTGTCGAGCAGGGCCATGTCCACATGGCCGCCTGCGCCGGTGGCCTCGCGCCGGCGCAGGGCGGCCAGGATGCCGATGGTGGCATAAAGGCCGGTGAAGATGTCGGCGAACGCCACCCCCACCTTCTGCGGCTCGCCATCCGGGGCGCCGGTGAGGTCCATGATGCCGCCCATGCCCTGCACCAGGAAGTCATAGCCGGCGCGCGGCGCATAGGGCCCGTCCTGGCCGAAGCCGGTGACGGAGCAATAGACGAGGCGCGGATTGACCGCCTTCAGGCTCTCATAGTCGAGCCCGTACTTCTTGAGCCCGCCCAGCTTGAAATTCTCGATCACCACGTCGCTTTGGGCCGCCAGCGCGCGGATGGTCGCCTGGCCTTCGGGGCTTTCGAAGTCGATGGCCACCGAGCGCTTGCCGCGGTTGGTGGCGTGAAAATAGGCGGCGCCGAGGTCGGCGCCGTCGGCGCCGGTGAGGAAGGGGGGCCCCCAGGTGCGGGTGTCGTCGCCGGCGCCGGGCCGCTCGACCTTGATGACCTCGGCGCCGAGGTCCGCCAGCATCTGCCCGCACCAGGGGCCGGCCAGGATGCGGGCGAGTTCGAGAACGCGAAGACCAGCGAGGGGAGCGGGCATGGCAGCTTCCAGGAGAGGGACGGAGTCCCGATGGGGAGGACTCCGGACGCGCTGCCCGGGGACGGCGTGTCCGGAGAGGGATGAGGTCCCCCGCCCGCCCGGCGGAGGGCGCGGGGGGCTAGAGCAGGATGCTGGTGTTGCCGATGGTGGCAACGCCGGCAAGGCGGATGGAGAAATCGGCGACGCAATCACCGTTGGTGTCGCCATACAAGGTGGTGCTTCCGCCGGACGAGCGGGCGCGCAGCTCGCCGGCGGCGCCGTGGAAAGCGGAGCCGCCGATGAAGACGAAAGCCTGATCCCCCGTCGCCGTGGCGTCCGCATCCAGCCCCGAGAGGTCGATGCGCTCCTTCGCCTTGACGTCGAAGTCGCTGATGACATCGCGGTCGCCGGTGTCGGTGAACACGAACACGTCCACGCCGTCGCCACCGATGAGGGTATCGTCGCCCTGGCCGCCGATGAGCCGGTCATTTCCGGCACCGCCGTTCAGCCGATTGGCCGCGGCGTTGCCGGTGAGGACGTTGGCGAGTCCGTTGCCGGTGCCGTCGATGGCGTCATCGCCGGTGAGGGTCAGGTTTTCGGTGGCGCTGGTGCGGCGCAGGGAGAATGAGACGGAGGCCCGCACGGTGTCGGTGCCCTGCTTCGCGAGCTCGCGAACCACGTCGCCGGCGTCGTCCACCACATAGGTGTCGTTGCCGAAGCCGCCGAGCATGATGTCGGCCCCGGCGCCACCGTCGATCAGGTCGTCGCCGCCATAGCCGACGAGATATTCGTCCCATCCGGTGCCGGAGAGGGAGTCCGCGCGCGCCGTGCCGTAGACGTCGGCGGCGAAATGGCGCTGGTAGATGCCAACGCCGTCGGTGCTGCCGCCGTAGCCGGTCCAGGTGACCACCCATCCGCCATCGGCAAGGGCCGTGACCGAGGGTTGGAGCTGATTGCCGTCGGCGAGGGAGGCGACCTCCACGCGCGGGCCGACCAGGACGCCGCGCGCGTCGAACCGGGTCTGGAAGATCCGGGCTTCATATCCGTCGGCAGTCCTGGTGCTCCAGGTGAGCACCCAGCCGCCGTCGCTGAGCGCGGTGACGGCGGGCGTCGCGGTGGGCTCGACGGCGCTGCCCTGGATGTCTCTCACATCCGAGGCGCCAGACTGAACGATCATGCCACTTGCATCGAAATGCGTGAGCACCGTGACCTGGGTCCGCTGCAGGCTGTCAGTGATGGTGGATGCCACGACCCATCCGCCATCGGCGAGCGAGGCCAGCGGGGCTGCGGAGAGCACGGGATCGTAGAAGCTGGGGACACTCTGCGGGGCATAGTCGCTGATGCTGGTCTCAGGTCCCTGGGGCTTGCCGTCCGCGTCATAACGCTGCTGCAGGAGGGTCGAGGCGAAGTCGTTGGGGAACCGTCTTTGCCAGCTCACGACCCATCCGCCGTCGGGCAGCGCCGTCACGGACGGGGTGGACGGCTCGGAGCCGGGGCTTCCCACCTGCGTCTGCTGGCCCACGCGCTGGCCCTGGTCATCATAGCGCTGCTGGACCACCTGATTTTGCCCGTGGCTGGTCTGGGTCTGCCATGTCACCACCCATCCGCCATCGCCGAGCGCGGTGACGGAGGCATCGGTCTGCGGCTGCTGGGCGCTGCCGGTGACGCGCGCCTCGGGGCCGATGGCGGCGCCGGTGGCATCATAGCGCCTCTGGTAGAGGCCGAGGTCCTTCAAGGTCTTGTCCTGGGCCCGCCACGTCAGCAGCCATCCGCCATCGGCGAGGCCGGTGATGGTGGGCTCGGTGTCGTTGCGCGTCATGCTGGTCGTGACGCGCTGCTGGCTGCCCACTGCGCTGCCGCTTGCCGAATAGCGCTGCTGAACGATGCCGGAGGCTATTTTATCGGTGGCCGAAGAGACCCAGGCGACCACCCATCCACCGTCGTCGAGAGCGGTGACCTGCGCATCGGTTTGATGGCGTATCGTCGCGGTGTTCACGCGTGTCACCGGACTCCCGGTCGCTTGCACGCCCATGTCATATCTCCCTGACCTAAGGGAAGAGAGCTTCCCTTTGCGCGCGCACCTTATGTGGGGGGCTATTGTGCTGCAACTTCAGGGTGTTGATGACGTTACGTAATACGATGCGTGGCGCGCTGGGCGCCACGCACGGCAGGCGGCTCAGAAGAACGCCTGGAGGCCGGTGATGGCGCGGCCGATGATGAGGGCGTGGATGTCGTGGGTGCCCTCGTAGGTGTTCACGGTTTCCAGGTTCGCCGCGTGGCGGATCACATGGAACTCGGCGGAGATGCCGTTGCCGCCGTGCATGTCGCGGGCGACCCGGGCGATGTCCAGCGCCTTGCCGCAATTGTTGCGCTTCAGGAAGGAGATGCTTTCCACCGGCAGCTGGCCGGCGTCCAGCAGGTGGCCGGCGCGCAGGGCCAGTTGCAGGCCGAGGGCGATCTCGGTCGCCATGTTGGCCAGCTTCAGCTGAACCAGCTGGGTGTTGGCCAGCGGGCGGCCGAACTGCTTGCGGTCCAGCGTGTACTGGCGGGACTGGGCGAGGCAGGCCTCTGCCGCGCCGATCACACCCCAGCCGATGCCGTAGCGCGCGCGGTTGAGGCAGCCGAACGGGCCGGCGAGGCCGGACACGTTGGGGAGCAGGTTCTCCTCCGGGATCTCCACGTCGTCGAGCACGATCTCGCCGGTGATGGAGGCGCGCAGCGACAGCTTGCCCTCGATCTTCGGGGTGGTGAAGCCCTTGGTGCCACGCTCCACCACGAAGCCCTTGATGGCGCCGTCATGGGCCGCCGACTTCGCCCACACCACCGCCAGGTCGGAGATGGGCGAATTGGTGATCCACATCTTGGCGCCCTTGAGGCGGTAGCCGCCGTCGATCTTCTCGGCGCGGGTGCGCATGCCGGCCGGGTCGGAGCCGGCATCGGGTTCGGTCAGGCCGAAGCAGCCCACCCATTCGCCGGTGGCGAGCTTGGGCAGGTACTTCTTGCGCTGCTCCTCGGTGCCATAGGCGTAGATGGGGTGCATCACCAGCGACGACTGGACGCTCATGGCCGAGCGATAGCCGCTGTCCACCCGCTCCACCTCGCGGGCGGCGAGGCCATAGGACACGTAATTGAGGCCGGCGCCGCCGTATTCCGCCGGGATGGTGGGGCCGAGCAGGCCGAGTTCGCCCATCTCGTTCATGATCTCGCGGTCGAACCGCTCGTCGAGATAGGCGGAGGTCACGCGCGGCAACAGCTTGTCCTGGGCATAGTCGCGGGCGGTGTCGCGCACCAGCCGCTCTTCCTCGGTGAGCTGGCTCTCGAAATTGAACGGGTCGGTCCAGTCGAACACCGGCTTCGCGGAGCCTTTGGCAGATGACGCGGACATGGGCGTGCCTCCTAGGGGTGGATGGTGGCTGTGATTTACTTTCCGACCAGTCGGTATATAATGCTGCGGCGACGGTCAAGAGGCGTTGCGCGTTTTGTGGCGTGGCGTTGGCGCCGGAGCCGGGCGGGGCGGGTTTCGCCGGCCGGCGCCGGGCTCTAAGACGGCCTCGGGCCGGCGCGAATCGACGTGCCGCGCGGTCACGCGCAAGACGGGGCGCCTGGACGGGGCGCGCGAAGGGGGAGAAACCGGGTGGGCGACAAGGAGCAGAAGCCGGTGGCCGGCCGCACCCGGCGCGCCGCCGCGTCCGGCGGAGCGGCGCGTCCGCTGGCGGCCGAGACGGCATCGGCGATGTCCGCTCCGCCGGAGCCGGCCGCGCTGGAGTCCGCGAAATCGAGGCGTGGCAAATTGGAGCGCGGCAAATCGGAGCCGGCGCGGTCCATTGCGCCGAAGCCGGGGCCGGGCGATCCTGTGCCGGGAAAGGCGCCGGTGGCTCCGGGTCCGCTGGACCGTCCGCCAGCCCGCTCGCCGACCCGTCCCCTGGGGCGGCCACCGCTGCTGGACGATCCGCGCGCCGAGATTCTTCAGCAGGCGGCGCGCCTGTTCGCCGAGAAGGGCTTCGCCTCCGGCTCCCTGGCCGAGCTGGCGCGCGCCATGAACTATTCCAAGGGCGCCATCTATAACTACTTCTCCTCCAAGCAGGAGATTTACGACGCCATCATCATCTTCACCCTCACCGGCCTTTATGAGACGGCGGCGGCGGCGGTGAACCGGGAGGATCCTCCCGTGGAGCAGCTGCGCCAATACATGATGGCGCACGCGCGCTTCCTGGCCGACAATTACGATTGCTTCGGCACCATGCTGGTGGGCTTCTCCGGCATGGCCAACAGCGAGCTGAAAGACGACGCTTTGGCCCTGCGCGATGCCCATGAGGGCCTGTTGCGGCAGATCATCGCCGATGGCGTGGCGGATGGCTCGTTCCGGCCGGTGGGAGCAGCCATGGCCGGCCGCGCGGTGCTGTCGCTGCTGAGCTGGATGGTGCGCTGGTTCAAGCCGGGGCGTGGCCAGTCGGCCGAGCAGGTGGCGCAGGACTATCACGATTTGCTGGTGCGCGGCCTGCTGCCGTCCTGAGGCGGCGGGGCTACTGGCGCGGCGCGGTCGGGGGTGGCTGCAGCGGCGAACCGGCGGCGTGATGTCCGTTCGGCGTCGGTGGTGTGGGCGTCGGGGTGGGGCGTCGGGGTGGGGCGTCCCTCGGCCTCCGCCCGTCCCTGCCATCGGCTGCGGCGCGCGGCGGGCGCTGCCGTGGCCGGGCTGGTCTCGTCTGCTGTCGCGGTCCTGTCCCGGCCCGGTCCTGACTTCGCCAGCCGTGACCGCCGATGACCCGTGGCGCGCCCGACCGTGCTGTCCTTGGTGTCGCCAGCACGTGAACGCTGTGGCCTTGCGGGGCCGGAGCGCGGTCTGGCGGTGCTTGGGGCGCCGCCAGCGCGTGTCCCGTGGCATCCGGTCTGGCGCTTCGTCCGGTGCCAAGCCTGTTTCGCTCGCTCACCCGGAGGGCTTCGGAACGGGCCCGTGAGCGCGGCTCACGGGCCTTCGGCGTCAGTAGGGGCTGGTCACCACCTCATAGACCACATGGCCGCCCGTGAACTGCGGCAGGTACCAGTTCGGTCCGCAGTTCTGATAGACGACACCGGTAACGATCACCTGCTGGCAATTGTCCGGCAGCGAATAGACGAGCGAGCCGATGACGGCGGCGGTGATGGCAGCCCCGGCGGCGACGCCCACCGGCGTCCCGCCCCACCAGCCGCCGGGATAATAGGGGCCGGGCCAATAGCCGGGGTGGTAGGGCGGATAGGGCGCTGGCCCCGGCGGATAGGGGTGCGGTCCGGGCGGAAATGGGTGTGGTCCGGGCGGATAGGGGTGCGGCCCCGGTGGATAGGGGTGTGGTCCGGGCGGATAGGGGTGCGGCCCCGGTGGATAGGGGTGCGGTCCGGGCGGAAATGGGTGTGGTCCGGGCGGATAGGGGTGCGGCCCCGGCGGATAGGGGTGCGGTCCTGGCGGAAAGGGGCCGGGTCCTGGCGGATAGGGGTGGGGCCCCGGCACGGGTCCGGGCGGGAGGCCGAAGGCATGTCCGGGGGAGAGGCCGAATGCATGTCCCGGTGGGATGGGGCGGTTGAACGCGGGGTTGGCGTTGAAATGGGGTGCGGTGTTGTAGCGCGGCGCCGCCATGTCGAAGCCGCCATGGGCGAAGCCGCCGCCAAAGCCGCCGTGGGGCATGCCGCCGCCGTGGAAGCCAAAGCCAACGGCGCTCGCCGGTTGCAGCACGAGGGCGAGCAGGGCGGCGCCGGCGGCGGAGGTGCGCCTCAGGGTGCGCAGGACGCCGCGCGGTGCATCGTGCGTGGCGTCGGCGTGCGCCGCCGCGGCGGGCATGGGCCGGGGGCGCTCGACCGGGTGACGCGGCATCATTGGGCTCCCTTCGACGCGGGTGCGGGGGGGACAGGGGGGATGGACCCGGGTGTCGAAGCGGGCTTGGCGAACCGGATCCGCGCCACGTCCTTGCTGGGGACGAAGGTGAAGATGTCGTCGGGAATGGCGGCATCGGGCCGCCAGCTCAGGGTGGCGGTGAAGCGCGGGCCGGCGGCGGCGCGGTGGTCCACGAGGGACAGCTTCAACGGCAGCGGCACGTCGCCTTGCTGAATCCAGATCTCGAAATCGAAGTCCTTGCCGATCAGGGCATAATGCTCGGTGGTGGTGCCGTCGATCTTGGCCGTGCCGACATAGAAGCCGCGCTCGAACTGCTTCAGCGGGGCTTCCGCCGTGCCCCAGTCGAACAGGTCGGCGAGGGGCACCTCGATGTCGAGCGCCTGGGCGGCGAAGGCCAGGGTGTCGCGGATGGTGCCGCGGCCTTCGGTCTGGGCGAAGTAGCGGTCGTTCGGCGCCACCAGGGTGAAGGTCTTGCCGTCGAAGAAATATTGCCGGGAGAGCGTGTCGGTCTCGCTGTCGATGCGCACCCGGTCCGGCCGCTTCACCCAATAGTGGACCACGCCTCCGATCTGAACCTGATGCTCGTCCTTGAGCGTGACCTCGACGGTGGTCCGGGCGGTCAGCTCGAAGCTGTTCAGGGCGGCGAGCGTCTCGCCCATGCGGGTCAGGGCGGCGACGGCGGCGGGATCGATGGTGGTCGCCGCGCGATCTTCCAGGGGGAGGGGCGCGGCGGGCGACGTGGGCTGGGATGCGGGCGGGGCGGCGAGCGCGCGCGGCGCGCCGGCGCCCGCCACCAGCGCCGTGACGGATAGCGCCGCCACCGTCAAGAACAGGCCCTTGGGATGCAGCATGAACCTGCCTTTCCTGCTGGTGCGCGGTGGTGGGGCGGGAGCGGCGGCGCCCGCAGGGACGCGCGGGTGATTCGGCTCCTGTCCGCCAACGTGACGCGACGGTAGAGCAAATGTGGGGGCGGTTGAATCCGTATTCCCACGTCTGTGGGGCTCCGCTGTGGATCACGCGATGTCGAACGACACCCCTTGGGCGAGCGGCAGGGCGCGGCCGTAATTGAGGGTGTTGGTGGCGCGCCGCATGTAGGCCTTCCAGGCATCGGAGCCGGCTTCGCGCCCGCCGCCGGTCTCCTTCTCGCCGCCGAACGCGCCGCCGATCTCCGCGCCCGAGGGGCCGATGTTCACATTGGCGATGCCGCAGTCGGAGCCGGTGGCCGACAGGAAGCGCTCGGCCTCCCGCAGGTCGGTGGTGAAGATGGACGAGGCGAGCCCCTGGCTGACTGCGTTGTTGAGGGCGATGGCGGCATCAAGGTCGCGATAGCGCAGCAGGTAGAGCACCGGGGCGAAGGTCTCGGCGGCCACCGTGTCGGTCTGGCCCGGCATCTCCACCAGGGCCGGGCGGGCATAGAAGGCGTCCGGCAGGGCGGTCGTGCCCACCCGCGCGCCGCCGATGACGCGCCCGCCGGCGGCGCGCGCCGCCTCCAGCGCCACCTGCATGGCGTCGAAGGCGGCGGCGTCGATGAGGGGCCCCACCAGGGTGCCGGCTGTCAGCGGGTCGCCCACGGGCACCGAGCCGTAGGCGCGCTCCAGGCGGGCCAGCAGGTCGGGATAGATGTCCTCGTGCACGATCAGGCGGCGCAGGCTGGTGCAGCGCTGGCCGGCGGTGCCCATGGCGGCGAAGGCCACCGCCCGCACCGTCAGGTCGAGGTCGGCGGAGGGGGCGACGATGGCGGCGTTGTTGCCGCCCAGTTCCAGGATCGCCCGGGCGAAGCGCTGGGCCAGGCGCGGCGCCACCTCCCGGCCCATGGTGGTGGAGCCGGTGGCGGACACCAGCGGCACGCGCGGATCGTCCACCAGCGCCTCGCCCACCTCGCGCCCGCCCAGCAGCACGGTGGCGAGGCCTTCGGGCGCGTCGCCGAAGCGTTCGGCCGCGCGGGCGAACACCGCGTCCACCGCCAGCGCCGTGAGCGGGGTCTTCTCCGAGGGCTTCCACACCACCGCATTGCCGCACACCAGCGCCAGCGCGGCATTCCACGCCCACACCGCCACCGGGAAGTTGAAGGCGGAGATGACGCCCACCACCCCCAGCGGATGCCAGGTCTCCATCATGCGGTGCTCGGGGCGCTCGGTGGCGATGGTGAGGCCGTGCAATTGGCGTGACAGGCCGGTGGCGAAATCGCAGATGTCGATCATCTCCTGCACTTCGCCGGCGCCCTCGGAGGCGATCTTGCCGGCCTCCAGGCAGACCAGCCGCGCCAGGTCCGCCTTGGCGGCGCGCAGCTCCGCGCCGAACAGGCGCACCAGTTCGCCCCGACGCGGCGCCGGCACTGTGCGCCAGTGGCGGAACGCCGCCTCCGCGCGCGTCACCGTCGCTTCCACCTGCTCGGGCCCGTCCTCGGCCACATGGGCCAGGGTTTCCCCGGTCAGCGGCGTGCGCGCGACCCGCGCGCCGGCAAGGCGGGTGGCCGGCACGCCAAGGCGGGCCAGCAGCCCGCGCGCCTGTTCGGGGAGGGTGGCCAAGGAGGGAAGATTCACCGCTGACACCGCCGTCTCCTGTCGTTTCGCCTTCCCATAGCGCCGCGCGCGCGTAGAGGGAACGGCGGCTGGGAACCGGTGGCCGGGTCCGGTCGTTTCAGGGGGGTGGAGCCTCGGCCGCCGCAGGCGGTTCGCGCCATGATCCGGCAGCCGGGGCGCGCGAGAGGAGGATGCGCATGAACGACGCCGTTGAGACCCAGGGTCCGCAGGCCGGTCCGCCCCCGCCGGTGGCGGCCGATGGCCTTTCGTTCCATGAGCGCGACCAGATCCGCCGGCGCGCCCGCGCCATCTGGCGCGAGGAGGGATGTCCGGACGGCAAGGACCGCGAGCACTGGGCCCGTGCCGAGCTGGAGGTGTTGAAATCCGGCGTGCGGCGCTGAAGCCAGCCACGGGTGCGCCGGCGCGCCCGTGGCTGCACGTCCTTGGCTGCACGTCCTTGGCTGCACGTCCTTGGCTGCACGTCCTTGGCTGCACGTCCTTGGCTGCACGGCTTTGGCCACACGGCAGGCCGGCCGCGTGGCCGTCGTTGGTGTGCCCGCCGCGCCGGGCGCGGGGGGAGGAATGGGCAAGGCGGCGGACAGGGGCGGTGTCTGGGAATGGGCGCGGCCGCCGTGCGCCGGCCCGCAGTCCGCCTTCGCCACCCGGTGGCCGCCTGCCCGCCGCGCGTGTCCATCGACCGAGGCGGTTCGTCGACGATGGGGCATCCCCTGGGGAAGGGTTGCGTCATCCACTGTATTCGACCCCATGCGGTACATTTGTCGCCCGATCTTGACGCCATGCGCGCGTTGTAAGATGACAGTATGAATGCAGATCGGATGCAGAACATTTATATGGTTCGCGGAGAGCTGCATTCATTGGGTTGAAGAGTCGATATGAGCGCTATTTTTATTTATTCTAATTTGAATTATTCTGCGGTCTCGGTTGCCCCTCCGTCCGCCGCCCCCGGATCGCGGCGCCTCCGCGACGCCGTCGTCTGGACGGGCGCGAGTGCGCGCGGGACCCGGCGGCGCCCCTTGGCGCGGGTGGTACTCGCGCTCCTGACGGTGTCCTTGGCGGTGCTGCTGGCGGCGGTTTTGGCGCTGTCCGCGGCGCCGGCCCTGGCCGCACCTGTCGCCGTGCAGCACGCCCGGGGCGAGACGGTGCTCGCCGAGCCGCCGAAGCGGGTGGTGGTGTTCGACCCCGCCGCGCTCGACACCCTGGACGCGCTGGGGGTGGAGGTGCTCGGCGTGCCGGGCGCGAACCTGCCGGACTTCCTCGCCAAGTATCGCGACGACCGCTACCTGAAGGTCGGCACCCTGTTCGAGCCGGATTACGAGGCGGTGGCGGCGGCGGCGCCGGACCTCATCATCATCGGCGGCCGTTCGGCGGCCAAATATGCCGAGCTGGCGAAGATCGCCCCCACCATCGACCTCACCGTCGATTCCGGCCACTTCCTGGACAGAACCCGGGCCAATGTGGAGACCCTGGGCCGGCTGTTCGACAAGGCCGAGCCGGCGCAGGCCCTGACGGCGCGGCTCGACGCCGCCCGGGCGCGGGTGAAGGCGGCGGCGCCGGATGCCGGGCGCGTGCTCATGATCATGGTCGCCGGCGGCAAGCTGTCGGCTTATGGCGCCGGCTCGCGCTTCGGCTGGATCTATGGCGACCTCGGCCTCGCGCCGGTGGCGGCCGGCAAGGAGGGCGACACGCACGGCGACGTGATCTCCTTTGAATACATTCTGAAGGCCAATCCCGCCTGGCTGCTGGTGCTCGACCGCGACGCCGCCATTGGCCGCGCCGCCGTCGCCGCCCGGACGGTGCTGGACAACGACATCGTCGCCGCCACTCAGGCTGCCCGGACCGACCGCATCGTCTATCTGGATGCGGCGCGCTGG
The DNA here is from genome assembly GCF_043195065.2 of Xanthobacter cornucopiae. Lineage (NCBI taxonomy): Bacteria > Pseudomonadati > Pseudomonadota > Alphaproteobacteria > Hyphomicrobiales > Xanthobacteraceae > Xanthobacter > Xanthobacter cornucopiae. Next base: position 4,647,711 of record NZ_CM195531.1, read on the forward strand.
TATGTGGCGGGCGGTGGCGGACGGGCCACGGTGGAGATCACGGAAAGCCTCGCCGACGCGCTGGAGGGTCAGGCGAAGGGTGGGGCCGGGAAATGAGCGCGTCCGCGCCGGTCCGGCGGCGCGCCGGGCCCGTGGCGTTCGCCGCCGCGCTTGCCCTGCTGCTGGCGCTGGCGGTGGCGAGCCTGTTCATCGGTGTCGGCGACCTGCGCCTCTCGGCCCTGCGGCCGGGGGCGGAGGGGGATGGGCTGCTGCTGCTGCTGGCCAGCCGGCTGCCGCGCACGCTGGCCCTGGTGTTCGCCGGCCTCTCCATGGGGGTCGCCGCGGTCATCATGCAGATGCTGTTCCGCAACCGCTTCGTGGAGCCCACCACCGCCGGCACCGCCGAGGCGGCGCGGCTGGGGCTGGTCACCGTGATGCTGCTGGCGCCCGAACTGCCGATGCTGGCGAAGATGCTGGTGGCGGCCCTGTTCGCCCTGGCCGGCACCTTCCTGTTCCTGCGCATCGTCGAGCGGCTGGCGTTTCGCACCACCCTCATCGTGCCGCTGGTGGGGCTGATCCTCGGCGGGGTGATCGAATCCGCCTCCACCTTCCTCGCCTATCGCTTCGACCTGCTGCAGGCGCTGGCGGCCTGGACCACGGGTGACTTCTCCGGCGTGCTGCGCGGGCGGTATGAACTGCTGTGGATCGCCGTGCCGCTGGCGCTGGTGGCCTATCTGGCGGCGGACCGCTTCACCGTGGCGGGCCTGGGCGATGCCTTCGCCACCAATCTCGGGCTCGACTATGGCCGGGTGGTGGCGCTGGGGCTCGTCGTGGTCTCGCTGGTGACGGCGGCGTGCGTGGTGACGGCGGGCACGGTGCCGTTCCTGGGCCTCATCGTCGCCAACGTGGTGGCGCTGGTGCTGGGCGACAACCTGCGCCGGACCCTGCCGTGGATTGCCGTGTCCGGGGCGGTGTTCCTGCTGGGCTGCGACATCGTCGGACGCCTCATCCGCTTTCCCTATGAGATCCCGGTGGGCACGGTGGCGGGCGTGCTGGGCGCCGCCGGCTTCCTCTTTCTTCTGCTCGGGCGGCGCTATCGGCTTGGCTAATCTCCTCTCCCGGCGGCCGGCGCGGGTGCTGCTGGTGCTCGCGGGCCTCGCCCTGCTGTCCATGCTGGCCTTCCTGACCGTGGGGGTGCGCGGCAACTGGGGCTTCGTGCTCGGCTTCCGGGGCACCAAGCTCGCCGGGCTGGTGATGGTGGGCACCGCGGTGGCGGTCTCCACCGTGGTGTTCCAGACGCTGACCCAGAACCGCATCCTCACCCCGGCGGTGATGGGCTTCGATGCCCTGTTCGTGGTGTTCAAGACGCTGCTGGTGTTCGCGCTGGGGGCCCAGGCGGTGCTGGCCTTCGACCCGCGCGGGCGCTTCCTGGTGGAGGCGCTGGTGATGGTGGCGGCGGCGCTCGCCCTGTTCCGCCTGCTGTTCGCCGACGGGCGCAACAGCCTGCATCTGCTGCTGCTCACCGGCGTGGTGTTCGGGGTGCTCTGCCGCTCGCTCGCCGGCCTGCTGCAACGTATCCTGGACCCCAATGCCTTCGCCGTCCTGCAGGGGCTGTTGTTTGCCCAGTTCAACGCCGTGGATACCACCCTGCTGCCGCTGGCGGTGGTGGTGATCGTGGTGGCGAGCGGGCTCGCCTTCCACCTGTCGCCCACCCTGGATGTGCTGTCCCTGGGGCGGGAGACGGCCATCAACCTTGGGGTGAACTATCGCCGGGTGGTGGCGCTGCTGATGGCGCTGGTGGCGGTGCTGGTGTCGGTCTCCACGGCGCTGGTGGGGCCGGTGCTGTTCTTCGGCCTGCTGGTGGCCAATCTCGCCTATCACCTGGTGGGCACCGACCGGCACCGCTACACCCTGCCGGCGGCGGTGCTGCTGGCGGTGATCTGCCTCGCCGGCGGGCAGATGGTGCTTGAGCGCCTGCTGAACCTTGGCGCCACCCTGAGCGTGGTGATCGAGTTCGTGGGCGGGCTCGTGTTCATCGCGCTGCTGCTGCGGAGGGACCGCACGTGATCGAGATCCACACCCTCTCCAAGTCCTATGGCGCCGCGCGGGTGCTCGACCAGGTGTCGCTGTCGCTGCCGCCGGGGGGCTTGACCGCCCTGGTGGGGCCGAACGGGGCCGGCAAGTCCACCCTGCTTTCCATCGTCGCGCGGCTGATGCCGGCGAGCGGCGGGCGCGTCACCCTTGATGGGGAGGATGTCGCCACCCTGCCGGGCGCGGCCCTGGCGCGCCGCCTCGCGATCCTGCGGCAGGCCAATGCGGTGACGCCGCGCCTGACGGTGGCGGAGCTGGTGGCGTTCGGCCGCTTTCCCCATTCCGGCGGCCGCCTCACCGGCGCCGACCGGGAGATGATCGAGCGGGCCATCGGCTATGTGGATCTCGTCGCGCTGCGCGACCGTTTCCTGGACGAATTGTCCGGCGGCCAGCGCCAGCGGGCCTTCATCGCCATGGTGCTGGCCCAGGATACGGACTATGTGCTGCTGGACGAGCCGCTGAACAATCTCGACATGAAGCATGCCGCCGCCACCATGCGCCTGTTGCGCCGGGCCGCCGACGAGCTGGGCAAGACGGTGGTGGTGGTGCTCCACGACATCAACTTCGCCTCCTGCCACGCCGACCGCATCGTCGCCATGAAGGACGGGCGCCTGGCGTTCCAGGGCCCGCCCGCCGCGCTGATGCGCCCCGAGGTGCTGCGCGCCATCTACGACATGGACATCGCGGTGATGGACGTGGACGGCGACCGGGTGGGCCTGTTCTACCGCTGATCCGCGGCAGTTTAGAACACCACGCGGCCGTTGATGAAGTAGTTGCGGCCGGCCTGCGGATAGAGCCACTCGGTCTCGTACTGGGTGTCGAAGATGTTCTGCACCCCGGCCGAGAAGGTGGTCTGGGGATTGAACTGGTATTCGGCCGTGAGGTTGGCGAGGCCGTAGCCGGCGGTGCGCACATAGCTGAGCGAACCGAAGGATGGATTGGTCCAGCGCGAGGCGGAGAAGGTGGCGGAGGGGATCAGGGTCAGGTTCTGCCACGCCTTCCACTTGGCGTAGAGGAAGGCATATTGCTCCGGCGTGCCCAGGGGCTCGATGTCGATGATGGGTGAGTTCAGGTCGATGTGAATATAGGTGTAGTTGCCGCCCAGGATCAGGGTTTCGGTGGCCTGCCACTCGGCCTTCAGGATGAAGCCGGTGTTGTTGCTGGTGCCGACGTTCTGGTTCTGGGTGATCCAGGTGTCGTTGGCCACGCTCCAGACGTCGGTGTCGACGCTCTGGATGAGGTTGGTGACCTGGTTGAAGAACACCGAGGCGCCCAGCGCCAGGGTCTTGTTGAAGGTGTCGCGCCAGGCCAGCTCGTAATTGGTGGCGCGCTCGGCCTGCAGGGTGGGGTTGGCGACGGCGGAGCCGAACCGGGAGCTGAAGCGTTCGAACAGGGTGGGGAAGCGGGTGCGGCTCGACACCGAGGCGTTCACCTGGCCGGTGTCGCTGTAGCGATAGATGCCGGCGAACTGCCAGTCGAGGGTGTCGTCGGTGGTCAGGGGGTGGCTGTAGAGCTGGCTGCCGCTGCCGTTGATGTTTCCATAGTCTTCGGCCAGAAGCAGGTTGCGGTAATTGTAGCTGACACCGGCGACGAAGTCGAAGTTCTTGGTGAAGTGAACGGTGTTCTCGACGCCGAAGGACAGAACCGCTTCCGACTGCTTGATGGTGGGGTCCCAAACCGTGGTGCCGAAGCCGGGCGTGTTCTCGTTCTGCGCGGCGTGGCTGTCGCGGCGATAGGTGAAGACGCCCTTTATGGTGTCCTGGGGGTGGAGTTCGTGCACCAGCTCCAGGTCGGTGCCGAAGCTCTCATCATTGTAATAGGAGTTGAAGCCGCGCTGATATTGTGTCTGGAAGGCGGTGTTGTCGTAGGCGGCAAGGGTGTTGTCGAACCAGGTGTTGTAAAAGCGGGTATTGAGATAGGTCTTGTCGCCGATAGCGGTCTTCGACAGGAAATAGAGGGTCTGCCAGTTCCACTGCGGCCAGGTCCAGTTGCGGCCCTGGTTGGCGTCGGCCCAGCCCTTCCAGCCGTCGGGGGTGCGCACATTGTGCCAGATGTCGTAGGGGGTGCCCTTCTCCCCCTGCTGCACGGTGTAGTTCAGAGTATATTCGTCGGTGGCGTTGGGGGTGAAGCCGGCCTTGAGGTTGATGCGCCAGTCCTGGGATTCGGAGTGATCGCGCCGGCCGCCGTCCTCGGCCCAGGGGTTGAGCGGGGTGAAGCCGCTGGGCAGGAAGAAGCCGTCGGAATCGGCGAAGGCGCCGGTCGCCTGCAGGTAATAGCCCTCCTGCCGGGTGCCCAGCGAGAAGGTGCTGTTGAAATCGGTATAGGTGCCGGTGTTGCCGAGGCCGACGCCGGCCCGCACCTCGCCTTCCACCGCGCGGGTGGGTTTGCGGGTGACGAGGTTGATGGCGCCGCCCATGCCGCCGGGGCCGTTCAGGATCGAGACATAGCCTTCCTGCACCTGCACTTCGGACAGGTCCGGGGTGACGAAGCGGCTGATATCCAGGCGGTTGTCGTACGGCAGGTAAACCCGCACGCCGTCGATGGAGACCGGCACCTGCCACAGATTGAAGCCGCGCACGGAGACCGTCGGCTCGTTGCGGGCCCCGCCGGAGGAGACCGCCACGCCGGGCGCCAAGGTCAAGGCGTCGTCCAGGCGGTTGCGGTTGAAGGTGTACATTTCCTCATTGCTGAGGGTAACCTCGGAGATGGCGGCTCCGGATGTCTCCCAATACTCGCTGGCGCTGGCAGACACCACGTTGATCTGGCCCAGTTCGAACACCGTGGCGGCGGTGTCGGCCGCGATGGCCGGGCTGGTGCTGGCTGCCTGCTGGGCCTCGGCGGCGGAGACGGCCGCCAGCAGCGCGAGCGACGATGCCGTCGCGCGAAGAGCAATCCTGCGCATGGAAAATCCCACAGATAAAGGCTGCGGGCCGAAACTGGCGGCCCCAGGCGTGGCAACACGACCGACGGCGGACGTCCGCTGGACACAGCCGGAACACGGCACCCGGGTCCCGCTCATCGCTATATCTAGGTGTATATAACTGTAACCTGACGAAGGGCAATCACCTTCCGGTAAGAAATATGGCGAAACTTATTATCATATTGATTATAAATGATAAAAATATGCCATATCTGCGGCAGAGGTGGTCTGGTGCGGCGTTTTGACGGAGCCATGGCGCGAATCTGGCGCGCATTTCAATATCCATTGGCATATAGCGAAGGCTCAAAATCACGGCGGCGGAGGGGAACATGGGCGGGGCACCTTTGCGACGGCGCGCCGGGCTCGCGGCGCTGCTGCTGGCGGGCGTTCTGGGGGCTTGGCCCGGCGCGCGCGCGGCGCAGGCGGAGGCGGTGACCGACGCCGCCGGCCGGGTGGTGGCGGTGCCGGCCCAGGTGGAGCGGGTGTTTCCGGCCGGCCCGCCGGCGGGCCTGGTGCTGTTCTCCCTGGCGCCGGAGCGGATGGTGGGCTGGACCTTGCGGCCCGCGCCCGCCGCGCTCGCCTTTCTCGGGCCGCAGGCCGACAAGCCGGTGCTGGGCTGGCTGGCCGGGCGTGGCGGCGATGCCAATCTGGAAGCGGTGCTGCAGCGGCGGCCGGATCTCATCGTCGACATCGGCATGACCTCCGGCACCTATGTATCGCTGGCCGAGCGGGTGCAGCAGGCCACGTCCATTCCGGTGCTGTTGCTCGACGGCCGGCTCACGGCGCTGCCCGGCACCTATCGGACGCTGGGCGCGGCCCTCGGCGTGGCCGCCGCCGGGGCCGAGCGGGCGGACTGGATCGCGGGGCAGCTCGGCGCCATCGCCACGCGGCTCCAGGGCGTGCCGGCAGCCGACCGGCCGAAGGTCTATCTCGCCCGCGGCACCACCGGCCTGGAGAGCGCGCGGGCCGGCGCCATCAATGTGGAGGCGGTGGAGGCGGCGGGCGGGCGCAACGTGGTCGGCGAGGCGCTGGGAGCGGGCAGCCTCGTCACCGTCTCCATGGAACAATTGCTGGCGTTCGACCCGGACGTGATCGTGGCGCTCGATCCGGGTTTCTTCGCCCGCATGAGGGACGACCCCGCGTGGCGGGAGCTGCGGGCGGTGACGACGGGCAAAGTGGTGCTGGCGCCGCAGCTGCCGTTTCCCTGGGTGGACTATCCGCCGTCGGTCAACCGCGTCATCGGCGTGGTCTGGCTCGCCACCCTGCTGCACCCCGCCATCATGGACATCGACCTGCGCGGCGCGGCGAAGGAGTTCTACCGCCTGTTCTATCACCATGCCCTCACCGACGCGGAGCTGGACGGGCTGATGAAGGATGCACGCTTCCAATGAGCGCCGCCGCATGAGCCCTCCCGTCGCCGCCGCGCTCCGCCGCGCGCCCCTCGCCGCCGGGTGTGCCGGCCTTCTGCTGCTGGCGGCGCTGGCGTTCGCGGTGGGGGCCTATCCGGTGGGGGGGGAGGCGCTGGCGGGCTGGGCCCGGTGGCGCCTGGGCCTCGGCGCCGCGCCCGCGGGGGTCGTGGTGGCGGTCATCGAGAACATCCGGGGGCCGCGCATCCTGGCGGCCATGGGGGTGGGCGCGGCGCTGGCCACGGCGGGCGCCGCCTATCAGAGCCTGTTCCGCAATCCGCTGGTGTCGCCGGACATTCTCGGCGTGTCCTCGGGCGCGGCGCTGGGGGCGGTGCTGGGCATCTTCCTGGCGCTGCCGGTGGCGGGGGTGGAGGCGGCCTCCTTCGCCGGCGGGCTGGCGGCGGTGGCCACCGTCTATGGCGTCGCCCATCTGGTGCGCGGGCATGAGCCGCTGCTGGTGCTGGTGCTGGCCGGCATCGTCATCGGCACCCTGTTCTCGGCCGGCATCTCCATTCTCAAGGTGCTGGCGGACCCCTACAACCAGCTGCCGGCCATCACCTTCTGGCTGCTCGGCTCGCTGGCCGGGGCGGGGCGCAAGGAACTGGTTCTGCTCGGGCCGGCCCTGCTCGCCGGCCTCACGCCGCTGCTGTTGCTGCGCTGGCGCATCGACATCATGACCCTGGGCGAGGAGGAGGCCCGCGCCCTGGGCGTGGAGGCGGGGCGGGTGCGCGCCATCGTCATCCTCGCCGCCACCCTGCTCACGGCCACGGCGGTGTCCATCGCCGGCATCATCGGCTGGGTGGGGCTGGTGGTGCCGCATCTGGCGCGGCTGGTGGTGGGCCCGGCGTTCGCGCGGGTGGCGCCGGTGGCGGCGCTGATGGGCGCCGGCTTCCTGCTGACGGTGGACACCGTGGCGCGCGGGGTGAGCACCGTGGAAATCCCGCTCGGGGTGCTCACCGCGCTGGTGGGCACTCCGGTGTTCCTGTGGCTGCTGGCCACCTCGCGCCGGGGCTGGGGCTGAGCATGGCGGTGCTCGCGGCGCGCGATCTCGCCTTCGGCCATCACGGCCGGCCGGTGGGCCAGGGGGTCAGCCTCCAGCTCCAGGCCGGCGAGGTGCTGTGCCTGCTCGGGCCCAACGGCGGCGGCAAGACCACCTTGCTGAAGACCCTGGTGGGCCTCAAGCCGGCCCTCGGCGGCGCCGTGGCGGTGGAGGGCGAGCCCCTGGCGCGATGGGATGCGGCGCGGCGCGCGCGGGTCATCGGCTTCGTGCCGCAGAGTGCGCCGGCGAGCTTCGCCTTCAGCGTGCGCGAAATTGTGCTGATGGGCCGGGCGGCGCGCCACGGCCTGTTCGCCCAGCCCGACGCCGCCGACCGGATGGCGGCCGATGCGGCGCTGGCGCGGGTGGGCGCGGGCGGTCTGGCCGATCGCGCCTTCACGGCCCTGAGCGGCGGCGAGCGGCAGATGGTGCTGATCGCCCGCGCGCTCGCCCAGGGCCCGCGCCTGCTGGTGCTCGACGAGCCCACAGCCAGCCTGGATTTTGCCAATCAGGATAAGGTTCTGGAATTGATCGCCGCGGTCGCGGCGGAGGGGCTGGGCGTGCTGTTTTCCACCCACCACCCCGATCAGGCGTTCGCGGTGGGCACCCATGTGGCGATGCTGCGCGAGGGCACGCTCATGCGCCAGGGGCCGGTGGCGCAGGTGCTGACGGCGGAGAACCTCACCCGCCTGTACGGCCGCCCGGTGGGCGTGGGCGAGGTGGAGGGCCGGAAGGTGTGCTTCACCCGCGCACGGCCTGGCGGCTGACCCTGCCCCGGCCGCACCGGCATGGCGGAGCGCTCGATTCCGCCCGGCTCCGGACTATGCTGCGCACAGGGGCTGAGTCTGTCGGGGTGCGCGGACATGGATCGTGCGGACATGGATCGGGTGGAGTGCATCGTCGTGGGGGCGGGGGTGGTCGGGCTCGCGGTGGGGCGCGCCCTGGCGCAGGAGGGGCGCGAAGTGATCGTGCTGGAGGCGGAGAGCGCCATTGGCACCGGCACCAGCGCCCGCAATTCGGAGGTGATCCACGCCGGCCTCTATTATGATCCCGGCAGCCTCAAGGCGCGGCTGTGCGTGGCGGGGCGCCAGGCGCTCTACGACTATTGCGCCGCCCATGGGGTGGGGGTGTCGCGGCTGGGCAAGCTCATCGTCGCGGCCGCGCCCGACGAGGTGGCCTATCTGGAGAAGCTGAAGGCGACCGGCGCCGCCAATGGCGTCGATGACCTGCGCCTGCTCGACGCGGCCGGGGCGCGGGCTCTGGAACCGGCGCTGTCCGTTCATGCGGCGCTGTTCTCCCCCTCCACCGGCATCGTCGATTCCCACGGCCTGATGCTGGCGCTGCGGGGTGACCTGGAGGCGGCGGGCGGCATGGTGGCGCTGGCTGCGCCGTTCGTCCGTGCGGAGGCGAGCGAAACGGGCTTCCGGGTGAGCGCCGGTGGCGCCAGCCCGCTCACCCTGGGGTGCCGGCTGCTGGTCAACAGCGCCGGCCTGGCGGCGACGGCGGTGGCCGCGCGGATCGGCGGGCTGGATGCGCGCTTCGTGCCGCGCCCCCGCTTCGCCAAGGGCAATTACTTCACCTGCGCCCGCAAGGTGCCGTTTCGCCACCTCATCTATCCGGTGCCGGAACCGGGCGGGCTCGGCACCCATCTCACCCTGGATCTCGGCGGGCAGGCGCGGTTCGGGCCCGATGTGGAATGGGTGGAGCGGCTGGACTATGGGGTAGACCCGGCGCGGCGGGCGCCCTTCCTCGCCTCCATCCGCCGCTACTGGCCGGAGGTGCGCGACGACGACCTGCTGCCCGGCTATGCCGGCATTCGCCCCAAGCTCGACTGGCCGGCGGGCGAGGCTCCGGATTTCGTCCTGCAGGGGGAGGCCGCCCATGGCGTGCCGGGGCTGGTGAACCTGTTCGGCATCGAATCCCCCGGCCTCACCAGCGCCCTGGCCATCGGCGATGCGGTGGCGGAAATGCTCAGCGGGCGGGCGCAGCAATAGGGCGCGCCCGCGCGATTCCCATGGTGGAGAGGCGAGGCGACGCCCCTCGGCGATCCGGGCGGGACGAGAGAGCCCCGGGGCCCCCCCCGTGCGCCGGGGCGCGGGCGGGAGCGCGCGGCGCCGATCCGGCGGCCGGGCCGAGGGGGGCGCCACTGCCGGGTCGCGCCACCCGCCGACTTCATCCGCGCCCTCCATCGGCCCCATCACCCCGCCCGCCTCTGCGGCCCGCCGGCGTGGCGCGGGCGGGTCAGGCCTCGGCGGGTTCCAGCTGCGGGGCCGCCATGGGGTTGGGGCGCGGGCGCAGGATGCGGCGCAGGGTGTTGGTATCGGTGTGGTTGAACGCCGGCAGCTGCCCGCGGATCGCAAGATCGGTGCGGGTCACGTAGGTCCAGCTTCCATCGGCGTTGAAGGTGATGTCGATGCGGTAATAATCGGTGCGGAAGGCTTCCTCCAGGAAGGTGGTGGACGCGATGCCGAAGCGCGTGTCGCCGCGCCGGGCCTCGACCGTCAGGGTGGTGTCGTCGGCGCCGGCGGTGCCGCCGGCCAGCACCACCTGGCCGCGCGGGATGGCGATGGTCTGCATGATGAGGCCGGTCGCCGGTTCCCACAGCCAATAGCCAACCTGGTCGTGGAACGTGCCCGTCTCGCCCGGCGCGGTGATGTGGACGTGGTAGCGCAGGCCGTAGAGCAGCTGGGGGCCGTTGGTCTGCGGGTCGATGGGCTCCATCCGGACGACTTCGCTGAACACGCGCCGCTCCGGGCCATCGGCCTTCGGGTTCACGTCCACGCCGGTGTCGGACTGCCAGGTGCCGGCGAGGCGGCGCAGGGGGCCGAGATTGGCGAGGGTGTCGGGGGAGAAATCCTCAGGCTCGGTATAGATATCATCGAGACGGTTCGACATCGGGCAACATCCTGAGAAAATATGAGGGGGGGCGGCCCGGCTGGGGTCCGGTGGGCGTCGGCGCTCCTGTACCGCCTGCGCCTGTTTAAGGCCGGCGGGGGCGGCGCCACAAGGGCGGCGAAATGGCTCAGACCCTTGGCCGTCCCCCGCTTTTGGCCGTCCCCCCTTCGGCCGGTGGACCGCTGGCCGGCGACTTTCGCAGGCGGCCGCCCGATGGCCTGGCTCAGGACAGGCGCAAGGCGACGGAGTGTGGGGCGGGGAGGGCCCGCGCGGGTCCTCCCGAGAGCGTCGGCGCGGGCGTGTCAGCGCAGCGCCGGCGGCCAGTCGAGGCCGGTGCGCCCGTCGGGGTCCACAGGCGCAATGGCCGCGTCCATCTGCGCCGGGGAGAGGCCCAGCGCCCCCAGAATGGCGCGGCTCTGGTCGGTCTCGTCCAGGGGGTGGGCGACGGCGGGGGTGCGCGACAGGCGCGGCACGGCCGGCACCGCGTGCGGGCCCGACGTGGGGTGGCGGGCGGCGATATGGGGGTCGTCCCACACCTCGTGCGGCTCCAGCACCGGGGCGACGCAGGCGTCGGTTCCGGCGAACAGGGCGGCCCACGCGTCACGCGGGCGGGAGAGGAAGGTGGCCGCCAGCCGATGCTCGATCTCGGGCCAGTTGGCGGCGGCCATGTGGTCGGGCACTGCGCCCAGGTCCAGGGTGCGCCACAGCGTCTCGAAGAAGCCCCGTTCCAGGGCGCCCACGGCGATATAGCGGCCATCGGCACAGGCATAGGAGCGATAGAACGGCTTGTCGCCCGCCAGCAGGCCGTCGCCGCGCGCCGGCCAGTGGGGGGTGCGCCACAGCGGCAGGTGCATGGCCATCAGCGAGAGCGAACCATCGATCATGGCGGCGTCGATGAACTGGCCCCGCCCGGACCGCTGCGCCTCGATCACCGCCGCCAGAATGCCGATGGCAGCCACCATGCTGCCGCCGGCGAAATCCGCCACCAGGTTCAGCGGCGGGCTGGGCGGCCCGTCCTTCGGCCCCAGGCCCCCGAGCACGCCGGAGAGCGCCAGATAGGTCAGGTCGTGCCCCGCCTCCTTGGCGCGCGGGCCATCCTGGCCGAAGCCCGTGATGGCGCAATAGACCAGCTTGGGGTTGAGCGCGGACACTTCCGCATAGGCGGCGCCGATGCGCGCCGCGACGCCGGGGCGGAAGCCTTCCACCAGCACGTCTGCGGTCTTCACCAGGGCATGCAGCGCCTCGCGTCCGGCCGGGGACTTGAGGTCGAGGGAGATGAAGCGCTTGCCGCGCGACAGCTCGGGAATGGCGACGCCGGCGCGCCCGCCCCCAACCACGATCACTTCGGCGCCGAGATCGGCCAGCAGCATGGTGCAATAGGGGCCGGGCGCGAGCCGGGAGAGATCGACCACGCGAATGCCGGCGAGCGGCCCTTTCGGCGGCTCGGTGGCGGGGGGAAATTCGGTCATCTGGCGTGTCCTCCGGCCAGCCTTGATGGCGAGCCTGGTGTTGTTCATGCGGTTTCTGTGGCGCGCGCGGATCCCCGCCCCGGCGTTGGCGCGCCGTGGCCGGGGGGATGTCCGGCGCGGATCGTGCCTCTCAGAGGCTGCGGGCGATGACGATGCGCTGCACGTCGCTGGTGCCCTCATAGATCTGGCACACGCGCACATCGCGATAGATGCGCTCCACGGGGAAGTCGTTGAGATAGCCGTAGCCGCCGTGGATCTGGATGGCCGCCGAGCACACCTGCTCCGCCGTTTCCGAGGCGAACAGCTTGGCCATGGAGGCTTCGGTGAGGCAGGGCAGACCGGCTTCACGCAGCGACGCGGCGTGCAGCACCATCTGCCGGGCGGCCTCGATGCGCATGGCCATGTCGGCGAGGCGGAAGGCCACCGCCTGATGCTCGATGATGGGCTTGCCGAAGGTGACGCGCTCCTTGGCGTAGGTCCGCGCCGCCTCGAACGCGGCGCGCGCCATGCCCACCGACTGGGCGGCGATGCCGATGCGCCCGCCTTCCAGATTGGCGAGCGCAATCTTCAGCCCCTCACCCTCCGCGCCCAGGCGCAGGCTTTCGGGAAGGCGCATGTCGGTGAAGGCGAGGGCGCAGGTGTCGGAGGAATGCTGGCCCAGCTTCTCCTCCACCCGCGCCACCTCATAACCGGGGGTGTCGGTGGGCACGATGAAGGCGGAAATGCCCTTCTTGCCCGCATCCGGGTCGGTGACCGCGAACACGATCACCACATCGCCATTCTGGCCCGAGGTGATGAATTGCTTGGCGCCGTTCAGCACATAATGATCGCCCTCGCGCCGGGCGCGGGTGCGGATGGCGCCGGCATCCGAGCCCGTATGCGGCTCGGTGAGGGCGAAGCCGCCGATCCATTCGCCCGACGCCAGCTTGGGCAAAAAGCGCTGCTTCTGCGCCTCGGTGCCGAACTTCACGATCGGCCCGCAGCCGACCGAGGAGTGCACCGAGACGATGGTGGAACAGGCTCCGTCCGCCGCCGCGATCTCCTCCAGCGCCAGGGCGTAGGACACGAGGTCGGTGGCCGCTCCACCATATTCCTCCGGCACCAGCATGCCGAGGAAGCCGAGGTCGCCCAGCTCCTTCAGCTCGGCGGCGGGAAAGGCGTGGGCGCGGTCGCGGGCGGCGGCGCCGGGGGCGAGGCGGCCCTGGGCGAAGGCGCGCACCGCGTCGCGGATCTCGGTCTGGGTCTCGGTGAGGATCATGGGCGGTTTCCCCGGCAGGTTTGTTCTTGTGGTCGGCGAAAGGCCCTCCCCCGGAGGGGGGAGGGCATCATCGGCTGGTGGGCGTGCGGTGGCTCAGTTCAGGCGCTCGATGGCGACCGCGGTCGCCTCGCCACCGCCGATGCACAGTGAGGCGATGCCGCGCTTCAGGCCGTATTTCTGCAGCGCCGCCAGCAGCGTCACCATCACCCGCGCGCCCGAGGCGCCGATGGGGTGGCCGAGCGCGCAGGCGCCGCCATGCACGTTCACCTTGTCCTCAGGCAAGCCGAGATCCTTGATGGCCACCATGGGCACCACGGCGAACGCCTCATTGACCTCGAACAGGTCCACGCCCTTGAGATCCCAGCCGGTCTTCACCGCCAGCTTCTCGATGGCGCCCACCGGGGCGGTGGTGAACAGGTTGGGCGCCTGGGCGTGGGTGGCATGGCCGACAATGGTGGCGAGCGGGGTCAGGCCGCGCTTTTCCGCCTCCGAGCGGCGCATCAGCACCAGGGCGGCCGCGCCGTCCGAGATCGACGAGGAATTGGCGGCGGTCACCGTGCCGCCATCGCGGAAGGCGGCCTTCAGGGTGGGGATCTTGTCCAGCTTGGCCTTGGGCGGCTGCTCGTCGGTGGCCACCACGCGCTCGCTCTTGCCGGCCTTGACGGTCACCGGCACCACCTCGGCGGCAAACGAGCCGTCGGTGATGGCCTTCTGCGCCTTGGTGAGGGAGGCGATGGCGAACGCATCCTGGGCCTCGCGGGTGAACTGGTAGGCCTGCGCGCAATCCTCCGCGAAGGTGCCCATCAGCCGGCCCTTGTCATAGGCGTCTTCCAGGCCGTCGAGGAACATATGGTCCAGCACCCGGCCATGGCCCATGCGATAGCCGCCGCGGGCGCGGTCCAGGAGATAGGGGGCGTTGGTCATGCTCTCCATGCCGCCCGCCACCGCCACGTTCGCCGAGCCCGCCAGCAGCAGGTCGTGGGCGAACATGGCCGCCTTCATGCCCGATCCGCACATCTTGTTGACGGTGGTCGCGCCCGCCGACAAAGGCAGGCCGGCGCCCAGGCCCGCCTGGCGCGCCGGGGCCTGGCCCTGGCCGGCCGGCAGCACGCAGCCGAACACCACCTCTTCCACCTGGTCCGGCGACAGGCCGGCCCGCTCCAGCGCCGCGCGAATGGCGGCGGCGCCGAGGGTGGAGGCGTTCACGTCCTTGAAGTCGCCCTGGAAGCCGCCCATGGGGGTGCGGGCAGAGCCGACGATGACGATGGGATCAGAAGCCGTCATGGTGTTTCATCCCTGTGCTTGGAGCCTTCTTGCGCGTGCGAAAAAGCCGCCGTGCGAAGAAGACGCGTCGTTTCTGTTCTCAGATGGGTCCGCAAGACCTAGCGCGGCGGCATGCGCAGGGCGCCGTCGAGGCGGATGACCTCGCCGTTCAGCATGGTGTTTTCCAGAATATGCTTGACCAGCGCCGCATATTCCGGCGGGCGGCCGAGCCGGGGCGGGAAGGGCACGCTCTTGCCGAGAGCGTCCTGCACCTCCTGCGACATGCCCGCCATCATGGGCGTTTCGAAGATGCCCGGGGCGATGGTCACCACCCGCACGCCGAACCGCGCCAGCTCGCGCGCCGCCGGCAGAGTGAGGGCCGCCACCCCGCCCTTGGAGGCGGCATAGGCGCATTGGCCGATCTGCCCGTCAAAGGCGGCGATGGAAGCGGTGTTGATGATGACGCCGCGCTCGCCATCCGCGCCCGGCTCTTCCTTGGTGATGGCATCGGCCGCCAGCCGCAGCATGTTGAAGGTGCCGACGAGGTTGATGGACACCGCGCGGGCGAAGCTGTCCAGCCGGTGCGGGCCCTCGCGGCCCACCACCTTCTCGCCCGGCGCCACACCGGCGCAATTGACCAGGCCGTGGACATGGCCAAAGGCGTCCTTCGCCAGGGCGATGGCGGCCAGGCCGTCCGCCTCGCTGGTGACGTCCGCCTTCTGGAAGCGGAACGCCGCGCCCAACTCTGTGGCGACCGCCTCGCCCGCCGCCGGGTTGATGTCGAGGCCCACCACCTGGGCGCCCTCGCCCACCAGCAGGCGGGACACCGCGGCACCGAGGCCGGAGCCGGCGCCGGTGACGAGAAAGACGCGATCCTTGATCTGCATGGAATTCCCCCCTTCTTGCAGCGCCCCGGTCAGGAGGCGCTGTCCTTGGTCTTGTTGGCGTCCTGGTTGCGCAGCATGAACCGCTGGAGCTTGCCGCTGGGTGTCTTCGGCAGCTCGGTCCTGAACTCGATCTCGCGCGGATAGGCGTGGGCCGAGAGCCGGTGCTTCACATATTGGCGCAGTTCCTCCGCCAGCGCCTCGCCGGGCTCCACGCCGGCGCGCAGGATCACGAACGCCTTGACGATCTCGGTGCGCTCCGGGTCGGGCTTGCCGATCACCGCCGCCTCGATCACCGCCGGGTGCTCGATGAGGGCGCTTTCCACGTCAAACGGGCCGATGCGGTAGCCGGACGAGGTGATGACATCGTCCGCCCGGCCGACGAAGCTGATGCGGCCGTCGGCTTCCAGCTCCACCGTGTCGCCGGTGCGGTAATAGCCGCCGGCCATGGCCGGCGTGTCCTGCCGCCAGTAGCCGGTGAACCACAAAAGCGGCGAGTTTTTCATGTCGACGGCCAGCACGCCAGGCACGTTGGGCGGCAGTTCCTCGCCGGTCTCGCCCAGCACCACCATGCGGTAGCCGGGCATGGCGAAGCCGGCCGAGCCGGGGTGGACCTCGTGCTTCAGGCGATGGTGGTTGTTGACCACCATGCCCAGCTCGGTCTGGCCGTAGTGGTCGTGGATGGGCGCGTCGAGGTGCGCGGCGAACCAGCGGATCACCTCCGGGTTCAGCGGCTCACCGGCGCTGGAGACCACGCGCAGCTGGCCCTTCACGCTGGCAGCCGCCTCCGGGCCGGCGGCGATCAGCAGCCGGTAGGCGGTGGGGGCGCCGGCAAGGTTGGTGATGCCGTGGCGCCGGATGATGTCGTAGGTGCTCGCGGCGGTGAAGGGGCCGTCATAGAAGGTGGTGGCGTGGCCCAGCAGCAGTGGGCCGGTCACCGCGTAGTAAAGGCCATAGGCCCAGCCGGGATCGGCGATGTTCCAGAATTTGTCCTGCGGCCGCAGGTCCACCGCGTCGCGCATGTAGATGATGAAGGCCAGCAGCGCCTTCAGCGGTACCGGCACGCCCTTGGGCAGGCCGGTGGTGCCGGACGTGGACATCATCAGGAACAGGTCGGAGCCCTTGCGCGGCACTGGCGCAAAGTCCGCCGCCTCGCGGGCGAGCGCGGCGTGGAAGTCCAGGTCGTCCACCCGCGGCGCCGGGTCGCCCGGCCGGGTGACGACGGCGACCTTGGGCGTCTTCTCGATCTCGTCCAGCTTGGGCCGGTTGTGGGTGTCGGTGACCACCAGCCGCGCGCCGGAGGTCTTCAGCCGGTGCTCGATCGCCTTCGGCCCGAACGCGGTGAACAAAGGCTGGTAGACCGCCCCCGCCCGCCAGGTGCCGAGGATGGTGATGAGCAGCTCCGGCGTGCGCGGCAGGAGGCCGGCCACCACGTCGCCCGGCTGGACGCCCAGGGCCGTGAGCAGGTTGGCGAAGCGGGCCGAGAGCGCCTGCATCTGGGCAAAGGTGTAGCTGGCGCGGCGGCCGTCGGCGCTTTCCCAGTCGAGGGCGGTGCCGCCCGCCGCCACGTGGCGGTCGCAGCACTCCACGCAGGCGTTGACGCCGGTCTCCAGGTCGCCCTCCAGCAGGGCCGCGACATCGGTGAGGCGGAACGCGCGAACGGCCTCGGCATGGGTTGGCGCGGGTGTGATGGCTTCGGCCATGTGGCTCCTCCATTGGCTCCCTGCTTCCGGATGGGCGGGAGCCGCTTTGTGTTGGCCCGATCTAGCGACGATCGCGGGTGGCATGCGATGACCAAAGGAGACTAAAATAATGATCGGTTTGGCCATGGCGGCCGCCGGCGCGGACGCGGGGAGGAGACATGGAACGGGGGATGATTTCGCCCGGCTTCGTGGAGGACGCGCTGCAGTGCCTGCGCCGGCGCGGCATCGACGAGACGGCGCTGCTGGCGCGCGCGGGCCTGCCGGCGGTGGTCACCGGGGCGGTGTCGGCGGAGCGTTACGGGGCGCTGTGGCTGGCCATCGCCGAGGCCATCGACGACGAGTTCTTCGGCGAGGGCGCGCGGCCCATGCGCTGCGGCAGCTACACGCTGCTGTGCCACGCCATCCTTTCCGCCCGGACCCTGGAGCAGGCGCTGAAGCGGGCCCTGCGCTTCCTGCGGCTGGTGCTCGACGACCCGTGCGGTGAGCTGGTGGTGGCGGACGGGCTCGCCCAGATCGTGCTGAAGGACGCGGGGGCGCCGCGCTCGGCCTTCGCCTACCGCACCTTCTGGATCATCGTGCACGGCATCACCTGCTGGCTGGTGGGCCGTCGCATCCCCTTGCGGCAGGTGGACTTCCGCTGCGGGCCGCCGGCCCATGGCGCCGACTACCGGTTGTTCTTCGGGGCTCCGGTTCGGTTCGCCCAGCCCGTGAGCCGGCTGGCCTTCGATGCCGATTTCCTGAAGCTGCCGGCCATCCGCAACGAACGGGCGCTGCGCGATTTCCTGCGCCGGGCGCCGTCCAACATCCTGGTGCGCTACCGGCATGACGCCGGGCTGGTGGCGAAGGTGCGCGCGCGGCTGCGGGCGACACCGCCGCCGGCATGGCCCAGCTTCGCGGCGCTGGCCGCGCAATTGCGCATGCCCGAGCCCACCTTGCGCCGCCGGCTGCGGATGGAGGGCCAGACCTACCGCGACATCAAGGACGAGCTGCGCCGGGCGCTCGCCGTGACCGCGCTGGCCACCGGCGGACGGGAGGTGGCGGCCATCGCCGGCGATCTCGGCTTTTCCGAGCCGAGCGCGTTCCACCGCGCTTTCCGAAAATGGACCGGCAAGAGCCCGGGGGCCTATCGCCGCGAGGCCGCGCGGGAGGCGTGACGCCCAGGCCCACCCCTTCGAGAGCCACCCCTTCGAGGTTCCGCGACTTCAAGCGCCACGGCTTCATGGGCCGCGACTTCGGCCCAAACGGGAGCCTGCGCTTGTGGGGCCGCTCCTCCGGCGCGGGCTTCGGGGGCGCTTATGAAAGAGACTCTGCCCGCCCGGGCCGTGCGCCAGTCCGGAATTGCCGCGGACCTCTGTCGGGGCGCGGCAGCGGCGGAATGCCTGTGATCCCTGGTACCCTGAAACGCCAAGGCCTGCGTTGCACTCCCAATCGCGGAGGCAATGCAGGCCCGGAGCACAGGGGGCCGGCGCGGGTGCGCGCCGGTGTGCGCGTTCAGCGCGGCAGGGTGGTGGCGCCCATCAGCGCCTCGTCGATGGCGCGGGCGGCCTGCCGGCCCTCGCGGATGGCCCACACCACCAGCGACTGGCCCCGGCGCATGTCGCCGGCGGCGAACAGCTTCGGCACCGAGGTGGCATAGTTCTCGTCGTCGGCGGCCACATTACCGCGCTTGTCGATGGCGACGCCGGTGTCGGTCAGCATGCCCTCATGCACCGCATGGGCGAAGCCGATGGCCAGGAACACCAGGTCGGCGCGCAGCACGAACTCGGTGCCGGCGATGGGCTGGCGCTTGGCGTCCACGCGGGCGCACTTCACGCCGGTGACGCGGCCGTTGCGCCCCTCGATGCCGAGGGTGGCGCAGGCGAATTCGCGCTCGGCGCCTTCAGCCTGCGACGAGGAGGTGCGGAACTTGGTGGGCCAATAGGGCCACACCGCCAGCTTGTCTTCCTTGGTGGGCGGTACCGGGCGGATGTCGAGCTGGGTCACCGACAGGGCGCCCTGGCGGAAGGCGGTGCCGACGCAGTCGGAGGCGGTGTCGCCGCCGCCCACCACCACCACGTGCTTGCCGGCGGCCAGGATCGGCAGCTCGCGGATGTCCTCGTCGCCCTCGCGGCGGTTGGACTGCACCAGATAGGGCATGGCGAAGTGCACGCCCTCGAACTCCTGGCCGGTCAGCCGGGGATCGCGCGGGGCCTCGGAGCCGCCGGCGAGCAGCACCGCGTCATGGCCGTCGATGAGCGCCTGGAGGGGGTGGGTGATGCCCACGTTCACCCCGTAATGGAAGGTGACGCCCTCGGCCTCCATCTGCGCCACGCGGCGGTCGATGTGCTTCTTTTCCATCTTGAAGTCGGGAATGCCATAGCGCAGCAGGCCGCCGGCCTTGGGCTCGCGCTCATAGACATGCACCTCGTGGCCGGCGCGGGCGAGCTGCTGGGCGGCGGCGAGGCCCGCCGGGCCGGAGCCGACCACCGCCACCTTGCGGCCGGTCTTCACCGCTGCCGGCTCGGGGCGGATCCAGCCCTTCTTCCAGCCCATGTCGGCGATGGACTGCTCCACCGTCTTGATGGTGACCGGCATGTCCTCCAGGTTCAGGGTGCAGGCTTCCTCGCAGGGGGCGGGGCAGACGCGGCCGGTGAACTCGGGGAAATTGTTGGTGGAGTGCAGGTTGCGCACCGCCTCTTCCCACTCGCCGCGATAGACGAGATCGTTCCAGTCCGGGATCTGGTTGTGCACCGGACAGCCGTTGGGGCCGTGGCAGAACGGCACGCCGCAATCCATGCAGCGCGAGGCCTGGTTCACCACCTCGGATTCGGGCAGCGGCAGCGTGAACTCGCGGAAATGGCGAATGCGGTCGGAGGCGGGCTGATACTTCTGCTCGCGCCGATCAATCTCCAGGAAACCGGTGACCTTGCCCATGGAAACCCCTTTGGGAACCGCGTTGCGGGAGCTTGCGCGCGCGCCGCATCTGCGCGCCGCGCTCCATTACAAGAATTAGAACAGCTTGAGGACTCGCAATTCGCGCGCGCCGCCCGGCCTGTGCACTCGCCCCGCGTCGGTGGCTCGGGAGGTGGCGCCAGCCCCAGTGGGGCTGGCCGAGGCGATGGATTGGCCGTGCGCGCCCAGGACCCGGCAAGACCGGATGCCGGCGCGCCGGGCGCCCGCCGCCCCTCCCCACGCGAGGGAGAAGCCGGCGGCGCGGATTACTCCGCCGCCACCAGGCCGCGCAGCTTCTCCATGTCGCGCAGGGCGCGCCGGTATTCCACCGGCATCACCTTCACGAACTTGGAGCGATAGTCGGCCCAGTTGTCGAGGATGGTCTGGGCCCGCGCCGAACCGGTGAAGTGCAGGTGCTTGGCGATGAGCTGGTGGAGGCGCTCCTCGTCATGGCGGGACATGTCCGAATGCACGTCGATGCGGCCCTTGAACTCCAGGTCGCCGCCATGGTGGTGCAGGCGCTCCAGAAGGTCTTCCTCCTCTTCCACCGGCTCCAGGTCCACCATGGAGAGGTTGCAGCGCTTGGCGAAGGTCTTGTCCTCGTCCAGCACATAGGCGACGCCGCCGGACATGCCGGCCGCAAAGTTGCGCCCGGTGGGCCCGATCACCACCACCACGCCGCCGGTCATGTATTCGCAGCCGTGGTCGCCGGTGCCTTCAACCACCGCGATGGCGCCGGAGTTGCGCACCGCGAAGCGCTCGCCGGCGACGCCGCGGAAGTAGCACTCGCCCTCGGTGGCGCCGTACATCACCGTGTTGCCGACGATGATGGAGTTTTCCGGCACGATGGCGCTGTGCGCCGGGGGCCGCACGATGATGCGCCCGCCCGACAGGCCCTTGCCCACATAGTCGTTGGCCTCGCCCACCAGATCGAAGGTGACGCCCGCCGCCAGGAAGGCGGCGAAGGCCTGGCCGGCGGTGCCGGTCAGCTTCACGTGGATGGTGTCGTCCGGCAGGCCGGCGTTGCCGTAGCGCTTGGCCACCGCGCCCGAGAGCATGGCGCCGGCGGAGCGGTCCACCGAGCGGATTGCAGTCTCGATGACCACCTTCTCGCCCCGCTCCAGGGCCGGCTCGGCCTTGGCGATGAGGGTGCGGTCGAGCACCTTCTCGATGGGGTGATGCTGGCGCTCGGTGTGGCGGATGCCCACGTCGGCCGGCACGTCGGCCTTGGCGAACAGCTTGCTGAAGTCGAGGCCCCGGGCCTTCCAGTGGTCGATGGCCTTCTGCTGGTCGAGCACGTCGGAGCGGCCCACCAGCTCCTCCAGCCTGCGGAAGCCGAGCTGCGCCATGTATTCGCGCACCTCTTCGGCCACGAAGAAGAAGTAGTTGATGACGTGCTCGGGCGTGCCCTTGAAGCGCTTGCGCAGCACCGGGTCCTGGGTGGCGACGCCCACCGGGCAGGTGTTCAGGTGGCACTTGCGCATCATGATGCAGCCGGCGGCGATCAGCGGCGCGGTGGAGAAGGCGAACTCGTCCGCCCCGAGCAGCGCGCCGATGATGACGTCACGCCCGGTGCGGAAGCCGCCGTCCACCTGCAAGGCGACGCGGGAGCGCAGCCGATTGGCGACCAGCGTCTGCTGGGTCTCGGCAAGGCCCATTTCCCACGGCGAGCCGGCATGCTTGATGGAGGTGAGCGGGCTCGCCCCCGTGCCGCCCTCGAAGCCGGAGATGGTGATGTGGTCGGCCCGCGCCTTGGCGACACCGGCCGCCACCGTGCCGACGCCCACCTCGGACACCAGCTTCACCGACACGTCCGCGTCGGGGTTCACGTTCTTGAGGTCGTAGATGAGCTGCGCCAGATCCTCGATGGAATAGATGTCGTGGTGCGGGGGCGGGGAGATGAGGCCCACGCCCGGGGTGGAGTGGCGCACCTTGGCGATCACCGCATCCACCTTGTGGCCCGGCAGCTGGCCGCCTTCGCCGGGCTTGGCGCCCTGGGCGACCTTGATCTGCATCACGTCGGCATTGACCAGATATTCGGCGGTCACGCCGAACCGGCCCGAGGCCACCTGCTTGATGGCCGAGCGCATGCTGTCGCCATTGGGCAGGGGCACGAACCGTTCCGGCTCCTCGCCGCCCTCGCCGGTGTTGGACTTGCCGCCGATCCGGTTCATGGCGATGGCGAGCGTGGTGTGCGCCTCACGCGAGATGGAGCCGAACGACATGGCGCCGGTGACGAAGCGCCGGACGATCTCGGAGGCCGGCTCGACCTCCGAGATGTCGATGGGCTCCTGGCCGATCTCGGCCGCCTCGCGGATGCGGAACAGGGCCCGCACGGCCAGCAGCTTTTCGTTGTTCGCATTCACCGCGCTGGCGAATTCGCGATACTTGTCCTGGGCGTTGCCGCGCACCGCATGCTGGAGCGTGGCCACCGTCTCCGGCGTCCAGGCGTGGTCCTCGCCGCGCATGCGGAAGGCATATTCGCCGCCCACATCCAGCGCCAGCCGGTAGACCGGGGAATCCGAGAAGGCCAGCTGGTGACGGCGCACGGTCTCCTCGGCGATCTCGGCCAGGCCGACGCCCTCGATGGTGGTGGCGGTGCCGAAGAAGTACTTGTTGACCAGCTCGGAGTTGAGGCCCACCGCGTCGAAGATCTGTGCGCCGCAATAAGACTGGTAGGTGGAAATGCCCATCTTGGACATCACCTTCAGCAGGCCCTTGTCGATCGACTTGATGAAGCGCTTGACGATTTCCTTGTCGTCCACCTCCTCCGGAATCTCGTCCTTCATGGCGAGCAGGGTCTCGAAGGCGAGATAGGGGTTGATGGCCTCGGCGCCATAGCCCGCGAGACAGGCGAAATGGTGCACTTCGCGCGCTTCGCCGGTCTCCACCACCAGGCCCACCGAGGTGCGCAGGCCCTTGCGGATGAGGTGATGGTGCACGGCGGCCGTCGCCAGCAGCGCCGGGATCGGGATGCGATCCGGACCGGTCATGCGGTCGGAGAGGATGATGATGTTGTAGCCGCCGTGCACGGCCGCCTCGGCGCGGTCGCACAGGTGCTCCACCGCGCCCTCGAGGCCGGCGGCGCCCTTGTCGGCGGGATAGGTGATGTCCAGGGTACGGGTGTCGAACCGCTCCTCCATGAAGCCGATGGAGCGGATCTTCTCCAGGTCCTCGTTGGTGAGGATGGGCTGGCGCACCTCAAGGCGCTTGCGGCGGGCGTTGCCCTCCAGGTCGAAGATGTTCGGCCGCGGCCCGATGAACGACACCAGGCTCATCACCAGCTCCTCGCGGATCGGGTCGATGGGCGGGTTCGTCACCTGGGCGAAGTTCTGCTGGAAATAGGAGAACAGCGGCTTCGACTTGTTGGAGAGCACCGAAATGGGCGTGTCGGTGCCCATGGAGCCCACCGCCTCCTGGCCGGTGATGGCCATGGGGGCCATCAGCAGCTTCAGCTCTTCCTGGGTGTAGCCGAAGGCCTGCTGGCGATCGAGCAGGGACACGTCGGTGCGCACCTCGCGGGCTTCCACCGGGCGCAGGTCCTCCAGCACCAGCTGGGTATGCTTCAGCCACTCCTTGTAGGGGTTGGCCTTGGCCAGCTCGGACTTGATCTCCTCGTCGGGGACGAGGCGGCCTTCCTCCAGGTCCACCAGCAGCATCTTGCCCGGCTGCAGCCGCCACTTGGTGACGATCTTCTCCTCAGGCAGGGTGAGCACGCCCATTTCCGAGGCCAGCACGATGGTGTCGTCGGTGGTCACCATGTAGCGGGCGGGGCGCAGGCCGTTGCGGTCCAGGGTGGCGACGATCTGCCGGCCGTCGGTGGCGACGATGGCGGCGGGGCCGTCCCACGGCTCCATCAGCGAGGCGTGGTATTCGTAGAAGGCGCGACGTTCCTCGTCCATCAGCGGGTTGCCGGCCCAGGCCTCAGGCACCAGCATCATGGCGGCGTGGGGTAGGGAATAGCCGCCCTGCACCAGGAATTCGAGCGCATTGTCGAAGCAGGCGGTGTCCGACTGGCCCTCGTAGCTGATGGGCCACAGCTTGGAGATGTCGGCGCCGAACAGCTCCGAATCCACAGAGGCCTGGCGCGCCGCCATCCAGTTGACGTTGCCGCGCAGGGTGTTGATCTCGCCGTTATGGGCCACCATGCGATAGGGGTGGGCCAGCGGCCAGGCGGGGAAGGTGTTGGTGGAGAAGCGCTGGTGCACCAGGGCGAGCGCGCTCTCGAAGTCCGGATCGTGCAGGTCGGGATAATAGGCGCCCAACTGGTCGGCCAGGAACATGCCCTTGTAGACCAGGGTGCGGCACGACAGCGACACCTGATAATAGCCGGCGGTGCGGGTGTCGCCTGAGTTGTAGACGGTATTCGAGATCACCTTGCGCAGCACGTAGAGCCGGCGCTCGAACATATCCTCATCCGCCACGTCGTCGCCATGGCCGATGAACACCTGGAGGTGCTTCGGCTCGGTGGGCAGAACGCTGACGCCGAGCGAGGAATTGTCGGTGGGCACGTCGCGCCAGCCGATGAGGGTGAGCCCCTCCTCGGCGACCAGGCGCTCATAGGTGGCGCGGACGATCTCCCGGCCCTCGCCGTCGCGCGGCATGAAAATGTGGCCAACCGCGTACCGGCCCGGCTCCGGCAGGGTGAAGCCGAGGCGGGCGGCTTCCTTGGCGAAGAACTTGTGGGGGATCTGCACCAGCATGCCGGCGCCGTCGCCGGCGCGTGGATCGGCGCCCACGGCGCCGCGGTGCTCCAGGTTCAGCACGATGTTGATGCCGTCCTGGACGATCTTGTGGGACTTCCGGCCCTTGATGTCGGCGATGAAGCCCACGCCGCACGCGTCACGCTCGTGCGCCGGGTCGAACAGGCCGAACGGTGCCGGCCGGCCGACGATCGCCGTGTCTTTCACGGCGGCGGCCCCCGAAGCCACGCTTCCGCTCAAGCCATCCTTGCGATCCGTCGCTGCCATTTTATCGTCCCTTTTCATTTGTCGCATCGGAAGACGTTCCGCGTCCCGACCGGCTGGGGCCACCGCGTCCCTGCGGGGTCACCCGGCAGTTTGCGGCGTCCCGGTTCGCGCCGGTCGCCCCAAACTGCCGTGCGGCTGCGCACGGCGCAATGGCCTATCTGTCTCGACGTGCTTTGCAACTTCCACGCCACCACCGCCGAGCGCGCCGCTCCGCGCGCGCCTGCGTTGCGCGATGTGAGCGTTGCGATGTGGGGGATAGGGCAGCACGGTTTCCCTATCCCTCGGAAGATGACAGAAAACTGATCATTTCACAAGCGGCGGGATGGCGCATCTGGCGCCGATCTGACCAAAGATTGCGCACCGCGCGTGCCCGGCGCAAGAAGGGGTCGAAGGGTGAGTGTGCGGCGCAACGCCGTTTCGGCGGCGGCGGCGGCGGCGGCGGCGCGGCAGCCAGCCGGTCCCATCGCCGCCGCATTGGGTGGCTCTAGTGCCGGCCTGGACCTCAACTTTCGCGCAGGTGACGTCAGATCATGCCCTTTCATGCTCACGCGCGGCGCGCCCGAGGGGCGGTGGCCGCCCGGTCCGGCGCGCGCGTTCGCGCAATGCTGCTGCTCGGCTGCGGCATGGCCCTGGCGCCGTTGACGCCGGCAGGGGCGCAATATCTCATCTATGAGCGCCCGTATGGGTACGAGCGGCCTCCGGTCTATGTGCCCGCCCCCCGGGGGCCGCTGCATTATGTGATGCTGCCGCCGGCCGAGGTGCGGCGCAGGCTGGAATCCATGGGCTATTGGCAGGTCTCGCGGCCGGTGCTGTCGGGGCGGATCTACACCGTGACCGCCGTGGACCAGGAAGGGCCGGCGAGCCTGCGCCTCGACGCCTATTCCGGCGAGGTGCTGGCGGCGCGGCCGCTGCGGGCGCTGCCGCCGGTCGCGGCGCGTCCGGCGCCGGTGCCGGGGCAAATTCCCGCGCCGCCGCCGGTGGCGATCGGATCGGCGCCGCGCCCGGCGCCCGCCGCGCCTCTGCCGCGGGCGCGTCCGCCGGAAGCGGGCCTCGCGTTTTCCGCTCCGGCGCCGATGGTGACGCCGCCGCCGCCCGAAACGGCGCAGGGCCGGGTGCCCGCCACCCCGGCCGCGGTTCCGGGTCAGGCTGCGGCCCCGGCCGGGCCGTCCTCTTCCGCCGTCGCCGGATCGCCGGTTCCCGCGGCGGCATCCGGTCCGGCCGTTGGTCCGGCCCCACCCCTCGCCGATGCCGCCAGGGCGGGCACCGGCGCCGGCAGTGCCACGCCCGGTGGTTCCAATGCCGGCTCGGCCTCGGTGCTGTCGCGCCCGGCCGGGACCGACTGAAGCGGCCGGGCGTGGGGCGACACCTCGGACGGCGGGCGGCGCCCGCCCGTCCGCCGAGGATCGCGGCCGTGCCGGGTCCTCAGATCAGGTAGGCGGCCGCGAGCAGGCCCAGCACCACCACCGCCAGCAGGCCGAGGGTGACGAGGCCGAGCCGCTTCTCGATGAATTCCCGGGCCATCGGCCCGAAATAATGCAGGAGTGCCGCCAGCAGGAAGAAGCGCGCACCCCGGGTGATGATCGACAGCACGATGAACCAGCCGAGGCTGTATTCGGCGAAGCCTGAGGTGATGGTGACCAGCTTGTAGGGGATGGGTGTCAGTCCCTTCAGCAGGATCACCCAATGGCCGTAATGGGCATAGGCAGCGCGGAAGGCGTCCACCTTGTTGCCGTAGCCGTAGAGGTCGATCAGGAACTTGCCGACGCTTTCATAAAGCAGGGCGCCGATGGCGTAGCCCACCAGGCCGCCCAGCACCGAGGCGATGGTGGCGATGAGGGCATAGCGCCAGGCGCGGTCCGGCCGCGCCAGGGTCATGGGCACCAGCAGCACGTCCGGTGGAATGGGAAAGACCGAGCTCTCCGCGAACGAGACGAAGGCGAGGGCCCACGGGGCGGAGGGCTTGGCCGAATAGGCGATGACCCAGTCGTAGAGTTTGCGGAGCATCTGGTGGGAACTTCATTGCCGAAGGTGGCTTTCGCTTAAGGGGCGGCCGCGGCGGAGTAAAGGCGGCCCCGATGCGGCGACGCCGGCGGAGCGGGCCGGGGTGGGCGCCGCCGTCGCGGCGCGTTGCTGCCTCTGCCTTGGGCGCTTCGCGCGCGCGGCGAAAAAATATGCGCTCCAGCCGGTATGAAACTTGCCCTGTGGAAATCTTGATGGTTTCATTCAACCGGTGCTGCCGTTCCGGCCCTGAGCCGGCCGTCCTGCCCCCCAGGGTCTTTCATCCAGCGGATGCGAAGACGCCTGTCGAAGGGGCGTGAAACGGGGCGGTCCGCGCATCCGCGGAGCGGGTGCGCCCGCGCGTTCGGAGTGGTGGCTCCGGGACGCGGGGAGTGCCGCAGGCGGGGGAGCGGCCAGGGTACGGATCTGGGACCATGATCGCGGAGGCGGCCGATGACGCGGTTGCTTGAAGACGTTTTGCGTCGCGTGGTTGTTCGGGGCGGATTGACGGCCACCATGGCTTCGGGCCATCGGCTGACCATAGGCCGGCCGGAGCCGGGCCAGCCGCCGGTGGCGGTGCGCTTCACGACTCCGGCGACGGAGCGCGCCATTGTCCTCGACCCGGAGCTGAGGCTGGGCGAGGCCTACATGGATGGCACGCTGGTGATGGAGCAGGGGTCCATCGCCGATCTGCTGGACCTGCTGATGTCGCAGCCGGCGGCGGTCAACTCCACGGTGTCCGCCAAGCTTCTGTTCTGGGCGCGGATGCTGGCGCGGCGGATCACCCAGTTCAATCCGCGTGGCCGCTCGCAGCGCAACGTCGCGCATCATTACGACATCGACGGCCGGCTCTATTCGCTCTTTCTCGATGCTGACCGGCAGTATTCCTGCGCCTATTTCGAGCAGCCGGGCCAGAGCCTGGACGACGCCCAACTCGCCAAGAAGCGCCATGTCGCTGCCAAGCTTATGCTGGAGCGGGAAAATCTGTCGGTGCTCGACATTGGCTCGGGGTGGGGCGGGCTCGGCCTTTATCTTGCGCAGATGGCCGGCGCGCGTGTCACCGGCGTCACCTTGTCCAGGGAGCAGCTGGCGTTGGCGCGGGAGCGGGCGGACGAGGCCGGGCTCGCGGACCGGCTGGAGTTTCGCCTGCAGGACTATCGCGACGTGCCGGAGACGTTCGATCGCATCGTCTCGGTGGGCATGTTCGAGCATGTGGGCGTAGACCATTACGGGGCGTATTTCCGCAAGGTGCGCCAGCTCCTGCGGGAGGATGGCGTGATGCTGCTGCACGCCATCGGCCGCTCGGACCCGCCGGGCGTCACCAACCCCTTTATCGCCAAGTATATTTTCCCCGGCGGCTACATTCCGGCGCTGTCCGAGGTGCTCTCGCACATCGAGCGCGCGGGGCTGGTGGTCACCGACATCGAACTGCTGCGCCTGCACTATGCCGAGACGCTGAAGGCCTGGCGGGAGCGCTTCCTCGCCCGCCGCGAGGAAGCGGCGCGCCTCACCGACGAGCGGTTCTGCCGCATGTGGGAGTTCTATCTCGCCGGCAGCGAGATGGGCTTCCGTCACCAGGGGCTGAACGTGTTCCATATCCAGATCGCCCGCCGGCAGGAGGCGGTGCCGCTGACGCGGGCCTATCTGGAGGCCGCCGAGGCGCGGTTGCGGCGGGTGGAGGCGCAGCAGCGCTCGCCACTGCGGCTGGCGGGGGAGTAGCGACCGGCGCCGGAGCGCGGAGCAAATCGGCGGTGGCGCCGGCCGGCGCCACCGGACGTTGTCCTACAGGAAGTAGAGCACCGTGAGCAGGGCGAAGCACGGCAGCAGGAACAGCGTCGACCACGCCATGTAGCCGAAGAAGCTCGGCATCTTCACGCCGCGATGGCGGGCGATGGAGAGCACCATGAAGTTCGGCGCGTTGCCGATATAGGTCATGGCGCCCATGAACACCGCGCCGGCCGAGATCGCCTCCAGGGTCACCGCCAGAGGGCCCATGAGCTGGTGCGGGTTGCCGCCGGCGAGGTTGAAGAACACCAGGTAGGTGGGGGCATTGTCGAGGAAGGCGGACAGCGCCCCGGTGAGCCAGAAATACCACACGTTCACCGGCTGCCCATCCGGCCCCGTCACCAGTTGCACCAGCGGCGCGAAGGCGCCGGAAAGCCCGGCCTTGAGGATGGCGATGACCGGGATGATGGTGAGGAAGATGGCGGCGAACAGCTTGGCCACCTCCAGGATGGGCTCCCAGTCGAAGCCGTTGCGCTCGCGGATGATCTTCGGGGTGATGGCGAGCGACACCAAAGCGATGACCACCAGTAGCACGTCGCGGACCACCCACTGCAGCTCCACATGGGTGCCGTAGATGTTGAACGAGATGCCCGGCTTCCACAGGGCGGACAGCAGGATGGCGCCGATGATGCCGCCCAGCAGCGGCAGGTTCTGCGCGCCGCGCAGGCCCAGGCCGTCGGTGTCCGGAGTGGGGTCCGCCTTCAGCTTGCGGCCTTCCTCCTTGGCATAGAAATAGCGGTCGAGCAGGTAGAAGGCGACAAGCAGCAGTCCCGCGATCACCGCGGTGTCATGCAGCAGGTGGGTGGTGGTCCAGAAGAAATTCACGCCTTTCAGGAAGCCCAGGAACAGCGGCGGGTCGCCCAGCGGCGTGAGCGAGCCGCCGATGTTCGACACCAGGAAGATGAAGAACACCACGGTGTGCACATTATAGCGGCGGTTGTCGTTGGCGCGCAGCAGCGGCCGGATCAGCACCATGGAGGCCCCGGTGGTGCCGATGAGGCTGGCGATGAGCGTGCCGAAGGCGAGAATGGCGGTGTTCACCCCCGGGCTGCCGTGCAGGTTGCCGGTGATGAGGATGCCCCCGGACACCGTGAACAGCGCGAACAGCAGGATGATGAAGGGGATGTATTCGAGCAGCGCCGTATGCGCGACCTCATGCGTCGTCAGCGCCGGGCCGTGGATGAGGGCGAAGGGAATGGCGAAGGCGGCGGCCCAGAACAGCGCCACCTTGCCATAATGATGATGCCAGAAATGCCCGGCCAGAAGCGGGAACAGGGCAATGGACAGGAGCATGCCGGCGAACGGCAGGGCCCAGATCGGGGACAGGTGCGCGCCGTTCAGGCTGGCCGCGCCTTCGGCCGCCAGCGCCGCGCCTGACATGGCGAGGGTCGCCAGCGCGGCGATCGCGAGCCGCAGCACCGTTCCACGGGGCACACTTCCCATCGCCATCCCCATCCCCTTCATCATCGTCAGCAGCTTGATGGACGAAGGCGGCGGGCGAGGCAAGCCAAACCGGCGTCCCTGCATGCCCCTGCGGAATATCGCCGGAGGCGCGTGGACCCCGGGACGGCCGGCTTGCCGCGCCTCTCCCGCCATCCATCCCAGCGGCTTCCCTTGCCGTTTCCCGGGGGGCTTCCCCTGGTCTCCCGGCCGTGAGGAGGCGGCCTTCGCGGGTGCGGCGGCGATGGTGGTGGCGGGACACTGCGATGCGGTGGTTGACCGGGGCGCCGGTTTCTGTCCTAGTCCGGCCGCTTTTAGACCCCTGCATGGCAAGATGACGCAAGATCGCAACTCGGAGCGCGGCTCCGACCGCTACAACGCCCGTGAGGCCGAGCCCCGCTGGCAGAAGACCTGGGCCGAGCGCGGCATCTTCCGCACCCGCAACGACGACCCGCGCCCGAAATTCTTCGTGATGGAGATGTTCCCCTATCCATCGGGGCGCATCCACATCGGCCACGGCCGCAACTATGTGATGGGCGACGTGCTGGCGCGCTACAAGCGCATGCGGGGCTTCAACGTGCTGCATCCCATGGGCTGGGATGCGTTCGGCCTGCCGGCGGAGAACGCCGCCATCGAGCGCGGCATCCATCCCAAGAGCTGGACCTACGAGAACATCGCCTCCATGCGCGAGCAGCTCCAGCTGCTCGGCCTGTCGCTCGACTGGAACCGCGAAATCGCCACCTGCGACCCGTCTTATTACGTGGAACAGCAGCGCATTTTCCTGGATTTCCTGGAGCACGGCCTTGCCTATCGCAAGGAGAGCGAGGTCAATTGGGACCCGGTGGACCACACCGTGCTCGCCAACGAGCAGGTGATCGACGGGCGCGGCTGGCGCTCCGGCGCCATCGTCGAGCGGCGCAAGCTGTCGCAATGGTTCCTGCGCATCACCGATTTCGCCCAGGAGCTGCTGGACGCGCTCGACGGTCTCGATCGCTGGCCCGAAAAGGTGCGCCTGATGCAGCGCAACTGGATCGGCCGGTCCGAGGGCCTGGAGGTGCTGTTCGAGTTCGCCAAGGGTTTTGCGCCGCAAGACGGCGCGAAGGCGGTGAAGGTCTACACCACCCGCCCGGACACCTTGTTCGGCGCCGCCTTCCTGGCGCTCTCGCCCGACCACCCGCTGACCCGGGCGCTGGCGGAGAAGAGCCCGGAGCTCACCGCCTTCGTCGCCGCCTGCAAGACCGGGGGCATCTCCGCCGAGGCCATCGAGACCCAGGAAAAGAAGGGCTTCGACACCGGCCTCAAGGTGGTGCACCCGCTGGACCCCAAGCACACGGTTCCGGTCTATGTGGCGAACTTCGTGCTCATGGACTACGGGACCGGCGCCATCTTCGGCTGCCCGGCCCACGACCAGCGCGATCTCGACTTCGCCCGCAAGTACCATCTGCCGGTGGTGCCGGTGGTGCTGCCGCCGGATGCCGATCCCGCCACCTTCTCCATCGCCGACATCGCCTATGACGGCGAGGGCACGCTGTTCAATTCCGGTTTCCTCGACGGCCTGTCCATCGACAAGGCGAAGGAGACGGTGGCCCGCCAGCTGGAGCGGTTCCGGGTGGGCGATGCTCCCCAGGGCGTGCGCAAGGTGAACTTCCGCCTGCGCGACTGGGGCATCTCGCGCCAGCGCTACTGGGGCTGCCCCATCCCGATCATCCATTGCGACAGCTGCGGCCCGGTGGGCGTGCCGCGCGACCAGCTGCCGGTGCGGCTGCCGGACGACGTGAGCTTCGACAAGCCCGGCAATCCGCTGGACCGGGCCGCGGCCTGGCGCGACGTGCCGTGCCCCAAGTGCGGCAAGCCGGCCCGGCGCGAAACCGACACCATGGACACCTTCGTGGATTCGTCCTGGTACTTCCTGCGCTACGCCTCGGACAACGTGGAAACGCCGCTGGACAAGGCGGCGGTGGCCCATTGGCTGCCGGTGGACCAGTATATCGGCGGCATCGAGCATGCGATCCTGCACCTGCTCTATTCCCGCTTCTTCACCCGGGCGCTGCGCAAGTGCGGGCGGGTGGACGTGAAGGAGCCGTTCGCCGGCCTGTTCACCCAGGGCATGATCGTCCACGAGACCTACAAGGACCAGGACGGCAAGTGGCTGTTCCCGGAAGAGGTGAAGCTGACCGGCCCCGGCAAGGGCGTGAAGATCGCCGACGGCACGCCGGTGACCGTCTCGCCGCCGGAGAAGATGTCCAAGTCCAAGCGCAACGTGGTGGCGCCGGAGGTGGTGGCCGACACCTACGGCGTGGATTGCGCCCGCTGGTTCATGCTCTCCGACACGCCGCCAGAGCGCGACAGTGAGTGGACCCAGGCCGGCATCGAAGGGGCGTGGCGCTTCGTGCAGCGGGTCTGGCGCCTGGTGCACGAGGCCATCGAGTTCGGCGCGGCGCCGGGCGCGGCCCGGCCGGAGGCGTTCGACGCGCCGGCGCTCGGCCTGCGGCGCGCCGCCCATGGCCTGGTGGCGGCGGTGGCCGAGGACATCGAGCGCCTGCGCTTCAACGTGGGCGTCGCCCATGTGCATGAGTTCGCCAATGTGTTCGGCGGCGCCGTGGCCGCCGCCCGCGGCGCCCGGGACGGGGTGCCGGCGGACCTCGCCTTCGCCCTTCGCGAGGCGGCGGAACTGCTGGTGCGGGTGGTGGCGCCCATGACGCCGCATCTGGCCGAGGAATGCTGGGCGGCGCTGGGCCACCCGGGCCTCGCCGCCGAGGCGCTCTGGCCGGCCACTGAGCCAGCGTTGCTTCAGCAGGATACCGTCACGCTGCCGATCCAGATCAATGGCAAGAAGCGCGACGACATCGTGGTGCCCCGCGCCGCCACCCCGGCGGAGGTGGAGGCTGCGGTTCTGGCGCTGGAAAGCGTACAGCGGGCCCTCGACGGGCGCGCGCCGAAGCGTATCATTGTGGTGCCGCAGAGGATCGTGAATGTCGTTGCCTGACACTTCCTCAGCCGGGGCCGCCAGTGCGCCCGGCCTTGCTCCGCGCCATCGGGTGCGCCTGCTGGCGCGCCTCGCCGTGGCGGGGCTTCTGTCCGGCGCCCTCGCCGGATGCTTCCAGCCGCTCTATGCGGACCATGCCACCGTCGGCGGGCCGGGCCTTCAGCAGAAGCTGGCCGACGTGGAAGTGATGCAGATCCAGGGCCGGCTCGGCAACGATCTGCGCAACGAGCTGATCTACATGCTCGCCGGCGGCGCCGGGAACCCCAAGGGCGCGCCGCTGCAGATCTTCATCGCCGCCGATGCCTCGGCCTCCACCGCATTGGTGAACTCGTCCTCGGGCCTGCCGGAGAACATGATTATCCGGGTGGCGGCCAACTGGCGGATGGTGCGCGCCGACGACGACAAGAAGCGGCCGGTGGCCGGCGGCACGGCGGTGGGCACCGCCTCCATCGACGTCAGCGACCAGCGCTTCGCCAATTACAGTGCCAAGAACGATGCCGAGAGCCGGGCGGCGCGGCAGGTGGCGGAGCAGATCAAGGCGCAGCTCGCGGCCTATTTCCTGCGCCTCGGCAACGAGCCGCCGAAGCCGGAGACCACCAAGACTCCAGGCAGCTGAGCCATGGTGGCGGTTCGCCCCGGCGACGCCGAGGCGGCCCTGGCCCGGCGTGATCCCAAGCGCAGCGTGGTGCTGCTGTTCGGTCCCGATACCGGCCTGGTGCGCGAGCGTGCCGAGGGGCTGGTACGCCGCGCCGTGCCCGACGCCCACGATCCGTTCGCTTTGGTGCGGCTGGAGGGGGAGGATCTCGCCTCCGACCCGCGCCGGCTCATCGATGAAACCTCCACCATCGGCCTGTTCGGCGGCGAGCGGGTGGTGTGGGTGCGCGCCGGCAGTCGCAACATCGTGCCGGCGCTCCAGCCGGTGCTGGAGCAGGCGGGCGGCACCCTGGTGGTGGTGGAGGCCGGCGACCTGAAGCGCGGCGCGCCGCTGCGCAGCCTGTGCGAATCGTCGCCCAACGCCCTCGCCATCGCCTGCTATGCCGATACCGAGCGCGACCTCGCCCGGCTGGTGGACACCATGATGGCGGAGGCGGGCCTTGCCATCGACCGCGATGCCCGTGAGCTCCTGGTGTCGCTCATCGGCGGCGACCGCCTGGCCTCCCGCGGCGAGATCGCCAAGCTCGCGCTTTATGCGCAGGGCCAGGGCCGGGTCAGCGTGGAGGATGTGCGGGTGATCGTCGGCGATGCCTCGGCGTTGGCCCTCGACGATGTGGTGGATGCGGCCTTGTCCGGCGCCTCCGGCGAGGCGGTGGCGGCGCTGGCCAAGGCCTTCGGCGCGGCCACCCGGCCCGATGCCGTGCTGGGCGGGCTGCTGCGGGCACTGGCCAGCCTCCACCAGATGACGTTGCAGGTGGCCGCCGGCCAGAGCCCCGACCGGGTGATCGACAGCGCCCGGCCGGCCGTGCACTTCTCGCGCAAGCCGAAGCTGGAAAAGGCGTTGCGGGGGTTCGATCCGGACCGCTGCCTGCGCGCCATGCTGGCGGTGGACGAGGCGGTGCTGGCGGGGCGGCGCAACGCAGCGCTGGCGCCCGCCATCTGCGAGCGGGCGGTGTTGCAAGTCGCCCAGCTTTCCGGCCGCCGGCGCGGCGACTGAGGATGGGCGCGCGGGCCGCTCCGCCCTTGCTTTCGCGCTGAAACCTGTTATACGCGCCGCTTCCGTTACACCGGCCGGAGGCTGAACGGACGGCTTTTCCCATGACCTCGCGGGTCGGGGAGAGGCAGGGCGAAGGCCCGTCGTCCCGTGTCTCCGCCTTCCGCGCTTCGCGCCTTTCGGAAAAGGCAAGAAGGGCTCGGCGCCGGTGGACGGAGGAAACGAAAGGCGAAAAGAGCACATGCCGCTTTACGAGCACGTGTTCCTCGCGCGCCAGGACGTCACGGCGCAGCAGGTCGAGGAACTCACCACCCGCTTCAAGGGTGTCATCGAAGCGAACGGCGGCTCGGTCGGAAAGGCCGAGTACTGGGGCGTGAAGTCCCTGACCTATCGCATCAACAAGAACCGCAAGGCGCATTTCACGCTGCTGAACATCTCTGCCCCTGCGGCAGCGATCCAGGAGCTGGAGCGTCAGCAGCGCATCGACGAAGACGTGCTGCGCTTCCTCACCCTCCGCGTGGAGGAGCACGAGGAAGGCCCGTCCGCCATGCTGCAGAAGCGCGACCGCGATGATCGCGGCGAGCGCGGGGAGCGGGGCGAGCGCGGTGACCGGGGCGATCGCGGTGACCGGGGCTTCGGCGGCCGCGAGGACCGTCCGCGCCGTCCGCGTCCGACCGAAGAGACCCACAGCGAGGAGGAAGTCTGATGGCGTTCGCTCAGTCCGGTGGTGCCGGCGGCGGTCAGCGCCGTCCCTTCTTCCGTCGTCGCAAGACCTGCCCGTTCTCCGGCCCGAATGCGCCGAAGATCGACTACAAGGACGTGCGGCTGCTGCAGCGCTACATTTCCGAGCGCGGCAAGATCGTTCCGTCGCGCATCACGGCGGTATCGGCCAAGAAGCAGCGCGAGCTGGCCGCGGCCATCAAGCGCGCCCGCTTCCTGGGTCTGCTGCCGTTCGTGATCCGCTGATTGCACGCACGATCTGAAGGAGCCGCCCCGCGGCCCCTTCAGATCCCGACACGCCGGGGGGAATGACCCCCTCGGCGCTGGCTGGGGCTGCCCGGGGCCGCCTCTAACCGCTCGCATGCGGGACAGCTCGTCGCCATGGGACCTCTTCTGCTCATCGCCATAGCCGCCGCCGCGGCCTCCGCCCTGCTGGCCGCCGGTGTCGCGGCGGGGTCGATGCTGGCCGTCCCGCTGTTCTATCTGGCGCCCCTTCCGGTGATGATCGCCGGTATCGCCTTCTCCCCCATCGCCGCCGCGCTCGCGGTGGTCTTCGCCGGCATCGGTCTCGGCCTGATGTTCGGCGGCACCTTCCTCCTCGCTTATGCAGTGGGCATGGGGGCGCCGGCGTTCGCTCTAGCCTACGCCGCGCTGCTGGCGCGGCCGGAGCCGGCGGGCCGTGATGGCGTGGCGTGGTTCCCGGTGGGCGGGCTGGTGCTGATCGCCGCGGCATTCGCCACGGTGGGCGTGTGGGTGGCGGTGCTGTCCATGGCCACCGACTATGACGCCTACAAGGCGGCGATCACGCTGGCCGTCGAGGCCATGGTGACCCCCGGTCCCGCCGGGCTGGGGCATGATCCGGCGGCGATCGGCGCGTTCATGGCCCATGTGCTGCCGCCCATGGCCGGCCTCATCACCATGGTGTCGCAGCTCATCTGCCTCTATCTGGCCGGCCGCGCGGCGCTGATCTCGCAGCGCCTGGCGCGGCCATGGCCGCAGCTGTCGGCGCTGCGGCTGCCGCGGATCGCCGGCTATGCCCTGGCCGGCGGGCTTCTCATCACCCTCCTGCCGGGCATGGCAGGTCTCGCGGGATCGGTGGCGGCGGCCACGGTGCTGTTCGCCTTTGCCCTCACCGGCTTTGCCGTGGTGCATGCCATCACGCTGGGCCATGGCGCCCGCTTTCTCGTCCTCGCCGGCCTGTGGGTCACCACCCTGGTGCTGGGCTGGCCGGTGGTGGCCATGGCGGTGCTCGGCTTCGCCGATTCCCTGTTCGATTTCCGGTCGCGTTTCGCCTCGGGCCTCGGCCCGCCGGCGGCCAATGATCGCTGACCGGCGTCTCTCATCCTCAACATTCTGAAATTCCAGGAGACAAAGATGGACGTCATTCTTCTTGAGCGCGTCGCCAAGCTCGGCCAGATGGGCGATGTGGTGAAGGTGCGCGACGGTTTCGGCCGCAACTTCCTGCTGCCGAACGGCAAGGCGCTGCGCGCCACCAAGGCCAATCGCGAGAAGTTCGAGCACCTCAAGGTGGAGCTGGAGGCCCGCAACCTGGAGCGCCGCAAGGACGCCGAGGCGGTGGCCGAGAAGCTGGCCGGCCAGTCCATCATCACCCTGCGCCAGGCGGGCGAGAGCGGCCAGCTCTACGGCTCGGTGTCCACCCGCGACATTGCCGATGGTCTCACCGCCGCCGGCTTCGTGGTGGATCGCCGCCAGATCGTGCTGAACCACCCCATCAAGACCCTGGGCCAGCACGTGGTGCCGGTCAGCCTGCACCCTGAGGTCGAGGTGACGGTGCTGGTGAACGTCGCCCGGAATGCCGAGGAGGCCGAGCGTCAGGCCCGTGGCGAGGACGTGCGCACGAACCGGGACGAGGATGCGGAGATCGAGGCGGAGCTCGCCGTGGCCCGCGCCGAGGTGGCCGCCGAGCTCGCCGCCGAGGAAGCTCTGGAGGGCTGAAGCCGGAGCTGGCCGGGGCCGTCGTGCGCGGCACCCGGTCGTCCGGGGGCAACGGGGCTGTGGCCTGGGTGACACAGCCCCAATGGGAATGCTGCGCCGCGTCGATTTCTGTGCGGCGTTCATCGTCCGTTTGGTTTTTGGGGGCTAGAACTCCACCCGCGCCAGGATTCGCGAAGGGGGCCACCGAACGGGGCCGCGAGCCTTGGGCGTGATGTTCCGGGTCGGGGTAGAAGCGATGTTCAAGCGAATTGCCGTGTTTGCGGCTCTGGTGCTCGGCTATGCGCTCACTGGCATGGCGCTGAACGCCAGCCAGCCGAGCAGCGCCGGTTCGCCGGTGGCGGCGGACGCGATCGAGATGGAGTGAGGGCTGGCGCCCGCCGGGGCGCCCGGTCCTTTAGGAAAGAGATCGATCCCACGCCCGCCGGGACCTCCTGGCGGGCGTTTTTATTGCCCGGCATGGGGGGTTCCCCGGGGAATGGCGCAGCGCCCAGCGCACGTTCACAGGCATAAGGGAAGATGGTTAAGAAAGTGCTCCGACCCGTCGATGCGGCGGCGGAGCTGGTCGGCGGACCGGGCGGCGGGGAGCTGGCGCCCGGCGCGGGCGAGAGAGAACGGGCACGGCGCCTGTCCGGCCATCTGCTCCTTCTGGGCAGGCTCGGGAGCGAGCGTCAGGACGACCAGTCGCAGGCGATGCGGCCGGGCTCGCCAAACAGGATCTCCGCCGAATAGCCGTCGCCGCGCCGTCCGGCGGCTTGCCCGCGCTCATCGGCGTTCTCCACCGCATCCGCGAATTCCGACACCACCTCGGCGCGGCTGGCGTTGAAGGTGAGCATGAACGCCTTGATGCCGTTCCGATTGCCAAAGCGGAAGGTCATGAGGCTCAGGGGCAAGCCGCCGTAGGAGCCGGTCAGCGGGACGGAGACCTGGGTATATTCACCGAAATTGGTGGTGCTCGGCGTGCCGAAGGCGCTGGCGATGTCCGGCGGGACGACAAGCGGGATGTCGGCCCGGTCGGCCGAGTAGCCGCGCGGATTGCCGGGCTTGTTGCTGTAGCGCTGGACCAGGGAGCGGACGAAGGCGCCGAGGGGGCTGTCCGGCGAGGGCAGGGCGCAGTCGTCCACCCCATGGAGGAAGGCGTCGAGCTCCACCGCCCGGCCCGGTCCGGCGCCCAGGAGCGTGGCGGCCACGGCGGCCGCGGCCAGCAGGCCGGCGCGGCACCCGCCGACGCGTGCCGGACGCACGAAAAAGGCAGCGCTGGAGGGGGCCGGCGCTGCCTTGCGGGCGGTGATCTGACGGGTCGAGATCATCGTCATCCTGGAGTCTCCACGCCGCCGACGGACCTTCTGGGCGTCGGCGGCGCCTGGGTGTGGGTTTCGCGCGGGGCGCCGCGCGAAAAGAGTCAGCCCTTCTTGTGGGCGAGGGCGGCCTGGGCCGCCGCGAGGCGCGCGATCGGCACGCGGAACGGCGAGCAGGACACGTAGTCGAGCCCGATGCTGTCGCAGAACTTCACCGAGGCCGGGTCGCCGCCATGCTCGCCGCAGATGCCGAGCTTGAGGTTCGGCCGGGTGGTCCGGCCGCGCTCGGCGCCGAGCTTCACCAGCTGGCCGACGCCGTCCACGTCGATGGAGACGAACGGGTCGGTCTCCACGATGCCCTTCTGCACATAGGTGCCGAGGAAGGTGCCCGCGTCGTCGCGGGACACGCCGAACGTGGTCTGGGTCAGGTCGTTGGTGCCGAAGGAGAAGAACTCGGCGCTCTCGGCGATCTGGCCGGCCTGCAGCGCGGCGCGCGGCAATTCGATCATGGTGCCGACCTGGAAGGTGAGCGTGGCGCCGGTCTCGGCCTCCACATCGGCCGCGGCCTTGCGGATCACCGCGCCGACGATGTCCAGCTCGGCCTTGGTGGCGATGAGCGGGACCATGATCTCGGGAACCACGGTCTCGCCGGTCTGCTTGGCGGCGATGACCGCCGCCTCGAAGATGGCGCGGGCCTGCATTTCCGCGATCTCGGGATAGGCGATGGCGATGCGGCAGCCGCGGAAGCCGAGCATCGGGTTGGTCTCGTGCAGCTCCTTGTTGCGCCGCTCGATCCGCTCCACGTCCACGCCCAGGCTCTTGGCCACCTCCTCGGTTTCCGCCTCGGTGTGGGGCAGGAACTCGTGCAGCGGCGGGTCGAGCAGGCGGATGGTGACCGGCAGGCCCTTCATGATCTCGAACAGCTCGACGAAGTCGTCGCGCTGCATCGGCAGCAGCTTGGCCAGCGCGGCGCGGCGGCCGGCCTCGTCGTCGGCCAGGATCATCTCGCGCACGGCCAGGATGCGGCCGGCGTCGAAGAACATGTGCTCGGTGCGGCACAGGCCGATGCCCTCGGCGCCGAACGAGCGGGCCATGCGGGCGTCGGCCGGGGTCTCGGCATTGGCGCGCACCTTGAGGCGACGCACCTTGTCGGCCCAGCCCATGAGGGTGGCGAACTCGCCGGACAGCTCGGGCTGCTGCATGGCCACTTCGCCCTTCAGCACCTGGCCGTTGCCGCCGTCGATGGTGATGAAGTCGCCCTTCCTGAAGACCTGGCCGGTGACGGTCATGGTCTGCGCCGCATAGTCGATGCGCACAGCGCCGGCGCCGGAGACGCAGGGCTTGCCCATGCCGCGGGCCACCACGGCCGCGTGGGAGGTCATGCCGCCGCGCGAGGTCAGGATGCCTTCGGCGGCATGCATGCCATTGATGTCTTCCGGCGAGGTCTCGGCGCGCACCAGGATGACCTTGCGGCCCTTCTCCTTCCACGCCTCGGCCTCGTCGGCCGAGAACACGATGGCGCCGGCGGCGGCGCCGGGCGAGGCCGGCAGGCCGACGGTGAGCACGGTGCGTTCGGCCTTCGGGTCGATGGCCGGGTGCAGCAGCTGGTCGAGCGCGCCGGGCTCAACGCGGCCCACCGCCTCCTCCTGGGTGATGAGGCCCTCGTTCGCCAGCTCCACGGCGATGCGCAGGGCGGCCTTGCCGGTGCGCTTGCCGGAGCGGGTCTGGAGCATCCAGAGCTTGCCCTTCTCCACCGTGAATTCCAGGTCCTGCATGTCCCGGTAGTGGTTCTCAAGGATGTGCGAGATGCGCTCGAATTCCTTGAAGGCGTCCGGCAGGGCGGCTTCCATGGAGGGCTTGTCGGAGCCGGCGTTGATGCGGGCGCGCTCGGTCAGGTCCTGGGGCGTGCGGATGCCCGCCACCACGTCTTCGCCCTGGGCGTTCACCAGGAACTCGCCATAGAGCGCGTTCTCGCCGGTGGAGGGGTTGCGGGTGAAGGCGACGCCGGTGGCCGAGGTCTCGCCCATGTTGCCGAACACCATGGACTGGACGTTCACCGCGGTGCCCCAGCTCTCCGGAATGGAGTGCAGGCGGCGATAGGTGATCGCGCGGTTGTTCATCCAGGAGCCGAACACGGCGCCGATGGCGCCCCACAGCTGCTCGTGCGGGTCCTGCGGGAACGGCTTGCCGAGCTCCTCCTGGAACTTGGCCTTGTACTTGGTGATGAGGAAGGCCCAGTCGTCCGCCGACAGCTCGGTGTCGAGGGTGTAGCCCTTCTCGGCCTTGAAGTGCTCGAGGATCTCTTCATAGTGGTGGTGGGCCACGCCCATCACCACGTCGGAATACATGGTGATGAAGCGGCGGTAGCTGTCATAGGCGAAGCGGCGGTCGCCGGCGAGCTTGGCCACGGCGTCCACGGTCTCGTCGTTGAGGCCGAGGTTGAGCACGGTGTCCATCATGCCGGGCATGGAGGCGCGGGCGCCGGAGCGCACCGAGACCAGCAGCGGGTTCGCCGCGTCGCCGAACGACTTGCCTGCCAGGGCGCCAACCTGGGCGAGCGCCTTTTCCACGTCACCCTTCAGCTCGGCCGGGTAGGTCTCGCCGTGGGCATAATAATAGGTGCACACTTCGGTGGTGATGGTGAAGCCGGGCGGAACGGGCAGGCCGAGGTTGGACATCTCGGCGAGGTTGGCCCCCTTGCCACCGAGCAGATTCTTCATGTCGGCTTTGCCCTCGGCCTTGCCGTCGCCGAAGGTGTAGACCCATTTCGTCATCTAGGAGATCCCTTGTGGAGGGGCGCGGGACATGCGGGATGGGCGGATGCTTTAGCTCGCAGTGCACAAGGCATCAACCGCACCGGCAGGTTCCAAGGCGCTCCTTTCGTCGTTTTTGAGCAAACCCGTTATTGGCCCAGAAGACCCGTGAGCCCGACGAGGATCAGGTAGAGGGCCACCAGAACGTTGAGAAGGCGCGGAAAAACAAGGATCAACACACCCGCGATCAACGCCGCCGCCGGCTGGATGATGACCAAGTTGAAATGCATTGTGAACGCTCCACCCCCCGGGCGCGCAACGTTCTGCACCCTCGCGCGGGATTTCTCAAGGTGAGATGCGGGGCGGTCTCGGCGATTTTCGCGGCGCGGCAGGTTCACGGCGGTGTGACGGCCGGTTGCATTACATGCCGTTGCAGGCTGCGGCGGCGCCGGGAAAGATGAAGGCGCGCCCGTTCCTTCCGCCTGCCGCGGGGGGAGGGCCGGGAGAATGCCATGGGGCGAAGGCCGGTCTTTGGCGGTATCAAGATGGCGCTGCTGGCGGCGTGGCTGATCTTCGCGCCGTCCGCCTCGCCGCCCGCCTGGGCGCAGGTGGAAAAATGCCCGCGCCCGGTGGCGCGCGGGGCGCCGCTGCGGCTGGCCGCGCTCGGCGGCGGCGATAGCTCAGGTACGGGTGGGGGCCTGGGCGTGGCGCAGCAGGCGGCGGCACAGGTGGCGCTCACCTTCCTCGGCCACGCCAGCTTCCTTATCGAGAGCCCGGACGGGGTGACCATCGTCACCGACTACAATGCGTATGTCCGCGCGCCGGCCCCGCCGCGGATCGCGACCATGAACCATGCCCACGACTCGCATTTCACCGTCGCGCCGGAGGACGGCATCGCCCATGTGCTGCGCGGCTGGAACCCGGAGGGCGGCCCGGCGCGGCACGAGCTGACCCTGGCCGATGTCTGGGTGCGTAACGTGCCCACCAATCTGCGCGGCGGCGGGGCGACCGAATATGACGGCAATTCCATGTTCGTGTTCGAGGTGGCGGGGCTGTGCATCGCCCACCTCGGCCATCTGCACCACCTGCTGACGCGCGCCCACCTGGAGGCGCTCGGCCGCATCGACGTGGTGCTGGCGCCGGTGGACGGCGCCTACACCCTCGATCTCGACGGCATGGTCGAGACGCTGAACGCCATCGGCGCCCCGCTGGTGATCCCGATGCATTATTTCAGCGCCCATGGGCTGGAGCGCTTCCTGGCGCGGCTGGGCGGGAGCCACGCCGTGATCCGCGCCGCCGGGGCCCGGGTCGTCGTGTCCCGCGCGGCCCTGCCGAAGGTGCCCACCGTGCTGGTGCTGCCCGGCCGCTGAGGCGGCCGGGCCGGGGCTCAGTGCTTGCTGCTGGAGAGCTTGTCGGACCAGGCGAGCACCAGGCTGGAGCCCACGAACACCACATGGATCACCACCAGCCAGGTCAGGATCTCCTGGCTGTAGCCCTTGGGCAGGTCCATGAACGCCTTCAGCAGCTGGATGGCGGAGATGGCGACGATGGAGGCCAGCAGCTTCTGCTTGAGGCCGGCGAAGTCCACCCGGGTCATCCACTCCGGCCAGTCGGGATGGCCGGCGGGGTCGATCTTGGAGACGAAGTTCTCATAGCCCGAGAAGATGACGATGAGCACCAGATTGCCGGTCAGGGTCAGGTCCACCAGGGCCAGGATGCCAAGGATGGTGTCGCTCTCGCTGGCGCCCATGGCGTGGGTGACGAAATGCACCACCTCATTGCCGAACTTGAACAGCAGCACCAGCAGCGCCACCACCAGGCCGAGGTAGAACGGCGCCATGATCCAGCGGCTGCGGAACAGAATCGATTCGATCACCCGCTCGACCATCACCCTCTCCCAATTTTCGAATGAACCGCCGGGCCTCGGCGCGATGAATGCCAACCGGTGCCACGGCCGGCGCCGGCCGGCAAGCGGGCAAAGCTTCGCAGGGGAAGGCCAGTGCGCCAATGCCTTCGCGGGGCTGTGAAAATTGGCGTCGGCGCGGGTCGCGCGCGTGCTTGAGCGGCGCCCGCTCCGGCCGTAAACAGGGGCAGGCCGGTCCCGGCGCCGGCCCAATCGAGGACTGCCCATGACCGCCAACGCACGCCCGACCCTTCTCCTCACCGGGCCGGTGATGGAATCCGTGGTGGAGCGCCAGCTTCAGGCGCGCTTCGAGCTGGTGCCGGTGTCGGCGCTCGATGGGCTCGATCCGCAGGCGGTGCGGGCGATCGCCACGCGCGGCGGCCAGCGGGTGGACGCGGCGCTGATGGCGCGCCTGCCGAAGCTCGAGATCATCGCCAATTTCGGTGTCGGGTACGACACGGTGGACGCCGAGGCCGCCGCCCGGCGCGGCATCGTCGTCACCCACACGCCGGACGTGCTGAACGAGGAGGTGGCGGATCTCGCGCTTGGCCTGCTGCTGGCGGCGGTGCGCCAGATTCCCCAGGCCGACCGGTTCGTGCGGGCCGGGCGCTGGCGGCAGGGCGCGTTTCCGCTCACCGCCACCCTGCGCGGGCGCGCCATAGGCGTGGTGGGCATGGGGCGCATCGGCCGCGCCATCGCCCGGCGGCTGGAGGCGTTCGGCCTCCAGGTGGCCTATCACAGCCGGCGCCGGGTGCCGGACCTGCCGCACCCCCATTTCTCCGACCTTCTGGCTTTGGCGCGGGCGGTGGATACCCTCATCGTCATCGTGCCGGGCGGCCCGGCCACCCGCCACATGGTGAATGCGGAGGTGCTGGAGGCGCTG
The DNA here is from genome assembly GCF_043195065.2 of Xanthobacter cornucopiae. NCBI lineage: Bacteria > Pseudomonadati > Pseudomonadota > Alphaproteobacteria > Hyphomicrobiales > Xanthobacteraceae > Xanthobacter > Xanthobacter cornucopiae. The sequence goes on from NZ_CM195531.1 coordinate 4,691,883, forward strand.
GGCCCCGAGGGGGTGGTGGTGAACGTGGCGCGGGGCTCGGTGGTGGACGAGGCCGCCCTGCTCGGCGCGCTTCAGGCCGGCACCATCCTGGCCGCCGGGCTCGACGTGTTCGCCGATGAGCCGAACGTCCCGGAGGCCTTCCTCTCCCTCGACAACGTGGTGCTGCTGCCACACGTGGGCTCGGCCACCCGCCACACGCGCGCCGCCATGGGCCAGCTGGTGGTGGACAACATCCTGTCCTGGTTCGACGGCGGGGGGCCGCTGACGCCGGTGCCGGAAACCCCCTGGCCGTTGCGCTGAGCGGCTTGCAGGCCGGCGCGCGGCGCCGCAGAACGATGCCGGGCCCCGGCGGGTGAGACCCGCCGGTCGCCGGTCGATGGAGGTCGCAGCATGCCGGTTCGGTCCGTCTCCGCCCCGCTGGTGGCCCTGGCGACGGTGCTCTGGGGCGCGGCGCCCCTGATCGCGCCGGTCCTCGCCCAGGGGGCGCCGGCCGCCCCCCCGCGCCCACAGGCGCCAGCCGCCGCGGCGCGGCCGGACGATCCGCTGCAGAAGGCGGTGGAGCGGCTGGCGGGTCCGTTCCGCCTGACCAGCGCCGACGGCGAGCGGCGCTGCGATCTGCTCCTTTCGCCGCAGCCGTCCGGGGCGGGGTTCGCGGTGACGCTGGACCGGCGCGCCTGCGCCGCCATCGTCTTCGCCGCCCAGGTGGGCGCCTGGACGCCGGACGCCTCCGGTTCGATCCGCCTGCTGAACGAGCATGGCCGCACGATCGCCGAGTTCACCGAGGCGACAGGCGGCAGCTTCGAGGCGCTGCGGGAAGGCGACGGGGTCTATTTCCTGGGGCCGCCGACCGCCCTCGACGCCGGGGCGGCGGCGGTCGACGAGGTGACCGGGGACTGGCTGCTGGGGCGGGGCGCCGGGCCGGTGTGCCGCTGGACCCTGACCGACGCCCGCGCCGCGCGCGGCGGCTATCTGGTGCAGGTGGCCCCCGACTGCGACGAGTCCCTGACCCGCTTCGCGCCCGCAACCTGGGAGATGTCCGGAGGCAACATTCTGGTGCGGGGTGTGGCCGATGGGCCGACGATTCGCTTCGCACGGCAGGAAGACGGTACCTGGGCACGGATTCCGGAGCGGGGCCGACCCCTTCTCATGACCCGTCCATGACGGCCGATGCGCCTCGCCGGCAGACGTTTTTCCTGTCAGGAAGCGGGGTGGATTTCAGTTCGGCGCGGGGCGTTGCCGAAACGCAACACGAAAATCCAGCATTCATGCGGGTTTGCCTAAACGCGTGGCACGCCCTGCCTCAAATTTCACATTGGACTTCGACGCCGGACCTGATTTTTATCTCCTTAAATCTCTGCGGGGGTAATACATATGAAAAAGATTGCACTGGTCGCTGCTTCCATGCTCTTCGCCGGCGCGGCCTCGGCGGCCGATCTGTCCTATCCGGTGAAGGCTCCGGCGGTTGAGCCCGCGGCGCCGGCCTGGGATGTGGCCTTCGGTGTCAAGCTGACCACGGACTACGTGTTCCGCGGCATCACCCAGACCAGCGGCAACGCCGCCGTGCAGGGCTATGCCGAGTTCCAGGCGCTCGACTGGTTCTACGCCGGCATCTGGTCGTCGAACGTCAGCTTCCTCTATGACGGCTCGGCCGAGGTCGATCTCTATGCCGGTCTGCGTCACACCTGGGGTGGCCTGACCCTCGACGCCGGCTTCGTGTACTACGCCTATCCGGGCGGCACGAACCCCGCCACCGGCTGGGACGACACCGACTACAATTACTGGGAAATCTACTTCAAGCCCACCTACGCGTTCAACGATATCGTGACCGTCGGCGGCAACGTCTACTACGGCAACAGCTATGCCGGAACGGGCGCCAGCGAGACCTACCTCTCCGGTACCCTGAAGCTCGACTTCAGCAAGTACAGCGTCGTGAAGGACGTTGGCTTCTACGTGTCGGGTGAGGTCGGCTACCAGTGGCTGGGCACCACCACCGCTTATGCGTGGGGCACCAACTACACCATGCCCGACTACGCCACCTGGAACGTCGGTCTGGGCTTCACCTACAAGGCGGCCACCCTCGACCTGCGTTACTACGACAGCGACCTGAGCGGCTATCAGTGCGGCCTCATCAGCGGCTACACCAGCGCTTGCGGCGACCGCTATGTGGCGTCGATCTCCTTCGACACCGCCTTCAGCAAGCTGAAGTGATCCCTTTCGTCATCTGACGAAGCAGGGCGCCGCGCATCCGCGCGGCGCCCTTTTCTTTTGGGGGAAGTCTCGCCGTGGCCTCCGGTGCCCGAGAGCCAAAGAGCAGTGTCTTCCGGAACGTTGACTGATAATCCCGGTGGTCGCTCCGTGGCGTTGCCCCGCGGAATGGAATGCCATCCGGTCATTCCCGGTCTGCTCCCTCGGCCTTTTCAGCACCCCTCCGCGTGGCAGCGGGCGGGGAACGGCTGGCATTGCCCTCTCGATCGTTCGCGGCTGCATCCGGGTATCGTCCGTCTCCGGATATCTCTAAGGCGCCCCGCGCCCGGCGCGGCGGGGCGGCCCTCGGGCCGGGTGGGCATCGCTCTCGGGATTGGCCAAGGCCGGGTCCAGCCATCTGAAGAAAGGCGGCGGTGGTGCTGGCTCCCCTGTGGCTGACAGGGGAGGTCGCGCGGCGGCGGATCTCGGTCAGGATGGAGCGGGGGTGCCCATACCGCGGAATGGAGGAGACCGGCTTCGAGACGGCGCCGGCCTGGGTTTTCGAGCGCTGGCGGCCCGCTCCTGCCGCACGGCCGATTCCGCGGTCGATGACGAGGGCGGTGGCCGCAGATCCGGGGTCACCGCTGATGGGGGTGCGAAAGCCGCGATGCCGCGCCCGCGCCCTTCGCCGGAGCCGCTGGCACTCCCCACGAGCGCTGGCGCAGGGCGCGCGGGACGGGTGGGGGCCGGCCGCCATTTCCCCGCCCTCGGCCAATGCACTCTTCCCCGGCCCTGCGGCCGCCGCGTGCAGCTCTCGCGGAAATTGGCTCGGCCACCGGGCGCGGCCGGCGGGAGTCTCCACCGGTATTAGGTATTTAGTCCCGGCATTTGGTGGATGGGGTTGAGCGTGGATCGTTCTGGCACTGAGGTCCATCGTTTGCAGATGAATTCGTAGGGCGTGAGGCCCTTCAGGGTCTTGAGGCGACGGGCAAAGTTGTAGGCGGCAACGAAGCTTTTGAGATGGGCTCGAAGCTGGTCGTGGTCGTCATAGTGGAAGCGCTTGACTGCGGCCTCCTTGATCGTGGGGGACAGAAGTTCGACCTGCCCGTTGGTCCAGGGATGCCTGGGCTTCGTCAGCCGGTGTTCGATCCCGTGGGCCTGGCAGGCGCGATCAAAGGGATGCCCGCGCCACATGGCGGTCGGACCGGAAAGGTTCTTCGGCAGGTCGGCGAACTGGATGCCGGTGTCGGTCAGAACCCTCTCGATCCTATAAGGAATGACGGCCGCCAGCGCATCAAGGGAAGCGCGTGCCGTTGCCGGGATGGCCTTGTCGACCAGTTGGGCAAAGGCGAACGTCGTGCGGTCGATGCCGACATACAGATGCAATTGACCTTCCGCTGTGTGCACCTCGGCGATGTCGATGTGGAAGAAGCCGATCGGGCAGGCCTTGAACGTCTTTTTCGCCGGCGTGTCGCCTTCGACATGGGGAAGGCGGGAGATGCAGTGGCGCTGAAGGCAACGGTGAAGCGACGAGCGGGTCAGGTGGGGGATCGTGGCCTGCAAGGCGTAAAGGCAGTCGTCGAGCGGCAACAGGGTATGCCTGCGGAAGGCGACGATGATCGCCTCTTCCGCTGGTGCCAGAACGCTGGACCTCGGCGCCTTTGGTCAAGCCCGCGCGGCGCGTGAGCGGACCCACTTGGCTCCGGTCGAAGACCGGGGCGATGGTATTAGGTCCGCTTGGCAGGTTGGCGACCGAGGTCCGCTTCTTCCATTTTGCGACTGTTTTCGGGTTGATCCCGTAGCGCTTGGCCAGAGCCCTCAGGCGCTCTTGACTATGCTGTATCGCTCGCCGGACTGCCTCCGTTGTCGTGGCGCATCCATGGAGAACCTGGCCCATAGCGCATCCTTCCAGTCCTGCGAAAAGACTGCACCATCAAAGCCTGCGATCAAACACCTAGTGCGGGTGCTCGTGCCGGGGGCTCACGAGCGTCGGCTCGTTTTGCGGGGGCGGACGCCGATGCCGGCGCCGGATCAGATCAGCCGCAGCCCCTTCAAGCTGGCGTGGCCGTCCTTGCCGACGATAATGTGGTCGTGCACCTCGATGCCCAGCGGCTTGGCCACGTCGATGATCTTGCGCGTCATGTCGATGTCGGCGCGCGAGGGCGTGGGGTCGCCGGACGGGTGGTTGTGGCACAGGATCAGCGCCGAGGCGGACACCTCCAGCGCCCGTTTCACCACCTCGCGCGGATAGACCGGGGCGTGGTCCACGGTGCCGGTCTGCAGCACCTCGTCGGTGATGAGCTGGTTGCGCTTGTCCAGGAACAGCACGCGCACCTGCTCGCGGTCGGCATAGGCCATGGCGGTGCGGCAATAATCGAGCACCGCGCTCCACGATGAGAGCGCCGGGCGGCGCTTCACCTGCCCCTTGGCGAGGCGCTGGGCGGCGGCTTCGGCCAGCTTCAGCTCGGTGATGATAGCGTCTTTCACCCCCGGCACTTCGGCCAAGAGCCGCGCCGGTGCGGTGATGACCTCCGCGAACGAGCCGAAACGCTCGATCAGCGCCTTTGCCAGGGGCTTCACATCGCGCCGGGGGATGGCGCGGAACAGGATCAGCTCCAGGAGCTCGTAATCGGCGAGGGCCTGGGCGCCGACCTCGCGGAAGCGGGCCCGCAGCCGGTCACGGTGACCATGGAAGTGCGGGGCATCGTTCAGGCCGCCGTCGGGCTCATCCGCCATGGGTCTGTTCCCCGCCGCTCCCTCGCCAGCCGCGTCGTCACCAGCTACATCGTCGCCGGCTCGATCGTCACCCGAGGCGGGTCGAATCGATCCGGCCCCAGGGTGCGCATTTTCGCGCGCCCGGGCCATGCCACGGCGCGCGGACCCCTCACGCCGCCAGATAGGGCGGCTTGTGATAGCCCTTGGGGCTGAGGGTGAAGATCTCGACGCCGGTCTCGGTCACGCCCACCGCGTGCTCGAACTGGGCCGAAAGCGAGCGGTCGCGGGTCACGGCGGTCCAGCCGTCGGAGAGCACCTTCACGTGCGGGCGGCCGAGGTTGATCATCGGCTCTACGGTGAAGATCATGCCCGGCACCAGCTCCGGTCCCTCGCCGCGCCGGCCCACGTGCACAATGTTCGGCTCGTCGTGGAACACCCGTCCGACGCCGTGGCCGCAGAAGTCGCGCACCACGCTCATGTGCTGCGGCTCCACGAACTCCTGGATGGCGGCGCCGATGTCGCCCACATGGCCGCCGGGCTTGATGGCGGCGATGCCGCGCATCATCGATTCGTAGGTCACCTCCAGCAGCCGCTCGGCCCGGCGGGGGATTTCGCCGATGGCGAACATGCGGCTGGAATCGCCGTACCAGCCGTCGAGCACCACGGTCACGTCCACGTTGACGATGTCGCCCTCGCGCAGCGGCCGCGAGTTGGGCATGCCGTGGCAGACCACGTGGTTGATGGAGGTGCACACCGAATAGCGATAGCCGCGATACATCAGCGTCGCCGGATAGGCGCCATTGGCCACCGCGTGCTCGTAAACCAGGGCGTCGATGGCGCTGGTGGTGACGCCCGGACCGACCATCTCGGCCACGGCGTCGAGAATCTCGGCGGCGAGTCGCCCCGCCTTGCGCATGCCGGCGAAGCCTTCCGGGCCGTAGAGCTTGATGTGTCCCGTCTTCCGCAGCGGCGCGTCCGCCGCTTCCACATAGGTCATGAAAAATGCCTTTTGACCCGGCGCCGCGCGGGCGCCGCACATCCCTTGCACCAAGATTTAGGCCAAGCGGCGGCCAAAGCAAGCGGAGCGTTGTCCGTGCGGCTTCCGGGTGCCGGCCGGAGGCGCGCGGGTCAGCCGGTCATCGGGATTTCCGCGCTCACCGCGATGCCCTCCAGGTCGATCCGGCAGGTGAGGGCGATGGCCTCCACCCCGGCGGCGCGGGCGGCATCGAACGCCTTGCCGTAGCCGGGGTCGAGGTCACGGGCGAGGCCGATGCTCCGGGCCGAGCCGATCTGGCTGATATAGACCATGACGGCGCGCCGGCCGGCCCGCGCCTCGGCGGCGAGCTCCACCAGGTGCTTGGCGCCGCGCGCGGTGACGCAGTCAGGAAATTCGGCGGCGCCGGCGGCGCGCATGAGGTGCACGTTCTTCACCTCCACCAGGCAGGCGGGGCGGGCATCGTCCTCCAGCAGGATGTCGATGCGGCTGTTGACGCCGTATTTCACCTCGCGCCGCAGCCGCGCATAGCCGGCAAGGCCGGGCACCTGCCCGGCGGCGATGGCCTCCGCCACCAAAGCGTTGGGGTGCATGGTGTTGACCCCCACCAGCTCGGGCCCGGCGCCGAAATCGGCCTCCACCAGCTCCCAGCTGAACGGCAGCTTGCGGGTGGGGTTGGGGCTGAGCGACAGCCAGACCCGGCTGCCCGGCGTGTCGAGGCCCAGCATGGCGCCGGAATTGGCCACGTGCACGGTGGTCTCGTGGCCGTCCTCCAGCACCACGTCGGCGAGGAAGCGCTTGTAGCGGCGCATCAGCCGGGCCGGAACCAGGGCGGTGGGAAATTGCATGGGAGAACCGTCGGCGCCCGGGCGTGGCGCGGAGTGGAGAGGCGAGGGCCGGCACCATAGGCCGCCGCGCCGCCGGGCGCGAGGGCTGGGGCGCGGACCCCTCGCTGGTCCGGCCGAGCCTGCCCGTGGCGCCCGGTTGGGGCCGAAGGACCGCGAGGATTGGGGTGAGGGGCGCGCCGGCACTGTGCCGAAGCGTGTCCGCTGGGCGCCGGCGGCGGACCGGGGCCCAGGGGCGCCAAGTCGGGGGTGCCAGGTCGGGGGTGCTAGGTCGGGGGTGCTAGGTCGGGAGTGCCGGCCCCGGGGGGCGTGCGGTGAGGTCGCGCGGTCGGGGCGCGAGTCCGGAGTACCCCGTCGGGGCGCCGGATCATGGCGCGGTCCGGAGTGCCGGTTCAGGGGCGAGAAATCCGGGGCCGTGTCATGAGCCCGGATCCGGGCTCAGGTGATGTCGGCGCGCTGGTGCGCCTGCCAGTGGGGCGATGCGCGCGGCACCAGCAGGCGCAGCGCGCCGGGAGCGATGGCATAGCGCAGCGGCAGGGTCTCCCGCGTCACCTCGCCGTCGGTGGCGACCCAGGCGCGGCGGCGGCGGGCGTGGATGGTCACCCGCCGGGTGGAGAAGACATGAATGCCGGGGTTGTCGCGCCAGGCCCCCACCAGCACGTCGGCACCGGCCTTCAGGCGCGCCAGCGTGCCGCGATCCTCGGCCACCAGCACTTCCAGCATCCCGCCGTCGAGCCGCGTGCGGTGCAGGCCGGGGGCGTCGAAGGCGTTGACGGTCACCAGGGCGGCATAGGCCTCGATGGGGTGCGACACCCCCTCCAGCTCCAGTTCCAGGGAGAGGCGCCCGGCGCGCACCGCCGCCCGGGCGAGGGCGATCAGCCAGCCGGCGATGCGCCCGTGCCGCTCGCGCAGCTGCTCGCGTGCCAGCGCCATCTGGCTGAAGAAGCCGACGCCGGAGACACTGTGGAACGGCCGGCCGTTGACGCTGCCGAGATCGACCCGCAGGGGGCAGGCATCGCCCAGCGCCGCGAGGGCGCCGTCGAGATCGCGCGGGACGCCGATGTCGTGGGCCAGCAGGTTCATGGTGCCGAGCGGCAGCACGCCGAGCGCCACCTCGGTCTCGGCGAGAACGGAGGCGGCATAGGAGAGGGTGCCGTCGCCGGCGCCCACCACCACCGTGTCATAGCCCTCGTGCGCCGCCTCGCGGATGCGGCGGGTCAGGGCCTCGCCGGCGGCCACCACCACCTCGACGTCGCGGTCGGCGCGGGCGAGCGCCGCATCCACCCGCTGGCGCAGCGGCTCGGCGCCGAGATCGAGCAGGCGGCCGGCTTTGGCATTGAGTACCACGAGCATTCGCCGCATCGTAAGAGGTCCCATCGCCGCCGCCCTCGGGGCGAGCGGATCTCACCTCAAGGAAAGGCATCATGTCCAGTCCAACCACCGGAGCGCCGCGCGCCTCGATCCTTCGCCTGCGGGCCGGGCTGCTGCTGCTGCTGGCTTTCGTCCTTCTGTGCGCATTCGGCGGCAGCTTCGTCGCCCGCCAGTTCGGGCTCGGCTGGGGCTGGGCCATCCTCATCGCCATCGTCATCTGGGTCGGGGCGGGCATCGCCCTGGCGCGGCTCGATTCGCGGGTCTATTTCGGCATCGCGCTGGCGGTGACGGCGCTGCTGGCCTACCTGGTGTACGATTTCTGCGCCTCGGCCCTGGGGTGGTCCGCCACCGTGTCGGCGGTGCTGGCGCTGGTCGCCACGGCGCTGCTGGCCTTCACGTTTCACGATTTCCGCCGCCTGCGGGACGAGTTGAGGGTGTGGCTGTACCGGCGCTGACCTCCCGGCCTTGACTTCCCTTGGCCGGGGACTAGAGCCTCGGCACCGTTTGGAGCCGGTCGGGAATGGCATCCGCCGGGGCGCGGCGACGGACTCGGGCACTGGAGAAGGCGATGGCCGCTGGGGGCCTCTATCTTTACACGGGGCCGATCGTCGCCTTCTTCCTGTCCGCCGTGTATCTCGCGGTGTGGACCTACCGGCGCGAGCGCGTCTACATCCTGCTGCTGTCCCTCTCCTTCCTCTGCTACATGCTGGCGGCGCTGTCGCAGATGCTGTTCATCCCGCGCGACGACGGCCTGAACGCGGTGGTGTCGGCGGCCATCTACACGGCTTGCATCTATCTGCTGGCGCAGGGCATCTCGCTGCGCTTCCACGAGCCGCGCCGGGAGACGCTCACCCTGGCGATCGCCCTCGGCGTGGTGGCGGCGAGCATCTATTTCTATTACGTGCACCGCAGCCTGCTCGGCCGCATTTACACGCAGAACTTCGGCTATGGGCTCATCTGCCTGGTGGTGGCGCTGCGGATGCGCCAGCGGCGCGCGCGGGGCGTGCTCGACCGCGCCTTCTTCTGGGTGCTGCTGCTGTTCGGCCTGCATTTCTTCGTGCGCACGGTGCTCACGGCGCCGCTTGCCGGGGACCTCGCCCATTATGACGAGATGATCGCCGCTGGCGCCGACCCACTGGAAATGCGGCGGGGTTTCGCGGTGTCGCCGTTCTGGCAGGTGCTGAACTTCACCGTGTTCATTTCCGGCCTGCTTATCGCCCTCATGCTGTTCGTGGCAGTGGCGCTGGACGTGATCGAGGATTTCCGCCGCGAGAGCGGCGCCGACACCCTGACCGGGCTGCTCAACCGGCGCGGCTTCCACCTGGAGGCGCAGCCGGTCTGGGCCGACGCTGCCATGCGGCCCCTGAGCGTGCTGTATTGCGACCTCGACCACTTCAAGTCCATCAACGACAGCTACGGCCACGGTGCCGGCGACCGGGTGCTGAAGCAGTTCGCCGACATCCTGTCCGGCCAGCTGCGGCACTGGGACGTGGCGGCGCGGTTCGGCGGCGAGGAATTTGTGGTGCTCCTGCCCCACGCTTCGGGAGAGGCGGCGCTCGCCCTCGCTGATCGCATGCGCCGCGTCCTGCGCGACACCGTGTTCGAGGACCTGAGCGACGGCCGGGCGGTGACCGCCAGCGTCGGCGTCGCCGAGGCCGGCCCGTCGGAGACCCTGGGTGAGGTCATCCATCGGGCCGACGTCATGGTCTATGCCGCCAAGCGCGCGGGCCGCGACCGTTCCCTGCTCGACCCCGCGACGCCCCGGTCCTGAACCTTGCCCGCCGGCGGGGAACCGGGCGCGGGCCTTGGGGTGGCGGGACCGCCCATTCCCCGCGCCGCGCCGCGCCGGCGGTCGGATTCGGGGGGGGCGGGCGCGGGTTTCACGGCCGTTCCGCGTTGCGGGAGGGGGCGCGGCTGCTCTAGGGTCGGGGCTGCCCAGCCCGCCGGGGAATCGCCTGATGCACCAGAGAACCGCCCGTCCCGTCGATCCGGCCTCCGATGCCGCCATCGCGGCGAGCGTGACGCCGCTGCCCATCCTGGACGTGGCGGCCAAGCTGTCCATTCCGGCCGATGCCATCTTCCGCTACGGCCCGCACAAGGCCAAGCTCTCCCTGGATTTCGTGGCCGATCTCGACAGCGCGCCCGATGGGGCCGCCGAGGGCGCCGCCGGGGGTGCCGCCCGGGGCAAGCTGATCCTGGTCACGGCCATCAGCCCGACGCCGGCGGGGGAGGGTAAGACCACCACCACCATCGGTCTCGGCGACGCCCTGTCCCGGCTCGGCGCCAAGACCGCGGTGTGCCTGCGCGAGCCGTCCCTCGGCCCGGTGTTCGGCGCCAAGGGCGGCGCCACCGGCGGCGGCCGGGCGCAGATCATTCCCATGCAGGACATCAACCTGCACTTCACCGGCGACATCCACGCCATCTCCGCCGCCCACAACCTGCTGTCGGCGCTGATCGACAACCACATCTACTGGGGCAACGGGCTCGATCTCGATTCCCGGCGCATCGCCTGGCGGCGGGTGATGGACCTCAACGACCGGGCGCTGCGCGCGATCACCGTGGGCCTCGGCGGGCCGGCCAACGGCTTCCCCCGCGAGGACGGCTTCGACATCACCGTGGCCAGCGAGGTGATGGCCATCTTCTGCCTCGCCGACAGCCTGGAGGATCTCGCCGCCCGCCTGTCGCGCATGGTGATCGGCCAGACCCGGAGCCGCCGCCTGGTGACGGCGGAGGAGCTGAACGGCATCGGCTCCATGGTGGCGCTGCTGCGCGACGCCTTCCAGCCCAATCTGGTGCAGACCATGGAAGGCACGCCGGCCCTGGTGCACGGCGGCCCGTTCGCCAACATCGCCCATGGCTGCAATTCGGTGATCGCCACCCGTAGCGCCCTGGCGCTGGCCGACTATGTGGTGACGGAGGCCGGCTTCGGCGCCGACCTGGGCGCGGAGAAGTTCCTGGACATCAAGTGCCGCCAGGCGGGTCTGGCGCCCGCCGCCGCTGTGGTGGTGGCCACCATCCGCGCCCTGAAGATGCACGGCGGCGTGCCGGTGAAGGACCTGGGGCCGGAGAACGTCGCGGCGGTCGCGGCGGGCACCGCCAACCTGAAGCGCCATGTGGAGAACCTGGGCAAGTTCGGGCTGCCGGTGGCGGTGGCGCTCAACCGCTTCAGCACCGACACGCCGGCCGAGGTGGAGGCGGTGCGCGCGGCGCTGGCGGCCGAGGGCGTGGAGGTGCACGTGTGCGCCCACTGGGCGGACGGCGGCGCCGGGGCGGAGGGGCTGGCCCGCGCGGTGCTGGCGCTGGCCGAGCGGCCCTCCACCTTCCGCTTCCTCTACCCCGACGCCCTCGGCCTGCGGGAGAAGATCGAGACCGTGGCGCGCGAGATCTATGCCGCCGGCCGGGTGGAGGTTTCGGCCGCCGCCGCCGGCAAGCTCAAGGAGTTCGAGGCGGCGGGCTTCGGCCATCTGCCGGTGTGCATGGCCAAGACGCAGTATTCCTTCTCGGCCGATCCCGCCCAGCGCAACGCGCCGAGCGGCCACACCCTGCCCATCCGCGACGTGCGGCTGTCCGCCGGCGCCGGCTTCGTGGTGGCCCTGGCCGGCGACATCATGACCATGCCCGGCCTGCCGTCACGCCCGGCGGCCGAGCACATCTTCGTCACGTCCGACGGCTTCATCGCCGGCCTCTCCTGACCGGCGCCCGCGGCCGGTCAATCGCGCGACAGGCCCCGCTTGCTCATCTCGTCGAGATAGGCGCGATAGAGCGCCTCCTGGTCGCGGCCATAGCGGTAGAGCAGCGCCCACGGGTAGATGCCGGTGGAATGGCCATCGTCGAACACGAGGCGGATGGCATAGTTGCCCACCATCTCCACCTCGGTGATGCGCACCGCGCGCTTGCCGGCGACCGTGATCTTCTCGTGCGGGGCGTGGCCCTGCACTTCGGCCGAGGGGCTTTCCACCCGCAGCAGCTCGGCGGGGATGCGGAAGCGCGCGCCGTCGTCGAAGGCGATGGCGAGGATGCGCTTGTCCTCGCTCAGGCGGATCTCGCCGGGCCAGGCCTGCGGCACCGGGGCATGCTGGGGGGAGGCGTCGGTGGGGTGGATCATGGCGGTCTGCTCTCGGTCGGGGCTCCGGGACCGGCACGGGAATGTGCGCCGGCGTCCCATTTCATGGGCGTGCTGCATACGATATAAGGAGAAGGCGCCGAAGTCCGCGTGCTGCCGCAGGGCGCTCCGGACTCCCCGTTCAGATCGGCGGCAAGCCGGCGAAGACGGCGGCGCGGGATGGATGGCGAGGAGCGCGAAGCCCGTGAGTGGCGTGTTGAGGGATCTGATCGATCGGCCGGGCGTCGCCGCCGGGCGGGAGGCCGGGCCGCTGGTGGACACCTTCGGGCGCGCCGTGACCTATCTTCGGGTCTCGGTGACGGACCGGTGCGACTTCCGCTGCGTCTATTGCATGTCGGAGCACATGACCTTCCTGCCCAAGCAGGACCTGCTGAGCCTGGAGGAGCTGGATCGCCTGTGCAGCGCCTTCGTGCTGCGCGGGGTGCGCCGGCTGCGCCTCACCGGCGGGGAGCCCCTGGTGCGGCGGGATGTGATGACCCTGTTCCACAGCCTGTCCCGGCATCTCGAGACCGGCCGCCTCGACGAGGTGACCCTGACCACCAACGGATCGCTGCTGTCGCGCCATGCCGGCGACCTCGCCGGCTGCGGGGTGCGCCGAATCAATGTGTCGCTGGATACGCTGGATGCGGCCACCTTCCGGGCCGTGACCCGCTGGGGCGACCTGGACCGGGTGCTGGAGGGCATCGCCGCCGCCCGGGCCGCCGGCATCAAGGTGAAGATCAACACCGTGGCGCTCAAGGGCGTGAACGCGCACGAGATCGTCCGCCTGGTGGAATGGGCCCATGGGGAGGGGCATGACCTGTCCTTCATCGAGGTGATGCCCCTGGGCGAGGTGGGCGAGAACCGGGCGGACCAATATCTGCCCCTCGATACCGTGCGCGCCCGCCTGGAGGAGCGCTTCACCCTCACGGACACGGCCTATCGCACCGGCGGTCCGGCGCGTTATGTGGACGTGGCGGAGACTGGCGGGCGGATCGGCTTCATCACGCCCATGACCCACAATTTCTGCGAGGGCTGCAACCGGGTGCGGGTGACCTGCACCGGCACCCTTTATATGTGCCTGGGCCAGGAGGACGCCGCCGACCTGCGCGCGCCGCTGCGCGCCTCCCGCTCCGACGAGGCGCTGCACGCGGCCATCGACGCGGCCATCTTCCGCAAGCCCAAGGGCCACGACTTCGTCATCGCGCGCGCCGAAGGCCCCACGGTCCATCGTCATATGAGCACCACCGGCGGCTGACCCGCCGGCCGGCGCGCGGGCCGGCCGCGTTTGCCGAATTCGTTTGCTGACCTGTTGCCGGCGGCGCCAGCGCCCGGGTGCGCGGGCGCTTGGCAAACGGGGGCGGCGCGGCGCGCCCAGCGTGTTCAATTGTGGCGAGAATGGGGCGCCGTCATGCGCGCTATGCACGCCCGCGCGCCGAGCAGCCAGCATTCCGCACGGTGGGGCGTCTGGCGAATGGGCTAAGGTTCGCGGACCGCGACCTGTTGCGTTGCCGCTGGCGAGGATCGGGGCGGGGGCGATGCGGCGCGGAAACCAATTTCCAACGTCACCGAGGCGATGATGCCCATGGCCGTTCCGGCCCCGGGCGGGGTGGCTGCCGGGCCCGCTGATGGGCCGCCGGCGGCCGCGTGTCGTCGCCCCGGCAACAACACGCGCGCCGGGCAAGGCTGCGCGAAGGGCGGAAGATGAGGAGCGGATTCACCATGGACAAGGCTCCGGCCCCCTCCGGCGCGGGGCTGAAGGGCGTGATCGCCATGGCCCTCGCCATGGCCATGTTCATCGCCAACGACACCAGCCTGAAGCTCGCCGTGCGCGAGATGCCGCTGGGTGAGGCCATTTTCCTGCGCACCCTGCTGTCGGCGCTGCTGATGCTGGCGCTGGTGGCGCGCGGCGGCGACCTCGCCGCGCTGCCGCTGGCGCTGCGCCCGCGGGTGCTGGCGCGCTCCGGCCTCGATGCCGTGACCACCTTCCTTTATGTGGCGGCGCTGGCGGTGATGCCCATCGCCTCGTCCACCACCATCTACATGGTGGCGCCGCTGATGACGACGGCGCTGGCGGTGCCGCTGCTGGGCGAGAAGGTGGGCTGGCGCAGCTGGTGCGCCATCATCATCGGCTTCTGCGGCGCGCTCATCGTCACCCGGCCGGACCCGGCCACCTTCTCCGCCATTGCCTTGCTGCCGGCCCTCGCCGCCTTCTGTGGCGCCTCGCGGGATGTCACGACGCGGGGCATCGGCATGGAGATTCCCGGCTCGGTGGTGGGCTTCTCCTCGGCGGCGGTGCTGGTGACGAGCGCCGCGACCTTCGCCCTGTGGGAGCCCTGGCACGCCCCCTCGCTGAAGGCGCTGGCGTTCGTGAGCGTGGCCGCCTTCGCCTTCGCCGCCGGAACGGTGCTGCTGGTGTTCGCCTTCCGCCATGCGCCGGTGGCCTCGGTGTCACCGCTGCGCTACCTCATGGTCGGCGGTGCCCTGCTCTCCGGCTATATGGTGTTCGGCGAGACGCCGGACATCTGGACCACGGTCGGCATGGTGCTGGTGGTGGGGGCGGGGCTCTACGCGATCACCTGTGAGCACCGGCGCAGCCGGGTCGCGCGCCGCGCCGCGGCCGGCGGCGGCCCGGCTGCACTGGGCTCGGCCGTGGCCTGCGCTCCGCCCAAGGATTGAGGCGCGCGCCCCGCGGCGCCGGGGCGTCCCGCGCGGTTGTCCTGTGCGGCGCGGCAGCGGCCCAAGTGCCTTCCGTGGCGAAATGTCTGCGCTCAGCTGAGCAGCGCCAAAGGATTGAAGCGCAGGCGCTGCCGGGGTGTCCCGGGGGCGAGGCCGCAGCCAAAGGGCCGCCAGCCGCCGCCCGGCTGCGCTGGGCTCGGCCGTGGCTGCACCCCGTCAAAGGATTGAAACGCGCCCCGCGGCGCCGGGGTGTTCGGTGCGACGATCCCGGATGGCGGTTCTAGGCGGCGGTGGACCGGCGAAAGCGCCTCCGGGGGTGGTGCGGCCGCACTGCCGGGTTCTGCGACGTCCTTCCACAGGGGTGACACAGCGCGTTGGCACCGCGATTTGACCCGACCGCTGGGCACGCAGGTCACGGTCGGGGGAAGCGGGTGCAGCACCCGCCGGCGGCAGGCTTCCCCGCTGCAGAACCCGCATGCGTGCGACTGTGGTGGAGGCCGGGGGACTGTGGGACGTGGTTTCGCGTGGCTCCGTTGGCCGCTGTGCGATCAGCAGGGATGAGCCGGCGGAGGCGCGGGCCGGAGCCGAGGGCTGGCCGGGACACGCATGGAAACGCTGCGGCTGCGGCCCTGAGCCAGGAGGCGTGCGCCGGCCATTTCGGCGGGGGCACCTGTGTTGTTCCTGCGAGGGCGACAGGGGCACCTTTTCGGATCATGGCGTTGATGAGGGCGAGGAGCTGGCGCGCGACGGCGATGAGAATGGTCTTTGGCGCCTTGCCCTCGAGGCGCATGCGGTCGCGCATGGCGGTGAGGGCGGGCACGCGCCGGGAGGCGGAGAGCGCGGCGATGTAGAGAGCTTCACGAACCTTGCGGCGTCCGCCGCAGATGTGCCGAGCCCCTCGCCATGTGCCGCTTTCCCGGGCGTGGGGCGGAAGGCCTGCAAGGGAGGCGATGCGGCGGCGGCGGAGGGTGCCCAGTTCGGGACGTTCGCCGAGCAGGGTGGCCAGGACGGTGGGCTCGATGCCCGGCACCGCCGCCAGCAGGCGGGTCTGAACCGAGAGGGTGTGATCGGCGGAGATCAGGCCGGCGATGCGCCGGTCGATGGCGAGGATCTGCCCGCTCAGCAGCTCGATCATGGTGGCGATCTGCGCGGCGATCTCGTCCTGGCCGGCGCTGTGGCGGCGCAGCTTTTCGGCTTTGCGCATCTCCACCCATGGCCTGCGGCGGCGCAGGAAATCGGAGAGCTGGACGCGGGCGGCGCTGACGGGGGCGGTGACCGGCAGGCTGAGGGTGCGGCCCATCTGGGCAAGCACGCGGGCGTCGACCCGGTCGGTCTTGGCGAGGACGCCGGTGGCCCGGGCGAACTCGCGGGCCTGGCGGGGATTGACGCGGCAGAAGGGCTGGCCGCGCTCGGCGAGGGCGGCGATGAGGTCTCCGTCGCAGCCGCTGGTGGCCTCGAACACGACGAGAGCGTCGCTTTCCAGTTCGGCAGTCCAAGCAGCGATAGCATCCGGGGTGTTGGGGAGCCTTCGCGTCTGGCCGGACGGCAGGGCGCAGAGGTCGCGGACGGCGCGACAGATCGCAGCCAACGACGGGCTGTGGCGTGGTGATGGCTCCTGTCCATGTCGTGCGGGATCGGTCGTCCCAAGCAATTGTTCAGGGTTCAGCGACAACGGAAGGGACCCTTGCTCCCGCACGGGCTCCACACCCTCGGGGGGCGGGCTCCCTTCCGCTCCATCACTCTCTCACAGATCCAACAGACAGGGGGCGGACAAGCAGGCCGTGGGCGGTGAGGCCGAGCACCCGGCGCCATGCCAGCGCCATGGGGTGGCGTTCGAGCGCGGACCTCCGCGTTGTCGGGAAGCGCCGCACGCCGTCGCCATCTCCTCAGGGAGACACCGGTCGGACCGCCGGCGCGGTGCGGACTGGAACCGCGGGCCGGGGACGCGGCTCAAGGAGGCTTGGCGCCTGTTGCCCTGTGCTGCGCGCCTGCCTGTGCTGCGCATCCGTGCGGCAGGGGGCGCGATGGGATGGCGCGCGGGGCAGCTCCTGATGGGGCAGGCGGCGGGGCTGTCGCCGTCCCGGGGAGGCGGCATGGGTGCAGCAAACAAAAAGGCCCCCGCCTGTGCGCGGGGGCCTTTTGCTGTGTCGGTGCGGCGCAGGTCAGGCGCCGCTGGTGCTGGCCTTGATGTGGGCGCGCAGTTCCTTGTCGGCGCGCAGCTTGCCCACCTTGCGCAGCGGCATCAGGCCGTTGCCGAGGGCGAGCAGGCCGCCGATCTGGTTGAACACCATGGAGTGCATCACGCCAAAGCCGCCGAAGAACGCGCCGGCGATGCAGACGATGTTGGGCACCAGGATGAGGCCCCAGCTGCGGTCGATGTTCTGCTGGAGCTCCTCCGAGACGTCGCGCAGCTGCACCAGCTTGGCGAGGCTGTCTTCCATGAACACCACCTGCGCGGTGTCGGTGGCGATGGAGGAGGCGCCGCGCAGGGAGATGGACACATTGGCCTTCTTCAGCGCGATGGAGTCGTTGACGCCGTCGCCGATGAAGCAGACCGTGCGGCCTTCCTTCTGCAGCAGCTCCACATACTTGGCCTTGTCCTGCGGCAGCACTTCCGCGAAGTAGCGGTCCATGCCCAGCTTCTCGGCCAGCTTGCGGGTGGGCTGCTCGTGGTCGCCGGAGATGATGGCGAGGTGCTTGGCGCCGCGCGCCCGCAGGCCGGCGATGACCTCGGCCGCCTCCGGCCGCTCCGCCGCCTTGAGCTCGATGGCGCCGCCGAGGGCATCATCGACGCCCACCAGCACCAGAGAATCGCCTTCCTCGTGCACCGCCGTCAGCTCATGCTCGATTTCCGGCGGCAGGGTGATGCCCTCGTGCGTCATGAAGCGGGCGGAGCCGACGCGCACCGTGTGCCCGGCCACCTGCACGGTGATGCCATAGCCGACGTGATACTTGGAATCGTCGATGTCCGGCAGCTTCAGGCCCTGGGCGCGGGCCTTGTCCAGGATCGCCTTGGCGATGGGGTGGCTGAACTTGCGCTCGGCCGCCGCCGCCCATTGCAGGATGTCGTCCGGCGCATGGCCGCCGAAGGTCAGGATGCGTCCCACTTCCGGCCGCTCGCGGGTGAGGGTGCCGGTCTTGTCGAACAGGAAGGTGTCGACGTTGCGGATGATCTCCAGCGCCCGCCCGTCCTTCACCAGGATGCCGTGCTCGGCGCACAGGGTGAGCGAGGTGAGCATGCCGATGGGCGCGGCCATGCGGATGCCGGTGCCGAGGTCGCAATTGACGATGGCCACGGCGCTGTTGATGCCGCGCGTGGCGAGGCCGAGGGCGCCGAGCGCCAGGGTGGGCACCACCGCCTTGTCGGCCAGCTCCTCGCCCTGCGACTGGGAGCGCAGCTTGTAGCCGGCGGTGTCGGTGAGGATCTGCGCCAGCTTGGCGGAGGTGGTCTCGTTGCCGGCGCTGGTGACCGAGACGCGGATCTTGCCCGCCACCACGGTGGTGGAGGCATAGACCTGGTCGCCCTCCACCTTCTCCGCCGGCGCGCTCTCGCCGGTGAGGGTGTGCTGGTCGATCATGGCCATGCCGGAGACCACGGTGCCGTCCACCGGCACCGTCTCGCCGGTGTGCACGGCGATCACGTCGCCCACCTGGAGCTTCTCCAGGGCGGTTTCCACTTCCACGCCATCGACATCCAGCCACACGAAGCGGGGCTGCTTGCCGAAGACGTTCAACAGCATCTTCTTGGAATCATCCTCGGTCTTCTGCACCAGCTTGCGGGCCACAGCCAGGGTCCACGACAGCACCGTGCCGGCGAGCACCTGGTTGGTCAGCAGGCAGACCGTGACGACGATGGCGTCGAGCACGTCCACGCCCAGGCGCTTTTCCTTGAACAGCACCTCATAGGCGTTCTTGAAGCTTGGAATGACCGACCACAGGAACACCGCCGCGCTCACCGGCGCGAGGGCCGGCACCAGGAAGGTGCTGACCGCGGCGAGGCCGGCGGAGGCGGTGCAGATCGGCAGGTCCAGGTCCACCGGCGTGGCCGGGGCATCCAGCGACTTCACCAGCGCGTCGTCGAGCAGCTCGATGAGCTGGTGTTTCTGGATCTGCCGGGGGTCGTAGCGGATGAGGACGGTGGCGGTGATCTCGTTGGTGGTATAGCGGTCCACCCCGAGCGCGTTCATCAGCTCGCGCTCGACCGCCTGGCCCACTTCGGGCCGCTGGAACAGGGCCGGGTTCTCGAAGCGGATACGGCCGGTGATCTCGTGCCGGATGGCCCAGCTGGACAGCCGGTTGCCATGGCGCACCAGCCGCACCTCAGGGGCGTCGGACTGCTCGAAATCCGCCGGGAACAGCAGCGGCGGGGCAGTGTCGCCGGGCCGCGGCCCGGCCGCCAGGGCGCGCGAGATGCGCTGCACCACGGCGCGCTCGGCGACGCCCTTCTCTGCCTGGAAACGGATTTCCGCGCGATGGGCCCGCGCGTCGATCTCCACCTGCGCCACCGCGGGGTCGAGGAAGGCGCGGGTGATGAACTGGCGGGCGAGGCCGCCGTGGGCGTCGGAGAACAGGGCGCGGCTGACCAGGGCGATGCGGCCGGCGCCGGGGAAGCTGATGTCCAGGTCGGGCCGCGCCGGCGCCCTGGCGCGGCGCGTCTGGTCGGCGGCGGCGGCGCGCGCCCGGGCGGGCGGGGCCTTCTCGTCCGAGGCGTCGGCGCGGCCGGTCGCTGGCGCGCGCTTGCGCGCGGGGCTGTCCCCAGCAGCGGTCTTGGCGGCGGAACGGGGGGAAGCGGAACGGGAGGTCTTGGCGGCGGCCATGGATCACGTGCTGGTTCGGGTGGAGGGCGAACGGCGGGTGGCGCGCCGCTTGGAGGGGGCCGGCGCCGGGGTGGCCGTCGCTGCATCCGGGATGGCCGAAGCCGCCTTCGCCCGCGCGGCGCGGGCGCGCGGGCCGCTCTTTCCGCTGGCGGGCGTGCGCTGGTTCTGCCCGTCGGCCACCGGCCCGTCGATCAACTGCGGCGGAGGGGCTTGGGGATGGGGAGTGGCGGCGGCCGCGTGTTGGCGGGCCTGCCGCTCGGCGCGCTGGTCCTCGAAGGCCTCCACGCGGTCGAGCACGGTGCGCGCGGCGCGCACATAAGCGCCGCTGAGCGTGTCGCGCAGCAGCAGCGCCACCGGCTCAAGGCCCGCGCGCACCCGCGCGAGCACACCCGCGGGCGCCTGCTCTTCCTCGTAGACGATCTCGAATGCCGGCCGCGCCGCCTTTCTTTTCTGCTTCGGTGAAGACTCGTCGGAATCGGCTGTGCTGCGGGTCGACATCGTGCGCGTGATTTCCTGATACGGAGCGGAAGCGGCCATGTGCATCGTGCCGGCAAGGACCAATTGCGATGGCGGCAGCAAATGACATTTCTATGTCATCCTCGCGGTGCACTCTGTTAAAGTCAATATCGGCGTCCATCTTCTGACGATGGGCTAATTTACCATGAGATGTTCGGGAATACGGGCGACATCCCATGGTGTTTCCCTTCATGAGGTGGGGCGGCTGCTGCCGCCGCAGTCGCCGGCGCGCCCTGGCGCGCGCCGCGCCGATGGTCGCCTTGACCCTCCGAGAAACTCGATGATAGAGATCCAGGACTGGGTGCGCCGTGTAAATCCGCGCAATTCCAGAAAATGGGCGGAGAAATTTCGCCTTTTCTGACACTCTCTACTTGAGAGACGCGGATGAGCACGCAGGATCGACCCATCGTTCAGATCGCTCCAGGCCGCGAGGGCGTTTCCATCTGGAGCGAGGAACTTCTGGGCGGCGGCGCTGATCTTCCGGTGCGCGACTTCCTGGCGCGAAGCTTCTCGGTGGGCGAGGTGGAGCGGGTGGAGCTGCGCGCCGATCGGAGCTTCGGCCGCATCAGCTATGCGCGCTCCGGCCGCGCCGCGGAGATCTGGCGCCAGCTGGCGCGCGCCTTCCGGCGCGCGGCCGGCGCGCCGGCCCTGGACCTGAGCGACGACGCGCTGACGCTGCACCTGGACTGGCCGGACCTCGACCAGATCGTGGTGCACCGGGTGGGCGGGGCGCTGTCCACCTGGCAGGCGCGCCGGGTGGGGCCGGGCCGGGTGCGGCTGTTCCACCGGGCGCTGGTGCGCCGGCGCGATGTGGCGTTCCGGCTGGAAGAGCATCTGGCGGTGGTGGTGGGCTGCACGCGGGTGCGGGCCAATCCGCTGTTCGGCGAGCTGACCCTGCGCTTCGATCCGCAGGTGCTCAGCCTCGAGCTTCTGGTGCGCGAGCTGGAACGGTGCTGGCCGGTGGTGCTGGCCGGCGACGCGCCGCCGACGCGCAAGCGCCTCGCGGTGGCGGCCGGCCTGGTGGGCGTGGCCTATGCGGGGCAGTTCCTGGTGCCGGCGCTGCGCCCGGTGGCGCTGCTGGGGGTGGCGTTGTATGGCCTGCCGAACGTCATCGCCGCGCTGCGGGAGATGCGGGATCTCAAGGCGGGGTTGCCGGCCCTCTACGCCACCGGGCTCATCTTCGCCCTGGTGCGGGCGCTGCCGTTCCATAATTCGGTGATGGCTCTGCTGATGCAGGCGTGGCCGCAGCTGGGCTTCCACCTGTTCGTCGAC
Organism: Xanthobacter cornucopiae; assembly: GCF_043195065.2. Taxonomy (NCBI): domain Bacteria; kingdom Pseudomonadati; phylum Pseudomonadota; class Alphaproteobacteria; order Hyphomicrobiales; family Xanthobacteraceae; genus Xanthobacter; species Xanthobacter cornucopiae. Next base: position 4,713,378 of record NZ_CM195531.1, read on the forward strand.
AACCGCCGCCGCCTGCTTGACGCGGTGCGGCGCCGGGCGGTGTCGGCGCGCCTGATCGGCGGTGACGGGGTGGCGGTAGCATTCGACATCGCCGCCCTGGAGCGCGGCGACGAGATCCTGATCCGGGCCGGCGACGTGGTGCCGGTGGACGGCGTGGTGACCGTCGGCGCCGGCGCGGTGGACGAGGCGGCGCTGGGCGGGCGCGCCCAGCCGGTGGAGAAGACGGCGGGCAGCTGGGTTTATGCCGCAACCGTGCTGGCGGCCGGCGAACTGCGGGTGCGGGTGGAGCGGACCGGCGCGCAGACCGCCGCCGGGGTGATCGCCGCGAGCGTGCCGCTCGCCCGCTTCGCGCAACTGCCCTCGGCGGCGGCGGTGGAGCGCAACGGCGATCGCAACGCCCGTCCGGCGCTGGCGGCGGCCCTCGGCAATCTGGTGCTGACGCGGAACCTGCGCTCCAGCCAAGTGCTGCTGCGCCCCGATTATGTCACCGGGCCTCGGCTCGCGGTCCAGCTTTCGGCCCTGTACGGATTCGCGGACGGGCTCCGGCACGGCATCTTCTTCCGCAATCCCGCCGCGCTCGATCTTTTGTCGTCGGTGGATGCCTATGTGTTCGATGACGGGGTGGGCCTCGACCGGCGCCGGCTGGACGTCGGCGCCGCCATCACCGCCGGGGCCGCCACCGCCGACGAATTGCTGGAACTGGCGGCCGGCGCCCATGCTGGCGCGGCGCGGGTGGGCGAGGAAGTGGCCGACGCGCTCGCCGCCGCCTGCGCCGAGCGCGGCCTGGCGCCGGCCGCGGCGGTGGAGCGGAACGAGGCGCCCGGCGTGGTGAGCTACCGCGACCATGCCGGCGCGCACGTCGAAATCGGCTCCGACGCCCACGCGGCCGCCGCCGGCTGGGCGGTGCCGGCCGGTGATGCCGGCGGGCGGCGCCGGGGCGCGCGGGCGCCTTTGGAGCGGGGCGCCGAGGCGGCACGGCTGTGGGTGCGCCGGGACGGGGTGGTGCTGGGCGCCGTCGAGCTGCGTCGCGGCGGCGACCTGGAGGCCACCGCGGTCATCTCGGGCCTGCGGTCGCGGGCGCCGCAAGCGCCGATCGCCCATGTGTCCAGCCGCTCCCAGGATCAGGCCGAGGCGCTGGCGCATCGCGTGGGCATCGCGCTGGTGCGGGGTGGGCTGCGGGCGGCGCAGAAGGCCGAAGCCATTGCCGGCCATGGCGCGCGGACCCTTTGGATTGGCGACGGCACCCGTCCGGGCGCCGCCAGCGCGGTGAAGGCGGCGCTGGTCAGCGTTTCGGTGGCCGGCGCCAGCGGATTGGCGTCCGATCATGCCGACGTGGTGCTGCTGCGCGGCGGTCTGCGGCAGCTGGAAACCCTGCGCCGCCTGGTGGTCGCCCACCGCGAGCGGCTGGCGGCGGACTACCGCGCCGTCTATGGCGTCAACCTCAGCGCCATGGTCACCGGCCTTGCCGCCGGGCTCGGCAGCTTCGAGGTCGGCCTGGCGTCGAACGCCGCCACCGGCCTGCTGGTGGCCCGCCACTGGGCGCGGCTGGCCGGGTTCGCGCGGGCGCCGGCCCTGGGGCCGGGCGATCCGGTGGAGGTCGGCGGCCTGGACCTGACCGGCGTTGAGGCCGGCGACCCCGGGGCCGCTGAGGATGCGCCCGCGGGCGACGACGGCGCGCCGGCGGACGCGGGCTGACACTTCCGCGCGGCGGGATGCGACGCGGCCGAGCCCCCGGCGGCCCGGTGAGGGGCCGTAATACCAAAGGCCGCGAGCCTGACTCATGGGCCTTTGGTCAAGCCCGCGCGGCGCTTGAGCGGACCCGGTTGGCGCCGGTCGAAGACCCCGGGGCCGATGGTATAAGGTTCGGTCCAGCCGCCTGGCGAGCGTCGCGGTGCGATGCCGAACACGCCTGTGTCGCGTATGGGGTCGGACCGGGCCGGCGGAACGGGCCGGCGCGATGGATCGCGGCCGTGGCATGCCGGTTGCTTAAAATGCAGATTTTTTCTGTTTATTAGATTAATTTCATAATCTTTGTTGGTTTTGCGTTGACGGATCATTGCCGCAGTGCAATCGTCCGTTGCATGGCCTTGAGAGCCGTCTAACATTCGATGCCAGGAGGTATCATGAGGTTCCGTTCTACGTCTTTCGGCGCAGGCATGGCCGCCCTCGTCTTGACCGCGGCCATGAGCGTGGCCCCCGCGCTTGCGGAGAAGGTGACGCTGCTGAACGTGTCGTATGACCCGACGCGCGAGCTTTATGTGGACGTGAACAAGGCCTTCATCACCGAGTGGGAGAAGGCCCATCCGGGCGACAATCTCACCATTCGTCAGTCGCACGGCGGCTCGGGCAAGCAGGCCCGCTCGGTCATCGACGGCCTGGAAGCGGACGTGGTCACCCTGGCGCTGGCCTATGACATCGACGCCATCGCCGAGCGCGGCCTGCTCGCCACCGACTGGCAGAAGCGCCTGCCGGAGAATTCCTCGCCCTACACGTCCACCATCGTGTTCCTGGTGCGCAAGGGCAATCCCAAGGGCATCAAGGATTGGGACGACCTGGTGAAGCCGGGCGTGAAGATCGTGACCCCCAATCCCAAGACCTCCGGCGGCGCCCGCTGGAACTATCTGGCCGCCTGGGGCTACGCGCTGAAGAAGAGCGGCGGCGACGAGGCCAAGGCCAAGGAGTTCGTGCAGGCCCTGTTCAAGAACGCCCCGGTGCTCGACACCGGCGCCCGCGGCTCCACCGTGACCTTCGTGGAGCGCGGCATCGGCGACGTGCTGATCGCTTGGGAAAACGAGGCCTATCTCTCGGTGAACGAGCTCGGCCCCGACAAGTTCGACATCGTGACGCCGTCCCTGTCGATCCTGGCGGAGCCGCCGGTGACCGTGGTGGACAAGGTGGTGGACAAGAAGGGCACCCGCCAGGTGTCCGAGGACTACCTGAAGTTCCTGTACACGCAGCAGGGCCAGGAGATCGCCGCCAAGCACTATTATCGCCCGCGCGACGAGAAGGTGGCGGCGAAGTTCAAGGACACCTTTGCGCCGGTGCAGCTCTTCACCATCGACGAGGTGTTCGGTGGCTGGCAGAAGGCGCAGAAGACCCATTTCGCCGATGGCGGCGTGTTCGACCAGATCGTCGGTCGGTGATCCTTCTCCAGCCCCGCTCCGGCGGGGCTGGACCCCGGAACCCGGCGATGGTCGCCGCGTTTTCCCTGCCCCGTGCTCACCGATCACCGGCGGAAGTCAGCCATGTCCATCCAAGCGCTCTCCCTTAATCGTCGCCGGCCTCGCACGGTCATCCCCGGCTTTGGGGTCACCCTGGGCCTCACGCTCACCTGGCTGAGCTTGATCGTCCTGCTGCCCATCGTCGGCCTGTTCATCAAGACCTCGGAGCTCACCTTCTCGCGCTTCCTGGCCATCGTCACCGCCGAACGCACGCTGCATGCGCTGCAGATCTCGTTCGGCCTGTCGCTGGTCGCCGCCGCCATCAACGCGGTGCTGGGCCTGATCGTGGTTTGGGTGCTGGTGCGCTACGATTTCCCGTTCCGCCGGGTGGTGGATGCCATCGTCGACATTCCGTTCGCCCTGCCGACCGCGGTGGCCGGCATCGCCTTGACCGCGATCTATGCCGAGAACGGCTGGGTGGGTTCGCTGCTGGCGCCGCTGGGCATCCAGGTGGCGTTCACGCCGCTGGGCATCCTGGTGGCCCTGGTGTTCATCGGCCTGCCGTTCGTGGTGCGCACGGTGCAGCCGGTGTTGGCCGATCTCAACCAGGAGCTGGAAGAGGCGTCCGCCAGCCTCGGCGCCTCCCGGGCGCAGACCCTGTGGCGTGTGGTGCTGCCGTCCATCGGGCCGGCGCTGGTGACCGGCTTCGCCCTGGCCTTCGCCCGCGCGGTGGGGGAATACGGCTCCGTCATCTTCATCGCCGGCAACCTGCCGGGCGTATCGGAGATTGCGCCCCTGCTCATCGTCATTCGCCTTGAGGAGTTCCGCTACGCCGACGCCACCGCCATCGCCGTGGTGATGCTGCTGGCGTCGTTCCTGCTCCTGGTCGTCATCAACTGGCTGCAGCGCTGGAGCGAGCGTCGCGGGAGGGCCGTATGACTTTCGCCGAAACCCAACTCGACGAGCCGCTCGCGCTGCGTCACGCGGCCAAGGCCCGCACCGGCCAGGGCAAGCCGGTGCGCACCGAGCCGGCGCTGGTGCGCTACCTGCTGACGGCCATCGCGCTGCTGTTCCTGCTGCTGTTCATCGGCCTGCCGCTGCTCATCGTGTTCTTCGAGGCGTTCCGGCGGGGATGGGGCGCCTATGCGGCCGCGCTTGCCACCGAGGACACCTTGCTTGCGATCCGGCTGACGCTGATCGTCACCGCCATCAGCGTGGTGGCGAACCTGATCTTCGGCCTTGCCGCCGCCTGGGCGGTGGCCAAGTTCGAGTTCCCCGGCAAGAGCTTCCTCATCTCCCTCATCGACCTGCCGTTCTCGGTGTCGCCGGTGGTGGTGGGCCTCATGTTCGTGCTGCTGTTCGGCGCCAATGGCTTCCTTGGTCCGCTGGTGCAGTGGCTCAACGTGCAGGTCATCTTCGCCACCCCGGGCATCGTGCTGGCGACCATCTTCGTCACCTTCCCGTTCGTGGCCCGCGAGCTGATCCCGCTGATGCAGGAGCAGGGCACCGCGGAGGAGGAGGCGGCCATGTCGCTGGGTGCCTCCGGCCTGTCCACCTTCTTCCGGGTGACGCTGCCCAATGTGAAGTGGGCCCTTCTGTACGGCGTCCTGCTCAGCAACGCCCGCGCCATGGGCGAGTTCGGCGCCGTCTCGGTGGTGTCCGGGCACATTCGCGGCGAGACCAATACGGTGCCGCTGCACATTGAAATCCTGTACAATGAGTATCAGTTCGTCGCGTCCTTCGCGGTGGCATCGCTGCTGGCGCTGCTGGCGCTGGTGACGCTGGTCGCCAAGACCGCTCTTGAACACCGCCTCGCCGGAGAGTCCAAATGAGCATCGACATCGTCGGCGTCACCAAGCGCTTCAAGACCTTCACCGCCCTCGACAATGTCTCGCTGCACATCAACAGCGGCGAGCTGGTGGCTTTGCTCGGGCCCTCCGGCTCGGGCAAGACGACGCTCCTGCGCATCATCGCCGGCCTGGACTGGCCGGATTCCGGCGAGGTGCGGTTCGACGGGGAGGACGCGCTGGCGCGCTCCGTCCGCGAGCGCAACGTGGGCTTCGTGTTCCAGCACTACGCGCTGTTCCGGCACCTGAGCGTGTTCGAGAACGTGGCGTTTGGCCTGCGGGTCCGGCGTGGCGCCGCCAAGCTGTCGGATTCCGCCATCCGCTCGCGCGTCAACGAGCTGCTCAACCTGGTGCAGATCGACTGGCTGGCGGATCGCTATCCGGCGCAGCTGTCGGGCGGCCAGCGCCAGCGCGTGGCGCTGGCACGGGCGCTCGCCATCTCCCCGAAGGTGCTGTTGCTGGATGAGCCGTTCGGCGCGCTCGACGCCAAGGTGCGCAAGGAATTGCGGCGCTGGCTGCGGCAGCTGCACGAGGAGGTGCCGGTCACCTCCGTGCTGGTGACCCACGACCAGGAAGAGGCGCTGGAGGTCTCCGACCGTATCGTGGTGATGGGGCGCGGCAAGATCGAGCAGGTGGGCGCTCCGGTGGAGGTCTACCAGAACCCGGCGACGGCGTTCGTGCACGATTTCATCGGCGAGACGGTGAGCCTGCCGGGCGAGGTGCGGGGCGGCGCCCTGTTCCTCAAGAACCAGGCCCTGGGGCTGGATGCGCAGGGCGTGGCCGACGGTCCCGCCAAGATCCTGGCGCGTCCCCATGAGGTGGAGCTGGCGCCGCCGGAGAACGCGCCGTTCGCCGGCAAGGTGCTGGCCCTGCGCACCTTCGGCCCCAACCGGCGGGCCGATGTACAGATCGCCTCCGACGAGGGGCCGATCGTGGTCGAGGCCTCGGTGCCGCTGGACCGCGACATTCATGTCGGCGCCCACGTGGGGCTGCTGCCCCATCGCTACCGGGTGTTCACCGCCCGCGCCTGAACCGGTGCGCGGGGCGGCCCGGCGTGGCCGCCCCGGCCACCAAGAACCGATGCGCCCCCGCGCGGTCGCGTGGGGGGCACATGGCCTTGGCCCCTGGGGATGCGCCGGTTCACGTGCTGCCTCCCTGGCACCGCGCGGGTTCCTCCGATACCGCCCCCGGGGCGCGCTACCGGTGGCGCCGTGCGCGGGTCTGCCGGTCTCCGCCACGGTTCGGCAAGGCGGATGGTGCCGTGGTTCGCCGAGCTTGAGGCGTGCCGCGCCGCCGTTCTGTCGTGCGGCCCGTCTCGCCCGCGCCCGGTGTGGTGGGTGGTCGAGCCGTTTCGGCCGTTTCGGGGACCGGCCTCGGAATGACGGGGCGCGCGAACAGAGGCGGACTCGCGATGTCCTCGGCTCCGCTCGCGGGTCCTGCGGTTTGGCAGTCCCGGCGCGTCGTGAACAGCGCGCGCGGGTGGCGGGCCCGGGGGTGAGGCCGCGTGGCGGCTGCCGGCGGCGTCACCCCAGGATCCGATGCTTCCCGCCTTGGCGCTTGCCGTGACCGGCGATGGCCTTCGTTCGAGCCGGCATGCCGTGTGCCCGGCCCGCCGCTGCGGCGCGATGCTTACATTCCATTCCTGTCAGTCATCGGGAGGATCACCGACCCTGTGCGCGCGCCCGTCCGATGGCGCGGTCGGTCGCGAGCGGCTGGGCTTGAGCTTGCTAAGCGCCATGCCCGCCTGGAAGATGCTGCCGGACTGGGACGCGCACGCCGCGAGCAGCCACCCCTGGAGCCGATAGCCGGCCTTTGCTTCTCGCGGACTCGGGGAATGCAGTTTCCGGCGCCTCGTCTGTTTCCATTTTGAGGTGCCATGAGCGGTCTCGATGATGTTATTCTTGAGATATACGCGGCGGCTCTCGATCCTGAGAAGTGGCCGGCCGCGCTCTCCAGGGTGGGACAGCTCTTCAGGGCCGAGGGTTCCGTCGTCATTTTCTATGACCGGTCCCTGCAGGCGGAGTTTCTGCATGCGCCGGAGCTGGACGCGGCCGTTCGGGTCTATTTGAACGAGGGATGGGCGCGGCAGGATCTTCACGCCCAAAGGGCGATTGAGCTCCACATCCGCGACGGCGACGTGATGAGCGATCTCACTATCGCCAGCGCGGCCGAGATCGAGAGCCACCCGATCTATGTGGACTTCTTCCGGCGGGTGGGCTTCGGCTGGCTGATGACCGCCGTGATGTTGCCTGACGCGGACAGCTTCGTCGGGCTGTCGGTGCCACGGGCGAAGTGGAAGGGCGCCTTTACCGCCGAGGAACTGGAGGTGTTGCGCCTCATCGGCCGGCACGTGGAGCAGTCGCTGAGACTTTCGTTGCGCATTTCCAATCTGGAGGCGTCGCATGTGGCCCTGCTGTCGGGCCTCGATGCGGTGGCATCCGCCTTCTATGCTCTGAATGCGGGCTCCGAGCTGGTTCTGGCGAACAAGATGGGACGGGAGCAGTTCGACACCTATTTCTGCCTCCGCGAGGGACGCATGACCCCCCGCGCGCCGGCCGAGCGGGCGCGTTTCGCCGGCGTGGTGGCGGCCGCCGCCAATGTGGCCTCGGCTCCCGCCGGGCCGGAGCCCTGCGTCGTCTCGGGCACGGATGGCCGTCGCATGGTGGTGTGGGCGATGCCGCTCGTGGCCTCCAGCCGCTGGCGCCTCGGCCGGAGCCGGGACGCGCGCATCCTGGTGCTGGCGGTGCCGCTGGAGCGCGACAAGGTGGTTGACCCGGCGCTCATCCGCAACGTCTTCGGCCTGTCGCTGGGCGAGGCGCGGCTGGCGGCGCTGATCGGCAGCGGGCTGGGGGTGCCGCAGGCCGCCGACCAGCTCGGCATCACCCAGGGCACGGCGCGCGTGGTGCTCAAGCGCATCTTCGCCAAGCTCGGGGTCAATCGCCAGGCGGAACTGGTGCTGCACCTGTCGAGCCTGCGGGCGGTGCCTTAGGGCGGTCTCACGCGAGGGGGTGGCCGCTTTGCGTGATAAAATTAGTTAAAACAGTAACTTATAGTATTTTTCGTGAACCGGGGGACGGAAATGCTCCAGGCGGCTGTCGCGGACGGTCGGCGGGCTGATCCGCGCGACGGCCCGTCGGCGCGCCGGCCGCGGGTGGTGGCGGCCGGCGCGGAGCGGTCCTGGTCGATCCCGCGTCCGATCCCGCCGCGAGGCGGCGGATCATGCCGGCGTGGCGGTGGGGAAATGGCAGGCGACGTGGTGGCCGGGGGCCGACTGCCGCAGCGCCGGGGCCTCGCCGCGGCAGCGTTCGCGCGCCACCGGGCAGCGGGTGTGGAAGGCGCAGCCCGGCGGCGGCGCATAGGGGCTCGGCAGGTCGCCGGCCAGCGGCGGGCCGGCGGGGCGAGTGGCGGAAAGGCGCGGCACCGCCTCCAGCAGCGCCCGGGTGTAGGGATGGGCGGGTGCCCGAAACAGGGTCTCCCGGTCTGCCAGCTCGACGATGCGGCCGAGATACATCACCGCCACCCGGTCGCTCACATATTCCACCACCGACAGGTCGTGGCTGATGAACAGGAAGGCGACGCCCAGGGCCTGCTGCAGGTCGTCCAGCAGGTTGAGAATCTGCGCCTGCACCGAGACGTCGAGGGCCGACACCGGCTCGTCGAGCACCACCACGTCGGGCTCCAGCGCCAGGGCCCGGGCGATGCCGATGCGCTGGCGCTGTCCGCCGGAGAACTGGTGCGGCGTGCGCTCCGCCGCGTCCGGCGGCAGGCCGACCTTGCCGAGCAGATCCGCCACCCGGGCCCGGCGCGTGGCGCGGGTGCCGATGGCGTGGATGTGGAGGGGCTCGGCAATCAACTCGCCCACGGTCCAGCGTGGATCGAGGGAGGCGAAGGGGTCCTGGAACACCATCTGCACCTTGCGCCGGGCGGCGCGCAGGCGGTGACGCGGGGTGTGGGTGATGTCCTCTCCCGCGAGATGGATGCGCCCGCTCGCGGGCTCGATCAGCCGGACGATGGCGCGCCCGAGAGTGGACTTGCCGCAGCCGCTTTCCCCCACCAGCCCCAGGGTCTGGCCGGGCGGCAGCTGCAGCGAGACGTTGCTGACGGCCTGGACGGCGCCGCGCGCGGTCTGAAAGCGCACTGACAGGTCGTCCACCCGCAGCACGGGGTCAGGCGCTGAGGGCGGCGGGGCGAGGCGATCCGGCATGGCTGTCCTGGTCGGGGAGGGTGAGGGCCTTCAGGCAAGCGACCGCGCCGCCGGCAACCGGGCGGAGCGGTGGCGTGCCGGCGCCGCAGGCGGCATCGGCGTGGGCGCAGCGGGGCGCGAAGGCGCAGCCGTCCGGCATGGCGGCAAGGCTCGGCACCGTGCCGGGAATCTCCGTGAGCCGCCGGCCGCGTCCGGCCGCGCCCAGGGCCGGCCGCGCCGCGATCAGGCCGCGGGTGTAGGGGTGCAGGGGCTGGGCGAACAGGTCGGTGGTGGCGCGGGCCTCCACCTGGCGTCCGGCATACATCACCAGCACCCGCTCGGCGTGCTGGGCGACCACGCCCAGGTCGTGGGTGATGAGCACCACGGCGGTGCCGTGGGCGCGCTTCAGCTCGTCGATGAGGGCGAGGATCTGCGCCTGGATGGTCACGTCGAGCGCGGTGGTGGGCTCGTCCGCCACCAGCACCGCGGGCGAGAGCGCCAGCGCCATGGCGATCATCACCCGCTGGCGCATGCCGCCGGACAGGCGGTGGGGATAATCGGCAAAGCGGCGGCGGGCGTCGGGAATATGCACCTGGTCGAGCAGCGCCAGCGCCCGCGCGCGCGCTGCGGCGCGGCCAATGGGCTCGTGCTCCAGGATCGCTTCCATGACCTGCTCGCCGATGGTGAGCACCGGGTTGAGCGCGGTCATGGGCTCCTGGAAGATCATGGCGATGCGGGCCCCGCGCACTTTCCGCAAGTCCCCCTCGCTGAGCCCGGTCAGGGCGCGGCCCTCCAGTCGCACCGTGCCGCTCTCCACCCGCCCGGCCGGAGGCAACAGGCCGAGCAGCGACAGGGCGGTAATGGACTTGCCGCAGCCGCTCTCGCCCACCAGGGCCAGGGTCTCGCCCCGGCGAACCGAGAACGAGAGGTCGCGCACCGCCGGACGCCGGGCACGCCCGGCGGCGAACGCGATGTTCAGGCCTTCGACGGACAGGACGGTCTCGGTCATCGCCGCGCTCCCTTGGGGTCGAGGGCGTCGTTGAGGCCGTCGCCCAGCAGGTTGAGGGCGAGCACGGCGGCGACGATGGCCAGGCCTGGAATGGTCGCCACGTACCAGTCGGTGCGCAGCACCTCGCGGCCGGCGCCCACCATGCCGCCCCAGCTCACCACATTGGGGTCGCCGAGGCCGAGGAAGGCGAGGGAGGATTCGGTGAGGATGGCACTGGCCACCAGGATGGAGGCGGAGACGATCACCGGCGCCAGGGTATTGGGCAGAATGTGCAGCAGGATGATGCGTGCGTCCGAGGCGCCGAGGGCGATGGAGGCGGCCACCAGCTCGCCATGGCGCAGCCGCAGCACCTCGGCCCGCACCAGCCGCGCCAGGCTGGGCCACGCGGTGATGCCGATGGCGAAGGTGATGGTGGCGATGGACGGCTGCAGGATCGCCACGATGGCGAGGGCGAACAGGAACGGGGGGATGGTCTGGAACAGCTCGGTGACCCGCATCAGCGCGGCGTCGAGCCGGCGGCCGTAATAGCCGGAGAGCGCCCCGGCGCTGATGCCGATGACGAGGGAGACCAGGGTCGCCACCGCGCCGATCAGCAGGGAGACCCGGGCGCCGTGGAAGACGCCAGCGGCGATATCGCGCCCCAGCATGTCGGTGCCCAGCGGATAGGCGGCATCCTGCCCCGGCCACAGGAACGGCTGGGCCACCATGTCAAGCGGATCGTCGGGATACAGCAGGTCGGCGAACGCGGCCATGGCGATGATGGCCGCAAGCAGGACCAGCCCCAGCAGCGCCGAGGGGCGGCGCAGCAGGCGCAGCGCCAGCGTGTCGCGGGCGGCGGCGGGGGCGGCGGGACCGGTCGTGCGGTCGAGGAGCGCCATGGCGGGCCTTCAGCTCAGCTCGATGCGCGGATCGAGCACCGTATAGGCGACGTCCACGGCGAGATTGACCAGCACCACCACCACGGAGGAGCAGAACAGGATGCCCAGCAGCAGGTTGAGGTCGCGTTGGAACAGCGCCTCGAACGCCAGCCGGCCCAGGCCCGGCCACGAGAACACCGTTTCCACCAGGATGGCGCCGCCGAGGATGGAGCCGAGCTGCACGCCGAGCGTGGTGACGATAGGCAGCAGCGCGTTGCGCAGCACATGGCGCAGGGCGATGCGGTGCGGCCGCACCCCCTTGGCGCGGGCGGTGCGCACGAAGTCTTGTCCGTACACCTCCAGCATGGAGGCCCGCATCAGGCGGGTATAGATGGCGAGGTAGAACAGGCCGAGGGTCAGCGCCGGCAGGATGAGATGCCGGCCCACGTCCGCCGCATAGGCAAGGCCGGTGTAGCCGGATTCGATGCTGGCCATGCCGCCCACGGGCAGCCAGTCGAGCAGCACCGAGAACACCACCACCAGCATCACCCCGATCCAGAACACCGGGGTGGCGTAGAACAGCAGCGCCAGGGCGGAGATAAGCGTGTCGGTGAGCCGCCCGGCGTGGCGCGCGGCGATGAAGCCCAGCGTGCCGCCGACGCTTATGGCGAAGGCGATGGCGGTGCCCATGAGCAGCAGGGTGGCCGGCAGCCGCTGCCAGATCAGCTCCGATACCGGCAGGCCCTGGCGGAAGGAATAGCCGAGGTTCAGCGTCAGCACGTTTCCGAGATAGGCCAGGAATTGCAGGTAGAGCGGCTGGTCGAGGCCGAACTGGCGGCGCAGCGCCGCCATGTATTCGGGGGTCGCCGCGCCGGCCTCGCCCGCCATCACCTGCGCCGCGTCGCCGGGGGCGAGGCGGAGCAGGAAGAAGTTGATGATGGCGATGCCCAGGATCACGAAGGCGATCTGGCCCAGGGTGCGCCGCAGGTAGCGCGCCATGCCTCAATTCCCCTTGGCGGCGCCGCCGTCGAGCCAGGCGTTGCGCAGCGAGGAATAGACCTGGTCGCCCTGCTCCACCGCGCCCTTCAGGTTGGCGGCGTGGACGGTGAAGAACTTCAGCTCCAGCAGCGGCAGGGTCGGCACGTCGCCCTGGACGATCTGCTGGAAGGCACGGAAGTCGGCGGCGCGGGCGGCGGCATCGCCGGACACCGCCGCGTGCTCGATCAGCCGGTCCACCTCGGGGTTGCGATAGCCCGAGCCGTTGGTCCAGGGGGTCTTGGTGCCGAGCCAGCCGGACCAGTATTCGCGCACGACGCCGATCTGCGGGTCGGGGAAGGCGGCGTTGTAGGAGGAGGAGATGTCGAAGTCGCGGTCGGCATAGACGCGCTTGATGAAGGCGGCGGAATCCTGGGCGCGGATGGTGACTTCGATGCCGACCCGCTTGAGCGCCTGCTTCAGGAATTCGCCGGTGCGCCGGTAGTCGTCGCCATAGGGCAGGAAATCATGGGTGAGGGTGAAGCGGGTGCCGTCGGGACCGCGCTTGAAGCCCGCTTCGTCCAGCAGCGCCTCGGCCTTCTTGGGGTCGAACGGGTATTTCGGCACGCTCGGGTCGTGGAAGGCGGCGAGGGTGGAGGGGACGGGGCTCACCGCCGGCTTGCCGTAGCCGAACCACACCACCTTGGCCAAAGCCTCCTTGTCCACCGCGTGGGCGATGGCCTGGCGCACCCGGGCATCCTTCAGGTAGGGGGTGTCCACGTTGAAGTCGAAATAGAGCACCGGCGACAGCCATTCGTAGCCGCGCGTTTCGACCTTCAGCTGCGGCAGCGCCTTCAGGCGCTCCACGTCGCGGAACGGCACCGGATTGAAGGGGGCATACTGCACTTCGCCCTTCTCGATGGCGGCGGCGCGGGAGGCGGCGTCGGGGATGATGCGGAACACCAGCTTGTCGAGATAGGGCTTGCCGGCGTCCCAATAGTCGGGGTTGCGCTCCAGCAGCACGTATTCGCCCTTCCGCCATTCCTTGAAGACGAAGGGGCCGGTGCCCACCGGCTTGTTGTTGTAGGGATTGTTGAGGATGTCGGTGCCCTCGTAGAGATGCTTGGGCAGGATGGGCGCGCCCACCCCGTTGAGCACCGAGAAGATCGGCAGCGACGGCTTGGAGAACTTCAGCACCACCGTGTTCTCATCCGGCGTCTCCACGGACGAGACATTCTCGAACAGGGCCTTGTTGCGCGGGTGGATGGTCTTCCACACGTTCTCCAGGGACCATTTCACGTCGGCGGCCGTGAACGGCTGGCCGTCGTGCCACTTCACCCCCCGCCGCAGGTGGAAGGTGAGGGTGAGGCCGTCGGGCGCGACCTCCCAGCGCTCGGCGAGCTGGGGGCGCGGGGTCAGGTCGAAGTCGTAGGACACCAGGCCGTCGAAGACGTTGCCGGCGACGAGCTGGGTCGGCTGGGCGACGTTGGCCACCGGCGTCAGGGTCACCGGGTCGGGGTTCAGGATGATGGAGAGGGTGCCGCCGCGGGTCGGGCTGTCGGCGGCGGCAGGGGTGGCCGATGGCACGCCGCAGGCGGCGGCGAGGGCCAGCACGGAGGCGGCAAGGACGGCGCGGCGCGAGAGGCGGGTCATGAAAATGTCCCTGTCTGGAAGAATGAGCGGCTGGAAAATGGCTGGCGCGGCAAGATGAAAAGGGGCCGCCCGGGGCGCCGGGCGGCCAGGCTCGGGGAGAACCTCAGTTGGACTTGGTGTCCACCGGCTTGGCATCCACCGGCTTGGCATCCGCCGGCTTGGCGGGGGCGTCGGCTGTGTCGATCCAGAAGTCGCGGAACGAGCCGTAGACCTGGTCGCCGCGCACCTTGGGATGCTTGAGGCTGGCGTTCTCCACGGTGAAGAACTTCAGCTCCACCAGCGGCAGGCTGGGCAGATCGGTGAGCACGATCTTCTGCAGGTCCTTGAACAGCTGAATCCGCTTCTCCGGGTCCGCCTCGCCCTGGGTCGCGGAGATGAGGGCATCCACCTTCTCGTTGCGGTAGCCCGACCCGTTGGTCCAGGGGATGTTCTTGCCCACAGAGGCCGACCAATAGGCGCGGTTGACGCCCACCTGCGGGTCGGAGAAGGCGGCGAACCAGACGATGGAAATGTCGAAGTCGCGGTCGCCATAGACGCGGCGGGTGTAGGCGGCGGTGTCCTGCGAGCGCACGTTGGCTTCGACGCCGATGCGCTTCAATGCTTGCTTGATGTATTCAGCGGTGCGCTTGAAGTCGTCGCCATAGGGAATGTAGTCGATGTTCAGGCTGAAGCGGGTGCCGTCCGGGCCGCGCTTGTAGCCGGCCTCGTCCAGCAGTGCCTCGGCCTTCTTGGGATCGAACGGATAGACCACCCCGCCATCGTCATGGAACGCGGCGAGGGTGGAGGGCACCGGGCTGGTGGCGGGCTTGGCGAAGCCGAACCACACCACCTTGGAGATGGCGGCGCGGTCGATGGCCTGGGCCAGGGCCTGGCGCACCTTGGGGTCCTTCAGGTAGGGGCGTTCCACGTTGAAGTCGGCGAACAGCCAGGGCGAGACCCATTCATAACCTTCGGTGGAAACGCGCAGGTTGGGCAGCTTGGCGAGGCGCTCGGCGTCCTTCAGCGGCACCGGGCTCAGCACGCCCCATTGCACCTCGCCCTTCTCCAGCGCCGCCGAGCGGGCGGCGGCGTCCGGGATCACCCGGAACACGACCTTGTCGAGATAGGGCTTGCCGGCGTCCCAATAGTCGGGGTTGCGCTCCAGCAGCACGTATTCGCCCTTCCGCCATTCCTTGAAGACGAAGGGGCCGGTGCCCACCGGCTTGTTGTTGTAGGGATTGTTGAGGATGTCGGTGCCTTCATAGAGATGCTTGGGCAGCACCTGGGCGCCGTTGGAATTGAGCGAGGACAGGATGGCGATGGACGGCTCGCTGAGATGCAGCACCACAGTGCGCGCGTCGGGCGTATCCACCGCCGTCACTTTGGAGAAGATGGCCTGGTTGCGCGGGTGGATCTTCTTCCACACCTCCTCCAGCGTCCATTTCACGTCGGCGGAGGTGAAGGGGGTGCCGTCATGCCACTTCACGCCGTCGCGCAGGTGCAGGGTGAAGGTGAGCCCGTCCTTCGAGGTGTCCCAGCTCTCGGCCAGGGCGGGCACCGGTTTGAGGTCGGCGTCATAATCCACCAGGCCGTCGAAGATGGAGCCGGTGACGATGCCGGTCGGGGCGGCGGTGTTGAGGGCGGCGGTGAGGATGACCGGTTCCGGCTGCACGATGGCGGTCAGGGTGCCGCCGCGCTTCGGCGGGTCCTTCGCGTCCTGTGCGCCCGCGCCCGTCGCGGCCAGCGCCGCCGTCAGGACGAGGGCCGCCCCCGCTGTCCACCGCCCGAGATACCCCATGGCCCGCTCCATATTATCCAAATATGATATGTTATTATAAAATATCCCCGTTTCTTATATATGTAAATATATTCAATTGATTTACTAAATTTATTGCATGCAACCTGTGGCTCGCCTCGCAGCTCCCCGCCGAGGCCTCCCTCGGCGGCGCGCCGTCCTGCCGCCGCCGGGGGAGTGTTCTCAGGCCAGGGCTTTCGGGCCAGCAGGGTCTTCAGGCCACGTCGCGGCGCTGCGCCAGCAGGCCGGCGAAGGTGGCGCCGAGGGCGGTCGCCTGCGCCAGCTGTTCGGGAATGGCGCTCGATTCCCAGGATGCGCCGCGCAGCGGGTGACCCACCGCGAACAGGCGTGTGGATGGCCGCCCGGCCCGGTCCAGCACGGCACCGCTCGCCGGATCGGCGCCGATGCCGTAGCCGGTGGCGTGCGGCGCCACCAATTGGCGCGCCAGCAGGGCGCGCACCAGGGGGTCATCGATCCGCCGCCAGTCGAATTCGTGGCCGAGGCCGTTCACCACCCGGTCGACGTGGAGGGTCTCGGTGTCGCTGGCGCCGCGACGGCGCAGGGTCACCGCCACCGTGTCGCCGTCGGCATCCAGGGCGATCACCCGGCCCTTGATGTTGGCGAAGCGCCCCTCCGCCCGCGCCCGCGCCAGCCAGCCGTAAGTGGGCGGGGCCGCGCGATGCAGGGTGATGTCCCAATAGACCCGCAGATGGCGAGCGAAGCGGCGGCGCTCGGCATCTGATGCGGTGCTCCAGAGGGCGTTGAGAACCGGCTTCACCGCCAGCGGCAGGCGCTGCCAGTCCGCGCCGGCGGCGCGGATGGCCTTGAGCTCGCGGCGCACCGCGAACAGGAGCTCGCTCACCCGGTCGGGCAGGGCGTCGGGGTCGAGGAAATCGGGCCAGGGCGCCGCCTCCCGCCGTTCCTGCGGCAGCAGCCCGCGCCGGGAAATCGCCACGTAGCGCCCGCGATAGCCGCGCTTCTCCAGTGAGATGAGGCCGTCGAGAGCGGTCAGGCTGGTGCCGAGCAGCAGGATGTTCCGGTCCGCCTCGGCGCCGTCGAGGGCACTTGCATCGTACCAGAGGTCGGCGACGTAGCGGCTGCCGTGCCGCAGCCGCGGGTCCACGGCGATGGCGCGGTCGGAGGTGAACAGGCCGGTGGCGAGCACCACCCGGTCGGCGTCGCGTGTCGCGCCCGAGCGCAGGGCGACGCGGAAGCCATCTGTGGTGGGCACGAGGTCCACCGCGCGGTCGCGCACGTGGGTGAAGGTGACGCGCCCGCCCGCGTCGCCGAGGGCGCGCGCCAGCTCGTCCTGCACATAGTCGCCGTAGAGGGCGCGGGGCGGGAAGCTGTCGCCCAGGGCGGTGCCCGCCGGCGGGCGCCAGCCACGCCGCGTGGGGTCGGCGGCGAGCCATTGGGTGAAATGGTCGGGGGCGTCGAGGTGCAGGGCGAAGATGCGCGCCGGGCCATTGACGATGTGGTCGAGGTCGTTCGTGCTGTAGGCGATGCCGCGCCCGAGTTCGGCCCGCTCCTCGACGAGGGTGAGGGCGAGGGGCGCGCGGGTGGCGTCGATGATCTTGATGGCGCTGAGGGCGCCGGCGAGGCCGCCGCCGATGATGACGACGCGCGGGGCATCGGGGTGCTGGGTCATTGGGCAGTCCTTGTCTTCGCGCCGGCGTGGCGCGCGCTCCAGGCTGGGTTGCAGGTCGGGTTGCAGGTCGGATTGGAGGTAGGGGCAGCTCTGTTCGACGGTCCGTCGTCGCCGTGCCCGGCAACGGGCGGGCACGGCGGACGCTCAGGATGAGCGTGAGGCCGATGCGGGCGGTGCACGGCACCGACTGGCTGAGACCGGAGACGGGCGGGGAATTGGCGAGATCGACCGCGTATGGCCCGGCGCTGCCGAGGGCGGGCAGCAGCGATATGGCGATCATGACGAGGGGGGAGAGCCGCGAGAGGGTGAACTGGCCCCGCCCGTTGCGTCTGGGGATGCGGTCGATGCCCGGGTGCTTGTGGCCCGGGTGCTTGTGGCCCGGGTGCTTGTGGCCCGGGTGCTTGTGGCCCGGGTGCTTGTGGCCCAGGTGCTCGTGGCCCGGGTGCTCGTGGCGGGCGAGGGCGGCGGCGGTGCCAAGGACGGCGCACCCCGCCAGCCGCCGCACCGCGATTGCCTCGGCCTTGGCGATGCCGCTGTCGCAGGTGTGGCACGGGACGCCGTCGAGCATGGGCCGCCCCGGGATGACGGCGAGGCCCGCCGCCGCCAGCGTGATCGGCCGCGGCAGCGGGCCTTGCGGCGGCGGACGGAGGGCCGCGGCGGCAATGGGCCGGGGGGCGCATCGGACCGGAGGCAGTCAGGTCGGCTCATGGCGTGCTGGTTGCGGATGGGGGAGGTCAGGCGCCGAGGGCGGCGCGGCCGGCGCCTTCGAGGATGAGGTCGTCCTGCGGGTGGTGCACGCGGGCGCACAGCGCGTCGCGATGGTGCCGCTCAAGGGGGTTGGCGCGCTTCAGGCCATGGTTGCCGACCACCGCCAGCGCCTGCTCGACAGCGGCGATGGCGTTGCGGGTGACGGTCAGCTTCACCAGATCGGGGCGCGGGACGCCGCCGGCTTCGATGCGCGCGGGAATGGCGCTCAGCAAGGCGTCGTTGACCTGCAGCAGCGCCTCGATCTCGCCGGCGGCAGCGGCGATGCGGGGGACGGTGGCGAGCGGCCGCCCCAGGTTGGCGGGGGTGCGCGTGCGCAGGAAATCGAACAGCCAGTCGCGGGCGGCGCGGGCCACGCCGTCATAGAGGGCGGCGAGCATCAGCGGCAGCCAGGCATTGAGCCCGACATCGCTCCGGCCCCAGTCCTGCGGCTCGCGCAGGTCCACCGCATGGTCGAGCGGGATTTCCACCTGGTCGAGGATCACATCCTCGCTGCCGCTGGCGCGCAGGCCGAGGTGGTCCCAGGTGGTCTCGATGCGCACCCCGGGGGTGTCGAGCGGCACCAGGAATTCGCCGATGCGCGGGCTGGCTTCGTCCGTGGCGGCCCAGACGATGCCCCAGCGCAGGGCCGGTGCGCCGGTGGAATAGAGCTTGCGGCCGCAAAGGCGCCAGCCGGCGGCGGTGCGGGTGGCGCGGGTGGCGGGAATGCCGCCGCGCACTGGGCTGCCGAGGTCCGGCTCGACCCGCAGGGCGTTGATGAGGGCGCCGTCCGCCACGGCGCCGCGGTAGACCTGCTCGCGTACATGGGCGGGCCAGGTGCCGCGGGTGGCGATGGCGCGATGGTGCAGGATCTGCATCAGCAGCACCAGGGCGGTGGAGGGATCGCCGGCGCCGATGGCGCGCACGATCTCCAGCGTCTCGGGAAGGCGTGCTCCGCTTCCCCCATGGGCCTGGGGAATGCCCAGGGCGAGCAGGCCGGCGTCCCGCAGGTCGGCGATGTTCTCGAAGGAAAAACGCCCGAGGCGGTCGCTGTCGCCGGCCCGCGCGGCGAAGCGGGCCGTGAGCTGGCGGGCGCGGGCGATCCGGTCTGCGGGCCCGGATGTGCCCGGGAGAGGCGTAAACGCGTTCAACTTTCTGCTCCCGGCGGGCATGGGCATCGACGCCCGCGCCCGCCACGCGCGGTCGCGGAGCCAGCCGCTCAGTGGGCGGGATCATGCTTATTATATAAATGTTTGTCCATCGATTTTATATACAATAAGCGGGAGTGCTGGCCGCCAGCCGTTGTGATCGGCCCGTTGTGATCAGGGGCCGGGTGGGGGCGGGCGTGATCCGGCCGGATCTGGCGGAGGCCGAACGTGGCGGAGGCGCGCTTTGTCCGCTCACGCTGCATGTCGGCGATGGCGCTCCGCCCGCAAAGCGCGAAGTGGCTTGGGCGCACGGCGAGGCGGGGCGAGCGTCCTCACCCGGCGTTGAAACCGTTCTGGAGAAATGGAGCTTGCCCCTGTTGGTGCTGGCTGGCCGCTTTGGTGGCGATAGGGGGAGATGGAGGGACGGCGTCTGCGCGGGGCATGCCGCCACGCTGTTCGCGAACACGTCAGGTTTCGCCGGCGCGCGGCCGGGTGGGGGCGGTGGGGGCGGTGGGGTTGCGCGACCGGCGGGTGACGGTGGCCGTCTTCGTATCGGCGGGGTCCTGCGTCAGCAGGGCAGGAGCCGCCGGGCAGGATCGGCGCCCGCCAGACGACGGCGTCCGACGGCGGGATTGAAGCCTCGGCGCGGGCGCTGGCGCCGCGCGGCGAACCGGCGGGGGCCGTTGCGGAGAGCCCGGCCGCTGCCGACAGGGCACGCGGGGGGCGTATTCTGGGCTGGATCGGCGGCGTTGCCAGCGCACAGGTCATGGGACCGCCCGCGTCCAAGGGGGACGCGGGCTGGCGGTGTCTTGATGGCCGGCGCGCGGGGCGCCGGCCATGGGTTCTGCCTTACTTCGGCGCCCGGGTGCTGAGCGTGAAGGTCGGGGCCTTGTTCGGCTTCTCCGAATCCACCCGTTGCGCCACCTCATTGGTGTATTTGCACCAGTCGTCGTTGGGGTTCGGACACACCAGCACGTTGGGGTCGAAGGTCACCGCGCCGCTGGGCCGGAACTGCGGCCAGATCTGGTACGGCATCTTGCCCTTGGTGCTGAAGTTCAGGACCTTGACCTGATACTTCCGGTTCTTCTCGTCCAGCAGGGTGATGGTGCAGGGCGAGGGGGTGGTTCCGGGGTTCAGGCCGATCATGATGCCGGTCTTGCTCGGGAACAGCGTGTCGGCCTCCTCCTTGCACAGGCCATAGGCCTTCCAGCCGGTCCCGCCCTTCTCGTCGCCCAGGGTGAGGCCGGCGGTGTACCACTCGTAATAGGGCGGCAGGCGCGAGGGCACCTTCGACTTGTTGGGCAGCCCGTCGCTGCCGCCGATGGCGAAGATCAGGCCGGTGCCGGGGTGGTTCTGGAAGCTCTCGTGGTCGTCGATGGAGAAGGCATAGGCCGACGTGTTGAGGAAGCCAGCGTCCACCGCGCCGTGCATCAGCTGGGTGTAGGGGTTGAAGATCTGACCGCCCTTGGCGTTCAGCTGATCCCAGTCATACTGCAGCTTCATGTAGTTGACGGGGGCATAGCCGAGCTGGCTCGGGGGCTGCCCGGTCTGGGGCAGGTCGGGCACGTCGGCGGGCGTGCAGGCCTTGCCGGCCACCTGGTCCACGCGGAACGGCACCCAGCCCTGGACGAAGCGCATGTAGGTTTCCGCCTTCGGCAGGCCGTCGCTGCCCGGCTTCATCCAGCCGGGGCTCTTCTTGGGGTCCCAGCACTTGTCCAGATAGGCCGCATAGCTCTTGTCGAAGCTGGTCTTGATGGGCGCGTACCAGTCCTTCAGGGGACAGTTCTTATACGGCGCGGTGGTGCAGTTCTCCCAGTTTGTCAGGATGTTGCGGATGCCGGAGGGCAGCGCGGCGCGCTCATAGGGCGCGGGCAGCGGGATCATTTCCGGCTGCTTGAGATTGCCGTCGATATAGGCCGGTTCCATGTAGAAATTGATGGCGGCCAGGGCCGAGGGCACGCGGATGCCGGCGTCGGGATAGCGCTTCTTCTTGGTCTTGGGGTCGACCGGATTGTTGTAGATGGGCCACTTGCTGGCGTTGGTGAGGCTGGCGTTGGCGCCGGTGAACTTCACCAGCCGCGCCCGCCAGTCGGCCACGGGCATGATGGAGCCCATGTAGCCCACGTCGAACCCAGGCTTGATGGGCTCCATGGCCACCGGCAAATAGAGCTGGTCGACGTTCGAGACGTTGTAATTGAGATTGAGGCTGTTGAGGATGCCGCCGTTGGAGACCGACAGCACGTCGGCGAAGGTCCACTCATTGAGCTGGAACGGCGACTTGTTGTTGACGGCGCTGCCGAGAACCGTGTCCTGGACCCGCACCACCTTCAGCTCGGAGGTGAGGCAGACATTCTTGAACTTGGCGCCGTCATTGCATTTGACCTGCGGGCTCTTGTCCGCATAGGCCACCGGCTCGCCCTTGCGGCTGGCGTTCACCTTGTAGCTGTCGTTCAGCGCGTTCTGGTCGTCGAAGAAATAGATGCGGCCGCCGCGCCACCAGTCCATGTAGAGATCGGCGTTGGGCCGGCGGCTCTTGTCCATCTTCGACCACCACGGCACCAGAACCGAGGCGGTTTCGCCCTTCTTGATGCCGGTGGTGGGGTTCACATAGGCATAGTAGTCGCTGTTGACCTTGAAGCACTGGGTGGTGTCGTTCAGGGCCCGCTGCAGCCAGATGTCGCCCTGGGGACAGTTGCCGAGCGCCTCGGTGAGCTGCCGCGACCCCTGGATGATGGGATAGATGGTCTTGTCCGTATTGTTGACGATACGGATTTCCTTGAAGCAGTCCGCCGCGCCGGCGGCGCAGTTGGGCGGCTTGATGGGGGTCTGGGCAGCGGCGGGGGAGAGCGCCGCCACCTGTGTCGTCGCGGCGAGGGCCGCCGCCGCGCCCGCCAGGATGGCGCCGAGCCGTCCCCGCGTTCCAAAGATCGATCTCGCCTGCATCAGCTGTGCTCCCTGTTCCTGGTGCCTGGGCCGCCGCGCCGGCGGCCGTCGCTGTCCTTATGGCGCGGGCCCGCGCGGGCCGGTTCGCCGGCGCGCCGCCCGTTCTCTGCGCGGGATACGCCCGCCCGGCGTTCCGTCGCGGGGCCGGGCGCGGGGCGCCGCCCTCGCTTCAGTTGAAACGGTAGTTGATGCCGGCGCGCACGATGACGCCGTCATAGGTGACGGTGGTGGTCGGCACGTTGGCGAACAGGGTGGCGCCGGGCACGCCGCCGGCGAGGTTGTTGCCGTCCGGATCGATGGCGCCGACGGCGGTGGAGGCGAAGCTGGACGAGCCGAGGTTGTAATAGAGTGCCTCGGCCTTCACGCTCCAGCGCGAGGCGAGCTGCCATTCGCCGCCGCCGCCCAGCGTCCAGCCGACCCGGGTCTGCGACAGGTGGCCGGTGCCCGCGACGGTGGGGTAGCTGGCGGGAATGTCGTCATGGAAGGCGACGGAATTGGCGGAATCGGCGGTGACGCCGCCGTAGGCGAGGCCGCCGGTGGCGTACAGCAACAGGGCCGGCGTCGCCAGGTAGCCGACGCGCGCGCGCACCGTGCCCAGCCAGTCGACGCTGGCGGTGACGGTGCCGGCGCCGGTCGCGGTGTCGATGAGGCCGGAGAGGTCGGGGCCGTACTGTGCGATGCCGGCGTAGCTGCCGGTGCCGGTGATGCCGGAGCCCTGGATGTCCGCCTCGATGCCGGCGACGACGCTGGGGCCCCACTGATAATTGTAGCCGACCTGGACGCCGCCGATGAAGCCCGAGGGGCTGAGGCTCGCCGCGCCCGAATTGGCCAAGGCGGTGAAGCCGGCGGGGGTGCCCCAGTACGGGTCGGTGGCGATGGCGTCGGCCACCGGGAAGGCCAGGGTGTCGGCGGTGCCGGAGGTGCCCCAGCCGTAGCCGGCGTTCAGGCCGGCGTAGAGGCCGTTCCAGCCGGCGGGCGCGGCTTCAGCAGCGCTGGTGGCGGCAGGGCCGGCATTGAAGTGGTAGTTGACGCCGGCGCGCAGGATGAAGCCGTCATAGCTGACTGTGGTCACCGGCGTGTTGGCGAACAGCACCGCGCCGGGGACGCCGCCCGCGAGGTTGGCGCCGTCGGGGTCGGTGGCGCCGACCGGGCTCGAGGCGAAGCTGGACGAGCCGAGATTGTAATAGAGCGCTTCGGCCTTCACGCTCCAGCCGGGGGTGACCAGCCATTCGGCGCCGCCGCCGATGGTCCAGCCGACGCGCGTGCTCGAGGCCGCGCCGCTGCCGCCGAAGGTGGGGAAATAGCCCGGGAGGTCGTCCGCGAACGACACCGTGTTGATGGACCGCGCGGTGACGCCGCCATAGGCGAGACCGCCGGTGGCGTAGAGCAGCACGTCGGGCGTCACCAGGTAGCCGAGGCGGGCGCGCACCGTGCCGAACCAGTCGATGCCGGCGGTGACGGTGCCGGCCCCGGCGGCGGTGTCGACGAGGCCGGAGAGGTCGGGGCCGTACTGGGCGATGCCGGCGTAGCCGCCGGTGCCACGGATCGCCGAGCCCTGCAGGTCCGCCTCGATGCCGAGCACGACGCTCGCGCCCCATTGGTAGTTGTAGCCGGCCTGGGCGCCGCCGATCATGCCGGACTGGCCGAGGCTCGCCGTGCCGGAATTCGCCGCGGCGGTGAAGCCGGCCGGGGTGCCCCACAGCGGGTCGCCGGCGATGTTGTCGACCAGAGGAAGGCCCAGCGTGTCGGCGCTGCCGGAGGTGCCCCAGCCGAAGCCGACGTTCACGCCCGCATAAAAGCCGGTCCAGGCGGGTGGCGCCGCCGGTGTCGCCTTGGTGACGGACAGATCAGCCGCGTAGGCCGGGCCGGCGGCGAGAGCGACCGCGAACGTATTGAGCAGTAGTGTCTTTCTCATTGCTTGGCCCCCGCCGGATCGAAGAAATTCGCTTTTCCCTACGCTAGGTCGCCCTGATGATACAATCAAATTCAGCCCGCATCCTCTAATTAGAGGGGGGTTGATATTCTTTATCTCCCCTCTGCATACTTGCGCTCGGCTGCTCAAAGTTGCAGGCATTGCAGGCGCACGGGCCTGAATGTTTGCGGCGGTATCTGGGAACGTCACTCGGCTGGCCTGGATCGCCCGGCGGGGTGGCACGCGAACCGCCACGCGGGTTGTGGCTGTGTCGGGGGATACGGCGGTCCGGGCGGCATGCCCTGTTGCATGACGCCGGTGGCGCGGTACACAGAGGTGGCGCCGTTCTCCAACCCGCGACCCACCATGGACCCCGATCGCCAGGAACATATTCATCGCCTGTGGGATGACTTGTCGGATTTCGAAGCCAGCCAGTGGACGCAGGCGGCCGCGCACCTGATGCAGGTGCTGGGCGATGCGGTGCAGGCGGCCAACGCCACCTGGGCCGGCGCCATCCGCGTGTGCGGGAGCGCGCCCGACGATCCGCTTCAAGGCTGGCGGGTTTCCGCCATGCAGGCCCTGCGGCCGGTGGCCCCCTATCCGGACGAGGGACATTTCAAGGAGATCCTGCGCATCTGGGAGCGGCGGGAGATCGATCCCTCCTTCCTGCTGCCGCTGCGCAATGTCGGCACCTTCAGAACCTATGCGTTCCGCCGCGACCTGCCGCCGGACTGGTTCGAAACCCCGTTCTTCCAGCGCCACTACGGCGCCGTCGGCACCCAGGACGCGGTGTTCGTCGCCTTCCCGCTCAACCAGGATTGCGAATCGCATTTCGGCTTCTACGGCGGGCGTGCCTTCACCGGACAGGAGATCGCCGACGTCGCCTATGCGCTGCGGGGGATCAAGTGGTTTCATCGCCACCTGATGCTCGGCAACGGCCTGCTGATGGCGTCCCTGCCGCTCACGCCCACGGAACGCCGGGTGCTGCAGCTCCTGCTCACCAAGGCCTCGGAAAAGGAGATCAGCCGCCAGGTGGACATGGCCCTCTCCACCGCCCACCAGCACGTCACGCGGATCTTCCGCAAGTTCGGCGTGCGCAGCCGCGCGGAGCTGATGAGCCTGTGGCTGAACCGGGCCGGCTGAGCGCTCTGCGCCCGCGCCGGACATGGTGGGGAATCGCTTGACAGGTGCGGCCGCTTAGCCCCTCCTGTCCAGGCGCATGGTATCCGGGCCCTCGGCCCGGATTGAAACGGGAACGGGGAGAGGCGATGTCGCCCGAGCCCCGACCGCCCCCGCGACTGTGAGCGGCGAGCGACCTTCCACCACGTCACTGGCGTGTGCCTCGGCACGCCCCGGGAAGACGGAAGGCTTGGCTTTGACCCGCGAGTCAGGAGACCGGCCCTGCGCTTGGACCCAACCTCGCGCCGTCGGGTGAGACGGCTCAGGAGACTTGTCATGCATATCGAACCCGGCCTCGTGGACGGCGGGAAGATCTGGTTGAGCTATGCCACGGCCCTTGGTGCCGGTGGCTATGCCCTTAAGCTCGCGGTGGAGTCGGTGCGCGCGCGTGGCCTGGTCTCGCTCGCGGCCCGCAGTCTTGTCACCACCGCCCTGGTCTTCAGCTTCTTTGAAGTGCTGCCCCATCATCCGGTGGGCGTTTCCGAGGTGCATCTCATCCTCGGCTCCACCTTGTTCCTCGTCTTCGGCGCGGCGCCGGCGGCCATGGGCCTGGCGGCGGGCCTGCTGATCCAGGGGCTGTTCTTTGCGCCGTTCGACCTGCCGCAATACGGCATGAACGTCACCACCCTGCTGGTGCCGCTGTTCGGCGTGGCGGCGGTGGCCCGGCGCGTGGTCGCCCCCGGCACCCCCTATGTGGAACTGAAGTATCGTCAGGCGCTGGCGCTCTCCACCACCTACCAGGCCGGCATCGTCGCCTGGGTCGGGTTCTGGGCGCTCTACGGCCAGGGCTTTGGCGCGGCGTCCGAAATCGCCGCGTTCGGCGCCGCCTACATGCTGGTGATCCTGGTGGAGCCGCTGGTGGACCTCGCGGTTCTGGGCGCCGCCAAGGCGCTCGCCGGCCTGCGCGGCAGCCCGCTGCTGGAACGCCGCCTGTATGACGCCGCCTGACCCCGGCGCCGGAACCTCGGCATGATGCACGCGGCAGGCTCCGGCCTGCCGCGTTTTTCTTTGCCGCGCGAGGATTGGCGTAGGGGAAGCGCCGCGTCCCGGAGTGGACAGAGGCCGGCGCCCCGGCCTCGCCGCGGCGCGCCCTGGTCCCTGGTCCCCGGCTCTTGGTCGGCCCTTGCCGCGGGCGATCTGGGTCAGGCGGCGCAGATGGCGTGGAAGAAGCTGCCGGAGACCTGGCCCACCCGATGGCCGGCGGGCCCCAGCTCCTGTCCCTCGGCATCGGTGACGGTGGCGAAGGCGGCGTCCGGCGCGGCGTCCGCGTGGGTGATGGAGGCGTAGTGGAACTCGTGGCCCACCAGCCGGGTTCCCGCCGGCCCCAGCGCTCCGTCATGGACAAGCCGGGCCACCCTGTAGCCGAGGTGGAGGCGCCGCCGGGCATAGCTGGTGGCCACCGGCAGCAGGCCGGCCATGGCGTGGCTGACGCCCTCTGCGTCCTCCAGGTGGGTGCCCAGGACCATGTAGCCGCCGCATTCGCCGTGGATCGGGCCGGCGAAGCCGCGCAGCCCATCGAGGAAGCGCGTGGCGGCGGCGAGCCGGCCGGCGTGCAGCTCGGGATAGCCGCCGGGCAGCCAGCAGCAGTCGCAATCCGGGGGCGGCGGCTCGTCCGCCAGCGGTGAGAACGGGTGGATCTGCGCCCCCTGGCGGCGCCAGCTGGCGAGCACATGGGCATAGACGAACGAGAAGGCCGCGTCCTCGGCCAGGGCGATGCGCTGGCCCGGCGGCGGCAGCGCCGGCGCAGCGGCGGCCGCCACCGGCGCGCTGCGGGCCAGGGCGCGGACGCGGGGCAGGTCGAAGCCTTCGGCGCAGACGTCCGCCAGGCGGTCGAGCCGGGCCTCGAGGTCCGCCGTCTCGCTGGCCTGGACCAGGCCCAGGTGGCGTTCCGGCAGCAGCAGGGCCCGGTCGCGGCCCACCACCCCCAGCACCGGCAGGCCGACCCGCGCCAGCCCGTCTTCCACCAGCCGGCGATGCCGGTCGCTCGCCACATTGTTGAGGATGACGCCGGCGAGGGTGAGGCGCGGGTCGTAGCGGGCGCAGCCCAGCGCCACCGCCGCGGCCGACTGGGCATGGCCGGAGACGTCCAGCACCAGCAGCACCGGCCAGCCGAACACGGCGGCCACATCGGCCGAGGCGCCGGTGCGGCCGGCCGCGCCGCGCACGCCGTCGAACAGGCCCATGGAGCCCTCGGCCACCACCAGCTCGGCGCCCTCGGTGCTGGTGGCGAGCAGGCGCGCCATCACCGCCGGCGCCATGGCGAAGCTGTCGAGATTGACCGAGGGGCGCCCGGTGGCGGCGGCGTGGAAGGCGGTGTCGATATAGTCGGGGCCGCACTTGGCCCCCTGCACCCGCACCCCGTCGCGGGCCAGCGCCCGCTGCAGGCCGAGTGTCACCGTGCTCTTGCCCGAGCCGGAGCGGGGGGCGGCGATGAGCAGGCCGGGAGGAAGCATCATGTCGCCGGCCCCGCCGTGTCGCGGATGAGGTGGCGCGCCAGCGGCCGGCGCAGGGCGGCGATGGCCCCCACGGCGATGATGCACGGCGAGCGCAGCGCCCCCGCCGCCGCGCGGCGCGGCAGGTCGGCGAGGGGGGCTTCCGTTACATCCTCGTCGGCGGTGGTGACGGCATGGACGGCGAGGGCGGGCGTGTCCGGCGCCAGCCCGCCGGCGAGCAGCCCTGCGACGATGGCGGGCAGGCGCGCCACCGCCATGTAGAGCACCACCGGCATGCCCGCCATCGCCGCCTGGGCGAGGCGGGTGAAGTCGAGGGCGCCGTCGTCGGCGCCGTGGCCGGTGGCCAGCACCACCGCATGGTTGGTGTCGCGGGTGGTGGCGGGCACACCGTGGAGGGCGAGGCCGGCGAGGCCGCTCGATACTCCGGGCACGATGCGGAAGCGGATGTCGGCCTCGGCCAGCGCCAGCGCCTCCTCGCCGCCGCGCCCGAACACGAATGGATCGCCGCCCTTCAGCCGCAACACGCGCTTGCCGGCGCGGGCGAGGGCGATCAGCCGCCCGGTGATGTCGGGCTGGGCGGCGGAGGGCTTGCCGCCGCGCTTTCCGGCGAACTCCAGCGCCGCTTCCGGCGATGCCAGGGCCAGGATGCGCGGGTCCACCAGCGCGTCGTGCACGATCACGTCGGCCTGGGCGAGGCCGTTCAGGGCGTTGAGGGTGAGCAGGCCCGGGTCGCCCGGCCCGGCCCCGGTGAGCCAGACCGTGCCCGGCTCGAACGCGGGAGACAGCCGGGCGAGCGCCATGGCCGGGGCGGCCGTAGAGGAGCGTTCGGAGGGGCCCGGGGTGGGGCTTTGAGATGTCATGGCGCCTCTCCGGTGGCGATGGTCGCGGCAGGGGTGGCCGCGTGGTCCGCCGGGGTGGCGGTGGGGCCGTGGCGTGGGCGGAAGCGGCGATCGTAGCCGGGGGCATAGAGGGCGCTGTCCGGCGCCGGGCCGCCGGACAGCGCCGGGCCCACGAAGATGGTGGCGGAGCGCTCCAGCCGGGCTTCGGCCACCCGTTCAGCCAGGGCGCCGAGCGGCGCGCGGATGATGCATTCCTCCGGCCAGGAGGCGCGGAACACCACGGCGGCGGGGCAGTCGGCGCCGTAGAAGGGCAGCAGGTCCGCTGCCACCTGGTCGATGACGTGGATCGACAGATGGATGGCGAGGGTGGCGCCGGTGGCGGCAAAGCCGGCCAGCGTCTCGCGCGCGGGCATGGGCGTGGCGCGGCCGGAGGTGCGGGTGAGCACCAGGGATTGCGCCCGCTCGGGCACCGTCAGTTCGGCGCCTAGCGCGGCGGCGGCGGCGGCGAAGGCCGGCACCCCGGGGGTGAGCGTGTAGGGAATGGCGAGGGCGTCGAGCCGGCGCATCTGCTCGCCGGCCGCGCTCCACACCGAGAGGTCGCCGGAGTGCAGCCGCGCCACCTCGATTCCCGCCGCATGGGCGCGGGCCATGTGGGCGATGATGGTGTCGAGGTCGAGCGGCGCGGTGTCGATGCGGGGCGTGCCCGGCGCGCACCAGGAGAGCATTTCGGGCGCCACCAGCGAGCCGGCGAACAGGCACAGGCCGCAGCGGGCGAGGAGATCGCGCCCGCGCACGGTGATGAGGTCGGCCGCGCCCGGCCCGGCACCGATGAAATGCACGCTCATGGTGAGGCCTCCCCGATGGTGGGCGTTCGCGCGACGCCGTGCGCCAGCGCGCAGGTGGCGCGCCCGGCCTGGAGGCGGGGCACCAGCAGGCGGGCGTCCCGCCCCGCCGCCGCCAGCGCCGCCGCTTCCGCCACCGAGCCGACGCCGTGGCGCGCCATCGCCCGTTCCGAATGGGTGACCACCTGGGCCGCCACCCGTGGCAGCTCGCCGGCGGCCACCGCCCGCACCGGCAGCCGCAGTCGCGCGGCGACCTCCCGCAGCGCCGGCAGGCGGGCGCGCAGGGCCACGGTGGCGAGGCAGTCCACCGCGCCGGCCTCCAGGCCGCCGGCCGCCAGCGCCTGTGCAAAAAGGGCGAGCAGCTCCTCGGCGGTGACGGCGCTGCTCATGCCGAAGCCGGCGGCGATCATGGCTTCACCACCCGCCATTGGGTGACCGGCATCGCCGGGCGCCAGCCGTGGAAGCTGCCCACCGGATCGAGCCGGGCGAGCGACAGGCGGCTCATTTCGCCGCCATGCGCGCGGAACAGGTCGGCGAGGCGGGCTTCCCCTTCCAGTGTCACCACATTGGCCACCAGGCGACCGCCCTTGGGCAGGGCTGCGAAGGCCGCCTCGAACACGCCGGCCGCGGTGAGGCCGCCGCCGATGAACACCGCGTCCGGCGGCGGCAGGCCCTGCAGCACCTCGGGCGCGGTGCCGCGCACCACGCTCAATCCCTCGGCGCCGAAGCGCTCGGCATTGCCCCGGATGCGGGCGGCGCGATCGCCCCGCAGTTCCACCGCCACGGCGGTGTTGGCGGGATGGCGGATGCACCATTCCACCGCGATGGAGCCGGAGCCGGAACCGATGTCCCATAGCCGTTCGCCCGGCAGCGGCCGCAGCGCGCACAGGGTAAGCGCGCGCACCTCGCTCTTGGTGATCTGCCCGTCATGGGCGAACCAGCTGTCGTCCAGGCCCGGCGTCAGCGCCACCACGCGCGCCTGGGGCGCTGCCACCACCTCGACGGCGATCAGGTTGAGCGGGTCGACGTCGGCGAGGGCGAAGGCCTCGGCGGTCGTGGCGCGCACCCGCTCGCGCGGCCCGCCCATGGCCTCCAGCACCGTGAGGTGGGAGGCACCGAAGCCGCGCTCGGCCAGCAGCGCGGCGAGCCGCGCCGGGGTCGCGCCGTCCCACGAGAGGGCGAGGATGCGGGCGCGCGGAGTGAGATGGGGCACGATGCGGTTGAGCGCCCGCCCGTGCAGCGACAGGCTCAGGCAGTCCTGCAGCGCCCAGGCGAGGCGCGCCGCCGCCAGCGAGAAGGCGGAGGGGCCGGGCAGGCACATCATCTCCTGCGGCGCCACCTTCTGGCCGAGCACGCTGCCGATGCCGTGGTTGAAGGGATCGCCACTCGCCAGCACGCACACCGGGCGGCCGCGCCGCGCCAGGATCTGCGGAAACGCATCACCCAGCGGCCGCGGCCACGCCAGCGGCTCGCCGGAGAACGGCGCCGCGAGATCGAGATGGCGGCGCCCGCCCACCACCAGCTCGGCGCCGTCGATGGCCCGCCGCTGCGCCGGCGACAGCCCGGCGCGGCCGTCCTCGCCGATGCCGACCAGGGTGAGCCAGGGGGCGGCGAGGGACGGGCTCGACAACTCAGGCGCCATGACGGAAAAGGCAGACATGACCGTGCTCATTCTGGGGGGAACCAGCGAGGCCGCGGCGCTGGCCAAAGCGTGCGCGCGGCTGGGGCTGGGCGATGTGATGGTGTCGCTGGCCGGGCGCACCGAGGCGCCGGCCGCCCTGCCGCTGCCGGTGCGGGTTGGCGGCTTCGGCGGGGCGCAGGGGCTGGCCGATTTCCTGCGCGCCGAGGGCGTCGCCGCGCTGGTGGATGCCACCCATCCGTTCGCGGCCCGCATTTCCGCCAATGCCGCCTGGGCGGCGGCGTGCGCTGGCATTCCCGCCCTGGCCCTGCTGCGGCCCGGCTGGAGCCGGCAGGACGGCGACCGCTGGATCGAGGTGGACGACCTCGCCGCCGCCGCGGCCGCGCTGGGGGCGGCGCCGCGGCGGGTGTTCCTCACCATCGGCCGGCAGGGCATGGGCGCCTTCCTGGCGGCGCCGCAGCATCATTATCTGGCGCGCAGCATAGAACCCTCCGGGGTGGCGCTGCCCCGGCTGGTGGAGCTTCACGCGCGCGGCCCGTTCGATGCCGATGCGGAAGCCGAGCTGATGGCGCGCGAGCGCATCGATATCGTCGTCACCAAGCATTCCGGCGGACGGTCCACCTATGGCAAGATCGAGGCGGCGCGCCGCCTCGGCCTCGACGTGGTGATGGTCCGCCGCCCGGCGCGGCCGGACCTGCCGGCCACCGGGAGCGTGGAGGAGGCCGTGGCCTTCGTGGCGGCTCATGCCGGCGCCGCGTGGAAACGGGGCGTGTAGACATAGGCCGAGCCGTCCGGGCGCGGGATCAGCCGGGTGGTGCTGGCGCCGATCAGCACCAGGGTGGCCATGTCCGCCATCTCGCCCTTCACCTCGGCCAGCGGTCGCACCGCCAGCCGCGCGTCGGGCCGGCCCACGGCGCGGGCCAGCACCACCGGTGTCGTGCCGGCGCGGTGGCGGCGGGCGATGTCGAACGCCTCGTCCAGCCGGTGCGGCCGGGCCTTGGAGATGGGGTTGTAGAGGGCGAGCGCGAAATCCGCCGCCAGCGCCGCCTCCAGCCGTCGTGTCACCAGCGCCCAGGGCTTCAGATTGTCCGACAGGGAGACGGTGCAGAAATCGCCGCCGAGCGGCGCGCCGGCGGCGGCGGCCGCCGCCAGCATGGCGGTGACGCCGGGCTCGACCGCGATGTCGAGGGCGCGCCAGTGCGGCGGGCCGCTCTCCAGTGCCTCGAACACCGCCGCCGCCATGGCGAACACCCCGGGGTCGCCGCCGGAGACCACCGCCACCCGCCGCCCCGCCGCCGCCAGCTCCAGCGCCAGCCGGGCGCGGTCCAACTCCACCCGGTTGTCGGAGCCGTGGCGGGTCTGGTGGGCGGCCGCCGGCACCCGGTCGAGATAGGCGTGGTAGCCCACGAGGTCGCTGGCCGCCGCCAGCGCCAGCGCCGCCGCGGGGGTGAGATAGCGCGGGTCGCCGGGGCCGAGGCCGACGATGGCGAGATGCCCGCTCACAGCCGGCGCCCTTCGCCGGGCACGATGATCATGGAGAAATAGGGGGCGGCGTCGTCCTGCTTGTCCAAGAGCGGCATCACCTTCTCCTCCGCCATGCTGATGCGCTCGGCATAGATGGCGCGGCCCTCCAGCCCGGCCGCGCGCAGGGCGCCGCGCACCTTGGGCAGGTGCCGGCCGAGCTTCATGATGACTGCCGCCCCGGTGTCCTTGAGCCGCGCCGTGAGGTCCTCGGCCTGCAGCGTTCCCGGCAGCACGGTAAGCACGTCGTCGCCCCAGGTGATGGGCGCCCCGGCATGGGTCCAGGCCGCCGACATGCCGGTGACGGCAGGCACCACCTCGGTGGGAAAGCGGGGGGCGAGGCGCCGCCACAGATGCATGAACGAGCCGTAGAAGAAGGGGTCGCCCTCGCACAGCACGCCGACCCGCCGGCCGCGGCCGAGCTCGGTGGCGATGCGCTCGGCGCTCTCCGCATAGAAGGCGGCGATGCGGGCGCCGTAGTCGGGATGGGACACCGGCACTTCGGTGGTGACGGGATAGACCAGCGCCAGCTCGCGCGCCGGGTCGGCGCCGACGATGGCGTCGGCGATGCGCCGGCCGTGGCCGCGCGCACCGGCCTTGCAGAAATGGGCGAGCAGGTCGGCTTCCTCCAGCAGGCGCCGGGCCTTCACCGTCATGTAGTCGGGATCGCCGGGGCCGAGGCCGATGCCGTAGAGCAGGGTCGGGGGGAAATGGGCCATGCCGCTCACTCCACCGGTGAGGCGAGGGCGTTCACCGCCGCCGCCGCCATGGCGCTGCCACCGCGCCGGCCGCGCACCACCAGGAACGGCACCCGGCCATCGGCCGCCAACGCATCCTTGGATTCGGCAGCGCCGATGAAGCCCACCGGAATGCCGATGACGGCGGCCGGGTGCGGCGCGCCCTGGTCCAGCATCTCCAGCAGCTGGAACAGGGCGGTGGGCGCGTTGCCCACCACCACCAGCGCGCCGGCGAGGCGCTCGCGCCACAAGGTGACGGCGGCGGCGCTGCGGGTGGTGCCGAGCTGCTCCGCCAGCGGTGCCGTGCGCGGATCGCCGAGGGTGCACGCCACCGGGTTGCCGGCCGGCAGGCGCGCGCGGGTGATGCCGTCGGCCACCATGCGGCTGTCGCACAGAATGGGCGCGCCGGCGGCCAGGGCGGTGACGCCGGCGGTGGCGAAATCGTCCGACATGGCGACGTCGGCGGGCAGGTCGGTCATGCCACAGGCGTGGATCATGCGCACCACCACGCGCTCGGCGGCGCCGCTCCAGGCCGAGAGGTCGGCCTCGGCGCGAATGAGCGCGAACGAGCGGCGGTAGATTTCGGCGCCGGACTTCACATAGTCGAGGCCGGGCGGTGGGGGCACCGCAGGTCCGGCCGGTGGGGCGGTGCCGGCGGGCTGTTCACGGGTCATGGCGCGGGGCCTCTGCGTGGAAGGCATGAGAGAGAGCGGCGGCGCCGGCGAGGCGACGGGCGATCTCCGCGAAGGGCAGGATGGCGAGGGGCGGGTCGAGCGGGCCGCCGTTCCCGATCACGGCGAAGGCGTCGTCCCGGGCCACCAGGGTGAGGGCGCTGGCGCCGCGCCGGGCGCACCCCTTGGCGCAGGCCGAAAGGTGCACCTCGCCATCCCCCGGCGGCAGCGCGGCGGCCAGGCGGGTGGCGAGCGGATGGGTCTGGCACAGGCCGGCGGCGCAGGCCGGGGCGCCGGGGCAGGTGATCACCCGCAACCGGGGGTCGGCCGGATCGGTGACGAGGCCGAGCGCGGCGATATCGGCGCGCGCCGGCTCCAGGTCCGCCGGCGCCAGGCCGGGCAGCAGCACCCCGCGCCGGGGGGTGAGGCGC
Source organism: Xanthobacter cornucopiae (assembly GCF_043195065.2). Classification (NCBI taxonomy): domain Bacteria; kingdom Pseudomonadati; phylum Pseudomonadota; class Alphaproteobacteria; order Hyphomicrobiales; family Xanthobacteraceae; genus Xanthobacter; species Xanthobacter cornucopiae. Next base: position 4,747,544 of record NZ_CM195531.1, read on the forward strand.
AGGGCATCGAGGCCGTGGCGGGCAGCCGCGTCCGCCAGCCCGGCGAGGGCGGCGGCGGGCATCTGGCCGAATGGCGCGGCGGCGAGCAGGCCGAGGGTGCCGCCCTTCAGCATCACCGCCCCCGCCGCCGGCGCGGCCCGGGACGGCAGGTGGAGGGCCTGCGCGCCGGGCATCAGGGCCTGGCGCGCGGCGGCGGGCATGGCGTGGGCACGGCGCGCGCCGTGGCGGGACAGCGCGGCGGCGATGGCGCGCAGCAGCGCCGGCAGCGCGGTGTCCAGGGCCGCGCGCGGCAGTGGCGGCGTCCACGGCACGCTGTCGCCGCCAAGCCCGAGCCGCAGCGTGCCGGCGGCTTGCGCGCGCACCCACACGTCGGGGGCCAGGGCGTCGAGGCCGAAGGCGCCGCCGCTGTCGATGGCGATCAGGAACTTTGGCGGCAGGGCGATGGCCCGCGCCATCTCCTCCACCGCCTGCGCCAGCACCAGGCCGTCGGTGGCCTCGAGGGGGTCGAGCCCAGCCAGGGGCGAGACCACGGTGGCGCGATAGGGCGGGCGGGGCGCGGGATCGGCGAGGCCGAGGGCGGCCAGCGCCGCCAGCGCCATCCCCTGGGTGGCTGGCGTGAGGCCGCGCAGCTGGAGATTGCCGTGGCTGGTGATGTCCACCATGCCGTTGCCGCAGCGCACGGAGACCGCGGCAAGGCCGCGCGCCTGGGCTGGTGAGAGGATGCCATGGGGCGGATGCACCCGTGCCAGCAGCCCGTCGCCGGTGGCCATGGGGCGGGCCACACCGGGGCACCAGCCGCGCGCCAGATGATCCATGCAGGCTTTCATTCGGCGGCCTCCTCCAGCGTGGCGGCGGAATTGAGCCGGCTGTTCCACAGGCCGCGCCGGCGCAGGTCTGCGAGGCGGGCGCGGATGGCCTGCGCCGCCGCCGGATTGGCAGCCTCCAGACGCTGCCGGGTCTCGGGATCGCGCACCAGGGCGTTGAACACCGCGTCCAGCAGCGCCGCCGGCACCGCGTCGCTGGAGGCGGCGAACACGTAGAGGGCGTCCACCCCCTGCGCCAGTTCGGCACCGCCGCGCCAGCCATGGGCCAGCTGGGCCGCGATCCAGGCCGGATGGGTGAGGCGGGCGCGCACGATGCGGTCGATGTCCTCGGCGAGCGAGCGGGCCTTGGGCCGCTCGGGCCGCGAGGTGTCGAGGCTGTAGAGGGCGGGGGCGGCGCCGAGCGCGCGCGCGGCCGCCGCGAAGCCGCCGAAGCTATCGGCTACGGACTCGCCGTCGAGCAGGTCGCGTTCGGCGACGTCGGTGGTGTGCACGAAGGCTTCCGCGGCCGCCACCCGTGCCGCGAATCCGGCATCGGCGGCGCCGGTGCCTTCGCGCCCGCCGAAAGCGAAGCCGGTGGCGGAAAGATAGGCGGCGCCGAGCGCGTCGCCCGCCTCCCAGGCGCCGTCGAGGGCGGTGCCGGCGACGCCCGCGCCGTAGCGGCCGAAGGCGGCGCCATAGACGCGGCCCAGCCCTTCGCCGCGCTGCCGCGCCGCCGCCAGCGGGTTCCAGTCCGCCGCCTCGTCGAGGGCAGCGACGGCGCGCGCCACCTGGTCGATGAGCGCGATCTGGTCCGGGAAGGTGTCGCGGAAGGCGCCGGAAATGCGCACGGTGACATCGACGCGCGGCCGGTCGAGCCGGGCGAGGGGCAGGATCTCGAAACCGCGCAGGCGGGTGGAGGCGTCGTCCCAGCACGGCCGCGCGCCCATGAGGGCGAGGGCGTGGGCGATGTCCTCGCCGCCGGTGCGCAGGGTGGGCGAGGCCCACAGGTCCATGACGACGCGGCGCGGCCAGTCGCCGTGGTCCTGGAAATGGCGGCGCAGCACCTCGGCGGCCGCCTTCTCGCCCAGGCGCGCGGCGGCGCGGGTGGGCAGGGCGCGCGGATCGAGGGTGGACAGGTTGCGCCCGGTGGGCCGCACGTCGCGCCCCATGCGCGCCGGCGCGCCGGCCGGGCCAGGCACCACGAAGCCGCCGTCGAGGGCCTTCAGCAGCCCGGCGCGCTCGCCGGCGGCGCAGTCCTCATAGCCGGGCGGGGCTGAGCCGTAGACATGCAGGCCGGTGCGCATGGCGGTCTCGCCCAGGTCGCACAGATGGGCGTCGAGGGCGCTCAGTGCATCGCTCATGGCGGTATCGCGGGTGACGCCGCAGGCCCGGGCGAGGCCGGACAGCTCCGCCCGCTCCAGGATGTCTGCGGCCACCAGGTCGGCGCGGCGCGGGTCGAGCACCCGGGCGGCGGAGAATTCCTCCACCAGGGCGCGCAGCGCCGCCGCCTCGCCGTGCAGGGCGGCGGTGCCCACCTGCGGGGTGAGGTGGCCGAGCGCCACCGCCCCAAGCCGGCGCCGCGCCGGCGCGGCCTCTCCCGGATCGTCGACGATGAAGGGATAGACCACCGGCAGCGCCCCCACCGCCAGCCGGGGCCAGCAGTGGGGCGAGAGCGCCACCGCCTTGCCCGGCAGCCATTCCAGCGTGCCGTGGGTGCCGAGCGGCACCAGCGCATCGACGCGCTCGCGCAGGGCCAGATGGAAGGCGAGGAAGGCGTGGGTGGGCACCGTGTCGGGGTCGTGATAGGCGGCCTTGCGGTCACCGCCCCGGCCGCGATCGGGCTGCAGCGCCACCAGCGCCCGGCCGGCCCGCGCCGCGGCGAAGCGGAAGGCGCCGTCGCGGCATGCGGGATCGCTCGCGGGCGCGCCCCAGCGCGCCGTCACCGCCATGCCGAGGGCCTCCGGCAGGCCGGCGAGCCAGGCGGCATAGCGCTCCAGCGGTACAGCAAGGCCCGCCGGCGCGCCGGTGAGGCAGGCCATCAGCGCCGCGCCGTCGAAGTCGCGCGGGGTATCGTAGCCGGCCTCGGCCAGGAGATCGAGGATCCGGCAGGTGCTTTCCGGCGTGTCGAGGCCCACCGCGAAGCCGGCCCGCCCGGCGCGGGCCGGATAGTCCGGCAGCACGATGGCGAGGCGCCGGGCGCCGCGCGGCAGCCGGCGCAACCGCACCCATCCGGCGGCCTGCTCGGCCAGGGCGGCGATGCCCGCCGCATCGGGCACCTGCGTGCGGCGGGCAAAGGCGAGGGCGGGATCGGCCTCGGCCTCCTCGCGGAAGGAGAGGGGGAAGCCGGCGAGACGGCCGTCGAATTCCGGCAAGGCCACCTGCATGGCGAGGTCTGCCGCCGCCAGGCCGCGGCCGGAGGCGGCCCAGCCCGCGCGTGGCCCGCCGACCGGAATCGCCTGGAGGATGGGGCAGTCGGCGGCGTCGAGCACGAAATCCGCCCCCTGCCGCGCCGAGAAGGCGGTGGTGGAGACGATGATGTCCGGCGGACGGGCGGCGAGGCGGCGGGCCAGGGCGGCGACCGCCTCCGGGTCCTTGAGGCTGCTCAGCCCCACCACTTCCGGCGCCAGGCCGCGTGCAGCCAGGGCCTCGCTCAGGGCGGCGAGGGGCGCGGTCTCGCCCGCCAGGATGGCCGAGCGATAAGCGAGCACCAGGGCGCGCGCGGGGGTGCCCGCGGCCGCCGCGTCCGGCTCCGCCGCGTCGGTCAGCAGGCCGCCGCCGGGCGTCCAGCGGAACAGGCATGGCACCGGGCGGGGCGGCGGGGCGTCCAGCGCCACGCCGCAATGGCGGGCGAGACGGCGCAGCAGGGCGGCCATGTTGTCGGGGCCGCCGGCCTGGAAATAGGCGGCGAGCTCCCCCTGTTCGTCCGCGGCAAGGGTGCCGTGGGCGGCCAGGCGCGGGTCGGGACGGTCGTCGCCCGGCAGCACGGCGAGGGCGATGCGGTGCGCGCGGCAGCAGGCGGCAAGGCTTTCCACCCCATAGCGCCAATAGTCGAGCCCGCCGAGGCAGCGCGCCACCACCACCCGGGCCCGGGCGATGGTCTTCTCCATATAAAGGTCCACCGACAGCGGATGCCGCAGCCGCCGGAGGCTGGCGAGTCGCAGCGTGGGCAGCGCCGCCCCTTGCGCGCCATGGGCGGCGGCTGGCGCCACCTTTCGCGCGTCACGGGCGGCGGCGAGGGCCGCCCTTTGTGCGTCATGGGCGGCGGCGAGCGCCGAGAGGTCGCTGTCGGAAAAGGACAGCACCACCATGTCGCCCGGCGGCTGGGCGAGATCGACGGCGGCCTCGCCATCGTCGAGGCTCGCGCGGCTCATGGGCAACAGGTGCATGGGGCGTCAGCCGGCCAGCGCGCGGGCGACGGCGTCGCGGTCGAAGCCCTTCAGGCCGATCACCACCAGCCGGCCGTCGCGGGCCTCGCCGACCGCCCACGGGCGGTCGAAATGATGCGCGGTGCGGCGCCCGACGGCCTGCACCACCAGCCGCGACGGCTTGCCCGCGACCGGCATGAAGCCCTTGATGCGCAGCACGCCGTCGGCCTCGGTGGCGCGCGCCAGCCGGGCGGCGATGTCCTCCGGCGTGGCGGCGGGGCCGAGATGCACCACCATGCTCTCGAAATCGTCATGGTCGTGGGGCGCCTCGGCATCGTGGTGGGTGCGGCGGGCGTCGAGGTCGTCCTCGGCGGCGGCCTGAAGGCCCAGCACCAGGGCTGGTTCGGCGGTGCCGTGGGCGGTTTCCACGATCTTCACGGCGCGCGGCAGGTGGCGTGCGACCTCGGCGCGGGCGGCGGCGCGCGCGGCCGGGTCCATCAGGTCGGCCTTGTTGAGCAGCACCAGGTCGGCGCACAGGATCTGGTCCTCGAACACCTCTTCCAGCGGATTGTCGTGGTCCACCGCCGTGTCGTCGGCGCGTTGGGCGGCCAGGGCGTTCGGATCGTCGGCGAAGAAGCCGGCGGCCACCGCCGGCCCGTCCACCACCGCGATCACGCCGTCCACGGTGACGCGGGAGCGGATCTGCGGCCAGTTGAAGGCCTGCACCAGGGGCTTGGGCAGGGCCAGGCCCGAGGTCTCGATGAGAATGTGGTCGGGCGGGGTGTCGGCGCCGAGCAGGCGGTCCAGGGCGGGCACGAAATCGTCGGCCACGGTGCAGCAGATGCAGCCGTTGGGCAGCTCCACCACCCGGCCGTCGTCGCAGCCGGCGATGCCGCAGCCCTCCAGGAAGGCACCGTCGAAGCCGATATCGCCGAACTCGTTCACCAGCACGGCGATGCGCGCGCCATGGGCGTGCTGCAGCAGGTGGCGCACCAGGGTGGTCTTTCCCGCGCCGAGGAAGCCGGTAACGATGGTGCAGGGAATCCGTCCGGCAAACGCAGCCGTGGCGGCAGATGAAGTGTGGGAAACGCTGGCCATGCCCGCTCCGTCGCGCGTCCGGCCCGCGGGCCGGTTCCTTCTACGGACGGAGCGGAACCTTGAGGGGTTCCGGCACAGCGCCATCCGCTCACCCCGGCGGACGGGCCCATAGAAGTCGGGTTGACGGCAGGTCTCCTGGCTCACGGATGTCGCGCCCGTCACGGCCTTCCCGGAGAAATCCTCCAGTGGCGTGGATGCGATCGGGCAATCCGCTTACAGTTGCGGGGGCAGCTGCGGTTTTCCACCGCATTCCCTTTTCACCTCGCAGCGCGAGGCACCGTCATCTATACCGATTAGCCCTCGCCGCGCTCCGATGCAAGCGGCCCGTTTCCTGCCCCAAGGAGGCCTGCCCATGGACCCCGCCCGCGAAACCGACATCGAGGCGCGCCATCGCGAGAAGATGGCGAAGCGCAAGGCCGTGCAGGACCGGGAGGTGGCGCAAAAGACCATCGAGAAGGGGCTTCTCATGGTCCACACCGGCCCCGGCAAGGGCAAGTCCACCGCCGCCATGGGGCTGATGCTGCGGGCCCTCGGCCACGGCTGGAAGGTGGGCGTCGTGCAGTTCATCAAGGGCGCCTGGGACACCGGCGAGAGGGCCGCCTTCGATCGCTTCGGGCCGCAGATTTCCTGGCACACCATGGGCGAGGGCTTCACCTGGGAGACCCAGGACCGCGCCCGCGACATCGCCGCCGCCACCGCCGCCTTCCAGCGGGCGCAGGCGCTGATGGCCGATCCCGCAATCCACCTGCTGGTGCTGGACGAGCTCAACATCGCGCTGCGCTACGATTACCTGCCCCTCGACGCGGTGCTGGCGGCGCTCACCGGCCGGCGCGACGATCTCCATGTGGTCGTCACCGGCCGCAACGCCCGGCCGGAGCTGATCGCGGCGGCCGATCTCGTCACCGAGATGACGCTGGTGAAGCACCATTTCGCGGCCGGGGTGAAGGCCCAGCAGGGCATCGAATTCTGATGGCACGCGCGTTCATGGTGCAGGGCACCGGCTCCAACGTGGGCAAGTCACTGCTGGTGGCGGGCTTCTGCCGGCTGTTCGCGCGGCAGGGCTTGAGGGTTCGCCCGTTCAAGCCGCAGAACATGTCCAACAATGCCGCCGTCACCGCCGATGGCGGCGAGATCGGCCGCGCCCAGGCGCTGCAGGCCCGCGCCGCCGGCGTCCCGCCCTCGGTGCACATGAACCCAGTGCTGCTGAAGCCCCAGAGCGAGGTGGGCGCGCAGGTGGTGGTCCAGGGCCATGTGGTGGGCACCGCCAGGGCCAGCGTCTACCAGGCCTGGAAGGCGGGCCTCCTGGCGCGGGTCGAGGAGAGCTTCGCCCGCCTGAAGGCCGAGGCCGACCTGGTGATCGTGGAAGGCGCCGGCTCGGCGGCGGAAGTGAACCTGCGCGCCGCCGACATCGCCAACATGGGCTTCGCCCGCGCCACCGAAACCCCAGTGGTGCTGGTGGGCGACATCGACCGCGGCGGCGTCATCGCCAGCCTGGTGGGCACAAGCGCAGTGCTGGACCCGGACGACGCGGCGCTGGTCAAGGGCTTCATCGTCAACCGTTTCCGCGGCGACCCGGCGCTGTTTTCCGACGGCATGGCGACCATCGCCGCGCGCACCTCCTGGCCGGCGCTCGGCCTCGTGCCCCACTTTGCCGAGGCCGGTCGCCTGCCGGCGGAAGACATCCTGGGCCTTGCCGGCTCGGCCGGGCGCGCGGGGGCGGTGGTGATCGCGGTGCCGGTGACGCCGCGCATCTCCAATTTCGACGATCTCGACCCGCTGCGCGAGGAACCGGGCGTGGAAGTGCGGCTCGTTCCGCCGGGCCAGCCCATTCCCGCCGAGGCGGCGCTGGTGCTGCTGCCCGGCTCGAAAGCCACCATCGACGACCTGCTGTTCCTCAAGGACGAGGGCTGGGACATCGACATTGCCGCCCACCTGCGGCGCGGCGGCCGGGTGATGGGCCTGTGCGGCGGATTCCAGATGCTCGGCCGCGCGGTGGAGGACCCCGAGGGCATCGAGGGCGAGCCGCGCCGGGTCGATGGCCTGGGCCTGCTGGAGGTGGAGACCCGGCTCGGCCGGCATAAGCACCTGCGGGCGGCGGCGGGCCGGCTGGCGGGCGCGCAGGTGCCCGTTTCCGGCTACGAGATGCATATGGGCGAGACCATCGGCGCGGGTACATCGCGCCCGTTCGCGTGGCTGGAGGACGGCCGGTCGGATGGCGCGGTTTCCGAGGACGGGCTGGTGGCCGGCACCTACCTGCACGGCCTGTTCGCGGGGGAGCCGGCGCGGCGGCAGCTGCTGGCGCAGCTCGGGGCGCCGGCAGCCTCGGGGCTCGTCTACGACACCATGGTGGATGCGGTGCTCGACCGGCTGGCGGATCATCTCGCCGCCCATGTGGACATCGCCCGCCTGCGCGCCATCGCCGGCCTGTGAGGCCGGTGCGGGGGGGGCGCCGCGGCCCCCGCGGCGCGTGTCTTGACCCTCTCCATCGCCGGGCGTGAGCCGGAAACCAGCGGGAGCGCATCATGTCATCGCCCATTCGGCGCATTCTGGTCATCGGCATCGGGCCGGGCAGCCCCGATTACATGACCGTCCAGGCCATCGCCGCCCTGAAGCGGGTGGACGTGTTCTTCATCCCCGACAAGGGCGAGGAAAAGGCGCGCCTGCGCCATGTGCGCGAGGCCATCTGCCAGCGCTTCATCCCCGACCGCGCCAGCCGCATCGCCGAGGTGCGCATCCCCGCGCGGGCGGCGGCGCCGGCCGACTACAGGGCGACCGTGGCCGGCTGGCACACCGCCGTCGCCGAAGCCTATGGCGCGGCCTTCGCGCGCGACCTGCCGGAGGGCGCCTGCGGCGGCCTTTTGGTGTGGGGCGATCCCGCCTTCTACGACAGCACCCTGCGCATCCTAGACCACCTGCGCGCGCAAGACGACGGGTTCGACTACGAGGTCATCCCCGGCATCAGCTCCCTCCAGGTGTTGGCGGCGCGCCATCGCATTGCCCTCAACCGCATCGGCGAGCCGGTGCTCGTCACCACCGGCCGCAAGCTCGCCGCCGGCTTTCCCGCCGACGCCGACAGCGTGGTGGTGATGCTGGACGGCGAGGACACCTATCGCCGCATCCCGCCGGACGGGCTGTTCATCCACTGGGGCGCCTATCTCGGCATGGATGAGGAAATCCTCATGTCCGGCCCGCTCGCGGAAGTGGCCGGGGCCATCGCCGAGGTGCGCGCCGAGGCCCGCGCCCGCCATGGCTGGATCATGGACATCTACCTGCTGCGGCGCATGGCGCCGGCCGCCGCGCCCTGAGCCGAGCCACCCCTTGCGCGGCCGGGGCGCGGGTTACGCGGCGGCGACCCACCGCGCAGTCGTCACAGGGTCAGCCGCCGCCGGCCCACCGCCCCCAGGGCCCCTTATCCCGTGGGGCGCCTATCTCGGTATGGATGAGGAAACCTCATGTCCGGTCGGCTGGCGGAAGCGGCCGGGGCCATCGCCGATGCGCGCGTCATGGCTGGATCATGGACATCCGCCCGCTGCGCCGCCTGACACCGGCGTCGGGCTGAGAGCCGCGCCGTCCCTTGCGTGGCAGGGGCGCGGTCAAGCGGTGGGGGACCCGCTGCGCGGTCGGCACAGCGCCAGCCGCCGCCGGCTCACCGCCCCCAGGGCTGCTTATCCCGCGGGGCGCCGCTTTCGGCATGTTTCTTCCGCTCGCGGAAGGGGGCGGGGCCATCGCCGAGGCGCCGGCTCACCGCCCCCAGCGCCGTTTATCCTGTGGAGCGCCGATATCGGCATGGATGAGGAGGCTTCACGTCCGCTCCGCTGGCGGAAGGGGCGGGGCCATCCCCGAAGGGCGCGGTTCATGCGGCGGGCGACCCGTCGGGGAGCCGCCACAGCGCCAGCAGCAGCAGCAGGTTCAGGGCCGCCAGCCCTGCCAGGGTCGCCAGCACGGCATCGGCCCCCAGCGCGCCGAGCAGTGCGGCGGCGGAGAGCGGGGCGACGGCCTGGGCGATGAAGCCGGGTCGGGCGAGCCGTCCCATCAGCGCCGGATAGCGGCGCGGCCCGAACAGCGCCAGCGGCACCGCGCCCTTGGCGATGGAGAACAGGCCGTTGCCGGCGCCATAGGCGGCCAGGGCCAGCGCCATCGTCGCCGCACCGGTGGCGAGCAGCGCCAGCCCCGCGCCCACCAGGGCCAGGGCCCAGGTCATCGTCCACAAGGGATGGTGGCGCCCGCCGCTGAGCTGCTCGACCACCCGGGCGAGAACCTGCGCCGGGCCGATGAGGGCGCCGGCCGCCACCGCCTCGGCGGGGCTGAAGCCGCGCGCCTGCAGCAGCGCCAAGGCTTCCACCGAGATGACGGCGGCAACGGTGCCTGCCACCGCGACGATGCCGGCGAGCAGCGTCACGGCCGGCGCCCCCGGGCGGGCGGGCGCGGGCTCGGGTGCGGCGGCCGGCAGGGGGGCGCGGTTCCCGGCTCCGGCGCCGGTGCGCGGCAGCGCGATCGCCACCAGCGGCAGGCAGGCGGCCAGCTGGAGGCCGGCGTAGGCGAGGCAGGTGCCGCGCCAGCCCAGGTGCGCCACCAGGGCGGCGGAGAGCGGCCAGCACACGGTGCTGGCGAACCCGCCCCACAGGGTCAGTGCGGTGATGGCGCGCCGCGCCGCGGCGCCGTGCAGGCGGCCGAGGGTGGCGAAGGCCGCGTCATAGAGGCTTGCGGCCATGCCGGCGCCCATCACCGCCCACCCGAGGGCGAACACCGGCAGGTTTGGCGCAAGCCCGAGAAGGAGTAGCCCGAGGGCGAGCAGCGCACAGCCGCCCATCAGCACCGGCCGGCCGCCATGGGCGCCGATGAGCAGGCCCACCCGGGGCGCCGCCAGGCCGGCCACCAGCAGGCCGAGGGAGAGGCTGCCGACCACCGCCTGCGGCGGCCAGCCGGTGTCCGCGGCGATGGGCGCGGCCAGCACCGCCAGCAGGTAATAGGACGAGCCCCAGGCCAGGATCTGCACCAGACCCAGCGCCGCCACCGTGCGGCGTTGGCTGCCGGTCGTCCCGGGCGCCGGCACCTGCCGGCTCACCGGATGGCGCCGAGGGACAGCCGGGCTTCGAGCTTTGCGGCCTCCTCCTTGCGTTCGCTGTAGCGGGAGGTGAGCTCCGCGGCGGCGTCACGCGTCAGCAGGGTGAATTTCACCAGCTCCTCCATGACGTCCACCACCCGGTCGTAATAGGGAGAGGGCCGCATGCGGCCGGCCTCGTCGAATTCCGCATACGCCTTGGCCACCGACGACTGGTTGGGGATGGTGAGCATCCGCATCCACCGGCCAAGGATGCGCATCTGGTTGACAGCATTGAAGGATTGTGAGCCGCCGCAGACCTGCATGAGCGCCAGGGTGCGGCCCTGGGTCGGCCGGATGGCGCCGATGGCGAGGGGGATCCAGTCGATCTGCGCCTTCATCACGGCGCTCATGGCACCATGCCGTTCCGGGCTGCACCAGACCTGGCCCTCGGACCACAAGGTGAGCGCGCGCAGCTCCTGCACCTTCGGGTGCTCGGCCGGCGCGTCGTCCGGCAGCGGCAGCCCGTCGGCGTGGAACACCCGGGTCTCGGCGCCGAGATGGCGCAAAAGCCGTTCCGCTTCCAGGGTCAGCAGCCGGGAATAGGAGCGCTCCCGCAGCGAGCCATAGAGCAGGAGGATGCGCGGCGGATGCCGCGACGGCGTCGCGCTGACCAGCCGGTCGAGCGTGGGCCGCGGGAGCTGGGCGACATCCACAGGGGGCACCGCATCGTCGATCACGGGTGGGACCTCGCTGGCGCGCGCGTGGCCGCGCCGCTCTCGTACCAGGGCTTGGAGCGATTGACGATCCAGACCACCGACAACATCACCGGCACCTCGATCAGCACCCCGACCACGGTCGCCAGCGCCGCGCCGGAGGTGAGGCCGAACAGGGAAATGGCCGCTGCCACCGCCAGCTCGAAGAAGTTGGAGGCGCCGATGAGGGCCGAGGGCCCCGCGACGCAGTGGGCCTCACCGGCAAGGCGGTTCAGCACATAAGCGAGGCCGGCGTTGAGATAGACCTGGATCAGGATCGGCACCGCCAGCAGCGCGATCACCAGCGGCTGGGCGATGATCTGCTCGCCCTGGAAGCCGAACAGAAGCACCAGCGTGGCCAGCAGCGCCACCAGCGAGAGCGGCCCCAGGACGGCCAGCGCCCGTTCCAGCGCCGCCGGCCCGCCGCGTGCCAGCAGCCGCCGGCGCGCCAGTTGCGCCACCGCCACCGGAACGACGATGTAGAGCGCCACCGAAAGCACCAGCGTGCCCCAGGGCACGGTGATGGCGGACAGGCCCAGCAGCAGGCCGACGATGGGGGCGAAGGCCACCACCATGATGGCATCGTTGAGCGCCACCTGGGACAAGGTGAAGTGCGGCTCGCCCCGGGTAAGGTTGGACCACACGAACACCATGGCCGTGCACGGCGCGGCGGCCAGGATGATGAGGCCGGCGACGTAACTGTCGATCTGGTCCGCCGGCAGCAGCGGACGGAACAGCCAGCCGATGAACAGCCAGCCCAGCAGCGCCATGGAGAACGGCTTCACCGCCCAGTTGACCAGCAGCGTCACGCCGATGCCGCGCCAGTGCCGGCCCACCTCGCCCAGCGCCGCGAAATCGATCTTCAGCAGCATGGGCACGATCATCAGCCAGATGAGCGCGGCCACCGGCAGGTTGACCCGCGCCACCTCCAGGCGGGCCAGCGCCTGGAACGCCCCCGGCGCCAGGTGGCCGAGGGCGATGCCGGCGAGGATGCACAGGCCGACCCAGACGGTGAGAAACCGCTCGAACATCGACATGGCGGGCGGGGGCACGGCGGGCGCCGGCGTTGCGGGGGTGGACATGGTGCCAGCTCCTGACGTTCAGCCGGGGATGAGGCGGCGGCCGGCGGCGTCCACCACCGCTTCGCCGTCCTCCTTGACGAAGGCGCCGCGCTGCGGCGGCAGCAGGTCGAGCACCCGCTCGGAGGGGCGGCACAGGCGCACGCCCAGGGGCGAGACCACAAGCGGCCGGTTGATGAGGAGGGGGTGGGCCGCCATGGCGTCCAGCAGCGCGTCGTCGCTCAGCGCCGGATCGCCGAGCCCCAGCTCGGCATAGGGCGTGCCCTTCTCGCGCAAGACGTCGCGTACGCTCAGGCCGGCGCGGGCGATCAACTCCTTCAGCAGCGCCCGCGCCGGCGGCGTCTTCAGGTATTCAATGACATGCGGCTCGACGCCGGCATTGCGGATCATGGCCAGCGTGTTGCGCGAGGTGCCGCACGCGGGGTTGTGGTAGATCACGACATCCATGGCTGTGTCAGGCATCGGGGGCCCCGGTCTTGGTTTCGGGGTCGCAGGCGCAGGACAGGGCCGCCACCGCCGGCGCGCAGACCTGCGGGTTCCCGCTGCAGCAGTCCTGCATGAGGAAGGCGATGAGGGCGGAGAGAGTGGGATAGACGGCGCTGTAGATGATCGAGCGGCCATCGCGGCGCGCGCGCACCAGGCCGGCCTGTTCCAGGTGGTTCAGGTGAAACGACATGCGCGAGGAGGACGCCCCGCCCATGGCGGCGCCGATGGCGCCAGCCGGCTGCCCCTCCGGCCCGCTCTCCACCAGCAGCCGCACGATGCGCAGGCGGGTTTCGTGGGCCAGCGCCGAAAACACCGCGAGGGCCTGCGTCTCATTCATCTCAATATCTCATGAAATATTGATATATTGAGATGCTTCTAGCCTCGCTCCCATCCCCGCGCAAGATCCCACCCCCCATGCAGGATCCCATGCCCACGCAAGGCGGTTCTCCCGCGTCGTGGCGCCGGGCTCCGCGCCCGCCGTTTTCCGCGCCGGGTCCCGCGCGGCGGCGCAGCCGTGTCTTTAGGAAACGGGACCGACCTGCTAAGGTAGATGCAGTTCCGGCGTGAGCCGGCCATGTCCGGGCAAACGGCCACCCCGTGGCCGGGGATTCGGGACGACCTTCGGATCGGAGTTATTTTGCAGGTCATCGTCAGAGACAACAATATCGAACAGGCGCTCCGGGTTCTCAAGAAGCGGATGCAGCGCGAAGGCGTGTTCCGCGAGATGAAGGAGCGTCGCGCCTATGAGAAGCCGTCGGAACGGCGGATTCGCGAGGAAGCGGAAGCGGTGCGCCGCAGCCGCAAGGCGGCGCGCAAGAAGGCCCAGCGCGAGGGGCTGATCGCCGCGCCGAAGCGGGCGCCGAAGAAGCCGGCGCCGGCCGCTCCCGTGACGCGCGACTGACGCGCGGGATCGCTCCGGGGCGGGTGCCGTCACGGCTCCGTCCCGGAGCGATCCCGTCCGCCGTGGGTGGCCCTGCCGCCAGGATCGTGGCAGGCCGGTTCCTGACGACCGCGCAGTCCCGGCGCGCCGCCGTCGCCATGCCTCCTTGATTGCGCCGGGTCGGCGAGGTCCTGAAGTATCAAGCGTGCCCTCGGCCGCGCGGCGCGGCGGTGGAAGCAGGTCCACGACAGCCATGGCCACCAGCTTTCCGGCCGCACCCGCAGGCGAGGCCGCCACCGCCCCGACAATTCGGTGTGACCGCAGGGCCTCGGCCTGATCGCGCGCCTCATCGCCGGACGGGTGGCGTCACGCGCCGGACGTGTCCGCCTCAGGGACACGGGCCCCGCCAGGCAGACGCCGCCGGCGGCGCGGCTCGCACGCCGGCAGGCCCGGATCATCGTTCAGGCACCCTATGGCGCGCGCAGTCGGCGCCTGCAACTGGCAGACATCATCGTCGCGCCCTTGAGGGCCATGGCTCGCGCGGCGATTCCCGTCCGCAGCCGGTTCCGGCCCCGCGCGGCGCATCCCGCCCATGAGGCTGGTGGCGCCCCGTGCCGGGCCCGCGCGACACCTGTCCTGGAGTGCCGGTTTCCAGCGGAAACATATAAATTAAATCGACAGATTTAATTTATATGTTGTACGGTCCGCCCCGCCGTGGACCGGCGCCGCATCGCCCGCGCGGGTGCGTCGGGCGGCGTGGCCCGCATCCGCCCGAGCCGGGGCGCCCCAGGAGACCGGAATGCCATTCGATCGTCGGACCTTCAGCAAGCTCCTGTGCGGTGTCGCGCTGGCGGGTCACATGGGCGCCGCCAGCCTGTCGCCGGCCCGGGCCGCGGATGCCCCGCGCCAGGCCGGCGGCGCGCTCACCTTCCTCATTGGCAGCCTGGAAAGCGGCTGGGGACCGAACGAGAAGGTGGACACCTACACCGGCATTGTCTGGGGCCAGCTCGCCGACAAGCTGGTGCATGTGGATGAGAAGGGCGAGGCCACGCCCTGGATCGCCGAGCGCTGGGAGGCCAATGCCGACCAGACCGAATTCGTGCTGCACCTGAAAAAGGGCGTGACCTTCTCCGACGGCACGCCGCTGGACGCCGCGGCGGTGGCCGCGAACATCGAGCTGTGGGCCAAGGGCGATCCGGCGCGGGGCATCGGCCGCCTGGGGCTGTTTCCCTCCACCACCTACAAGGGTGCGCAGGTGGTGGATGACCACACCTTGAAGGTGAGCTTTTCCGGGCCGACGCTCAGCTTCATTCCCACTCTGGGCTATCACAAGGCGGTGCTGCGGGCGGTGTCCAGCGTCAATCTCAAGGCGGACGAGCTGGGCGACCTGGAAAAGCAGCTCGGCAGCGGCCCGTTCGTGGTGGAGAGCTGGCAGGAGGGCGACAGCGTCGTTCTCAAGCGGCGCAAGGACTATGACTGGGGCCCCGCCGTCATCGGCCACAAGGGCCCGGCCAGCCTCGATGGCATCACCTTCAAGGTGGTGAAGGACGCGGCCCTGCGCGGCGCCGCGCTGCAGGCCGGACAGGCCGAGGTGGTGCTCAACATTCCGCCGCAGGAATTGAAGCCGCTGCGCGACAGGGGGCTCAAGGTGGTGGCGCCGGAAAGCCTTGGCTTCGTGAGCGGCTTCGCCGTCAACACCAAGGCGCCGAACTTCGCCGATCCGGCGGTGCGCAAGGCGGTCCAGCACGCCATCGACCGCCGCGAGATCCTCGACACCGTGTTCACCTCCGATTGGAAGCCGGTGACCTCCCTGCTGCAATCCAACGTGCCGGAGGCCGGGGATTTCAGCGCGCTGCTCGCCTATGATCCGCAGCAGGCGCGGCGCCTGCTCGACGCGGCCGGCTGGACGCCGGGGCCCGATGGCGTGCGGGTGAAGGACGGGCAGAAACTGCGCTTCAATCTCTACGCCAGCCCGTGGGTGAGCACTTCCAAGGCGGTGGATGAACTGGTGGTGCAGCAGCTGCAGCGGGTGGGCATCGCCGCCACCCTGCAGGTGGTGGACATCTCCACCTTCAATGCCCGCGTCCGCGGCAACGACAGCGTGCCGCTGGTGGAGATCAGCCGCAGCTTTCTCGACACCGGCGTGGTCGGCAACGTGCTCACCGACGCCGACAAAGGCGACAACTGGTTCAAGGCCGGATCGTCCGACCCGAGCCTGAACCGCTTCGCGCGGGACATCGCCACCGCCGTGGACCGGCAGGCCCGCGCCGCCACCCTGAAGGAGGTCCAGGCCTATGTGCTGGAGGAGGGGCTGTTCATCCCCACCGCGCAGCTGCTGCAGCGGCTCTATGTGCAGACGCCGAAGCTGAAGGGCGATGTCTACAGCGGCGCCGCCTATCCGCTCTATTACGGCGCCTGGCTCGAGCGCTGACGCCCCGCGCGGGGGCCGCGCCGCCCCCCTTTCCACGCCTCACCCCCCTTACGTGATGACCGACACCTCCTACATCTCCTTCGTGCTGAGGCGGATCGCGCATGCGCTGATCGTGGTGGCGCTGGCCTATACGGCGACGTTCCTCATCATCAACGTGCTGCCCGGCGATCCGGTCTCCAACATGCTGCTGGACCCGGACAACGGCTTCTCGCCCGACGAGATCGCGCCGATCATCGCCTATTACGGGCTCGACCGCCCGGTGGTCGAGCAATGGTGGACCGCCCTGGCGCGCTTCGCGTCGGGTGATTTCGGCATTTCCCTGCGCTCCAGCCTGCCGGTGGCCGGGCTGGTGCGCGCGGCGGTGCCGTCGACGCTGATTCTCGCCGCCGCGGCGCTGGCGGTGGCGCTTGCCGCGGCCTTCCTCATCGCCTTCTGCAGCCAGAACCTGCCGCGCCGCTACGGGCAGGGCATCGCCCGGGCGCTGCCGTCGATCTCCCTGTCCATCCCCAGCTTCATCATCGGCATCTTCCTGATCCAGCTTTTCGCCTTTCATTTCGGGCTGTTCCGCATCACCAGCCCGAACAGCTTCGCGGCCACCCTGTTCGCCGCCATCGCGCTGGGCATTCCGGTGTCGGCGCAGATTGCCGAGGTGCTGATCGCCAATCTCGATCACGAGGCGCGGCAGGATTATTTCACGGTGGCGCGGGGGCGCGGCCTGGGGCGGCTGCACCTGTTCGCCCGTCACCAGCTGCGGCCCTCCGCTTTGCCGGTGGTCACCATGATCGCGCTCGCCATCGGCGAGCTGCTCGGCGGATCGCTCATCACCGAGACCATCTTCGGCCGCAAGGGCATCGGCTCGCTGGTGCAAAGCGCGGTCTCGACCCAGGATTTCCCGGTGCTGCAGGCGGTGGTCTCGCTGGCGGCGGTGGTGTTCGTCGCCGTGAACCTGCTGGCGGACCTCGTCTATCCCCTGCTCGACCCGCGCCTGCGCCGGCCTCCCGCCGGGCCGGCGGCGGACCTTGAGGCCTCCGCCTGATGGCCGGACTCGCCGCCATTCCCGCTGCCGCGCGGCGCGACCTGCAGGCGCTGTCCCGCCGCGTGCGTGCCCTTCCGCCGGCGGTGGCCCTGGCTTTCGCGGTGCTGGCGGTGGTGCTGGCGTGGTCCGCCTGTCCCGGCCTGTTCACCAGTCAGGACCCCTATGTGGGCGACACCGCGCAGAAGCTGCTGCCGCCCGGTGCCCGCTATTGGTTCGGCACCGACCACCTGGGCCGCGACCTCTACACCCGGGTGGTGCATGGCACCTGGTCGTCGGTCACCAGCGCCGCCATCGCCGTGTTCATCGGCCTGGTGCTGGGCGGCCTGCTGGGCCTCATCGGCGGCTTCATCGGTGCCTGGGTGGATGGCGCGGTGTCGCGGCTGGTGGATGTGCTGCTGGCGATCCCGCATTTCCTGCTGGCGGTGGTGATCGTCTCGTCTTTCGGCTTTGAGACCCTCAACGTCGCCATCGCCACCGGCGTGTCTTCGGTGGCGGTGTTCGCGCGGCTGATGCGCTCGGAGGTGCTGAAGACCGGCACCAGCGCGTTCGTGGAGGCGGCGCGCCTGGCCGGCGGATCGCGCGCGCATATCCTGCTGCGCCACGTGCTGCCGAATGCCTGTCGATCGGTGGTGGCGCTGGCGGTGCTGCAGTTCGGCACCTCCATCCTGGTCATCGCCGGGCTGGCCTTCCTCGGCTATGGCGATCCGCCGCCGGCGGCGGACTGGGGCCTGCTGGTGTCCAGCGGCAAGGATTATCCGAGTTCGCCCTGGCTGGTGGCGGCGCCGGCACTGGCCATCGTCTCGACCGTGCTGGCGATCAACCGCGTCAGCCGCTTCATCCGCCAATCCCAATGACGGCGCGGCCCCGCCCCGCCGCGCGTGCCTGACCGCCAGCCAAGAAGGAGACGGGTGATGTCCGCCCGCAGCGACCACCTGACCCTCGTCGCGTTCGCCGACCCCAACATGTTCCACCAGGGCGATCCTGCCCGGCAGCAGGACCCGGACCGCTTCCGGTTCGACCGGTTCATCGCCCATGCCCGGCTGGCCGAGCGCGCCGGCTTCGACGCCCTGTTCAAGCCGGACTTCCTGGGCTTCGACACCCTGACGGCGGACGTGCGCCCACGCGCCGGCTTCGAGCCGCTGACGCTGCTGGCCGCCTTGTCCCAGCACACCCGGCGGGTGGGGCTGATCGTCACCGAATCCACCTCGTTCACCGAGCCCTACAATATCGCGCGCTATTTCACCTCGCTCGACAACATCACCGCCGGGCGTGCCGGCTGGAACGTGGTCACCTCCTACTATGGCGAGGAAAATTTCGGCGACGGCAGGCTGCTGCCGCTGGCCGAGCGCTACCGGCAGGCGGACGAGTTCCTGGCGGTGACCAACCGCCTGTGGAGCGGCTGGAAGCCGGGCGCGGTCTCCCACGGCCCGGACGGGCACCGCTTCGACGGCAATTTCATCACGCCGACCGATTTCGCCGGCACCTATTTCCGGGTGAAGCAGGCCCTCGACATCCCGCCGGGGCCGCAGGGCCGGCCGGTGATCGTGCAGGCCGGTGCCTCCGAGGAGGGCCTCGCATTCGCGGCCCGGCATGCCGAACTCGTGTTCGCGGCGACCCCCGATCTCGACGCCGGCCGCGCCTTCTATCGCGACCTGAAGCAGCGGGCCGAGCGGCAGGGGCGGGCCGCCGCGCAGGTGCGGGTCCTGCCTGGCCTCAACCTGTTCGTCGCCGACACCGCTGCGGCGGCGCGGGAGATCCACCAGAGCCAGTTCACGGACAAGAACCTGCTGAAATTCCGCGACAAGCTGATGCGCGAGGCGCCGCTGTTCACGCTCGGCGAACTGGACCTGGATGCCCCCGTGCCGGCCGGCGCGATCCCGAGCGAGGAGGCGCTTCAGCAGGTGGAGCGCCGGCGCAGCCGGGGCCTGCTGCTGCGCCACGCCTTCACCCGGCCGGGCGCGACCCTGCGCCAGACGCTGTCGCGCATCTATGAGTTCGGTCACCTCACCCTCATCGGCACGCCGCAGGCCGTGGCCGACGACATGGCGCTCTGGTTCGAGGCCCGGGCCGCCGACGGCTTCGTGCTCAAGGGCGGCAACGCCTTCGCGCCGGTGGTGGAGGAGGTGCTGCCGATCCTGCGCGGCAAGGGGCTGCTGAAGCCGGTGGCCGATGCCCCATCCACCTTCCGCCAGGCGGTGTTCGGCGCCGCCGCCTGAGGGCGGCGGGTCAGCGCTCAGGACAGCAGGTGGCCCATGGCGATGCCGGCCAGGGCGGCCGAGGCGGCGATCGCCAGCGTTTCCAGGGTGGCGCGCACCACCGGGCGCTTCGCCACCAGCCCGCGGCCGATGCCGAGCGCCACCAGCAGTACCGTGGTGAGGCCGAGCGAGACCAGCCGGGCGCTGTCCATGGGCAGGACGGCGAACGGCAGCACCGGCGTGAACCCGGCGAACAGGTCGGACACGAACATCCAGAAGGCGTGGGAGGCGGGGGTCGCGCCGTCGTCGGCCTCCGCCAGCTCGGTGCGCAGGCCAGCCACGGCGCGCGGCGCGCGGGCCAGCGCCTCGGCCACCCGCGTCACATCCTCCGGCGCCATGCCGCCCTGGGTCAAGGCGGAGGTGATGGCGGCGGTCTCGGTGCGCACGGCCACCGGGTCCACCGGTCCGTCGCGCCGCACGCGGCGGGCGTCGCGCACCGATTCCGCGTCGAGATAGCTCCCCGCCATCATGGAGACGGCGGCCGCCGCCGCGCCAGTGGCGCCGGCGATGAGCACGGTGCGGGGGTCGTCGGTGCTGATCGCGACGCCGAACACGAGGCCGAAGATGGAGACGGTGCCGTCCTCCATCCCGAACACCACATCGCCGATGGACGCCTTGAGCGAGGACAGGATGCGCGAAGGCACGGACATGGCTCTGTTCCCTTGGCTGGCGGCCCCGGGCCCGGCGGGCCCGCGATGGCATCCGCGATGGTAGGGCGCAATGGACCGGCGCGGTAGCGCCGCGCGATGCGGATCGCCGTGCCCGCGCGGCCGCCGGAGCGCGCTTCAGGGCGGCGCGTCGGGCGCGATGCGGACGCCGGTGATGGCGTGGATTTCCGCTGCCATGCGGGCCAGCCAGTTGTCCTGGTGGGCGAGGCTCACCACGCCGCGCGCCGCGTCGCGGCCGCCGGCGGCGGGCGTCGCCAGCGCGTCGGGCGCGTAGGACGGCTGGTAGAACCGGGGCGCGTGCGGCGCCGTATGGTCGCGCCAGATGGTGGTGGCGCCGCCGAAGGTCCATTCGGCGATCACGCCCCGCTGGCCGAGATGCAGCAGCAGTACGCCCGCGTCGGCCGCCGGCGCCCGGCTGCCGCGCTGGAAGCCGCCGAAGCTCGCGTGCTCGCCGAAGGCGCGCTTGGCCAGGTCGCCCCCCAGCGGGCCGAACACCGTCCAGGCGGCCTGGACCAGCCCGGCGTCGTACACCGCTTCCCAGAAGCGCCGGCGGGCGCGCCAGGCTTCGATGCGATCGGCCTCGCCACTTTGTGCTGCGCCGCGTGCCGCCGCCGCCGCGCCGCGCTGGCCGGCGCTGGCCGCGGTGCGGTCCCCCACCTCCAGGAACTGGCGCAGGGATTGTTCGGTCAGCCACAGGTGGACGGTTTCGGCCTCGGCCGGCAGCTCGGCCCAGGTGCCGGCGCGCGTGCGCGGGTCGCCGAACAGGGACAGCAGCAGGTCGAGGCAGGCATCGCGCGCCTGCCGTTCCGGCGGGACGCGGGCGAACGGGCGCAGCAGGGCGCGGCAGGCGCGCGCGCCCTGGTCGGGAACCGCCAGCCGGCCGTCGGGACGCACCGCCGCGGCGCGCACGATGGCGATGCGCGCCATGGCGTCGCCGCCCTGTCCGGCCTCCACCGCCGCCAGCAGCCGGATGAGGCACGCCCGCCCATAGCCGCTGGCGGCGTCGAGCGTGCCAATGCCGCCTTGCCTCAGCACCGCGACGGGGGCGGTGCGCGCGGCGAGCGCGGCTTCCGCCACCCGCCGGGGGCCGTGGTCCGGATCGAACAGGTCGAGCGCGGCGGAAAGCCCGGCCCAGGGCGGCCCCATCCGCGCCGCGTTCCGTCGCAGCAACTGGCCGGCCTCGGCCACGCCGGGCCGGGCCGGCTCGAAGCCGGTCAGCCAGGCCGAGGCGAGGGCGCGCAGCCACTGCCGGCGCGGCTGCGCGGCCAGGGCAGTGAGCACCGTGGCCAGACTGGCGGGATCGTCGGCCACAGCCGGCCGGGTCGCCCACAGGCACCAGGGGGCCGCGCGCAGCGCGCGCCGCTCCAGCGGCTGGCCGGCCCGGCAGCGCCGGATGATGGCCTCGGCGGCCTGATTGCGGTTGAGCCTCGGCGGCGGCGCCGCAAGTCCAAGCAGGTGTCCAGGCACGCGGGCCCTGGCCACCAGCGGGGTCTTGGGCAGGCCCAGCCGGGGGGCGGGCCGGCGCCCCGCGGCGCGCAGCGCCTCCTTGAGCCGGGCCACGACTTCGGTCATCGGGCCGCTCCGGGGGCGGGGGCGGGGGCGGCGCTGGCGGCGGTAAGGTGGTCGATCTGCCGCCTCATGTCGTCGGTGAGGACGCGGATGTCCTCCAGGCGGCGGCGGTTGTCCACCTCCATCACGAAACGCAGGTCGATGCGCCGGTTCACGGCCCAGGCCTCGCGGCTCTCGGCGGCATCGATGGGCCGGGTGGCGGCATAGCCGGCGACGGACAGGATGCCCTCGCCGCCCTGGTTCCGGAGGCTGCGCAGGTTCGGCGCGCCGGCGACGATGGCGCGATAGGTGTTCACCGCCCGCTCGGTGGACAATTGCCAGTTGGCGCCGTCCTCGCCGGTGCTGTCGGTGTGGCCTTCGATGAAGACGGTTTCCAGCGCCGGCCCGCCGCCGCCGGGACAGGCGAGGCCGCTGGCCGCGGCCCGGCACGCGGCGTAGGCCGGCAGCACCCGGTCCAGCACGCGGGCGATCTTGTCCACGTTGGCCCTGGCGCGCCCGGCAAGGTCGGAGCGCCCGGGCTCGAAGCGCACCGCGTCCTCGGTCAGCCGCAGCACGCCGTTGTGCCCGTCGACCTGCACCGAGAGTCCTTCGGTCCGCAGCTGGGTCTCGATGTCGAGCAGGAGCTGGCGGCGGACCTGCTGGGAGGCATCCACCAGGGCGATGGCGGAGCTGACCTGCGTGCCCAGGCCGTCGAGCTTGCGGGCCACCTCGCGCGCGACGTCGATGGCATCTTCCTGCGCGTCGGTCCGGGTGCGGAAGTCGAGCGCGAACACCATCAGCATGATGATGAAGATGAACAGCACCCCCACCATCATGTCGGTCATGGAGATGAAATAGTTCTCCCCCTCGTCGGGGGCGGAGGGGGTGGTGTCCTCAGCGCTGGACATGAGGATCTCCCGTCATTCCGCGGCCCGAGGGCGCAGGATGTCTCCCAGTTCTTCCACGGCGCTCGCCATGTCCTCGCCGTTTTCCTTGAGCTGACCGATGCAGGCGGTGAGCGTTTCCACCGCCTTGGCAAAGTTCGTGTCCATGTCGCGGGCGAACCCGGCCAAGCGCTCGTGCTGCTCGTCGGTGCCCTGGGACAGGCGCTCGAACGCCCGGCCCAGCGCCTCGTCGACGGCCTCGAAACGGGCGGCGTGGCCGCGCCAGACCCGCTCGACGGTCTCCACCTGATCGCCGAGCGCCAGCGCGAGCCGGCGGGCCTCCTCCTGGCTGGCGCCGAGCAGCGCCACCGAGCGGCCGGCGGCCTCGCCGAGCGCGGCGGTGGCGTCGGCGATGCGGGCGCCGGACTGCGCGAGGGGGGCCGAGGCCTCCCGCGCTTCCCGCACGGTCCGGTCGAAGGCTTCGGCCACCTGCCGGGCGCTGTCGGCGGCGCCACGCATGGCGCCGGCCTGGGCCGAGAGGGTGGCCTCCCCGGTCTTCAGGGCGGTGACGAAGCGGTCGACCTCGCCCCGGATCTGCGCCAGCGCGTCGGCCAGCCCGTCCTGAAGGGCGTGGGCGGCCGCGGTGGAGGCCTGGGAAACCGCCTCGGTCGCCTCCACCTGGGCGGCGGCGGCGCGGGCCCGGGTCTCGTCGATCTGCCCGGCGATGCGATCCTGAAAGCCGGACAGCAGCGCGCCGAAGCCGGCCACCTGCCCCTCGAGGCCGCCGAGCACCCGCCCCATGCTCTGCTCCAGCCGCGCCGCCGCGCCCCCGGCGGCGCTGCCGAGGCTTTCGTCGATCTTGCGATTGGCCTGATCGAAAGTCTCGCGCAGGGCGGCGACAGCCTCCATCAGGGCGGCGCGGGTCTGGTCGGAGCCCTCGCCCAGCCGGGCGCCGGCGTCGCCGACGAGCCGGTTCAGGTTCTCTGCGGCCTCGGTCATGCGGCGGCCGAAGTCGGCGCCGGAGCCGGTCAGTCCCTGCTGCAGGCGGGTGATCGCCTCCTGCATCTCCCGCAAAGTGCCGGCGAGGGCGCGCATTTCCGAGCCGGCGCCGTGCTGCAGCGATTGGGAGAACTGGCTCACCATGTCCGACATGCCGGCGCGGCTGCCATCGGAGAGGCTGTGCAGCGCCTGGCCGACGCTGGCGGTGAGAGGGGTCATGACCCGTTCCAGCGCGGCCTCCAGTCCGGCGGAGACGCCGGGGGCGACCGAGGCGCCAACCCGGGCGAGGAAATCGGCGCTGTTGATGGCCTGCAATTCTTCCACCTGGCGGGCGGCGAGATCGCGGCTCTCGGCGGCGATCTGCTGCGGCGACAGGTAGCGCACGCGCCGTTCCACCGCCTCGCAGAAGGCGGTGAAGGCCTCTTCCATGAGAATGGTGTAGACGCGGAACAGCAGCGACAGGCTGAGGGAGGCGGCGAGGCCGGCGATGGAGGTGGCGAACTTGAAGGTGGCGACCTGCAGCAGGTCGCGGGTCGCGCCCTGCATGGCGGCGGCATCGGCGCTGTTGACGGCGGCGGCCGCCTTGTTGAGGGCGAGCACCAGCCCGGCGAAGGTCAGCAGCAGGCCCAGCCCCACGAAATAGCCGGGCAGCGCCCCCATCATCTTCAGTCCGAAATATTTCTCCCGTGCCAGCGCGAGGTTGAAATAGGCCTGGGGCCGGGCAGTGCTGCGGATGACCGGCTCCCCCGGGCGGTGCACCAGGGCCTTGTCGAACTCGGCCCAGGCGTGGCCGATGAGGGGGCTCTTCTCCAGCGCCGCGCGGGCGGCGGCGTAGCCGGCGCTGAAGCCGGCCCTGTCGCCGGCCGCCTCGACCCGGCGCCGCAGGCCGGACAGGGTGAGGCGGAGCACCAGCACATGCAGCACCAGGAAGGCGACGGCGAAGCCGGCGGCCAGGGCGCCGAGGCCGAACGCCAGAGCGAAGGCATAGGCCCGTGTTCCCACCGCCTCCACGTCGCCATGCAGCGCCCGCGCGGTGGTGGCCCAGAAGTCCGCCTCCGCCGGAAGCGGAAACAGCCAGTGCAAGCCGAGGCAGGTCCCGAGAACCAGGGCCCAGAACAGGCCGACGCGCCCGATTGGCTTCACCATCCCCATCAACGTCCTCAACCCCCTGGCCCGCCTCGCGCCTGGGGGCGCGCGGGGGCGGATGATGGCACCATGCGCGGTGGAACAGAACCCCGCCGCGTCAAATCCGCCGGCCCGGGTGCGGCGCGGCCGGGTTCCCGGCGTTGCGGTGTGGCCTGCCCGACGGCGCCGATGTCCCGCGCTTCAAGGGCACGCGCGCCCCCGGGCGGGTGACCTGCGGAGCGGGGACCCGCGCGCCGCCGATGAGGCCGCCTGACGGAGCGCCGGCTGGGGCCGGATGCTGGATGCGAGGCCATGGATGTGACGTCACCGAGCGGGTGTGATTCGCCGTCGCGCGACCGCATCCGGCGCCGTGCCTTGCGGTGGCCGAGGGGCGAAAGCGGAGGCCATTGGCGGTTCGCGTCGCGCGTCTCGCAGGAGCTGTCGCCCACAGCCGTGTCACGGGATGGGGCGCCGACCGCCCCGCCCCGTGGTGGCGGGAGGCGCGCGGAGTGCGCCCGTGCCGGGTGAACGCTCGCGTTCCGGCTGCTTGGCCGGTGGCGCGCAGGGGGCTGGGCGGATCGTCCCGGGCGGAACCCACGTTGCAAAGGGGGCAAGGGCCTCAAGGGCCGCGCCCGACCGGCTGTGATCGCGGTGCGAGGCGTTCCGCCGGCCTCCGTCCGGTTCCGGGGGCTGTGCCCTCAGGGCTGGCGAGGGCGGTACTCTCCAGTGACCGGGTCGCGCTCCAGGGGTATGGCCTTCAGTTCTCCGGCGGCATCGGTGGCGCGCTGCTGCTCCATGCGCGCGCTGGCGCGCCGCGCCCCGTTGGCGATCACCTTCACGAGGGTCGCGGCACCGAGGGCACCGAGGGCGACGATGATCAGCGGCGGCACAGGTGTTCTCCTCAAAAACTGCGGAGGCGGAGCGCCCCGGCCGGGCGGTTGCCGGTGCGGGAGTCGCGAGACCCGGTTCCGCGCGGCGGCTCACGGAACGGGCCCGAGGGTGTCATTTCGACGCATGCTTCCAGCGCGGCGTGGTGCGCGTGCCGAACATGCCCGAAGGCGTGTCCGGCCGCATCGACCTTTGCCAATCGCTCAAGACTCTTCAACGTGTGGACGGTTCACGCGAAACCGTCCACTTGCCCGCCCGGACGGCCCGAGGCTGGACCGGAGCGGCGGGCGCCTACCCTCAACATTTTCATCCTACCGGTTTTAAGCCGGCTCCGCATCCCGTTTCACGTGCGGCTTTCGCGCGCCGGGGGCAGGGGCATGGCCTCCGCGAGAGCCGAGCCCGGCGGCTGGTGTCGCGGGACGAGGGGGAGGATAAGAGGCCCCCGGGCCTGGAGGTGTCCGCCGCTGCTCCCGTTCCCTTGGTCTCGACCGCTGCGCCGGCGCCCGGTCCGCCTCGTCTCAGGCGGCCTAAATGCCTTCGCCCATGTGGATGCCGCACTCGGTCTTGGCGCGGCCGCGCCAGCGGCCGGCGCGGGGGTCCTCCCCCGGCTTCACGCGGGTGGTGCAGGGCATGCAGCCGATGGACAGGAAGCCGTGCTTCTCCAGCGGATGATGGGGCAGGCCGTGGCTGTCCATATAGGCGATGAGGTCGTCGCGGCCCATGGTGGCGAGCGGGTTGAACTTGACCCGTGCCCCGTCCACCTCCACCACCGGAATGGCGGAGCGGGTCTGCGCCTGGTAGCGCTTGCGGCCGTTGATCCAGGCGGTATAGGGCCCGAGCGCGCGGGCCAGCGGCTCCACCTTGCGCAGGGCACAGCAGGCGTCCGGATCCTCCGACCACAGGCCGCTCTCCGCGTCCTTGGCCGCCAGTGCCTCCGGGTCGGGGGTGAAGGTGAGCACCTGGGTCAGGCCCAGCACCTCGATCAGCAGGTCGCGATAGGCCAGGGTTTCCGGAAACAGGTGCCCGGTGTCCAGGAACAGCACCGGCGCGTCTTTTCGCACCTGGGATAGGAGGTGCAGCAACACCACCGATTCCGTGCCGAAGGAGGACACCGCGGCGATGCGGCCGGGGAATAGCGCCAGGGCGATCTCGATGATCTTGGCCGGGGCGCTCTCGCGCAGCGCCGTGTCGAGGGCCGGGATGTCGAGGGTGAAGGGGGGGCGGTCAATGGCGTTCATGGCATCATCCCTCCACCGCGGCCCGCGCCTCGGCGACGGTGCGCCGGCCCTCGCCGGTGGGCTGGTAGAACACCGTATAGCTGGCGAGCGCGGCGGAGAAGGCCTCCGCGTCCGCCTCCTTCTCCAGCTCAAAGGCGTCGAAGCCGGAGCGCACCATCATCAACACCTGGTCGCGCAGCACATTGCCGGTGGCGCGCAGTTCGCCCTTGAAGCCGTAGCGCTCGCGCAGCAGCCGGGCCTGGCTGAAGGCGCGGCCGTCGCGGAACTTGGGGAAGCTCAGCGCCACCAGCGACAGGCGGGACAGGTAGGGCTGAAGCTCCGCCACGTCGCGGGCATTGGGCCAGGCGACGCCGATCTCGCCATTGCGCAGGGCGAGCGCATCGGCCTCCGCCAGGAAGCGTTCGGCGGAAACGATCACCGGGCCATCGGGCAGGGCCGCGTCATCGGCGACACGGATGAAGGCGTCGGCGGCGGTCGCCCCGGACTTAACGAGGGGCATAGGCGCGCTCCTTGAAGGGTTCGATGCCAAGCCGCTCCACCGCCGCGATGAAGGTCTCGGCGGACGAGCTGCGCAGCTCAAGATAGGTCTCCACCAGCCGTTCCACCGTATCGACGATCTCGGTCTCGGGAATGGCCGGGCCCAGCAGCTCGCCCAGGCGGGCCTTGGAATTGCCCTTGCCGCCCAGGGAGATCTGGAAGAATTCCTCGTCCTTCTTCTCCACCCCGAGAATGCCGATGTGGCCGATGTGGTGATGGCCGCAGGCGTTGATGCACCCGGAGATGTTCACATGCAGCCGGCCGATGTCGGCGATGCGGGCCGGGTCGGCGAACCGCTCGGTGAGCTTCTGGGCGATGGGGATGGAGCGGGTGTTGGCCAGCGAGCAATAATCGAGGCCGGGGCAGGAGATGATGTCGGTGACGAGGCCCACGTTGGGGGTCGCCACGCCGAGCGCGTCGAGCGCCTTCCACAGCGCCGGCAGGTCCTTCTGCCGGACGTGCGGGAAGGTGAGGTTCTGCTCGTGGGCGACGCGGATCTCGCCATAGGCATAGCGATCCGCAAGGTCGGCGATCGCCTCCATCTGGTCGGCGGTGCAGTCGCCCGGCGGGCCGCCCACCGGCTTCAGCGACAGGGTGACGATGGCGTGGCCGGGCACCTTGTGGGCGGCGATGGCATTGGCGTGCCAGCGGGCGAAGGCCGGGTCGGCGAGCGCCGCGGCGAGCTCCGCCGGCTGGTCCGCGAGGGGCTCGAAGGCGGGGGTCACGAAGCGGTCGGCGATGGCGTCGATGGCGGCCTGGTCGAGCTTCAGGGCGCCCTCGCGGATCTCCTGCCACTCGGCTTCCACCTTGCGGGCGAAGGCCTCGGTGCCCAGCTCGTGCACCTGGATCTTGATGCGTGCCTTGTAGATGTTGTCGCGCCGCCCGCCCAGATTGTAGGTGCGCAGGATTGCTTCCAGATAGGACAGGAGGTCCTCTTTCGGCAGGAACTCGCGGATGGTCTTGCCGATATAGGGCGAGCGGCCGAGCCCGCCGCCGACGATCACCTCGAACCCGGTCTGGCCGTCGCGCCGGTGCAGGCGCAGGCCGACGTCATGGACGCGGATGGCGGCGCGGTCGTGCCGGGCGGCGGTGATGGCGATCTTGAACTTGCGCGGCAGGTAGGTGAATTCGGGATGCAGCGTCGACCACTGGCGGATGATCTCCGCATAGAGGCGCGGGTCCTCGATCTCGTCGCGGGCGGCGCCGGCGAAGGCGTCGGTGGTGGTGTTGCGGATGCAGTTGCCCGAGGTCTGGATGCCGTGGATGCCCACCGCGGCCAGGTCCGCCATGGCGTCCGGCAGCTCGGCGAGCTTGATCCAGTTGAACTGGATGTTCTGGCGGGTGGTGAAATGCCCGTAGCCGCGGTCATAGCGCCGGGCCACGGCCGCCAGCGCCTTGAGCTGGGTGGAATTGAGCGTGCCATAGGGAATGCACACCCGCAGCATGTAGGCGTGCAGCTGCAGGTATACGCCGTTCATGAGGCGCAGCGGCTTGAACTCTTCCTCGTTCAGCGCGCCGGAGAGGCGGCGGGCGACCTGATCGCGGAACTCGGCGACGCGCTCCTCAAGGAAGGCGCGGTCGAACTCGTCATAGACGTACATAGCACACACGCTTTCTTCAGGCCGCGCCGGCAGCGGAGGAGTGGGGCGCGACGGCATAGGCCACGGTGGGGCCCTCGACCCGGATGCGCTCACGCAGATTGGCGGGCGCGGCCCGCCCGTCGGCGGTGAGGGAGACGGCGGCGGCATAGGCGCCCACCGCCGTGTTCTCGTCCTGGTGGGCGCGGGCGAGCAGCGCCTGCACCTCGTCGCCGGTGGTGGCGACGGCGGCGTCGGCAATGGACAGGCTCCAGGCGCCGTCGGCATCGAGCCACACCACCACGCCGTCGGCGAGGCGGTTGGCCGTGACGGCGGTCGGGCCGGAGATCTTCAGCTTGCGTTGCAGCGGCGAGGTCATCCCATCCGGCTCCGTCGATCAAAACCTGACAAATTCAGTATGATTTACACTATAATTCATCGTGGTTCTAAAGTAAAATATCGAATCTTGATGTGCAATATCAAAAATAAACACTCATTTTTCGTAAAATAAAGCGGGCTCCATCGGCGGGCGGCCACTTGCTGGGGCCCGCCGGCGCGGTGCAGGCTGCGGCCAGGGCGGGGCGTGCGGACCCGCTTCCGAGAGAGGAACGCCAAGGAAACCCGAATGACCGATCCCGTGTCTTCACCCTCGCCTGTCCTGGTTCAGGTCACCGATGGCATCGCCCGCATCCGCTTCAACCGCCCGGAGGTGCTCAACGCCCTCGACGAAGCCACCATACTGGCATGGAAGGCTGCCGTGGACCGGGTGGCCAATGACGACAGCGTGCGTGTGGTGGTGCTGTCGGGGGAAGGGCGGGCCTTCCTCGCCGGTGGCGACGTCGGCCGTTTTCATGCGGCGGGCGCGTCGGCGCCGCAAGTGGTGGCGTCCATCATCGATCCGTTTCACCACACGCTGCTGACCCTGGCGGGCCTGCCGGCGCCAGTGGTGGCCAGCGTGCATGGCGCCGTGGCGGGTGCCGGCCTGTCGGTGGCGCTGGCGGCCGACCTGGTGATCGCCGCCGACGATGCCAAGTTCACCATGGCCTATACCCGCATCGGCACCACTCCGGACGGGTCGGGCACCTTTTCCTTGCCGCGCGTGGTGGGGCTGCGCAAGGCGCTGGAGCTCACCTTGCTGTCCGACGTGGTGGACGCCGCCGAGGCGCTGCGGCTGGGGCTCGTGAACACGGTGGTGGCGGGCGCGGACCTGGGGGCGCAGACCGATGCCCTGGCGCGGCGCCTCGCCTCCGGGCCCACCCAGGCCTATGGGCGGATCAAGCATCTGCTGCGGGCGTCTTTCTCCCACACCCTGTCGGAGCAGCTCCACGCCGAACGCGAGGCCTTCATCGCCAGCGCCGGCACGCGCGATTTCGCGGAGGGTGTCGCCGCTTTCGTGGGCAAGAGGCCGGCCCGGTTCGAGGGGCGCTGACCGGCGCCGGCCGGGCCATTCCGCAGCGGCGGGGTGGCCGTGCCTATTTCACATTTAAAACTGCTCGATTGACAAATTCACCAATATCAAGCACGTTCATGGAAAATATGGATCTATGGACATGCTCTCGTCGCGTGCACAGCTGGTTCGGGACAGCATCTTCTTCGCGCTGTCCTATGGGGTGATCGTGGTCGCCATCCTCTTCGGCTGACTGCGGTGCTCCGGTCTCGGCCGTCGCCGAAGCGGCGGCTTCGGCGTGCCGCGCGGTCGCGGCGCGCCGGGTCTTCCCTGCCCCCCACTTCCGCTCCGCGCCAGAACGCGGGGCGCCTCCGAAGGCCTTGCCGCGGGCGTCCCCGCCCGCGCGGCGAGAGCGCAGGCCCGCGCGGCCGGTGTCCCGGCATATGTCGCGGAGTGCCCATGTCTGCGGCAGGGGCATGGGTGCGCCGGCCGGCGGCCGCGCGAGGGGGGGCGCTGTGTCTTGTCCGTGTGGCCGGGAGTGGGGTGGCGGTGCCGCGTCCCGTCGGCACGCTCCAGCCGGTGCGCTCTTCTGGACGCAGACGCCGCGCGGGCGGCGAGGCCGCGCGCGTGGCCTGCCGGGGCGCTCCGGGCATGGCGCCGCCGTGCGCGCCTTGCCCGGAGGTCCGCTTCACCGGGGGCGGGCGAAGGCGGGCGCGGACGGCGCATCCCGCGGACCGCGTGCCGCCCGTCGGCGGCGCCGGCTCAGCGCATGAGGACCACGGGCTGCCCGGTTTCGGAGATGGCGCCCATGTAGCGGTTGGGGCCGGCTGGCTGGAGGCGGGCGGTGACCTTGCCCTGGTGGTTCTGGAGCACGAGGTCTGGGCCCATCATGTCCCAGCCCTTGGTCATGAAGATCTCGCTCGGGCAGGAGACATCGGCCTGGGCCGACATGCCGCTGAGGCCGCGCGTGGTGGAGAGGGTGATCGGACAGCTGCTGTGCCCGTTGTCCCAGCTGAAGGTCCAGGCGCCGGACGCCTGACCCTTGGCGGCGGTGGGGGCATAGGCCGTTCCACCGGGATTGACCGGCGGCGGGGTGAGCGGCACCGCATTGGCGGTGGGGCGCGGGGCGATGGCCTCGGCGGCGGACGCCGACCGGGTCGGCGCGGGCGCGACGATCGGCGCCGTCTCCACTGCGCCGGTGGGCGCGGCGAGGGCCGGGTCGGCCTCCACGCGGTTGCCGGCGATGGCAGACGGCTTGGTTCCGAAACCGTCAAGCTCGGTGCTGCAGCCGGCCAGGGCCACGGCGAAACTCGCGACGGCCAGGACGGGTCCCGCTCCCGGCCGCACCTTGCGCCATACAAACTGCATCAACACTCCCCGGACGCGCCCCGCAACCCAGGATCGCCACCGCGGCCGGCCCGGGGGACGGCGCGCCTTGAACCCCATCGACGTTCGGATCGCAGCCTGTCCGAAAACTTGGCCGGCTTCGAGACGGCTGCGTACGCCGCAAACTTTCCGCAGAACATGGCAGCAGCAAGGCTGCGGCATTACTTATCTACCGCCTTTCGCCGGCGGATGGACGCAAGCGCCGTGCCGCGTTATCCAGCGGGCTGCGTCCGTCCGCCTTTCGACTCATCTCCCCCGATCCGGGCGATCCCGCAGGAGTAGGACATGACCCAGTTGCTCGACCCCAGGACGCTGACCGTTCTCATCACCGGCGCCACCTCCGGCATCGGCGCCGCCACGGCGCATCGCTTCGCCGCGGCCGGCGCCAAGGTGATCGCCCTCGGCCGCCGCGCCGAGCGCCTGGCCGAGCTGAAGGCGCCCTATGGCGACCTGATCCACACGGCGGTGCTCGACACCCGCGACCTGAAGGCGACCGAAGAGCTGCTGGCCAACCTCCCGGAGCCGTTTCGCGCCTATAACGTGGTGTTCGCCAATGCCGGCCTCGCCCAGGGCCTGGAGCCGGCCCAGGAGGCGAAGATCGCCGATTGGGACATCATGGTGGATACCAACATCAGCGGCCTGCTCTACACCGTCCGCACCACCCTGCCGGCCATGGTGGCGCGGGGCGAGGGGCATGTGGTGCTCACCGGCTCCATCGCCGGCGATTATTCCTACCCGGGCGCGAACGTGTACGGTGCCACCAAGGCGTTTGTGAAGCAGTTCGCGCTCAACCTGTGGTCCGACGTGGCGGGCACCGGCGTGCGCGTGACCAATATCGAGCCGGGCCTCACCGAGACCGAATTCTCGGTGGTGCGCTTCCATGGCGACAAGGACCGCGCCGACACGGTCTATGCCGGCGCCCAGCCGATGACGGGGGAGGACATCGCCGAGCAGGTGTTCTTCGCCACCACCTTGCCGCGGCATGTGAACATCACCCGCATCCAGGCCATGGCGTCGCAGCAGACGTTCGGGCCGCTGGCCGTGAAGCGCCGGCCGGCGTGAGCCCCGGCCGTCGGCCGGCGTGACGGGACGAACGGCGCGGGCGGGCCCCGCGCCCGGGAGAAGGGGGAGGCCGGTGTCGGACATCGCGGCGCGGGGGAGGACGGCGGCGTGAGCGTGCCCAACCTCATCACCATATTGCGGATCCTGCTGGTGCCAACGGTGGTGTGGTCCATCGGCGTGGGCGAGACCGAGCTGGCCTTCTGGCTGTTCCTGGCGGCGGGCGTCTCGGATGCGCTCGACGGCTTCATCGCCAAGCGCTTCGACATGCAGACCGAGCTCGGTTCCTATCTCGACCCGGTGGCGGACAAGGCGCTGCTGGTCTCCATCTACGTGACGCTGGCGGTGGTGGACCTGATCCCGCGCTGGGTCGCCATCGCCGTGGTCTCGCGCGACGTGATGATCATCGGCGCGGTGGTGCTGTCGCTGGTGATGGCCAAGCCGGTGGCGATCCGCCCGCTCCTGGTGTCCAAGCTGAACACCGCGGCGCAGATCGCCTTCGCCGCCTTCGTCCTGGCGAGTTCGGGCTTCGCCGTCCAGGTGCCGCAGCTCCAGAGTCTCGGCCTGGTGGCGGTGGGCCTCTTGACGGGGCTTTCGGCCGCTGCCTATCTCGCGGAATGGATGCGCCACATGGCCAACTGAAGGGCGGAGCGATCCCCGCGCAGGGCGCCGGCGCGGAACCGGCGCGTGCGCCCGCGGCGGCGACCCGTCCCGCCGGGGCGGCGGCACGGCCGGGCGCAGACGCCGACGCAGGCCGGGGAGAGACGATGCCAGTGCGGATTCGGCTCTGGTTCTGGGTGGGGGCGCTGGTGGCGGCGGTGCTGTCGCTGTGGCTGCTCAGCGGCATCCTGCTGCCGTTCGTCGCCGGCATCGTGCTCGCCTATTTTCTCAACCCGGTGGTGATTCGTCTGCACCGCATCGGCGTCGGCCGCACCATCGCCGCGCTGGCGGTGGTGGTGGTGATGCTGCTGGTGGTGGTGCTGTTCTTCCTGCTGGCGCTACCGATCCTGGGCTCGCAGCTGTTCGAGTTCATCCAGCGCCTGCCCTCCTACGTGGCGCGGCTCCAGGGCCTGGCGACCGAGGAGAATCGCGAGTGGCTGAGCGGCATC
Organism: Xanthobacter cornucopiae; assembly: GCF_043195065.2. Lineage (NCBI taxonomy): Bacteria > Pseudomonadati > Pseudomonadota > Alphaproteobacteria > Hyphomicrobiales > Xanthobacteraceae > Xanthobacter > Xanthobacter cornucopiae. The sequence goes on from NZ_CM195531.1 coordinate 4,781,178, forward strand.
GTCGGCGACCGGCTGCCGGACATGCAGCGCTCCATCTCCGAGCTGATGACCCAGGGCGTCACCTACCTGCTCGGCCTTCTGTCCTCGGTGTGGGCCGGCGGGCAGGCGGTCATTTCCATGTTCGCCCTCATGGTGGTGACCCCGGTGGTCATGTTCTACATGTTGTGCGACTGGGACAGCATGGTGGAGTTCGTGGACGGACTGGTGCCGCTGCCCCATCGCCCGGTGGTGCATGAGCTCGCCCGCGGCATGGACAGCGCGGTGGCCGGCTTCGTGCGCGGCCAAGCGCTGGTGTGCCTGCTGCTGGGGGCCTATTACGCGGTGGCCCTCTCCATGACCGGGCTCAATTTCGGCCTGCTCATCGGCATCGTGGCGGGGGCGGTGTCCTTCATTCCCTATGTGGGGTCGCTGACCGGTCTCGTCCTGTCGACCGGCGTCGCCGTGGTCCAGTTCTTTCCGGACTGGAGCATGATCGCCATCGTGTTCGCCATCTTCGTCACCGGCCAGACCATCGAAGGCTACGTGCTTTATCCCAAGCTGGTGGGGGACCGCATCGGCGTCCATCCGGTGTGGCTGATGTTCGCTCTGCTCGCCTTCGGCTACCTGTTCGGCTTCGTCGGCCTGCTGCTGGCGGTGCCGCTGACGGCGGTGGTGGGGGTGCTGGCGCGTTTCGCCATCGCCAAGTATCTCGGCTCCTCCCTCTATCGCGGGGTGGCCGACGGGCCGGCCGCGCCGGAGGGCCGCTGACCCCATGGCCGGCCGCGACCAGTCCCTGCGCCAGCTGCCGCTGGAGCTGCCCTCGCGCCCGGCGCTGCGGCGCGAGGATTTCCTCGCCGCGCCCGGCAATGCCGCCGCGCTGGCGCTCATCGACGCTTTTCCGGACTGGCCGGCGAAGGTGGTGTGCCTGACCGGGCCGGAGGGGGCGGGCAAGAGCCACCTGGCCGCCGTGTTCGCCGCCCGCGCCGGGGCCCCCATTCTCGCCGCCCGCGCCCTCGATCGCGCCGGCGTGCCGGCGGCGCTCGCCGCCGGGGCCCTGGTGCTGGAGGATCTCGATGCCGCCCCGTTCGAGGAGGCGGCGCTGTTCCACCTGCTTAACCTCGCCCGCGAGCAGGGCGCGGTGCTGCTGCTGACCAGCCGCGCGCCGCCCTCCAAGCTGCCGCTCGCCACCGCCGACCTGGCCTCGCGCCTGAAGGCGCTGCCGCTGTTCGACATCGCTCCGGCGGATGACGCCCTGCTGGCGGCGGTGCTGGTGAAGCTGTTCGCCGACCGCCAGGTGGCGGTGGACGAGGCGACCGTGACCTACCTGCTGCGGCGCATTCCGCGCTCGGTGGCGGGCGCCCAGAAGGTTGTGGAAGCGCTGGACCGCGCAGCCCTGGCGGCGCACCGGCCGCTCACCCGCAGCCTGGCGGCGCAGGTGCTGAGGGAGCAGCCGGACCTTGCCGCGCCCGAGGACGAGCCGGAGGACGAGCCGCATCCGGACTGACATCCGGCTGGAGCCTGTCCGTCATAGAGTGGTCATCTAACATGGCCATGGTCCGCCCGCACATGAGGGAGCCGACGATGAGCGCACAAGAAGCCTCCGCCGCCGTGGTGGAAGACGAGACCTTCCCGGACGACGCCGAGGGCGTGCTGGCGCTGGCGCAGTCGCCCCATCGCTTCATCAACCGCGAGATTTCCTGGCTCCACTTCAATCGCAGGGTGCTGGAGGAGGCCTCCAACCGCAGCCACCCGCTGCTGGAGCAGCTGCGCTTCCTGTCCATCTCGGCCAACAACCTCGACGAATTCTTCATGGTCCGCGTGGCCGGCCTGAAGGAGCAGATCCGCGAGGGTGTCCAGGCCCGCAGCCCCGACGGGCTCACCCCCTCCGAGCAGCTCGCCAAGATCATGGCGAGCGCGGCCCAGCTCATCGCCGACCAGCAGGTGCGCTGGCGCGAGCTGCGGCGCGACCTTTCGGGCGCCGGCGTGATCCTGGTGAATGGCGGCGACGTCACCGCCGACGACCGGGTGGCGCTGGAGCGGCACTTCCTGAACCACGTGTTCCCGGTGCTGACCCCGCTCGCCATCGATCCGGCGCACCCCTTCCCCTTCATCCCCAATCTCGGCTTCTCGCTGGCGCTGCAGCTGGTGCGCGAGAGCGATGGGCGGGGCATGAACGCGCTGATCCGCATTCCCGCCAAGGTGGAGCGCTTCATTCGACTGCCCGACCGGGCGGATACCCCCGGCACCCGCTTCATCACCCTGGAGCAGATGATCGGCCTGTTCATCGACAGCCTGTTCCCCGGCTACACGGTGAAGGGGCGCGGCGTGTTCCGCGTTGTCCGCGACAGCGACCTCGAGATCGAGGAAGAAGCCGAAGACCTGGTGCGCCTGTTCGAGACGGCGCTCAAGCAGCGGCGCTATGGCGAGGTGATCCGCATGGAGGCGGATGCCGCCATGCCGGAGGAACTGCGCAATTTCGTCGCCCGCGAACTCGGCGTGCATGACGACGAGATCTTCGTGGTGAACGGCGTGCTGGCGCTGAATGAGTTTTCGCAGCTCGTCTCAGTGGACCGGCCGGACCTGAAGTTCCAGGCCTACAATGCCCGATTTCCCGAGCGCATTCGCGACCATGGCGGCGACTGCTTTCTGGCCATTCGCGAGAAGGACATTCTTGTTCACCACCCTTATGAATCCTTTGACGTGGTGGTCCAGTTCCTTCGCCAGGCCGCCCGCGACCCCAATGTCGTCGCCATCAAGCAGACCCTCTACCGCACCTCTTCCGACAGCCCCATCGTGAAGGCGCTGGCCGAGGCGGCGGAGGCCGGCAAGTCGGTGACGGCGCTGGTGGAGCTGAAGGCGCGTTTCGACGAGGAAGCCAACATCCGCTGGGCGCGCGACCTGGAACGGGCCGGCGTGCAGGTGGTGTTCGGCTTCATCGAGCTGAAGACCCACGGCAAGCTGTCCATGGCGGTGCGCCGCGAGGGCGGCAACCTCGCCACCTACGTGCACGTGGGCACCGGCAATTATCACCCCATCACGGCGCGCATCTACACCGACCTGTCGTTCTTCACGGCAGACCCGGTGATCGCTCAGGACGTGGCCCGCATCTTCAACTTCATCACCGGCTATGCGGAGCCGGGCGAGCTGGACGCCATGGCGGTGTCGCCGGTGGCGCTCAAGCCGCGCCTGCTCCAGCACATCCGCGAGGAGATCGAGCATGCCCGCGCCGGGCGGCCGGCGGCGATCTGGCTGAAGTGCAACTCGCTGGTGGACCCGGTCATCATCGACGCCCTCTACGAGGCGAGCGGCGCCGGGGTGCAGGTGGATTGCGTCATCCGCGGCATCTGCTGCCTGCGGCCCGGCATTCCCGGGCTGTCGGAGAACATCCGCGTGAAGTCCATCGTCGGCCGCTTCCTGGAGCATTCGCGCATCTATTGCTTCGGCGCCGGCCACGGCCTGCCGAGCCCCCAGGCCATCGTCTACATCTCCTCGGCCGACCTGATGCCGCGCAACCTGGACCGCCGGGTGGAGACGCTGTGCCCCATCACCAATCCCACCGTGCACGAGCAGGTGCTCGACCAGATCATGGTGGCGAACCTCATCGACAACCAGCAGAGCTGGCGGGTGTTGCCCGACGGCTCTTCTGAACGCATAGTCCCCGCTCTGGGCGAAGAACCCTTCAACGCCCATCAATATTTCATGACCAACCCGAGCTTGTCTGGACGTGGAAAGTCTCTCAAGGATTCTTCGCCGCGCAGTCTACTCGTCCGCCGCTGAGGTGACGGACGATCCCCATCGCGCGCCCGGCCGGCTCATGGTCGGCGCGCCGGTGGCGGTGATCGACATCGGTTCCAACTCGGTCCGCCTGGTGGTGTACGAGGGGATGAACCGGGCGCTGGCCCCCATCTTCAACGAGAAGGCACTGTGCGGCCTCGGCCGCGAGGTGCTGTCCACCGGCCGGCTGGCGGAAGACGCGGTGCAGCGCGCCTTCTCGGCGCTGCGCCGGTTCCGCGCGCTGTGCAACGCCATGGGGGTGGGGGCGGTCTATGCCCTCGCCACCGCCGCCGCGCGCGACGCGCAGAACGGGCCGGCCTTCATCGCCGAGTGCGAGGCCATCTGCGGCACCACCATCGAGCTGCTCACCGGCAAGCGCGAGGCCGAGCTGGCCGCCTGCGGCATCCTGGCCGGGGTGCATGAGCCCGACGGCGTGGTGGGCGACCTCGGCGGCGGCTCGCTGGAACTGGTGGACGTGAAGGGCGGGCGCATTGGCGCCGGCATCACCCTGCCGCTGGGGGGGCTCGCCCTGCAGGACCGCTCGGCGCGCTCCACCCGCAAGGCCGAGAAGATCGTCAAGGACACCATTCCAGACGCCGGCGTGCTCGGCGACCTGGCCGGGCGCACCTTCTATGCGGTGGGCGGCACCTGGCGGGCGCTGGCGCGCCTGCACATGTTCCAGAAGGGCTATCCGCTGCATGTGATGCACGGCTACGTCATTCCCGCCCGGGAGGCGCTGGACTTCACCCGCATCGTGCATCGCGCGGACGCCGACACCCTCGCCCATATCGACGTGGTGTCGGACGCGCGCCGGCCGCTGCTGGCCTATGGTGCGCTGGTGCTGGAAAACGTGGTGCGCCAGGGCCGGGCCTCGGAGGTGGTGATCTCGGCGCTGGGCGTGCGCGAGGGCCTGCTCTATTCGCTGATGACGCCGGAGGAGCGGGCCGACGATCCGCTGCTGGTGGCGGCCGCCGAGCTGAACGTGCTGCGGTCGCGCTCGCCCCGCCATGGCGAGGAACTGGTGGCCTGGACCGACGCCTTCTTCGCCTCGTCTCCGGTGCTGGAGGAAGCGGCGGACGAAACCCGCCTGCGCCGGGCCGCCTGCCTGCTGGCGGATGTGAGCTGGCGCGCCCATCCCGACTATCGGGGCGAGCAGAGCCTCAACATGATCGCCCATGCGGCGCTGGCCGGGCTGGATCATCCCGGGCGGGCCTATGTCGCTCTGTCGGTTTACTTCCGCTATGTGGGCATCAGCGCCGACGATGCGCAGACCCGGATTCTGGAGCTCGTCTCCACCGGCCAGCTCGATCGCGCGCGCATCCTGGGCGGCGCCATGCGCGTCGCCTACCTGCTGTCCGCCGCCATGCCGGGCATCCTGCCGCGCGCGCCGCTGCGGGTGCGGGGGGAGCAACTGGTGTTGAGCGTGCCGCGCGACATGGCGCCGCTGGTGAACGAGCGGGTCCAGGCCCGCCTGCGCCAGTTGGCGCGCCTGACCGGGCGCGAGCCGGTGACGGAAGTGGTGGACTGACGCCATGTCTCCCCTCTCCCTTGTAGCCGCGGGCGAGAGGGGCCGGGGCACCTGATGGTGCCCGGAATGGCGCCTGAACGGGGCTCGTCAGCGCCGGACGCGTCCCCGTCCCGCCGGGGCAGGCTCACCCGCAGCTCCGCTTCCCTGAGGGGGCGGCGGTGTGGGGGGCTCGGGTGGCGGGTGCCTGTTCGGGTTTTGAGCGCCTTCGTGCGACCGAACCTCGGTCATTGCGCACACCAATTCGCCCCGGGAACCTGACGCCGGCAGGCGGTGCACCTGAATGGTACCGGGGCGATGGCGCAGGCCGGCCGGGCGGGTGCGCCTCCATTCCAGCGGGGAGGTTTGGCGGCAGGTCCGCTTCCTTGAAAGGCGGCGGTGCGGGGGCTTGGCTGGCGGGTGCCTGTTCGGGCGTCCCGCGCCCGTCGCGGGGCCGGGGCCGGGGCCCCGGCCCTGGCGCGGACCAGCTCGCCCCGGGAACCTGACGCCGGCAGGCGGTGCACCTGAATGGTACCGGGGCGATGGCGCAGGCCGGCCGGGCGGGTGCGCCTCCATTCCAGCCGCGGCGGTTTGGCCGCAGCTCCGCTTCCCTGAGAAGGGAGACATGCGGGTGCCCGGATGCCGGGTCTCTGTCCGGGCCTCAGGCACCCTGCGGGCGGCTGGGCCGGTGTCACGGCGGGTCATGGCGGTGGGCGGGCGTGTTTGCGCCGTCGTCGCGCGGCTCATGCGGACGGGGGCAAGAGGAGAACGCAGGCCACCGATGGGGTGCGGGGCAGTGGGCGTCGTCAGCCTCAAGGGGCCGTGCCCTCGGCGGGCGGCGCGTTACGGAAGCCAGCCTCGCAGCGGGTGCGAGAACGTGGCCGGCGCAGTTTGCTGCTCCCGGGGCGCCCCCAGTGGAACGAACGGGGGCCGTGCCAACACTTCAACGCACGCCGGGCCTCCCGGACATTCCCAGGCGAACGTCGGGCTCGGGAATGGCGGCCGGTGCGGGTCTGCGCGGCTGCGGGCGGAAAACCGCTCAGCGGTCCACCGCCACCACGCGTCCCTTTTCCACCGCCAGGGCCACCTGGCCGGCCTTGAGGGCGAGGGCGCGCAGGCCGAACAGCTCCCGGCGCCAGCCCTTCAGCGCCGGCACGTCGGCGTCGTCATCCACGGCGATGCGCTCCAGATCGTCGGTGGTGGCGATGACCTTGGCCGCCACGGCGTTCTGTTCGGCGGTCATGCGCAACAGCACCTTCAGCAGCTCCACCGTGGCGCTGGCGCCATTGGGCAGCGGCTTGTCGCGCTCGATGCGCGGCAGGGTGCGCGGGTCGCGGGCAACGCCGCGCTTCACCGCCTCCAGCACCGCCTCGCCATAGCGCGAGCGTTCGAAGCCCTTGGGCAGGGAGCGCAGCTCCGCCAGCTTCTCCGGCGTCTGCGGCTGCTGCACGGCGATTTCGCCGATGACGTCGTCCTTGATGACGCGGCCGCGCGGCAGGTCGCGGCTCTGCGCCTCGCGCTCGCGCCACGCCGCCACCTCCACCAGGACCGCCAGCTCGCGCGGCTTGCGCACACGCGACTTCAGGCGCTCCCAGGCGCTGTCCGGGTGCTGGTCGTAGGTGGCCGGCGAGGTGAGCACATGCATTTCCTCGCCCACCCATTCCGCCCGCCCGCGGGTGTCGAGGTCGGCGGTGAGCTTCACATAGATGTCGCGCAGGTGGGTGACGTCGGCGATGGCATAGGTGAGCTGGGCCTGGCTGAGCGGCCGGCGCGACCAGTCTGTGAAGCGGGAGGATTTGTCGATGGCGTGGCCGCGCACCCGCTGCACGAGCTGGTCGTAGGAGATGCTGTCGCCGTACCCCAGAACCATCGCGGCGACCTGGGTGTCGAACACCGGATGAGGGATGAGACGGGCCTGGTGCCAGATGATCTCGATGTCCTGCCGGCCGGCATGGAACACCTTCATCACCCCGGGGTTCCCCATCAGCTGGTAGAAGGGGGCAAGGTCCAGGCCATCGGCCAGCGTGTCCACGATGATGGCCTCCTCCGGGGAGGCCAGCTGGACGACGCAGAGCTTGGGCCAGAACGTGGTCTCGCGGAGAAACTCCGTGTCCACGGTGACGAAGGGGTGGCGGGCGAGACGCTCACAAGCCGATACGAGGGCGTCGGTCGTGGTGATGGGGTCCATGGCGAAACCATATCCGCGTCGCGGCGCGGACGAAAGAGATTGTGGCGTGATTTTGTCGTTCCCGGGCGGCGCTCTTCCTGCGGGGGCAGGGGGTCACTGCGGCCGCGCCGCGCGGGCGAGGCGGCTTGCGTCTTCCTCCGACATGGGCGGGCCCAGCAGGAAGCCCTGCAGGTGGGTGCAGCCCCGGCGCGTGAGGAAATCGCGCTGCGCCTCAGTCTCGATGCCTTCGGCGGTGGTCTTCAGGTTCAGCGCGTTCGCGAGGCTGAGAATCGCGGTGACGATGGCCTCGGTGTGGGGGTCGTCCACCACATGGCGGATGAAGCTCTGGTCGATCTTCAGGCGGCTGATGTTGAGCACCTGCAGGTAGCGCAGCGAGGAATAGCCGGTGCCGAAATCGTCGAGGGCCAGGATGATGCCCTCGGACCGGAACTCGTCGAGCAGCTGCCGCACCGAGGAATCCGCCTTGAGCAGCAGCGATTCGGTGATCTCCAGCTCCAGCCGCTCCGGCGGCAGGCCGCTGCGGGCGAGCGCGGCCTGGACCTGCTGCTGGGTGTGCCCGCCGCGGAACTGGGCGGGGGACACGTTGACCGAGATGAACAGGTGCTCCGGCCAGCCGGCGGCGGTGCGGCAGGTCTGGTCCAGGATCCAGCCGCCGACGTTGAGGATCAGGCCGGATTCCTCCACCACCGGAATGAAGCGTTCCGGCGGCACCTCGCCACGGGTGGGGTGGTGCCAGCGCAGCAGCGCCTCGAAGCCCGCGAGCTTGAGCGTCCGGGTCTCGAAGATGGGCTGGTAGGCCAGGCGGAACTGCCGCTGCTCCCAGGCCGTGTGCAGGTCCAGCTCGATCTCGCGCCGCGCGCGGGCGGTGGCCCCCATGTGCTGCTCGAACACCCGGGCATTGCCGCGCCCGTCGTTCTTGGCGCCGTACAGCGCGAGGTCGGCGCACTTGAGCAGGGTCGCCACGTCGCTGCCGTCGCGCGGCGACATGGCGATGCCGACGCTGCAGCCGGTGAGCACCTGGTGGTGCTCCAGCAGGAAGGGCGCCTTGAGCGCCTCGATGATGGCCTCGGCGGCGGCGCTGGCCCCCTGGTCGATGCCCGGCTCGCCCTCCTGGCCCCCGTCGTGGCGGCAGATGACGGCGAATTCGTCGCCGCCCAGCCGGGCCACGAAGTCATGGGGCGCCACCGTGTCCAGCAGCCGCTCCGCCACCCCCTGCAGCAGGGCGTCGCCGATGTCGTGGCCGAGGGTGTCGTTGACCGACTTGAAATAGTCGAGGTCGATGAACAGCAGCGTCAGCGGCCTGGCGTCGGCCCGGGCCAGCCCGGCGGCGAGCCGCTCGGAGAAGAACAGGCGGTTGGGCAGGCCGGTGAGGGTATCGTAGCGGGCCCGCCGGTGCTCCTTTTCCGAGAACGCCCGCTCGCCGGCCACCTGGCGAATCACGAAGAAGATGACGATGCCCACGAGGCCGCACACCAGGACCGCGGCGACCACGATGGGCAGAACCGCCTTCCAGGCCTCCTGCTCCAGCCAGTCGGCGCTGTCGGCAATGACCACCGCGAGCGGAAAGTTGGCGAGCCGCTGCACCGCCACCACCCGCTCCTCCTCGTCGAGGATGCCGGCGGCGATGGTGCCGGTGTCGGTATCCTGCGCGAACAGGGCCTGGGCGACCTCGGCCCGCATCGCCGCGTCGCGGGGGAAATGGGCGGCGCTGCCCGGCACCCGCGCCAGCAGCGCGCCGTCGTCGCGCACCAGGGCGATGAGGCCGGTGGGCCGCAGGTCGAGGATGCCGAAGTTGCGCTCCAGGGAGGATTGCTGCATCGCCCCCAGGACGAGGCCGAGAAAGGTGCCGTCGGCGGCGGTGATGCGCCGCGCCAGATAGACGGTGATGGCGCCGGTGGCCATGTTGGCGACCGGCTCGCTCACGAACGTGGCCGGCCCCTTCATGCTGCTGAGGGCGACGAAATAGTCGCGTTCCGAAACGTCGATGTCCGGCGCCGGCCAGCTGCGGGTGAAGCCGATCAGCTTGCCGGTGCTGCTGATGACCGAGAGGGCGTCCACGTGCGGCAGGCCGGATATCTTCTCCCGCATCAGCCGGTGGATGGACCGCTGGGCCATGACGGTCTGGAATTCCTGGGGGGTCTGGATGCCCCCGTCGGCCACGCGCTCCGCGATGCTGCGCTCCACCAGGTCCAGGCTCTGCAGCGCCCGGTCGGTCTGCTGGGCCAGGCTGGTGGCGAGGTTGCGGACCTCTCGGCGGTGCTCGGCATAGGCCTGCTGGTAGAGCGTGCGCGCCAGCAGCGTGGAGCCGAGGGCGATGATGGCGCAGATCAGCACGCCGAGCCCGACCAGGAGCGCATTGGGGCGGCGATGCCGCGGCGGCGCAAGCCCGACGCCTTCCCCGTGGGGGAGATCGGCGATGGCGGGCTCCAGGCGCGAGAGGGTCGGTGCGGGGCCGGAGGGGAGAGGGCCTGAACTCAATCGATGTCTCGTGCTTTGGCGCCTGCCAACGGCCGATGGACCGACGCGCGGCTCAGGTGTGCCCTGCTCATACCACGCTTCGGCGGCGGCGAAACAGGACTGTCCGCTTGACAAGGGACAGGGCGCATGCACCTTCCCCCGGCTTCAGGCGCGGACATTCCGCGGCGCGGCGCGCGAGCGTTCCGGCCGGCGCGGAATGGACCTGCGGGGGCTGAGCGCGCCGGCCGGCTGCGCGCGGCCTTTCGCCGGAGGGGCCATGCCCCCGCGTCCCACCCGCTTCAGCCTTGAAAGGGCAAATCCGATGCACCGCTATCGCTCCCACACCTGCGGCGCGCTCACCACCGCCGAGGTCGGCGAGCAGGTCCGGCTTTCCGGCTGGTGCCACCGCATCCGCGACCACGGCGGCGTGCTGTTCATCGACCTGCGCGACCATTACGGCCTCACCCAGGTGGTGGTGGACCCCGACAGCGCCGCCTTCAAGGACGCCGAGAAGGCCCGCTCGGAATGGGTCATCCGCATCGACGGCAAGGTGCGCCTGCGCCCCGAGGGCACGCAGAACCCCGACCTCGCCACTGGGGCAGTGGAGATCTACGCCACCGCGCTGGAAGTGCTGGGCGCCGCCGCCGAGCTGCCGCTGCCGGTGTTCGGCGATGTGGAATATCCGGAAGAGACCCGCCTCAAGTATCGCTTCCTCGACCTGCGCCGCGAGAAGCTGCACAAGAACATCATGACCCGCGGCGCCATCATCGACGCCATGCGCGCCCGCATGAAGGGCCAGGGCTTCTTCGAGTTTCAGACGCCCATCCTCACCGCCTCCTCGCCGGAGGGCGCGCGCGACTTCCTGGTGCCCTCGCGCCTGCACCCCGGCAAGTTCTATGCGCTGCCCCAGGCGCCGCAGCAGTACAAGCAGCTGATCATGATGAGCGGCTTCGACCGCTACTTCCAGATCGCCCCCTGTTTCCGCGACGAAGACCCGCGCGCCGATCGCCTGCCCGGCGAGTTCTACCAGCTCGACCTGGAAATGAGCTTCGTGGAGCAGGAAGACATCTTCGCAGCGGTGGAGCCGGTCATCCGCGGCGTGTTCGAGCAGTTCGCGGGCGGCAAGCCGGTGACCCAGAACTGGCCGCGCATTCCCTATGCGGAGTCCCTGCGCAAGTACGGCACCGACAAGCCGGACCTGCGTAACCCGCTGGTGATGCAGGAGGTGTCCGAGCACTTTCGCGGCTCGGGCTTCAAGGTGTTCGCCCGCCTGCTGGAAGTGGAGAAGAACGAGGTGTGGGCCATTCCCGCCCCCAAGGGCGGCTCCCGCGCCTTCTGCGACCGCATGAACGCCTGGGCCCAGGGCGAGGGCCAGCCGGGGCTGGGCTATATCATGTGGCGCGAAGGCAATGAGGGCGCGGGCCCGCTCGCCAAGAACATCGGCCCCGAGCGCACCGAGGCCATCCGCCAGCAGCTCGGCCTTGCCGCCGAGGATGCCGCCTTCTTCGTGGCCGGCGATCCCGCCAAGTTCTACAAGTTCGCCGGCAGTGCCCGCACCAAGGTGGGCGAGGACCTGAACCTGATCGACACCGAGCGGTTCGAGCTGGCCTGGATCGTCGACTTTCCGTTCTACGAGTGGTCCGAGGACGAGAAGAAGATCGACTTCTCGCACAATCCCTTCTCCATGCCCCAGGGCGGCCTGGAGGCGCTTCAGACCCAGGACCCGCTCACCATCAAGGCGTTCCAGTACGACATCGCCTGCAACGGCTATGAGATCGCCTCCGGCGGCATCCGCAACCATCGCCCCGAGGCCATGGTGAAGGCGTTCGAGCTCGCCGGCTATGACGAGGCGACGGTGATCGAGCGTTTCGGCGGCATGTATCGCGCGTTCCAGTATGGCGCCCCGCCCCATGGCGGCATGGCGGCGGGCGTGGACCGCATCGTGATGCTGCTGTGCGGCACCACCAACCTGCGCGAAATCTCCATCTTCCCCATGAACCAGCAGGCCCTGGACCTGCTCATGGGCGCGCCCAACGAGGCGAGCCCCAAGCAGCTGCGCGAACTCCACATCCGCCCGGTGCCGCCGCAGAAGTGAGGTTGCAAATGGTATAGGCTCCACCCCGGCCAGTCACGGATGGCGCGATTTCGCCATCCGGCGGGCCGGGGAGGATGCCGATGCATTTCGGGTACAAGGCTTTCGTGGTGGCCGCCATGCTGTTTCCGGCGGTGCCCGCCTGGGCCGACGAGGCCGCCGACAAGGCCGCGCTGGCGCGCGAGGCGGTGGAACTCGCGGTCGGGCCCGGCCTCGACGGCCGGATCAACCGCATGGTGGGCGAGCTGGTGGCGCGGCTGCCGGCCGACCAGCAGGCGGGCGCGCGGGCCGAGCTGCTGAAGACCGCCAGCGGCGCTCGCGGCGATCTGGCCGTCGTGTTTGCCGATTACTACGCCGGTGCCTTCACCCTGGACGAGCTGAAGGCCATCGTTGCCTTCTATTCCAGCCCGGCGGGCCGCAAGCTGATCCTTGTCGACGAGAACAAGCCCGCCGAGGTGAACGCGGCCATCCAGCAGACCTTCCAGAAGCTGGTGGCGTCGCTGGGCGTCCGCAGGCCCTGAAATCCAAGGTTCTCGCGGCGCGCGGCCAGCCGGACGCGGGCGGGCGTGGCGTGCCATCGGGGCGCGGCCGGCTGCGCCCCGATGCGTGTCATGCCTTTGATGCGTGTCATGCTTGGCCCCGGCCCTGCCGGGGCCCGAGCGTCTCGGGCTTCCGGTCTCAGGGCGTGTTGACGGCGCCGAAGGTGAACAGTTGCAGCGGCACGGCGGGATCGTCGGAATTGATGAAGGCCAGCAGCGGCACCCGGCCCTTGGGAGTCGCGGTCAGCACCAGGGTTCGCGGATCGCGGATGAACTGGGCGATGGCCTCGGCCACCGCCGCCGCCTCCGGCGCGCCCGGCGCCACCGCGGCGATGCCCTGGTTCAGCACCTCCAGCATCTGCGCCCGGTAGTCGTCCACGCTCACCCCCTCGGCCTCGGCCAGGCGCTGGAGCATCAGGTTGGCGAGGCCGAGATCGGTGACGGACAGGCTGAGCGGACCCAGGGTCAGCCCCGGCAGGGCGGCGGCCAGCGTGTCCTCGGAGGCGAGGGCCGCCGCCGGGAGATTGTCCACCCGGGCGGAGAACGCGGTGCGGAAGGCGTCCTTCACCTCCACCTGGGCCGGGGCGATGGCGAGGCTCTGGGTGGCGGCGTCATAGGTGGCGCCGAGGGCGAGCGAGAAGGTGGCCCGCTTCAGGCCGGCCGCCGCCAGGGTGTTGAACGGCTCGCCGTCGTCCGGGTTGATCGGGCCGGACACGTCGGTGAGCTCGAAGCGGATGCGGGTGGGCAGCAGGCCGGAGAGGTCGCCCCAGGTCAGGCTGGCGCGGCCGACGCGGATCGGCTCGGCCGGGGCGTCGTCGCCGGCGTCCACAGGCAGCTCGATGTCGTTGGCGCTGACACCGGTGAGGGCGCTGAAACCCGCGAGCGCCACGTCCGGCTGGGTCGGGTCGGGGCTGTGGGCGAGGCTGATGAGCCGGGGCAGGTTGAGCCCGGTCAGCGCGATCCGGCCGAACTTCACCGCGCGCCCGTCGCTGTCGCCCTCCACGCTGTCGAAGCGCAGCTCGGCCAGGATGCCGTCGGCGAGCGGGCCGAGGGCGAACAGCGCGGCGCGGCCGCCGCCCACCGGCTCGATGGTGCGCAGGTCCCGCACCTCGAACGCGGTGAAGGCGATGCCCTGCAGCAAAGCGGTGGCATCGGCCAGCAGGGGGGCGGCGTCGGCCGGCGGTTCGTCCGCCGACAGCGCGGCGAGCGCCGCGAGGCGCGCGGGGGTGAGCACCGCTGGCCTGACGGCGAGGCCGGTGAGGCGCAGACCCGATCCCTCGGACCGGATGTCCTCCTCCTGCTGAATGCTGAAGGCGCCGGTTTCCAGGGCGCCGAGCACCGGCCGCAGGACACCGCCACCGCTGGCGGCGAGCAGGGGCGTGAGGTCGATGTCGCGGGCCAGGATGGCGACCGCCTCGGCGCGCGGCAGGCTGGAGCCGCCGTCGGCCTCCTGCGCGTCCCCGGGCCCGGAGGCGGCGCCATCGGCACGGGGCGCGGCGGCTGTGTCGGCGGGCTGCGCCTGGGTGGCGAAGCGGGCCACGGAGAGGCGCGCGATCCTGCCGGCGCGCACGTCGGTGGCGGTGATGCCGTCGAGGGTCAGCTCGCTGGCCTGGGCCAGGCCCCGCGTTCGTACCAGGGAGCCGGGAGTGATACGGGTGACGGCATGGGGCACGTCGATGCGGGTGGCGTCCACGGCGGCGAGCTGGCGCAGCGCGATCACCACCGGGCTGGCGGCCACCGCGTCGTCGACGGCGCCGGCGGTGGGGGTGACCACCAGCGGGCCGGTGTAGCCGGCGATGGCCACGTGCGGCAGGCTCTCCACCACCCGGGTGCCGTCGGTGGCGTCAGTCCGGGTGAGGGTCACTCCCTCCAGGGCCACGGCGTCGGCGGTGATTCGCCCGTCCTGCGGCGTGCCCACGCCCCGCGCGGCGAGCTGGGCGATGGCGAGCGACACCGCGCCATCGGCGGAGGTGACCTTGAGGTCGCTCAGGGTCAGGCTGCGGTCCTTGAGCGAGACCGCGCTGGCGCCGAGGGTGGCCTTGGCGCCGCTGGCGCGCACCTGGGCCAGGGCGTCCTCGATGACCGCGTGGGCCTTCATCTGCGACCAATACTGGACGCCGGCATATCCGCCGATGCCGATGGCGAGCACGGCGACAATGCCGATGACAAGCGGTTTCTTCATGGGAAAAGGCCTCGTGGCGGACCTCTGCGGAAAGCACAGCCTGGCTGTGCACACGCAGCATTGCTCAATTTGTGCGGTGGGCCGTGACATCGGCGAACCGCGCCGCTACCTTTCGCCCCCGTTCCGGGACCGACGCAAGACAGTTCGTATGCATAACACGCGAGCGTGCACACGCGAACGCGTGCGCGCGGTATCCCGGGGAACGTGATGGCCGGTGAAGGAGCTGGAACGAGGATGGCGTCGAATATTTCCGAGGATCTGCGTTCCGGGGCGCTCATCTATCATCGCCTGCCAAGGCCCGGGAAGCTGGAGATCCAGGCCACCAAGCCGCTCGGCAACCAGCGCGACCTGGCGCTGGCCTATTCTCCCGGCGTCGCCGCGGCCTGCGAGGCCATCGCCGCCGATCCGCTCCAGGCGGCGGAGCTGACCATCCGTTCCAACCTCGTCGGCGTGGTCTCCAACGGCACCGCGGTGCTGGGCCTCGGCGCCATCGGCCCCCTCGCCGGCAAACCGGTGATGGAGGGCAAGGCGGTCCTGTTCAAGAAGTTCTCCGGCATCGACGTGTTCGACATCGAGATCGACGCGCTGACGGTGGAGCGCATGGTGGATGTCATCTCCGCGCTGGAGCCCACCTTCGGCGGCATCAACCTTGAGGATATCAAGGCCCCCGAGTGCTTCGAGGTGGAACGCCAGCTGCGCGAGCGCATGAAGATCCCGGTGTTCCACGACGACCAGCATGGCACCGCCATCATCGTCGGCGCCGCCGTGCGCAACGCCATGGAAGTGGGCAACCGCAAGATCGGTGACCTGAAGATCGTCGCCTCCGGCGCCGGCGCCGCGGCGCTGGCCTCCCTCAACCTGCTGGTGAAGCTGGGCGCCAAGAAAGAGAACATCTGGGTCTGCGACATCGAGGGCGTGGTCTACGAGGGCCGCAACACCCTCATGGACCCCTACAAGGAGAAGTTCGCCCAGAAGACCGAGAAGCGCACCCTCGACGAGGTCATCGAGGGCGCCCACATCTTCCTCGGCCTGTCCGCCGGCGGTGTGCTGAAGCCGGAGATGGTGAAGAAGATGGCGGCGAACCCGCTCATCCTGGCGCTGGCCAACCCCACCCCGGAAATCATGCCCGAGCTCGCCCGCGAGGCGCGGCCCGACGCCATGATCTGCACCGGCCGGTCGGACTTCCCGAACCAGGTCAACAACGTCCTGTGCTTCCCCTACATCTTCCGCGGCGCGCTGGATGTCGGCGCCACCGACATCAATGACGAGATGAAGATGGCCGCCGTCGAGGCCATCGCCGCACTGGCGCGCGAGACCCCGTCCGACGTGGTGGCCCGCGCCTATGGCGGCGAGACCCGCATGTTCGGCGCCGATTCGCTCATTCCCTCGCCGTTCGATCCGCGCCTGATCCTGCGCATCGCGCCAGCGGTGGCGAAGGCGGCCATGGAGACCGGCATCGCCACCCGCCCCATCGCCGATTTCGACCATTACCTCGCGGTGCTGGACGATTTCGTGTTCCGCTCCGGCTTCATCATGCGCCCGCTGTTCGCCCGCGCGAAGCTGGACATGAAGCGCGTGATCTTCGCCGAGGGCGAGGACGAGCGCGTGCTGCGCGCGGTCCAGGCGGTGGTGGAGGAGGGCATCGCCCGCCCGATCCTGGTGGCCCGCCCCAATGTGGTGGACTCGCGCATCAAGCGGTTCGGCCTCGCCATCAAGGCCGGCGTCGATTTCGAGCTCATCAATCCCGAGGACGATCCGCGCTATCGCGATTATGTGCGCGACTATATCGAGGTGAGTGGCCGTCGCGGCGTGACGCCGGATGCGGCCCGCACCCTGGTGCGCACCCATCCCACCGTCATCGCCGCGCTGGCGGTGCGGCGCGGCGAGGCGGACGCCATGCTGTGCGGCATCGAGGGCCGCTTCACCCGCCACCTGCGGCAGGTGCGGGACATCATCGGCCGCGCCCCGGGGGTGAAGGAACTGGCGGCGCTGTCGCTGCTGATCACGCCCAAGGGCAATTTCTTCATCTGCGACACCCAGATCCAGACCGAGCCCACGGCCCCGGACCTGGCCGAGATGACGGTGCTGGCAGCGGCCCACGTGCGCCGCTTCGGCCTGGAGCCGCGCATCGCCCTGCTGTCCCACTCCAACTTCGGCAGCCATGAGACGTTGTCGGCCAAGCGCGTGCGCGCCGCCCTCGACATCCTGCGCGAGCGGGCGCCCGACCTGCAGGTCGATGGCGAGATGCAGGCCGATGCCGCTTTGGTGGAGGACATCCGCAAGCGCGCGCTGCCGCATTCGCGGCTGAACGGCGTCGCCAACGTGCTGGTGATGCCCGACCTCGACGCTGCCGACATCGCCTACAACATGCTGAAGGTGCTGGGTGATTCCCTGCCTGTGGGGCCCATCCTGATGGGCACCGACAAGCCCGCCCACATCCTGAGCCCGTCCATCACCGCGCGCGGCATCGTCAACATGACGGCGGTGGCGGTGGTGGAGGCGCAGACCGGTCCCTGATCGGTCGCCGCGTCCGGCTGTGTCCAGGGCGCCGGTGCCGGGGAAACCCGGCGCCGGCGTTTTTGTGCGCACGCCTGGGCGAGCGGTGCGTCGGCGACGCCCTGGTGCTGGGGCGGGGTCAAGCCTGGGTCCGTGGGCTCGGGGCCGTGGGTGCTCTGTCAAGCCTGCGCGGTGCTTGAGCGGAGAGCGTTCGTGCCGGTGGACGGCGCCGGCCGCCGCTCTCAGATCAGCGGGATCTCGTAGAGCAGGTAAGGGTCGGGTGCGTACCATGCGGGCGGACAGCGGCGCAGCAGCAGCCCGCCGTTGGCCTCGATCACCCGCCGGGAGCCGATATTGTCCTCCACGCAGCTCAGCCGGACGATGCCGAGGCCCATGCCCCGGCAGATGTCGAGGGCGAGCGCCAGCAGGCGCGTGCCATGCCCCTGGCGCCGGCGGCCGGGGCGCACCGCATAGCCCACATGTCCGCCGAAATGGGCGAGGGCGGGGGTGTCGATCCGGCAGCGGATGTTCACCGCGCCGATGAAGTCGCGGTCCTCCACCAGCCAGAAGGTGTTGGAGGGCACGCCAGACAGCGCCGGCGCGCCGGGCATGGGCACCTGCCCGTCCTCGTCGAGGCGGCGCAGGTAATCGGAAAAGTGGCTGTCCACGAAGGCGATGACATCGGCCTCCAGCGGCGCGCGCGCGGCCCACACGAAGCCTTCGCGCAGGGCCTCCACATAGCTGGCCCGGAACAGGCCGTGCGGACGCACGAGGATGCCGCCTGCGGTCATTCCGGCCCCTCCCGTCCCTCAGCCCTGCCAGCGGCGCGGGCGGTAGAAGGTATGCACGCCGATGCGGTCGAGCTTGTTCATCTCCCGCACCCAGCTCGGATGCACCCAATAGGCGTGGTAGTGGGTGGCGCGGCCGACGCTGTCGAGCCACAGCTTGCCGTCGAGCATGTCGGCGGCGATCTCCTTGGCCTGCACCCACATGTCCGGCTCGCGGATGACGTCCTTCACATTGTCGCAGGCGAAGGTGAACTGGCAGGCCAGGTGCCGGTGGGCGTTCTGATAGACGGTGCCGCAGACGTCGGCGGGATAATAGCCGGAGAACACACGGTTGACGATCACCTGGGCGACCGCGATCTGGCCCCGCTTCGGCTCGCCCCGGCTCTCGAAATAGATGGCCTCCGCCAGGCATTTCTGGGCGCGGGCCAAGGTCGTTCCGTCCAGGTTCAGGCGCTGGGCCGGAGAGGGCCAGATGCCGTCGCGCTCCGGGCTCTGCTCCTCGGCCACGGCGGGGGCGAGCGCCGGCGCCGGCGCCGGCGGCTGCAACGGCTGGGGCACGAAGCCCTGGTCGGCCAGGGCGTGGTATTCGAAGGCCAGGGGCGGGAACTGGCGCGGATCGCGGCCGAACACGGTGGTGTCGTCGTGGCGCAGGATCGGCGCCGCCGCCTCGCCGGGTGACACTTCGGCCAGGGCATTGTTGAGCGGGTCCGCCTCCGGCACGGTTTCCGGCTCGGCCGGCAATTCCACGTCGGCGGCTTCCATGCCGTCGAAATCGGTGCCGAAACTGGTGGAGGCCGCGAGCCCGGCGCCGTCGTCCTGGATCACCGGCAGCTCCAGCAGCAGGTCCAGGGCCAGTTCCAGGTGCGGGCTGGCGGGCATCGGCTCCACCGCCGGCTCCGGCGCGTCGGGATCGGCGAGGATGGCGGACGGTGCCGGCGGGGAGATGGGCTGCGGCTCGGCGAGCACCAGCGGCGGGGGGTATTGGAAATCGCGATCGGGGGTGATGGCGGCGACCACGCGGACCGGCTCCGGCGCCGGCGCGACGGGCAGCGCGGGCCCGTCGGGCATGGCGCCGATGGGCCTCGGCAGATCGAGGGTGGCGACCTTCAGGCGGCGCATGGGGGCAGAGAGGGGCGCCGACAGCAGGGTCGTGGCGCCGGGGCTTCCGGCCAGGCCCGCGTCGCCGGCCGCCAGCGGCACGGACAGGGGGCCGAGCACGCCAACGGCGACGATGAGCGGCAGCCCGTGCCGCCACACCTGCGAAGTAGCCATGGTCCCGCCCTCGCCCGCTTACGCACCACACACGCCGGCTGTGACCCGCCGGCGACAGGCAAGAGCATTGGCCGATTACCCTTGATCGGAGGTTAACCGTATCGCCAATTCCGCCTCGCGGGCAAACGGCGTGCCGGCGGCGACGGCCAGCGCGCGGGCGCGGGCGAGGCCATGGGTGCCGAACCGCACCTTGATCGCCTCCTCCACCCATTTGTCTTCCTGGACGGCGCGCTGGGCCGCGCGGCGACCGCCTTCCGCCAGGAAGGCGGCATGCGCACCGACCGCCGCGTCGAAGCCTTCCAGCCCTTCCCCCGAGGCGGCGGACAGGCGGATGACGGGCACCTTCCAATCGTCCGCGCCACCGGACAGGGACAGCGCCCCGGCCACCTCGGAGGCGGCCCGGCGCGACACCTCCACCATGTCGGCCTTG
Organism: Xanthobacter cornucopiae; assembly: GCF_043195065.2. Classification (NCBI taxonomy): domain Bacteria; kingdom Pseudomonadati; phylum Pseudomonadota; class Alphaproteobacteria; order Hyphomicrobiales; family Xanthobacteraceae; genus Xanthobacter; species Xanthobacter cornucopiae. Next base: position 4,800,879 of record NZ_CM195531.1, read on the forward strand.
GTGACGACGATGATGTCGGGCAGCTCCATCACGCCTGCCTTCATGAACTGAAGGCTGTCGCCCGAGGCCGGCTGGATGCACAGCACCACGGTGTCGGCCACCAGCGAGATGTCGGCCTCCGACTGGCCGACGCCCACCGTCTCCACGATCACGAGGTCGTAGACCGCGCGCAGCAGCACCACGGCGGCGATGGCGTCGTCGGACAGGCCGCCGAGCCGGTCGCGCGCGGCCATGGAGCGCACGAACACGCCGCGATCCTCGGGGTCGGTCTGGATGCGGGCGCGGTCGCCCAGCAGCGCCCCGCGGGTGCGGCGCGAGGACGGGTCCACCGCCAGCACCGCCACCGTCTGCCCGGCGGCGCGGGCGCGGTGCACCAGGGCGTTGGTGAGGGTGGACTTGCCGACGCCGGGCGGGCCCGTGAGGCCGAGGACATGGGCCTTGGCGGCCTTGGCGGCGGCATCGAGCAGGGTCACGAGGTCCGGCTGGCCGCGCCGGGTCTCCACGGCGGCCAGCGCCTGGGCGACGGCCTTTTTGCCGCCGCCGCGCAGCGCGTCGAGGTCGGTGAGGTTGGACAAGGGGCGCAGCATCCGCAGAATCGAGGGCAAGGAACGCCCGCCATCACAGCAGCTTTGCCGGCCGGCGGCCAGGGGGAGCGGGGCAGGCCTGGGGCCCGCGGCCGAAACGGGAAAAGGCGCCGGCGAATGCCGGCGCCTTCCCATTGATCGGAACCGTGCGGGGGAACGGAACCGATCAACAGTCTGAATTCAGGTCACTCGCAATGGGAGCGCGACACGCGCACCACCTCGCCGTCCGGGTTCTGCAGGTAGCACCGTCCGTCGCGCCCCCACACATAGAAGGCCTCGGGCCGGTCCGACTGGGCGCCGATGAGGGCACCGGTGGTGCCGCCGATGAGGGCGCCCGCCGCCACGCCGCCGGCGCGCCCGGTCACCGCGCCGCCGATCAGCGCCCCGGTGGCGCCGCCGATGAGGGCACCGGCCGCGGCGTTGCTCTGGGCCCGCGCCGGGGCGGGGCCCGCGAGGGCGAGGCAGGTGGTGACGAGGGCGGCCAGTCCGGCACGGATGAACATGGTGTTTTCCCTGTCGCCCCGGTGGCTTGGCCATCCGTGGCGTGATGACGAGATGGGGTTTAGCAAGCTCAACATGAACGGCAGATGAGCGGAACGGTTGGCAAAGGTGCAGCTTCGGACCGCTCCGCCACCGCCCTCCCCGCACGGCGCGCCCGTCAGGCGCGGCATGGGCATGAGGGCGCGCGGGGCGGCGTCAATGGACTTGCGTTGCCGGGTGGGTCCGGTGCAGGGTTTGCGCCTTCATTTCGAGGACGTCGCATTCATGAGCGAGACAAACCCCTTCGGCGGGCGCATCACCCACCTCACCCCGGCCGACGTGAAGGCCGGCCTGGCGGATGGCTCCATTCTCCTGGTGGATGTGCGCGAGCCGAACGAGATCCAGGCCGAGCGCATTCCCGGCGCGGTGAACGTGCCGCTCAGCCGGTTCGCGGTGGAGCCACTGCCGGACCCGGCCGGCAAGCGCCTCGTGTTCTCCTGCCGCTCGGGCCAGCGCTCGCAGCAGGCGTCCGCCGCCGCGCAGCGGGCGGGCCTGCCGTTCGAGGAGCATATGCAAGGCGGCATCCTGGCCTGGAAGGCCGCTGGATTCGACATCGAGCGCGGCTGAGCGCGCTCGGCCCGTCCGCGCGCCCCGGGGCCGCTGGGGCCGGGGCGCGAAATCGCCCTGGTGCCTGGTGCCTGGTGCCTGGTGCTTGGTGCTTGGTGCTTGGGGCGGTGGCCGCGCGCCGGCGCGTCGGCCCGGGGGCGCGGCCGCTCATCTGCGCGCGGGGCCATCGTCACGCTTGAAGGTTTTGTGTCTTCGCGCTTGGATGGCGGCATGTGCAATTTCACATCAGGAGCATCATGCCGGTAACCACGTCCGGTCAACCTCTCGATGCCGCGGCGCCTGGCGCCCCGGTGGACGAGGTCGCGGCCTATCTGAACGCCTTCGGCACCCCCGATGTGGTGGAGGTTCTCCTGCCGGACACGTCCGGTGTGTTCCGGGGCAAGTGGCTTCCGGGAACCTCCATCGGCAAGGTGTGGAAGGATGGGGTCGCGATCCCTCTGTCCATCTTCGGCCTCGACGTGTGGGGCTGCGAGGTGGAGTCCACCGAGATCCATCTTGAGACCGGCGACAAGGACGGCCTGTGCTGGCCGGTTCCGGGCACGCTGAAGCCGGTGCCCTGGGCCTCCCGGCCCACCGCCCAGGTGCTCATCACCATGCACGAGCCGGATGGCTCGGCCCGTGGCGCTCCCTGGCGGCTGGATCCGCGCCAGCAGCTCGCCAAGATCGTGTCGCGTTTCGAAGCTCTGGGGCTCACCCCCTGCGTCGCCTTCGAGCTGGAATTCTACCTGCTGCGGCCCGGCGCCCCCGGCGAGGCGCCGCAGCCGGTGTTTCCGGCAACCGGGCAGGCGCGGCAGAACATGTACGCCATGTCGGACCTCGATGCCTTTTCCGAGGTGCTGCACGAGATCCGCGAAGCCTGCCGGCTCCAGGGCCTGCCGGCGGATACGGTGATCTCGGAAGCGGCGCCCGGCCAGTTCGAGGTCAATCTTTACCACCGGGTCGATCCCATGGCGGCCGCCGACGACGCCCTATTGCTGCGGCGCCTGATCGACGGCGTGGCCCGGCGCCATGGCCTGCGCGCCACCTTCATGGCCAAGCCGCTGGCCGATTTCGCCGGCAACGGCATGCATGTGCACATTTCCCTGGTGGACACGGGCGGCGGCAATTTCTTCGCCCGGCCGGAGGGGGGCGAGGCGGCGCTGCGCCATGCGGCGGGCGGCATGCTGGCCGGCATGCTCGATTCGACGCTGTTGTTCGTGCCGAGCTACAACGGCTACCGGCGCCTGGTGCCGGGCAGCTACGCGCCGGTGTCGGTGACCTGGGGCTATGACAATCGCTCGGTGGCGGTGCGCGTGCCCAATGGCCCGCCGCAGGCCAAGCGGCTGGAGCACCGCATCGCCGGGGCGGAGGCCCATCCCCATCTGGTGCTGGCGGCCATCCTGGCGGGCATCCTGGAGGGGCTGGAACACAAGATCGAGCCGCCGCCGCCGCTGGTGGGCAATGCCTATGACCGCGACGCGCCGAAGCTGAGCCCGTCCATGGCCGACGCGGTGTCGCGTTTCGCATCTTCGCCTTTTATCGCCAAGGCGTTCGGTGAGGATTTCCGAAGGGTGTACGCAGTCATGAAGGCCGAAGAAATGGCAGCCTTTACGCGCGTCATCCTTCCATTGGAGTATGAAACCTATCTATGAGAGCAAAGGAGCCTGAGAAGTCGCGTGCTTTTAGGCTCCTTTCCTTGTCCATGCCGGGGCGCCATGGCAGCAATGGGCCCTCCAATGCTTTTACCGGGAGATCTTAACTTTTCCGGTTGAGCGCCACGGCCCAACGCAATAGCCTTCGGGAGCGGGCGGGAGAGACAATCCCGTCGTCTCTCAGAGGAGAAAAGCGGATGAGTCGCGCTTTCAAGGCGGCCGTTCTGGGTGTGGCGCTCGGTTTGGCGCTTGGCGCCGGCGTGGCGCCGTCGGGGCCGGCGTTGGCCCAGGAGAAGGTGGTCAACGTCTTCAACTGGTCCGATTATATCGACCCCACCGTGCTCGAGGATTTCACCAAGGAAACCGGCATCAAGGTCCGCTACGACGTGTTCGACAGCAACGAGGTCCTGGAGACCAAGCTGCTTGCCGGCAAGACCGGCTACGACGTGGTGGTGCCCTCGGGCTCGTTCCTGCAGCGGCAGATCAAGGCGGGCATCTTCCTGCCCCTCGACAAGTCCAAGATCCCGAACCTGCAATATGCCTGGCCCGAGGTGACCGACCGCCTCGCGGTGTACGATCCCGGCAACGCCCATGCCGTCAACTACATGTGGGGCACCACCGGCATCGGCTACAATGTCGACAAGGTGAAGGAACGGCTCGGCGACATCCCGCTGAACACCTGGGACATCGTGTTCAAGCCGGAGATCCTCTCCAAGGTGAAGGACTGCGGCGTCTACATGCTGGACGGCCCGGAGGAGGTCATCCCCTCCGCCATGAAGTATCTCGGCCTCAATCCGGATTCCAAGAACCCGGAGGATATCGCCAAGGCCGGCGAGCTTCTCATGAAGATCCGCCCCTATATCAAGAAGTTCGATTCCTCGGGCTATATCAACGCCCTGGCCCGTGGCGACATCTGTCTGGCCGTAGGCTGGTCGGGCGACGTGTTCCAGGCCAAGACGCGGGCCGAGGAAGCCGCCAAGAAGACCAAGAAGGCGCCGGTGAACGTGGGCTACCAGATCCCCAAGGAAGGGGCGCTGATGTGGTTCGACAACTTCGCCATCCCGAAGGATGCCAAGCATGTGGATGAGGCGCTGACCTTCATCAACTACATGATGCGCCCGGAGGTGGCGGCGAAGAATTCGAACTACATCTCCTACGCCAACGGCAATCTGGAGTCGCAGAAGTATATCGACAAGGCGATCCTGGACAATCCGGCCATCTTCCCGGACAAGGAGACCTTCTCGCGCCTGTTCATCGTGACCACCAACGAGCCGGCGGTTCAGCGCGTGATCACCAAGACCTGGAACACCTTCAAGCGCGGCAAGTGAGCTGCAGCAGGCGATGCGCCGCCGGTGACGTGCGGCGTCCAGGTCCGTTCGCCATCGACCCTTCCGGCATCCGCCGGGAGGGTTTTCCATGCGCGGGTCACGCGCGGGCAGGCGCCCTTGCGGGGCCGCGGCTCGCGGTCAGATCCGTCCCTTCAGCTTGAACGGCGCCATGCCCTCGCGGGCGAGTTCGTCGGCGCGCTCGTTCTCGGGGTGGCCGGCGTGGCCCTTCACCCAGTGCCACTGCACCTCGTGGCGCTTCAGCGCCTCGTCGAGCCGCTCCCACAGGTCCTGGTTCTTCACCGGCTTCTTGTCGGCGGTGCGCCAGCCGTTGCGCTTCCAGCCATGCACCCATTTGGTGATGCCGTCCTTGAGGTATTGGCTGTCGGTGTTGAGCTCCACCACGCAGGGCTCCTTCAGCGCCTCCAGCGCGCTGATGGCGGCCATCATTTCCATGCGGTTGTTGGTGGTGAGCGCCTCGCCGCCGTTCAGCGTCCTCTCATGGGCGCCGAAGCGCAAAAGGGCGCCCCATCCGCCGGGGCCCGGATTGCCGGAGCAGGCCCCGTCGGTGAAAATCGCAACTGTCTTCTTCATGCGGTGAGGCCGTAATCCTCGGCGCCCGCCACCTGCTGGTGGAAGCGCAGCTTCTTGAGATATTCCAGGGGGTCCTTGGGCTTGACCAGGGCCCCGGGCGGCACGTTCAGCCAGTCCACCAGGCGGGTGAGCAGGAACCGCAGCGCCGCGCCACGGGCGAGCTGCGGCAGGGCCGCCACCTCCACCGCGCTCAGCGGGCGCAGCTGCGCATAGCCCGAAAGCAGCGCCCGCCCCTTGGTGACGTTGTAGGAGCCGTCCGGCTCGAAGCACCAGGCGTTGAGGCAGATGGCCACGTCATAGGCGAAGGCGTCGGTGCAGGCGAAGTAGAAGTCGATGATGCCGGACAGCTTTTCATCGAGGAAGAAGGCATTGTCCGGGAACAGGTCGGCGTGGATGATGCCAGACGGCAGCCCCTTCGGCCAGTCGCCCTCCAGCGCCGCGAGCGCGGCGGTGATGGCGGCGGTGAGGCCGGGCGCCACGGTGTCGGCGGCGCCGTGGGCGGCGTCGAGCAGGGGGCGCCAGCCGGCCACCGACAGCGCATTGGCGCGTTCCATGGTGAAGTCGGCGCCGGCCAGATGGAGCTGGGCGAGACCCTGGCCCAGCTCGGCGCAATGGTGGGCGGTGGGCCGCCGCACCGAGACGCCGGGCAGGAAGGTGACCATGGCTGCCGGCCGGCCCGCGAGCTCGCCGAGCACCGTGCCGTCGCGCCGCGCCACCGGCTGCGGGCAGGAGAGGCCGCGCGCCGCCAGATGCTGCATCAGGCCGACGAAGAAGGGCAGGTCGCCCCGCGCCACCCGCTTCTCGTACAAGGTGAGGATGAAGGTGCCGCCGGTGGTCTGCACCAGGAAGTTGGAGTTTTCCACCCCCTCGGCGATGCCGTGGAAGGAGGTGAGGGTTCCGATGTCGTAACGGGCGATGAAATCGGCCATCTCGGCGGCCGAAACCTCGGTGTAGACGGCCACGAGCTACTCCGCCGCATCCGGCCGCAAGGCGCGCGGCAGGGGAAAGAACACATCTTCCTCGCTAGCGGTAACGGTGTCCACCGTCACCGAAAAGCGGGCCGCGAAGGCGTCGATGATCTCCTCCACCAGCACCTCGGGGGCGGAGGCGCCGGCGGTGACGCCGAGCCGGACGATGCCGTCGAACAGGGACCAGTCGATGTCGGCCGCCCGCTGCAGCAGCACCGCGCGGGCGCAGCCGGCGCGCTCGGCGGCCTCCCGCAGCCGCTGGGAGTTGGAGGAGTTGGGCGCTCCCACCACGATCAGCGCGTCCACCTGGGGCGCCACCTGCTTCACCGCCTCCTGGCGGTTGGTGGTGGCGTAGCAGATGTCCTCCTTGTACGGCTCGGCCAGCGCCGGGAAGCGCGCACGCAGGATCGCCACCATGCCGGCGGTATCATCCACCGAGAGCGTGGTCTGGGTGACATAGGCGAGGGCTGCGCCCTCCGGCGGGGCCACGGCATGGGCGTCCTGCGCCGTCTCCACCAGGGTGATGGCGCCCTCGGGCAGCTGGCCCATGGTGCCGACGACCTCGGGATGGCCCCGGTGGCCGATGAGCAGGATGTGGCGGCCCTTGCGGTGGTGCACCTCGGCTTCCCGATGCACCTTGGTGACCAGGGGGCAGGTGGCGTCGATGGCGAACAGGTTGCGGCCGGCGGCGGCGGCCGGCACGCTCTTGGGCACGCCATGGGCGGAGAAGATCACCGGCGCGCCGGTGTCCGGCACGTCATCCAGCTCCTCCACGAAGACGGCGCCTTTGCGCCGCAGCGCCTCCACCACATATTTGTTGTGCACGATCTCGTGACGCACATAGACCGGGGCGCCGAAGCGGCGCAGCGCCTCTTCCACGGCGTCGATGGCCCGCACCACGCCGGCGCAGAAGCCGCGCGGGGCGCAGAGCAGGATGGCGAGCGGCGGCCTCCCGGCGGGCGTCGGGGGCGTCTCGTCCGGAAGGGCGGGGGCGGCGTCCATGGCCGTGGGATCCGGGTGGGGCATCCGGGGAGAAGGAAGCGCCGCGCGCCGCCTGTCAAGCGCGCCGTGGCGTCGGCGCTCGCCCGGCGCCTCTTTTCCGGGCGTGGATATTTGCAAGTCGCGGCGCGGGCGATTATGTTGGGCGCATCCTGGACATTGCGAAGTGTTTCGCGGTCAGCCCCCCGGGAAAGGGGGCGCGCAGGCGAACCCGTGCATGTCCGTCCGCGTCAGCCGCGCCGCCCTCGCCGTGGCGCGGGACGCGCCGCGAGAAGAAAACGCCGAACCCCAAGCCTCAGAGGCCGCCATGTCGACGAATACACCATTGATGCCCAAGGCCACCGCCGTCTGGCTGGTGGACAATACGGCACTCTCGTTCGAGCAGATCGGCGATTTCTGCAAGCTGCACCCGCTGGAGGTGAAGGGCATCGCCGACGGCGAGGTGGCGCAGGGCATCAAGGGCCTCGACCCCATCTCCACCGGCCAGCTCTCCCGCGAGGCCATCACCATCGCCGAGCGGGACCCGAACCGCCGCCTGAAGCTCCAGGAGTCCAAGGTCCGCCTGCCGGAGCAGAAGAAGCGCCGGGGCCCGCGCTACACTCCGGTGTCGCGGCGCCACGACCGGCCGAACGCGATCCTGTGGCTGCTGCGCAACCATCCGGAGCTGAAGGATGCGCAGATCATCCGCCTGGTCGGCACCACCAAGTCCACCATCCAGGCCATCAAGGACCGCAGCCACTGGAACGCGGCCCAGCTCTCGCCCATGGACCCGGTGACCCTGGGCCTGTGCAGCCAGATCGACCTCGACCTGGAGGTGCAGCGCGCCGCCAAGGACCGCCCGGCGGCCCTGGCCCAGGAGGATCGCGGCGCCACCCTGCTGCCGGCCGACGTCACCACCGCCCAGGAGGAGGCGGACGAGCGCGGGCGCGGACGCGGCCCCCTGGACCTGGAGACGGTGTTCGCCAAGCTCGGCGGTTCCAAGAAGAGCGAGGAAGAACACGAGGATTGAGGCCCGCCCCTCCGGCACCGCGCCGGCCGGCGCGGCTCAGGCGCCGGCGAAGTCGGTGAAGATGAGGTCCGGCGCGCTCGGCGCCGGCCTGGCCGGCGTCAGCCGGCCCGCCCACAGGAGCGTGACATCGCTGGCGCCGGTGAAGGCCATCACCGGCGCTTCGCCGAACAGCTGGCTGGCATCGGAACGCCAGGCGATGCGGGCGATGTCGGCCTCGCCTTCCGTGGCGTAGCTGGCCCGCAGCGCCGCGAACGGCGCCGCTATCGCATCCGTGAATTCCGCCTCCAGCGCGATCGCCTCGGCATCGAGGCCGGTCAAGCGCACGCGGGCGCTGCCGCCATCGGCAAAGCGCAGGGTGAAGGCGCGGGCCTGGGGCGCGAAGCCCACTTCCTTCAGCTTCACCAGCAGCCGCTCTTCCTGCGCCACCGGGCCGATCAGCACCGCGGCGCCGAAGGCGGTGCTCGCGAGCGGTGGCGGCGGCAGCGGCCGCAGGCGCCAGGAGCCGTCCGCCAGGAACAGCTCGATCACCGTGGCGCCGCGATCCTCCGCCTTCAGCCACAGCTCCACCTTGTCCAGGCCCGGGGTCGCCACCTCGCCCACCCGGAACGGCACCGCCGCGCGGCGCCAGAAATCGGGCAGCGCATAGCCCACCACCGCCAGCTCCGGTGTCTCGTAGAGGGTGGTGCGCCGTGTGGCCGGCTCGCTCTTGGCCAGCTCGCTCTTGGCCGGCTCGCTCCTGGCCGTGCCGGCGGGCGCGGGCTGCGGGGGGCAGCCGAGATAGGCCGGCACCGCGCGATCGGCAACCATGGCATGCACATAGGCCGGGTGGCGCGCGGCCACGCGGAACCGGCGCACCGCTGGCGACACCAGGGTCAGGGCGACGTTTTCCGGCCCGTTGCAGCCGGGCGCCACGCTTTGGTTGCGCACGCCGACGCCGAGCGGCGCGCCGGCGGGCGTGGCCGGCTGGGCCAGGGCCAGGCCGGCCAGGCCGCGCGGCGCGGCGACCGGGGCCAGGGTGGCGACGGTTGCCGCCAGCAGGGTGCGCAGCCCGGCGCGGCGCGACAAGGAAAAGGTCTGGGACGGCATGGGCGATCCGCGGTGACGGGAGGGATGCACTTACATAGCGCAAATCATCCGCTTCAGAACCGTGAGACCTCTCGCAATCCCGCCGCATCGATCCCATATGATCGAAGTTCCGCAGCGGAAGTCCGGGCGTGGCCGTGGGTCGCGCCGGCCCGGCTGGGCGGCGAGGGGAGGGAATTACGTGCGTATCAGGCCGGTTCTGGCGATGGCGGCGGTGATCGCCGCCTTGAGCGTGATGGTGACGGACGTGGCGGAGGCCCGTCGCGGCATGACCGCGGGCAACCGGGGCACGCGCACCATGAGCGCGCCGCCGCCCACCACGACCGCTCCCAATACGGCGCCGCTGCAGCGCTCGACCACGCCGCAGGCGGCCCCCAATCCCGGCGCGGCCGCCACACGCCCGCAGCCGCCGCGCTCCTCCTTCTTCGGGTCGGGGCTGGCCGGCGGGTTGATGCGCGGCCTGCTCATCGGCGGCCTGATCGGCCTGCTGATGGGGCAGGGTCTGGGCGGGTTGGCCGGGCTGATGGGCCTGCTGCTGCAGGGCGCGCTGGTGGCCCTGGTGGTGTTCCTGGTGCTGCGCTTCCTGCGCCGCCGCCAGCCGGCGTCCGCCGGGGTCCATGGCCGGGTCGCCGCTGCGGGGGCAGGCGCGGGGGCGGGTGCCGGCGGATGGCCGGGCGCGGTCCCCGGCATGGCCGGCGGTCCCACCGCCGGCGCCCAGCCGGCGGCGGCGCGGCGTGGCCCGGTGGACGAGATTGGCGTGACGCCTGCGGATCTCGACAGCTTCGAGCGGCTGCTCGGAGAGGTGGAGGCCGCGTTCGGCCGCGAGGACGAGGGCGCGCTGCGGGCGCGCACCACGCCCGAGGTGTTCGAGGCCATGACGGCGGAGCTGAAGGCCAATGCCGCGCGGGGCGTGCGCAACGTGGTGTCGGACGTGAAGCTGCTCCAGGGCGACATCGCCGAATCCTGGCGCGAGGATGGGCGGGAGTATGCGACTGTCGCCATGCGCTACGAAAGCCGCGACGTGGTGGTGGATCGTGCCAGCGGGCGGTTCCTGTCGGGTGACCGCGACCGGCCGGGCCAGAGCACGGAGCTTTGGACGTTCCTGCGCGAGCCCGGCGGTTCCTGGCGTCTCGCGGCCATGCAGCCGGTCTGAGCGGGCTGGTCCCATCGCCGCCGCGACGCGCGGAGGGGAGGAGTGCGCGCCGGCGGGGGCTTCCCGTGGCCGGCGCGCCGTGGTCTAAACCGGGGGCGCGCAGCGGCCCAGGGCCGGGGCGCCTGTCCGCATCCCCTGTCCGCATCCCCTGTCCGCATCCCCTGGCCGATGCCCAGCCGCGAGCTCCGTCTCAAGCGATGCCTCACGCCCTGCTTCCCGTTTCCGCTTCTCCCACGTCCGGCCTCGCCGGTCTGGCGCCCGGGCAAGGCGTCATCAGCGTGCGCGGCCTGTCGAAGGTCTATGCCACTGGCCACAGCGCCCTGAAGAACATCTCCCTGGAGATCGTTCCCGGCGAGATCTTCGCCCTGCTGGGCCCCAACGGCGCCGGCAAGACCACGCTCATCTCCATCATCTGCGGCTTGGTGACTGCCAGCTCCGGCGAGGTGAGCGTGGCCGGTCACTCCATCGTCGACGATTATCGCGCCGCCCGCGCCCGCATCGGCCTGGTGCCGCAGGAGCTGGCCACCGATTCGTTCGAGACGGTGCGGGCCGCCGTGGCCTTCTCGCGCGGGCTGTTCGGCAAGGCGCCGAATCCAGCCTACATCGAGCAGGTGCTGAAGAGCCTGTCGTTGTGGGAGAAGCGCGACGCCAGGATCATGACGCTGTCCGGCGGCATGAAGCGGCGGCTCCTGATCGCCAAGGCGCTGTCCCACGAGCCTGAGGTGCTGTTCCTGGATGAGCCCACGGCCGGTGTGGACGTGGAGCTGCGGCGCGACATGTGGCGCCTGGTGCGGGGGCTCAAGGACAAGGGCACCACCATCATCCTCACCACCCATTATATCGACGAGGCCGAGGAGATGGCCGACCGGGTGGGGGTCATCAACCGGGGCGAGATCATCCTGGTGGAGGAGAAGGCGACGCTCATGCGCAAGCTCGGGCGCAAGCGGCTCATCGTCGAGCTGGCCGAGCCGCTCGCCGCCTTGCCGGCGGCGCTGGCGCCCTATGAGCTGGCCCTGTCCGGCGACGGCCGCCTCCTCACATATAGCTATGGCGCGGACCAGCAGGGGCAGGGGCACGCCATCGCCCGCCTGCTGGCGGATCTGGCTGCCGCCGGCGTCGCCTTCGACGACCTGCGCACCGAGCAGAGTTCCCTGGAAGACATCTTCGTCAGCCTCGTGAGGCCGCAGTCGTGAACCTTCAAGCCGTCCGCGCTATCTACGGGTTCGAAATGGCGCGCACCAAGCGCACCCTGCTGCAGAGCATCGTGTCGCCGGTGATCTCCACCTCGCTCTATTTCGTGGTGTTCGGCTCCGCCATCGGCGCGCGCATGGAGCAGGTGGAGCATGTGCCCTATGGCGCCTTCATCGTGCCCGGTCTGCTGATGCTGACCCTGCTCACCCAGTCCATCTCCAACGCCTCGTTCGCCATCTATTTCCCGCGCTTCACCGGCACCATCTACGAGGTGCTGTCGGCGCCGGTCTCGCCGTTCGAGATCGTCGCCGGCTATGTGGGGGCGGCGGCGACGAAATCGGTGTTGCTCGGCCTCATCATCCTGGCCACGGCCTCCCTGTTCGTGCCGCTGGAGATTCGCCATCCGGTGTGGATGCTCGGCTTCCTGGTGCTGACGGCGGTCACCTTCTCGCTGTTCGGCTTCATCATCGGCATCTGGGCCGATGGCTTCGAGCGCCTGCAGCTCATTCCGCTGCTGGTGGTGACGCCGCTCACCTTCCTGGGCGGCACCTTCTATTCGCTGGACATGCTGCCGCCGGTCTGGCGCACCGTCACGCTGTTCAACCCGGTGGTCTATCTGGTGTCGGGCTTCCGCTGGAGCTTCTTCGGCATCTCCGACGTGGCGGTGGGCATCAGCTTCGCCATGACGCTGGGTTTCCTGGCGGCATGCCTTGTCATCGTCAGCTGGATGTTCCGCACCGGCTACCGGCTGAAGAGCTGAGCCTTCGACCCGAAAGGACGCGCCCGTGACCGAAGCTTCCGCCCGCCCCGGCTATCAGGCGTTCACCGCCGCTGCGCCGGATGTCTATGCCGGCCTCGCCGCCATCACCAAGGCCGTGGACGCCACCGGCCTCGACAAGGGGCTGACCGAGCTGGTGAAGCTGCGGGCATCGCAGCTCAACGGCTGCGCCTTCTGCCTGGCGTTCCACCTGTCCGTCGCCCGCAAGGCGGGTGTCGCCCAGGCCAAGCTGGACCTGCTCGCGGCCTGGCGCGATTCCGGCCTGTTCTCGGCCCGGGAACGGGCGGCGCTGGCCTTCACCGAGGAATTGACGCATCTCCACGCCGAGGCCGCCTCGGATGAGGCGTGGGCGGCCGTGCGGGCCGAGTTCACGCAAGACGAGGCGCTGTTCCTGACCGTCACCATCGCCACGATCAACGCCTGGAACCGCATCGGCATCGGCCTCAGGTTCGCGCCGCCGGCCTGATCCCGGCCGGGGTTCCCCGTTCCCGATTCTCCGCGAACGGTGAACGGGCCGCCGCGGGCGGCGGACCCGATGGGGCTGGGGCCATTCCCATAGGGCGAGGTGACGCAGGGGTGTGCTTTTGTTGATCGAGGTCAAGCAGCTCCGCCTCGTTGGCCATATATTGAGCGCCTCCAAGAAAGATGGTGTGCCATGCTGAAGCTCGCGATTCTCATCTGGTCTATCCTGGCTGTCGCTTTCGCCGGCACCCTGATCCTCATCGTCCTGGTCGTGACGAGCACGGCGCAGGCGGATGCGCGCGCGATTCCCATCGCCGCCGGGATCGGTGCCCTGCTCGCGATTCCCGCCGCGATTTTCGTCTCCAAGCGCATCCTGGCTCTGAGCAGCCCGGGCCGCTGAAGGCCACGCGACTGATCCCGCCTCCCCACGGCGGCGGGACGATATGCCGTGATTGCATGAAAAAGGCCGGTGAGGCGTGCTCACCGGCCTTTTTCATTCCGCTGCGTCAGATTCATTCCGCCGCGTCAGACAAGGGCGCAGCCGGCGTCCAGCGCAGCACCGGGGCGCGGGCGGCCCGGGTTTCGTCCAGGCGCCGGCGCGGCGCGTAATGGGGGGCGCCGAGGAAGCGCTCGGTGTCGCCCGCCTTGGCCGCGAGGGCGAGGTCGCGCAGCGCCGCGATGAACAGGTCGAGGGACGCCTTCGATTCGCTCTCGGTGGGCTCGATCAGCATGGCCCCGTGAACCACCAGCGGAAAATAGACCGTCATGGGGTGGTACCCCTCGTCGATCAGCGCCTTGGCGACGTCGAGGGTGGTAAGGCCGGTGCCGGCGAGCCAGGCATCGTCGAACAGCGCCTCGTGCATGGCCGGGCGGTCGGCAAACGGCGCGGTGATGAGGTCCTGGAGGCTGGCGCGCACATAATTGGCGGCCAGCACCGCATCCTCGGAGGCCTGGCGCATGCCGTCGGCGCCGTGGGAGAGCATCCAGGCGAAGGCGCGGACGAACATGCCCATCTGGCCATGGAAGGCGCTCATGCGGCCGAGCGCCTGTTCCGCCCCTGCCGCGCCGGCGTCCTCCACCAGGGCGAACGCGCCGTTCCGCTCCACCAGCGCCGGCACCGGAGCGAACGGCGCCAGTGCCGGGGAGAGCACCACCGGCCCGGCGCCGGGACCGCCGCCGCCGTGGGGGGTTGAGAAGGTCTTGTGCAGGTTGATATGCATGGCATCGACGCCGAGGTCGGCCACGCGCACCTTGCCGAGGATGGCGTTGAAGTTGGCGCCATCGCAATAGAAATAGGCGCCCGCCTCGTGCACGGCGGCGGCGATCTCCACCACGTCGCGCTCGAACAGGCCGCAGGTGTTGGGATTGGTGAGCATCAGCGCGGCGACCTCGGGCGTCAGCGCGTCGCGCACCGCCTGCGGGTCAACGGTGCCGTCGGCCCGGGCCGGAATGGCCTTCACCGTATAGCCGATCTGGGCGGCGGTGGCCGGATTGGTGCCGTGGGCGCTCTCCGGCACTAGCACGATGTGGCGGGCGCTGCCGTGGGCCAGGTGGGCGGCCTTGATCGCCATCATGCCCGTCAACTCGCCATGGGCGCCGGCCTTGGGTGGAAGCGCCACCGCCGCCATGCCGGTGAGCGCCAGCAGATAGCGCGCCAGCTCTCCCATCAGCGCCAGCGCCCCCTGGACGGTGGAGGCCGGCTGCAGCGGATGCACGTCGGCGAAGCCCGGCAGGCGCGCCAGCTTCTCGTTGAGCCGCGGATTGTGCTTCATGGTGCACGAGCCGAGCGGGAACAGGCCGCTGTCGATGCCATAATTCATGCGCGACAGGCGCACGTAATGGCGCATCGCCTCCGGCTCTGACAGGCCGGGCAGCGCCGGCGGCCTCGCGCGCCCGAGGCCGCCGAGGCGATCGGGGGTGCCCTTGGGCTCCGGCAGGTCGACGCCGGTGACCTCCGCGCGGCCGATCTCAAAGATGAGGCCCTCTTCCAGGTCGAGGGCGCGGTTGCCGGTGAAGGTGTCCGGCGCCGCGGGCAAGGGGGAGGGCAGCGGGGTGGGCAGGGGGGCGACCGGCGCGGTCGCGCCACGGCCTTCGCGGTTCATGACAGGGCTCCGGGAACGGGGATGCGGGCGGCGCGGCTCATGCCAGCACCGCGGCGAGGGCGGCGGCGTAGGCGGCGCGGTCGGCCTCGGTGGTCACCTCGGTGGCGGCCACCAGCAGCAGGTCGTCATGGCCGGCGTCGGGCGCAAGGCGCGCATAGGGCACGCCGGCCAGGATGCCGCGCTCCGCGAGGCGCTCCACCACCGGTGCGGCCGCAACCGGCAGGCGCACCGTGAACTCGTTGAAGAAGGCGGGGTTGAGCACGCTGACCCCCGGCACCGCGGCGAGCCGGTCGGCAAGGTCGCAGGCCGCCTCATGGTTGAGCCGCGCCAGCCGGGCGAGGCCGGCCTGGCCCAGCAGCGTGAGATGAATGGTGAAGGCCAGCGCGCACAAGCCGGAATTGGTGCAGATGTTGGAGGTCGCCTTCTCGCGCCGGATGTGTTGCTCGCGGGTGGAGAGGGTGAGCACGAAGCCGCGCCGGCCCTCGGCATCCACGGTCTGGCCGGCGAGGCGGCCGGGCATCTGCCGCACGTATTTCTGGCGCGTGGCGAACAGGCCCACATAGGGACCGCCGAAATTGAGGGCGTTGCCGAGCGACTGGCCTTCCCCCACCACGATGTCGGCGCCCTGGGCGCCGGGCGGCTCCACCAGCCCCAGCGCCACCGCCTCCGTCACCACCGCCACCAGCAGCGCGCCCGCCGCATGGGCGGCGGCGGCGATGGGGGCGAGGTCGACCAGGTTTCCGAACACGTCCGGGCTCTGCACCACCACGCAGGACACGGTTCCGTCGATGGCGCCGAGGAGGTCTTCGCCCCCTTCCGGCCGGGCCGGCAGCGCGCGCACCGCGTCGTCGGCATAGCGCGAGACGGTCTCGATGGTGGCGCGATAGTGGGGGTGGAGATTGCCCGCCAGCACCGCGGTGCGCCGCCTGGTGATGCGATGGGCCATCAGCACCGCCTCGGCGGCGGCGGTGGAGCCGTCATACATGGAGGCGTTGGCCACCTCCATTCCGGTCAGCTCCGCCACCTGGGTCTGGAACTCGAACAGGTAGTGCAGCGTGCCCTGGGCGATCTCGGGCTGGTAGGGGGTGTAGGAGGTGAGGAATTCCGAGCGCTGGATCAGGTGATCCACCGTGGCCGGCACATGGTGGCGATAGGCGCCGGCACCGAGGAAGAACGGCACCGATCCGGCCGGCACGTTGCGCGCGGCGAGTCGCGAGATGGCCCGTTCCACCTCCAGCTCGCCCTGGGCGCGGGGCAGGGGTGCCAGCGCCACCGTGCGCTGGGCTGCCGGAATATCGGCGAACAGGGCGTCGATGGAGCCGGCGCCGATGCGCGCCAGCATCTCGGCGCGGTCCTCGGGGGTGAGGGGGAGATAGCGCATGGTCGGGGCTCACACCGTGAGATGGTGATGGTCGATGACGATTTCGGCGCGCAGGGAGTGCGCCACGTAGCAGGCCTCGTGGGCGGCGTGGTGCAGCGCCGCCACGTCGGCGTCGGTGGGGGCCTTCGCACCGGAGAACACCATCACCGGGGCGAGGGTGATGCGGGAGAGGAACAGGCGGCCCTGGGCATTGGCGGTCATGATGCCGAAGGCGGCATCCTCGTAGCTGTCCACCCGGAAGCCGGCCTTGCGGGCGAAATCCAGGGCGAACAGCATGTGGCAGCTCGATGCGGCCGCCACCAGCGCCTCTTCCGGGTCCACCGCATCCTCGCGCGAGAAGGGCGGGCGCACCGAGGCGGGGGCGGATGAGCCGGGCACCTCCAGGCCGTCGAAGGCCCAGACATGGGCGCGCGAATAGCGCCCATCAGTGAAGACGGCGCCGTCGCGGCTCCAGCGGATGGTGGCGCGATAGTCGTGGGCCATGGGTCAGCCTCGCTTGCCCGGGGCTTCAGCCGAGGCTGGCGACGAACGCCGCATAGGCGGCTTCGTCCATCAGGCCGTCGAGCTCGGCGGGGTTGGCGATCTTGAGCTTCAGGAACCAGCCGTCGCTCTCCGGCGCGGCGTTCACCAGCGCCGGATTGCCCTCCAGCTCGCCATTCACGGCGATCACCTCGCCGGAAACGGGGGCGTAGACCTCGCTTGCCGCCTTCACGCTTTCCACCACCGCCACTTCCTGGCCCTGGCTCACCACCTTGCCGAGGTCGGGCAGCTCCACGAATACCACGTCCCCGAGCTGGCCCTGGGCATAGTGGGAAATGCCCACGAGAGCGGTCTCGCCCTCCACGCGCACATATTCATGGTCCTTGCTGTAGCGCAGTTCAGTCATGCTTCAGGCCTCTTTGGACGGTTTGCGCGCATAGCGCGTCGGCACGAAGGGAAGCGCGGCGACGGTGGCCGCCAGCGCCTTGCCGCGCACCAGGAGATCGAGACGGGTGCCGGGCGTGGCCAGCGCCGGCGGCACATAGCCCATGGCGACGGCGGCCTGGAGGCTCGGCGCGAAGCCGCCGGACGTCACCGTGCCGACAACAGAGCCGGCATGGAGGATGTCCGCGCCCTCCCGGGCCGGGGCGCGGCCATCCAGCCGCAGGCCCACGCGCAGTCGCGCCGGGCCGTCGGCCAGTTCCGCCTGGATGCGCGCGGCGCCGGGAAAGCCCCCTTCGGCCCGGCGGCGGGCCTGGATCGACCAGGCCAGGGCCGCTTCCACCGGCGAGGTGGAGAGGTCGATGTCGTGGCCATACAGGCACAGGCCGGCTTCCAGGCGCAGGCTGTCGCGGGCGCCGAGACCGATCGGCTTCACCTCCGGTTCCGCCAGCAGCGCCGCCCACACGGGGGCGGCGTCGGTGTCCGCCAAAGCGATCTCGAAGCCGTCCTCGCCGGTGTAGCCGGAGCGGGAGAGGTGCACGGCGATGCCGTCGAAGCGCGCCGGGGTGGCGGCCATGAAGTCGAGCGCGGCGGCCTCCGGGCAATGGCGGGCGAGGGCGGTGGCCGCCTGCGGCCCCTGCACGGCGATGAGGGCGCGCGCATAGTGGGGCGAAAGCCGCACCGACGGCGGCAGGTGGGCGGCGAGGTGGGCGAAATCGACAGACTTGCGGGCCGCGTTCACCACCAGCAGCAACTGGCCGTCGGCGTCCGGCGCGGGCGGGCGGCTCACCATCAGGTCGTCGATGATGCCGCCGGACGGGTCCAGCAGCTGCGAATAGCGCTGGCGGCCGGGGGCAAGGGTGAGAATGTCCGCCGGCACCAGGGCTTCGAGGGCCCGGGCGGTGGTGGCGTGGTCCGGTCCTTCCAGCAGCGCCTGACCCATGTGCGACACATCGAACAGGCCGGCGTGGGCGCGGGTCCACAGATGCTCGGCGAGGATGCCCTCGGCATAGTGCACCGGCATCTCATAGCCGGCGAACGGCACGATGCGCGCGCCGAGCGCCACATGGGCGGCGAACAGGGGGGTGGTGTGCAGCAGGGTGCTGACGAGGGGATCGACGGCGTCCGTCATCGCGGCTCCGGGGAAAGCGCCAGGTCTCGGGACAGTAAAGTCCCAGCGGCGCCCCCTCTGTCTGCGGAACCTGAGAGATTTCACCGTGCCGTGTGGACCGGCTCGGCTTACTCCTTCGGTGAGCCAGGGGCGGACCCGTGGCTGCTTTCCAGAGCGTCGTCCCCCTGCGGTCCATTGGCCTGAGCGGTTCCGGGGCGGTTGCGCCTTCGGCGCCGGTTCTGCCCGCCATAAGGCGCGCAGCCGGTCTCTCCCGCAGGGATCATCCGAAACATTGCCGCGAGCGGCGCCGGAGCCAGCTCCGAATCCGCTCGATAGGCAATTTCAATTGAACAATAAGCAAAACCGAGCAAACGTCAACCTCGGGCGCGCCGTGTCCGGCGCGCCTCGGCGCGGGCCGCTCAGCGCGGCGGCGGTTCGAATGCGCTCGATGAGGGCGGCGTGGAGAACGCCCCGCTGCCCGACGAACTCGCGGGAGTGCTGGTGGAGGCGGAGGGCGGCGGGCCGAACACGTCGCCCTTGGGCGCGCCGGGGTCCGATCGCGCCGGCGCCGGCGCCGCGGGGGGCGGTTCATCGCTGGCCGGCTTCGGCTTGGCGGCGGCGACCGGCCGGGCGCGTGGCCGCGCCGCCGGCTTCTCCTTCTCGCCCTGCGGGTCGTAGCCCACATAGATCACGTAGCGCTCCAGATCCTCCGGCTTCAGCAGCGGAAAGGCGATCTGGTCCTCCACCACGGTGAAGGCGGAATGGGGCTGGCCGGGAGGCACTTCCACCGGCACGGTGAAGAATTTGGTGGTGACGGTCCTGGGGGTGGGTCCTTCCTCCACCACCGCCACGCGGATGGGCACGCGCACCGTGCCCGGCGCGCCCTTCTCGCCGAGCAGCAGGCGGCCCTCGATACCCACCTTGACTGTCATGGTCTGGCCGGCGATGGCGCATTCGCGGGCGAGCTGGCCCACATTGCCCTGGTAGCGCAGGGCGCCCGAGCCGTCGGCCACCTGCCAGGTTCCGGCACCGGTGCGCACGGTCACGGTGGGGCAGGAATAGGTCACCGCATTGGCGCCCGTGCCCACGGTGAGGGCCGGGGTGGCGGCGCTGGAAACGCCGGCGGCGTTGCCGGTGGCGACGCCCGTATCCTGGGCGCCGAAGGCTCCGTCCAATCCCTCGCCCGACGCGCATCCCGCCAGCGCCAGCGCCAGGGCCAAGCCGACGAGGCCGTGTGCGGGGGTGCCTGCTTGCGCAAGAGCCATGTCGCTCATCTCCATAGGCCTGTCCATCTCGGCAAGGGTTATAGCAAACCGTGCCGCATGAGCGTACCGGAGGACGGGCGCTTTTTACCCTTTGGTTACCAAAAGCGGGAAACATGGTGAATCGGCGCCCGGCGGCGCGGCCGGGCACCGATTCCGCGGTCCCACGGCGATCAGCCGCCGGAGAGGCCGACAGGCTTGCCCACCACCACCACCAGCGCCTTGCGGGCGGTGGCGAGGCGGCCGGCGACACGCTTGATGTCGTCCAGCGTCACCGCCTCCACCAGGGCGTTGCGGCGGTCCACGTAGTCGATGCCGAGGTCGTCGAGCTGAATCTGCAGCAGCTGCCCCGCCACTTTGGAAGAGGTGTCGAACCGCAGCGCGTAGCTGCCGGTCAGGTAGCTCTTGGCCTCGGTCAGCTCCTCGGGGGTCGGCCCCTGGTCGAGGATGCGCTGGAACTCCGAGGTGATGAGGGCGACGGATTCCGCCGTCCGCTCATTCTTGGTGGCGGTGCCGGCGAACCACAGGCCCACATGGGCCAGGGCCACCTGGTAGGAATAGACCGAATAGGCGAGCCCACGGGCCTCCCGCACCTCCTTGAACAGCCGCGACGAGAAGGCGCTGCCGCCAAGGATGTGGTTGAGCACATAGGCGGCCATGAAGTCCGGGTCGCGCCGCTCCAGGCCCACGGTGCCCATCACCACCACCGATTGCGACACGTCGAGCGGGATGACATCCACGGTGCCGATCTTCTGCGGCGTGACGTTGGCCACCGGCGTCAGCTCCGCCTGGGCGGGGAGTGCGCCGAACACCGCGTCGAGCCGCTGGCCCAGCTCCTCGGCGGAGATGTCACCCACCACGGCCACCCGCAGGTTGGCGCGCGCCAGCGTCCGCCGCGCGAAGGCGGCGATGTCGTCCCGGGTCAGGCCGGGCACGCTTTCCAGAGTGCCATCCACCGGCCGGCCATAGGGGTGGCCGGGGAAGGCCAGCGCATACCAGCGGTCGCCGGCGATGGCGTTGGGCTCGGTGGAGCGGCGGCGCAGGCCCGCCATCAGCGCCGCGCGGACCCGTTCGATCGCCTCGTCGTCGAAGCGCGGCTTGGTGACGGCGAGGCGCAGCAGGTCGAACGCCACGTCCCGGTTCTCCGAGAGCGTGCGCAGCGAGCCGCGGGTCTCGTCGCGGCCGGCATCGAAATGCAGTTCCACCGCATGCTCGGCCAGCTTCTGCTGGAACGCCTGGGCATCGAGGTCGCCCGCGCCCTCGTCGAGCAGGGAGGCGGTGAGATTGGCAAGGCCAACCGTCTTCGGCCCGTCCTGCGCGGCGCCGCCGAGGAAGGCGAATTCCATGGCGATGAGCGGCAGGGTGGTGTCATGCACCAGCCAGGCCTTGATGCCGCCGGGGCTCGTCACCGCGGTGATGCGGCTCGACTGCGCCTGGGCCGCGGTGTCGGAAATGAGGGAGAGAGCCATCGTCACCATCACGAGAAAAAGCCAGCCGCCGGCCCGGAGGGGCCAGCGGGCGCAACCGCGGGGCAGGGCCCTCACGAGCGATCATCCTTCTTGAGGGCGTCCGTCTTGGGCGCGTCCGTCTTGGGCGCGCCTGTCTTGGGCGCGTCCGCCTGGGGCGCGGCCGCTGGGGGCGCCGATTTCAGGTGCCCCGTCACCGCGCGGTTGGTGGTCAGGTAGCGCCGGGCGGCGGCCTGCACGTCGGCGGCGCTCACCGCCTTCACCCGGTCGGGCCAGGTGCGCACCTCTTCGGCGCTGGTGCCGGTGGCCCAGGCGGCGCCATAGATGCGCGCCAGGGTCGCCTGATTGTCCTGGGCATACACCATGTCGGCGGTCAGCCGGCTCCTGGCCCGCTTCAGCTCCAGCTCGTCGACACCGTTGGCCGCGATGTCGGCGACGATGGCGTCGAGGGCCTCCTCCAGGGTCTCCAGGCTCACGTCGGGCCGGGGGCTGGCATAGACCACGAAGCGGGTGGCGTCATAGGACGTGCCCTGATACCAGGCGCCGGCACCGGCGGCGATGCCCTTCTCGGCCACCAGGGTGCGATAGAGCCGACCGGTCTGGCCGCCGCCGAGGATCTGCGCCAGCACCTCCAGCGCCTCGGCCTCGCCCGCCGCGGCGGTGCGGTCGGACGGCACCAGGTAGGAGCGCTGGACGCTGGGCTGGGCGACGCGGGCATCGGCCAGGGCAACCCGGCGATGGGCCTGCGGCTCCGGCTCCTGCGGGCGGTTGCGCGGCGGGGTGTCGGCGCGGGCCACCTTTCCATAGGTCTTCTCGGCGAGCGCGCGCACTTCGTCCGCGTTCACGTCGCCGGCCACCACCAGCAGCGCGTTGTTGGGCGCGTAATAGCGGCGATAGAAGGCCAGGGCGTCTTCCCGGTTCAGCTGCTTGATCTCGTGCTCCCAGCCGATGATCGGGTGCTGGTAGGGGTGGTTCACATAAGTGGTGGCCTGCAGGATCTCGCCGAGCCGGGCGGAGGGCTCGTTGTCGGTGCGCATGCGGCGCTCTTCCAGCACCACGTCGCGCTCGGGCAGCACCACTTCGTCGGACAGTTTGAGCCCGGTCATGCGGTCGGCCTCGAAGCCCATCACCTTCTCAAGGTGCTCCTTGGCCACCCGCTGGAAATAGGCGGTGTAGTCCTGGGAGGTGAAGGCGTTCTCCTGGCCGCCCAGGCGCGCCACCTCGGCCGAGAACGCACCCTGGGGGTGGGTCTCGGTGCCCTTGAACATCAGGTGCTCCAGGAAATGGGCGATGCCCGACTTGCCTGGCTGCTCGTCGGCCGACCCCACCTTGTACCAGACCATGTGGGTGACCACGGGGGTGCGATGGTCGGGAATGACCATCACCTGAAGGCCGTTGTCGAGCTTGAATTCGGAAATGTCGGGACCCGCGGCCGAACTGGCGCGGGGAGCAAGCGCAGCCGCGCTCGCGGCAAGGATGGCGACCATGGCGATACGGCTCATCTTCACGTGACGGATCTTCCGGCATGACGCGCGCCAGAAGGCGCACGCGCTTCAAGAAAGATAGGCGCTTTGCCGGCGAAGGCCAGGGGCCGGCTGGAGCTTTTGAGGGGTTCGAGGGTCCGGGCGGTCCCTGTTGCGGCATGCGCCGCCCCCACCGCAGGGTGGGGATGCGCTCGGCCGCCGAACGCCCGCCGCCGCCCGACACGGGGCGGCCTAGCCCCTGCGCGGATCAGTTGGTCCGGTCGAACAGGGTCGGCAGCTTCCACTGCTCCTGCTTCTTCTCCACCACGCCATAGGGGGCGTTGGGGGCCGGGGTCTGGTAGCCCGGCGGCGGCTGGAGCAGGCTTTCGCGGGTCGGCTCGCCGTTGAAGGTCAGCGGCTTTTCCTTCTCGCCGCCGAGGCTCGGCAACCAGCCCTTGGAACCGAGCTGGTTGGGCATCAGCTCGTCGCGGGTGGTGCCCGTGGGCGCGGGCTCGGTGGGGATGACGCCGAGAATCTTCTTGCGGCCCTTGTTCAGCTCCGAGGGCATCAAGGGACGGCCCGGGTCGTCGCGGACCACGGGGGCATTGGCGGCGGCGGCCTCGCGCTGGCGGCGCGCGATGTCCGGGTCCTTGGGCCAATTGGGATTTGCCCGGTGGGCGGCATCCTGCGGGCTGGGCAGCGTGCCGACGGCGTTGGCCGGCGGCACCACCAGCGGCGCGCGCTCGCGATAGTCGATCTCGGGCTTTTCCTTCTCCTCGGCAAACCCGAACAATTGCATCATGCTCTGCACGGGATTGGAGGTGAACTCGTCCTCCGCCGCCGCCGGGCGGGGGGAGAGGGCGGCGAACGCCACCCCCAGGGCGACGCCCAGGGACAGGGCGCCGGAGACGGTCCACGCGGACGGACGGGTCGTCGTCGGACGGTGCATCGGCCTCGCCAGTGTCACGGCATCGGGCCGGGATGTCGGGCTCACGGGCATGGTGCTCCCCTCAAGGCTCGCGCTCAGCTTCAGAATGGGGTGACATTGGTGGCGGCGAGGGCGGCGTTTTTGAGGCACGCCCGAAGAAAGCATCGTAAAGCAGCAGGCCGACACCGGCAACCACCGCCACATCGGCCACGTTGAACACGTACCAGCGGTAGCCGAAGGCGTGCAGCGCGATGAAGTCGAACACCGCGCCGTACACCACCCGGTCCACCGCATTGCCGATGGCGCCGCCGATGAGCAGGCCGAGGCCGAGCGCCTCCACCCGCCGGTGGGCGCGCGTCAGCCATGCGGCGAACGCCAGCGCCGCCACCACCTTGATGGCCACCAGCACCCAGCGCCCGGCCTCGCCCTGGGGGAACAGGCCATAGCTGATGCCGGTGTTCCACAGGGCCACCAGGTCGAAAAAGGCGGTGACCGGCACCACCCCCGGCCCATGCGCCGCCATGAAGGCCATGGCCCAGCCCTTGGTGACCTGGTCGGCCACCAGCACCGCCAGGGCGCTCAGCAGGCCCAGGGCGATACGCGACGAAGAGGGCGTCATCGGCATGGCGGCGGGGCTCCGGGCCTCAGGCGGCGGCGGTGGCGTAGAATTCCCGCAGAGCGGCGGCGTCGCGCGGCGTCACGTCGGGGAAGTGCGGGTCGGCGCCCACCTCCGGCGAGATCTTCCAGGAGCGGGCGCACTTGCGGCCCACGGCGCGGGCCGGCTCCACCGCCACCCCCGGCACCTCGGCCAGGCGGAAGGCATCGGCGGGGCCGGCGTCGCGCACCAGGGTGGCAGCGCTGGTGATGCAGATCTCGGCGAGGTCGAGGCCGGCGAAGGCATCGGCCAGGGCCTCGTCGCTCACATGGACCACGGGCGCCGCCTCCAGCGACGAGCCCATGCGCTTCTGCGCCCGCTCCACCTCCAGCGCGCCGAGCACCACCCGGCGCACCTGCCGCACCTTGCGCCACTGCTCCGCCAGCGTGCCGTCGCGCCAGTCCGGCGGCGTGTCGGGGAACGCCAGCAGGTGCACCGAGCCCGCTTCGTCGCCGGTGCGGGCGAGATAGGCCTCTTCGGTGGTGAAGGGCATGATGGGCGCCAGCCAGGTCACGAGCCGGTTGAAGGTCTCGTCCAGCACCGTCAGGGCGGCCTTGCGGGTGAGCGAGGACAGTGGATCGCAATAGAGCGCGTCTTTGCGCACGTCGAAATAGAAGGCCGACAGCTCGATGTTCATGAACTGCGTGAGCAGCGCGTGAACTTTCTTGTAGTCGAAGGCACGGTAGGCGGCGCGGATCTCGCCGTCGAGCTCGCTCAGCCGGTGCAGGATGAAGCGCTCGAGCGACGGCATGTCGGCGAACGCCACCCGCTCGTCGGGTCGGAAGTGGTGCAGCGAGCCCAGCAGCCAGCGCAGGGTGTTGCGCAGCTTGCGATAGGTGTCCGCCGTGGTCTTCAGGATTTCCGGGCCGATGCGCAGGTCGTCGGAATAGTCCGAGGCGCAGACCCACAGGCGCAGGATGTCGGCGCCGGAGGTCTTGATGACGTCCTGGGGCGAGGTGACGTTGCCGAGCGACTTGGACATCTTGCGCCCGTCCTCGTCCAGCACGAAGCCGTGGGTCAGCACCGCGTCGTAGGGCGGGCGGCCGCGGGTGCCGCAGCTCTCAAGAAGGGACGAGTGGAACCAGCCGCGATGCTGGTCCGAGCCCTCGAGATACATCACCTTGTCGCGGCCATTGGGCGCGCGCGTCGCCTTCAGGTCGGGCCGGGCCTCCAGGGTGAAGGTGTGGGTGGAGCCGGAATCGAACCACACGTCCAGCACGTCGTTGACCTTGGCCCAGCCCTCGGCGGCACGCGCGCCCAGGAAGCGCGCGGTGGCGCCCTCCTTGAACCAGGCGTCGGCCCCCTCGGCCTCGAAGGCGGCGGCGATGCGGGCGTTCACCTCCGGGTCCTTCAGGATCTCCACCGACCCGTCGCCCCGCTCCTTGACGAACACGGCGATGGGCACGCCCCAGGCCCGCTGGCGCGACACCACCCAGTCGGGCCGGTTGGCGATCATGCCGGTGATGCGGTTTTCGCCGGCGGCGGGCACCCATTCGACGGTCTTGATGCCGGCCAGCGCGCGGGCGCGCAGGGTGTCGGGATCGTTGCCGGCGAGGGTGGCCGGTCGCTCGGCCGGGGTGCCGTCGCCGTTGCGGATGTCCTGGTCCATGGCGATGAACCATTGCGGCGTGTTGCGGAAGATCACCGGCTTCTTGGACCGCCAGGAATGGGGATACTGGTGCTTCACCCGCCCGCGCGCCAGCAGGTTGCCGGCCGCGATCAGCGCCTCGATGACGGCGCCGTTGGCATCGCCCTTCTCGCCCTTCTCGGTGATGACGCGCCGGCCCTCGAAGCCGGGCGCCTGGGTGGTGTAGAAGCTGTCCTCGTCGACCGGATAGGGGATGGCGGGGCTGATGCCGCGCTCCTCCAGAAAGCGCCGGTTGTGGGTCCAGATCTCGAAGTCCTCGCGGCCATGGCTGGGCGCGGTGTGGACGAAGCCGGTGCCGGCATCGTCGGTCACATGGTCGCCATCCAGCAGCGGCACCTGGAAGCCGTAGCCGAGAGCGGCGAGCGGATGGGCCGCGACGAGGCCGGCCAGCTCCGTCGCGCTCACGTCGCGCACGCGCACGAAGGCGGTGGCGCGGGCCTGCCGGAACACGTCGTCGGCCAGCTTGTCGGCCAGGATCAGCCGATCTCCGGCGGCGGCCCAATTGTCTGCGGGCGCCTCGGTCACCTCATAGAGGCCATAGGCGATCTTGGAGGAGAAGGAGATCGCCCGGTTGCCGGGCAAGGTCCAGGGCGTTGTGGTCCAGATCACCACGCTGGCGCCGCCGAGGTCGTCGCGGACGCCGGAGGCCACCGGGAACTTCACCCACACCGTGTCGCTCGTGAAGTCCTGGTATTCCACCTCCGCCTCGGCCAGGGCGGTCTTTTCCACCACCGACCACATCACCGGCTTGGAGCCGCGATAGAGCAGGCCGTTGTCGGCGAACTTCATGATCTCGCGGGCGATCTGCGCTTCGGCCGCGAACGCCATGGTGGTGTAGGGGTGGTCCCAGTCGCCTTCCACGCCGAGGCGCTTGAACTCGGCGCGCTGGATATCCAGCCAGTGCTGGGCGAAGGCACGGCATTCCTGGCGGAACGCCACCATGGCGGCGGCGTCGGACAGGTCCGGCTTGGCCTTGCCCTTCTTGCGGTAGTTCTCTTCCTCGATCTTCCACTCGATGGGCAGGCCGTGGCAGTCCCAGCCCGGCACGTAGTTGGAATCGTGGCCCAGCATCTGCTGGGAGCGGGTCACCACGTCCTTCAGGATCTTGTTGAGCGCGTGGCCGATGTGGATGTTGCCATTGGCATAGGGCGGACCGTCGTGCAGCACGAAGCGCGGGCGGCCGCGGCCAGCCTCGCGCAGGCGGGCGTAGAGGCCGAGGCGCTGCCAGCGCTCCAGCAGCTCCGGCTCTTTCTTGGGCAGGCCGCCGCGCATGGGAAAGTCGGTTTCCGGCAGCAGCAGGGTCTTGGAATAGTCGGGCGCGGCGGAGGCGGGCGTGGTGTCGGTCATGGATCGGGACTCGGGATAGGAAGGCCGTCGGCGGCCGAAAGGGGATCGCGGCAAGGGCTCCCGGCTCCCCCGCGCGCTCAGGCGCGCCGGCGGGGGACCGGGCCGATAATTCGCGTCGCCGCTGTCCGCCGCGCGCGGTGCGGGGGCGCGCAGATCTGGCGCTTGCGCGGCCATGGCGTCCCGCCCTGCATGGCGTGGGTCATCCTCAAGCCGGTGGTTCAATCCGAAGGCCGGCTTCTAGCAGGCGGCCCGCGCCGGGAAAAGCCCGCAGATGGGCGCGGGTCGCCGCCGCATGAGCGCTCAAGCAAAAAGACCCCGGCGCCTGGAAGCGCCGGGGTCCGTTGGTTCCCCTCTTTTTATTTGGGACCGGACAGGGCCGGGAGCGGCGCGGGGGCGGTGACGCCCCCGCGCCTGGAATGTCAGCTCACGAGTGGTAGGCGCGCTCGCCGTGCTCGTTGATGTCGAGGCCTTCGCGCTCCACATCCACGCTCGGCCGCAGGCCGACGACGATGTTGACCAGGAAGAAGATGATCGCGGACACCACGCCCGACCAGACCACGGTGACCAGGGTGGCCTGGGTCTGCACCCACACCTGATGGCCCATGGAGTAGTCGGCGACGCCGGCGCCGCCGAGGGCCGGGGACACCAGGATGCCGGTGCCGATGGCGCCGATGATGCCGCCGACGCCATGGACGCCGAACACGTCCAGGCTGTCGTCATAGCCGAGCGCGTTCTTCACCGCGGTGCAGAAGAAGAAGCAGACCAGCGCCGCGACGATGCCGAGCACGATGGCGCCGACCGGGCCGGAGGCACCGCACGCCGGGGTGATGGCCACGAGGCCGGCCACCGCGCCGGACGCCGCGCCGAGGGCGGAGGGCTTGCCGCGCACCAGCCATTCGATCAGCAGCCAGCCCACGATGGCGCCGGCGGTGGCGAGGATGGTGTTGACCACCACCAGAGCGGTGAGGCTGTTGGCTTCCAGGTTGGAGCCGGCGTTGAAGCCGAACCAGCCGACCCACAGCAGCGAGGCGCCGACCAGGGTGAACACCAGCGAGTGGGGCGGAAGCTGCTCCTTGCCGTAGCCGATGCGCTTGCCGACGATGATGCAGCCCACCAGACCGGCGATACCGGCATTGATGTGCACCACCGTGCCGCCGGCGAAGTCCAGGGCGCCGAGGGTGAACAGATAGCCTTCCGAGAACCACACCATGTGGGCGATCGGGAAGTAGACGAAGGTGGCCCACAGCACGGCGAACAGGATCACCGCCGGGAACTTGGTGCGCTCCGCGAAGGCGCCGATGGCCAGCGCCGGCGTGATCGCGGCGAAGGTCGCCTGGAAGGCGATGAAGGCGAACTCGGGGATCTGCACGCCCTTGGTGAAGGTGTCAGCCAGGCTGTCCACGGTGACGCCCGCGAGGAACGCCTTCTCGAAGCCGCCGATGAAGGCGTTGCCGGAGGTGAAGGCCAGCGAGTAGCCGTAGAGCACCCAGACGATGAACAGCACGGCGGCGATGGTGAGCACCTGCAGGAACACCGACAGCATGTTCTTGGCGCGGACGAGGCCGCCGTAGAACAGGGCGAGGCCGGGCACCGTCATCAGCAGGACGAGGATGGTGGACGTGAGCATCCACGCCACGTCGCCCTTGTTCACGGTGGAAACCGCCGCGGCGGCGGCGGGAGAGGCGGCCGCCGGCGCCATGTCGGGCTGGGCAAGGGCTGGCAGGGCGAAGGCCGTCGCCGCCAGCAGCGCGGGAATGCCCGCGCGGGTCCACGTCTTAAACGTCATGGAAGAAGGCTCCGTGAAAAGAGGATGGCTCAAAGCGCGTCGGCGTCGGTCTCGCCGGTGCGGATGCGCACGGCGTGATCGATGGCGAGGACGAAGATCTTGCCGTCGCCGATCTGGCCGGTCTTGGCCGAGGCGGTGATCGCCTCCACGACCTTGGAAACCTGGTCGGCGGCGACCGCCACCTCGATCTTCAGCTTCGGCAGGAAGCTCACCGCATATTCGGCGCCGCGGTAGATTTCGGTGTGGCCCTTCTGCCGTCCGTAGCCCTTCACCTCGGTCACGGTCAGCCCGTGCACTCCGATACCGGTGAGGGCGTCGCGCACCTCTTCCAGCTTGAATGGCTTGATGATGGCCATGACGATCTTCATGGATCGGTCCCTGTCCCCTGATGCCCGTGGACTCGGCCCCGCGAAGCTCACCTTCGCGTGCCGCCCAGCCGGTGTTTTCTGTCGGCTCCGCCGAGCGGGACGGGGAAATCCGCGCCGCGGCAGGCAAGCCTGCGCAGAACGGAATCAAGGAACGTGCCAAGTGCCGCGAGAGCGGGAGTCCCGCTGCTTATTTTCTCGCCATGGGGGGCAGGGCTGTGGCGGCGCCCGAAGGTCGCCGCTTTCTGCGCCTATTTTCTAGGCATGGTGCCCGAAAGACGTTCAAAGTTTAGTCGCAATGGGTTCATTTGGATTGGATGCGCCGCATCAATCCTTCTTGCGCCGCCGAAGCGACCAGGACGCCCTCGCGGGTGAAGAACTCGCCCCGGCAGAATCCGCGGGAGCCGAAGGCGGCGGGGCTCTCCTGGCTGTAGAGCAGCCATTCGTCGGCGCGGAACGGGCGATGGAACCACAAGGCGTGGTCGAGGCTCGCCACCTGCATGTCGCGGTCGAACACCGAGCGCCCGTGCGGCAGCAGCGCCGCCTGCAGCAGCGAGAAATCGGACGCGAAGGCCAGCACGGCCTGGTGGATGGGCAGGTCGTCGGGCAGCGGCGCGCGGGCGCGCACCCACAGGCTCGGCCCGGCGCCGCCGGTGCTGCCCAGATAGGAGGGTTCCAGCGCGATCGGGCGGATCTCCAGGGGGCGGATGGCCATCCAGTCGCGCGTGGCGGCCTCGGGGAAGCGGGCCAGCAGCCGCGCCCGCCAGGCCTCGTCCGGGGGCAGGTCTTCCGGCATGGGCACCTCGGGCATGGTGCTCTGGTGCTCGAAGCCGCCTTCCTCCAGCTCGAACGAGACCGCCATGGAGAAGATGGCCTTGCCGTGCTGGATCGCCACCACGCGCCGGGTGGTGAAGGAGCGGCCGTCGCGGATGCGGTCCACTTCGTAGATGATGGGAACGGTGGGGTCGCCGCCCAGCAGGAAGTAGCCGTGCAGCGAGTGGGTGACGCGGGGCGCATTCACGGTGCGCCGCGCCGCCACCAGGGCCTGGGCCACCACCTGGCCGCCGAACACCCGCCCGCCGCCCGGATTGCCGCTGCGACCGCGGAACAGATTGATCTCCAATTGCTCCAGGTCGAGGATGGACAAGAGCGCTGCAACGTCGGAAGACGGCGTTTCGGTCATGAAGGAAGGCCTCGCAGGAGCCCAGGCACGCCGCGAGCGGGTGCCGGGGACAGGGAATGTCTGGAGGCACGAACACGCCATGCGCCCTCGGGGCGCGTCAAGTCCGTATACGTGAGGCGCATTCCGCATTCTGCGCCCCGGATGCCCGCCGGCCGGGATGCGGCCGGTCCGATCATCCGCGAACGACATCTCGTGAGGAGACCCGTCCATGAGTGGCCCATTCGAGCCCGCCGTCGCGCCGTCGCCTTTCACCGGGGCCGGCGCCTTTCTCGCGCCCGCGGTGACCTTCGACGTGGCGATCGTCGGCGGCGGCCTGGCCGGGCTCAGCCTGGCCCTGGCGCTGCGGCAGGGGCTCGGCCCGGATGCGCGCATCGCCCTGTTCGATCCCGCCCTGGCGAGGCCGGTGATCGACGACGAGCGCTGCTCGGCCATCGCCGCCTGCGGCCGGCTCATGCTGACCGCCCTTGGCGCGTGGCAGCGGATCGCGGGCGAGGCGCAGCCGATCCAGTCCATGGTGGTCACCGACAGCCGGCCGAAGGACGTGGCCCGGCCCACCTTCCTGACCTTCGATGGCGACGTGGCCCCCGGCGAGGCGTTCGCCCACATGGTGCCGAACGCGGTGCTGCAGGCCGCCCTCATCGCCGCCGCCGAAGCCGCCGGCATCGCGCTCAAGGCCGACACGGTGGCCGCCTTCGCGCCCGAGGGCGCGGGCGTGGGCCTGACCACCGCCACCGGCGGGCCGGTGTCGGCCAGCCTGCTCGTGGCCTGCGACGGCGCCCGCTCGCGGCTGCGCGCCCTGGCGGGCATCGACACCGTGTCCTGGGGCTATGGCCAGAGCGCCATCACCTTCACCGTGGAGCATGAGCGCCCGCACGAGGGCCGCGCCGAGGAACATTTCCTGCCGCCGGGGCCGTTCGCCATCCTGCCGCTGCCCGGTAACCGCTCCTCGGTGGTGTGGACCGAGCGCACGCGCGATGCCGAGCGGCTGTCGGCCCTGCCCGCCGCGCTGTTCCAGGAAGAGCTGGAGCAGCGATTCGGTCATCGCCTGGGCTGGGTGAAGCCGGTGACGCGGCCGCGCCCCTATCCGCTGGGCTTCTCCATGGCGCGCAGCTTCATCGGCGAGCGACTGGCCCTGGTGGGGGATGCCGCCCATCTCATCCACCCCATCGCCGGGCAGGGGCTCAACATGGGGCTGCGCGACGTGGCGGCGCTGGCCGAGGCGGTGACCGACGCCGCGCGGCTGGGACTCGACTTCGCCTCGCCCCAGGTGCTGGAGCGCTACCAGCGGTGGCGGCGGTTCGACACCCTGGCCATGGGAGTGGCCACCGACGGCCTGAACCGCCTGTTCTCCAACCATTCGGATGCGCTGCGGGCGGTGCGCGACGTGGGGCTGGGCCTGGTGGACCGCCTGCCGCGCCTCAAGGGCCTGTTCATCCGCGATGCCGCCGGGCTCACCGGCGCGGTGCCGAAGCTGCTGCGCGGCGAACGGCTCTGAGTCGCAGCGGGCCGGGCCCTCGTCCGCCCGCCGGCGCCCGGATGGTCCCGCTCTACCGTCCGCGTGCGGGCGCTGCGCGGCGGGGGCAGGGGCGAGGGTCTGTCGCGGCGCCAGCGGTGCGAGAACGGCGCGGGCGGCGCGTGTACGGAGGCGCCTCCGACGTCGGCGGGGCGAAGCGCGTGGCTGGCCGGGCAGCCTTCGCCGATGGGTCGCCCTCGCCGATCAGCCTGGGGCGGCCGGTTTGTTCACACTGCGGTCGCGGCTTTTCTTGCTTGCGAGGAATCATTCACCCTCCGCTGCAGCGGGCCGGGACGCCTGCCGTGGGGCGTGGCGGCGGACGCAGCGCACCGCGTGCCAGGCGGTCACACGGGGTGTGGGAGCGGTGCGATGAGCCCCGGGTCGTCGTTGCGCACCGCGTTCACCGCGGTGGAGACCGGCCAGAAGGTGAGCTGCTCCGGTGGGGCCGGACGCAGCAGCGGGCGCGGGTCCTCCGCTGACAGGAAGGTGGCGATGTCGCATGCGGCGAGCACCACGGGCATGCGGGCGTGAAGGGGCCGCAGGGTTTCGTTGGCCGGGCAGGTGAGAAGCGTGAAGGTGCGCAGCCAGTGGCCGGTGGCCGGGTCCTTCCAGCCGTCCCACAGGCCGGCGAACCCCAGGGGGCGCCCATCCACGGGCGCGATATAGAAGGGTTGGGCGGCGCCGTCGCGCCGCTGCCATTCGTAGAAGCCATCGGCTGGCACGATGCAGCGCCGCTTCTTCCACCAGGACTGGCGGAAGGAGGGCGTCTCGGCGACGCCCTCCGCGCGCGCGTTGATGAGGCGGGCGCCACCGCTCGGGTCCTTGGCCCAGGACGGCACCAGTCCCCATCGCAGCAGAGAGAGGTCCAGCGCGCCGGTGTGCGGATGGAGGCGCACCACCATCAGGTTCTGGGTGGGGGCGGCATTGTAGCGGGCCGGGCAATTGGGCAGTGCCGCCGCGGGGTCAAGCCCGAAGTGCTCGGCATAGGCGAGCGGCGGGCGGTGCTGGACGAAGCGGCCGCACATGTTCGGGCGATCTCCGTCTGGGAATCCGGCCGGTGCCCGGGTCAGGCGGCGAGACGGAAGCGGCCGTCGATGGCTGGCGGGCCGTCGGTGAGGACGCGCCCGGTCTCCACCAGATGCTCCAGATGCGCCAGCACCGTGAGCGAGGCCGCCCCCACGAGGCGCGGGTCGAGCCCGATATAGATGCCGCGCACCAGGTCGGGAATGGTCTCGGCCGCGCGTTCCAGGCCTCGCAAAATGGCCACCTCGCGGGCGATGCGGTGGTCGAGATAATCGCGCACGAAGGCGGGAGCGTCACGAACCGGGCCGCCGTGGCCGGGCAGGTAGATCGTTTCCTCCCGCGCGCCGAGGCGCTCCAGGGAGCGGATGTAGTCGCCCATGGCGCCGTCCGGCGGCGCGACGATGGAGGTCGCCCACGCCATCACATGGTCGCCGGAGAACAGCAGGCTGTCTTCCTTCAGGGCGAAGGAGAGGTGGTTCGCGGTGTGGCCGGGGGTCTCCACCGCTGTCAGCGTCCAGCCGCGCCCGGAGATGGTGTCGCCGTCGGCAAGCTGGTGGTCGGGGAGAAAGTCGGTGTCGGCGCTGGCGTCGAGGGGATTGATCTCGCCGATGTGCAGCGGGCGCGCCGCGCGATGCGGGCCGCAGCCGACAATGCTGGCGCCGGTGGCGGCCTTGATGGCGGCGGCGGCGGGGGAATGGTCGCGATGGGTGTGCGTGACCACGAGGTGGGACACGCTCTCCCCGGCCACCGCGTCGAGCACGGCGGCGATATGTTCCGGGCTGTCGGGCCCGGGGTCGAGAATCGCCACCTCGCCCTGGCCGATGATGTAGGTGCATGTTCCGGTGAAGGTGAAGGCGGACGGATTCGGCGCCACCACGCGGCGCACGCGCCCGGTGACGGGCCGCACCTGGCCGGCGGGCGAGTCGAAATCGCGATCGAAGGAAATGTCAGCGCTCATGCCGCAAGGCTAGAGCATTTTCGCGCGGCGTTGAAACCTGAAAACGCCGGCTGGGGCCTTCGCGGCGTGGCGGCCACCGCGCGGGCCGGAGCGGGCGGAGGGGCCGGCGCAGAAGAGGACGGGCGGCGCCGGGCAATGAAAAAGCCCGCCGGGCATGCCGGCGGGCTTTCGGTCTCTTCCGCTTGGACGGATCAGAACTTGTAGTTCACACCCGCCTTGACGGTGTGGAACTTGGTGTCGTTGTCGAGCGAGATGCCGCCGATGGAGCCGATGTT
Source organism: Xanthobacter cornucopiae (assembly GCF_043195065.2). Classification (NCBI taxonomy): domain Bacteria; kingdom Pseudomonadati; phylum Pseudomonadota; class Alphaproteobacteria; order Hyphomicrobiales; family Xanthobacteraceae; genus Xanthobacter; species Xanthobacter cornucopiae. Next base: position 4,835,150 of record NZ_CM195531.1, read on the forward strand.
GTTGGCGCTGCCCAGGTCGACGTACAGGTACTCGGTCTTGAAGGTCCAGTTGTTGGTGATGGCGTATTCCACGCCGCCGCCGATGGTCCAGCCCCAGCTGGTGGTGGCCTTGCCGACGCTGGCGACCAGATAGTTCACGTCGGTCGAGGTCCGGCCATAGGCCGCGCCGCCGGTGATGTAGGGCAGGAACCGGTCGAGGGCGTAGCCCAGACGGCCGCGGATGGTGCCGAAGTAGTCGACGGTGGAACCGGCCGAGACCGGGCCGATGGTCACGGTGCCGGAGATGTCGGACCACTGGATGTCGGTCTCGAGGCCGACGACCACGTTGTTGGCGAACTGGTAGTTGTAGCCGAGCTGACCGCCGACGAACCAGCCGGAAGAGGTGATGCTGGCGCTCGCGACCGGGACGGTGAGGGCATACAGATCGTAATTGAACTTGTCGCCGCCGTAACCGGCGTTGGCGCCGATGTAGAAGCCAGTCCAGGAGAACACCGGCGCGGCAATGGCCTTGACCGGATACTTGGTGGCGAGGTCAGCGGCCGCGGCCGGAGCAACGAAAGCCGCCAGAGCGACAGAGGCGAGAAGGAACCGCTTCATTGTAAGCCCCCTTGTTCGGGTTGTTCAGATCAGGTGAGGCCAAGCGGCCCGGAGGACCGGCTCAACAACTCAGTGAAGATGTCCTAGCAGCTCTTGAAGCCCTCCGACGTATCATTTCAGCCACATATGGTCCTAATCTGCGGGCGAGATCTGAAGATGATACAATATGATACCGTTTTTGGTATGAAAATTGGGGCTGACGTTCGGAAAGAGTGGCGGCTTAATGGCGTAATGGTAACCGAAGGGTAAGCAGATCTTTTCACTCCGACGATTTAAGGAGGTTTCATTCAACCTTCGGGCGGATTTCTTCCGGAGGTCCCGCGATCACTGTCGCCGTGGACACGATTCGGTGCCGCCTGCCGCGGCGCTCCGGAGCGCGACGTGCATCGACTTCAGAACGGATCGGGCGCGATTCGCTCTTCAGAAGGAGCGGGGCCGCCGGTCGGGCGCTGCCGTCGCGCGTGTCGCCTAGCCGTTGGAGCGCGGCTGGGGGAGGCACGGGGGTACCTGTGTTGTTCAAGCGAGAGCGAAGGGCTGAGTTTTCCGGATCATGGCGTTGATGATGACGAGGAGCTGGCGCGCGACGGCGATGAGGATGGTCTTTGGTGCCTTGCCCTTGAGGCGCATGCGGTCGCGCATGGCGGTGAGGGCGGCGATGTAGAGGGCCTCGCGGACCTTTCGGCGTCCGCCCCAGATGCGCCGGTCCCCTCGCCATATGCCGCTTTCCCGGGCGTGGGGCGCAAGGCCGGCCAGGGAGGCGATGCGGCGGCGTCGGCAGAGGGTGCCCAGTTCGGGACGTTCGCCGAGCAGGGTGGCCAGGACGGTGGGCCCGATGCCCGGCACCGCCGCCAGCAGGCGGGCCTGGGTCGAGAGGGTGTGATCGGCGGCGATCAGGCCGGCGATGCGCCGGTCGATGGCGAGGGGCTGTCCGCCGAGCAGGACGATCATGGTGGCGATCTGCGCGGCGATCTCGTCCTGGCCGGCGCTGTGGCGGCGCAGCTTTTCGGCTTTTCGCATCTCGACCCATGGCCTGCGGCGGCGCAGGAAGACGGAGAGCTGGACGCGGGCGGCGCTGACGGGGACGGTGACCGGCAGGCTGAGGGTGCGGCCCATCTGGGCGAGCGCGCGGGCATCTAGCCGGTCGGTCTTGGCGAGGACGCCGGTGGCCCGGGCGAACTCGCGGGCCTGGCGGGGATTGACGCGGCAGAAGGGCTGGCCGCGCTCGGCGAGGGCGGCGATGAGGTCACCGTCGCAGCCGCTGGTGGCCTCGAACACGACGAGGGCATCCGCCTCGATCGCGGCGGCCGAGGCGGCGATGGCATCGGACGTATTGGGGATTCTCTGGGTCCGGCCGGACGGCAGGGCGCAGAGGTCGCGGACGGCGCGACGATCGCAGCCGACGACGGGCTGTGGCGTGGTGATGGCTCCGGCCCATGTCGTGCGGGATCGCAGTCCCAAGCAATTGTTCGGGGTTCAGCGACAGCGGAAGGGACCCTTGCTCCCGCACGGGCTGCACCCCCTCGGGCGGGGGCGGGCTCCCTTCCGCTCCATCACTCTCTCACAGATCCAATAGACAGGGGGGAGCGTGAGCGCGTTGGAGGCGGGCTTGGCGGTGTCGTGCCGTGGGTATTCCGCCAGCGCGAACGGGGGACGAGCGGGTGCCGCCGGCCGGAGGCTGAGGCGTGGCGGCTGCAAGGGGCCCCGGAAAGGCGCGGTGGCGGAGAACGCCAGGAGGCGAGGCGCGGGTCGTGGAGGGATGCCGGGTCCCTCGCGGGGATGTCTGGCGCGGATGTCAGGCGCAGGTGTGGGGAGCCGGGTGGGCCATGCTCGCCGCCCGATGACACGGAGGGGAAATGGACCGATTGCCGATGGGGAACGCTCATGCCCCGCTGAGCGCAGACGGGGTGAGTTCTGGAAACCGGCCGCATCGAGCCAGACGGCCGAAACAGGCTTGGCTCTCTTCTGGGATGGGGCTGGATCTCCGCTTGAAGTCGGAGGGATGGGCCGCGGGGCCGGGTGCGTAAATAAAAAAGCGCCGGACGATGTCCGACGCTTTCTGCTGATCCAACGCCACATCTCCCCTTGGAGAGAGTGGCGCCAACCCATATCCGAACCCGGCGCGCCTTGAGGGGCGCGCCGGTCCGGTCGAGATCAGAACTTGTAGTTCACACCCGCCTTGACGGTGTTGAACTTGGTGTCGCTGGTGAGCACCACGCCGCCGAGCGGGCCGCTGTCCTTGCTGCCGAGGTCGACATACAGGTACTCGGTCTTCAGCGTCCAGTTGTTGGTGAGGGCGTACTCGAAGCCAGCGCCGAGGGTCCAGCCCCAGTTGGTCGAGGACGAGCTCACGCCCCACGGGCCGTAGCCGGGGAACAGGCTGTTGTTGACGTTGCCATAGGCCGCGCCGCCGGTGATGTAGGGCAGGAACCGGTCAAAGGCGTAGCCGAGGCGGGCGCGGATGGTGCCGAAGTAGTCGACGCTCGAGCCGGCGATCCAGTTCAGGCCGCCGATGTTCAGGCCGCTGACCTGACCCGAGATGTTCGACCACTGCAGGTCGGTCTCAAGGCCGACGACCACGTTGTTGGCGAACTGGTAGTTGTAGCCGAGCTGACCGCCGACGAACCAGCCGGAGGTGGTGGCATCGGCCGAGCCGACCGGGACGCTGAGGATGCTCAGGTCATGGCTGGACTGGTCGCCGCCGTAGCCGAAGTTGGCGCCGATGTAGAAACCGGTCCACGAGAACACCGGGGCGGCAATGGCCTTGACCGGGTACTTCGTCGCCAGGTCAGCAGCCGCGGCCGGAGCCGAGAGCGCCGCCAGCGCGACAGTGGCGAGAAGGAACCGCTTCATCACTTAATCCCCCGTTTTGGGTTGCAAGACTTCGAGCAGGATGGAACCGCTTGCGGATGCCGTCGTCCCCAACCGCCCTGTGACTCTCATTTAGCAGAGGCCGGGAAAAGATTCCGTATCTTTCGTGCCACAGTGCATCGAAAAGCTCGCTCTGCAACCGCATCTCTGGCTACCATGATACCAATGCGGCCCGTGAATCCGGTTGCAGGGGTCCCGGCCTGCGCGCAACTGTGTCCGGGTAAGGTAAAATATTTGTAAACTAAGCACTTCTCGGATGCGCTCGGAGTCCGCGCCCGACTCTCCGGCGGCGATTTCCGCACCCGCGCGGTGGACCCGGGACGCGGTCGGGTTGCAACTCTAGGATGGTCTGGCTGTTCGGGTGGGGTGTGGATCCCGCTCTCGGTCCGATCAGCGGGTGCCGGCAGATAAAGGGGTTGTTTTGCGGTTTTATAATACCGATTTCCGGCCTTACGCCTGTCGGTTCAGAACAGAATACCGTCAGATGTCTTGCCGTGGACACCGCTGAACGGTGTCGGGCGGTGCCGGCGCGGGCGCTGTCCGCTCTTTTCCACGAGGGGAGGGGCGGTCGCGGGCGGGGGATTCGCGGCGGGAGGAGTGGCCGGGCGCTTTGCCGCGCGGATGTGGATCGCGCCGAGGGCGTCAGAACCTGTAGTTCACGCCAGCCTTCACGGTGTGGAATTTCGCCTCCAGCGTGCCAAGCGCGGTGATGCCCAGGGCGCTGTCGAAATAGCCGTAGTCGAAGCTGCCGAGATCGACGTAGAGGTATTCCGCCTTCATGGTCCAATGGTCGGCGAAGGCATATTCGGCGCCGATGCCTGCGGTCCAGCCCCAGTTGGTGGCGGCGGTCGATGAGTCGCGCAGGCCAGCGGCATCGTAGACACTGCGGTTGAACTGCACCCGCCCGTAGGCGGCGCCCGCGGTGAGATAGGGCAGGAAGCGGTCCATGGCGTAGCCCAGGCGGGCACGGACCGTGCCGAAATAATCCAAGGCTCCGCCGGTGCTTGCGGCGTCGCTCAGGGCGCCCGCCATCGAAAGCCCGCTCTGCCGCGCCTGCCCCTTGATGCCACTCCATTGCAGGTCGGTTTCGAGCCCGAGCACGAAACGGCTCGGCAGCTCGATATTGTATCCGATCTGCCCGCCGGCGACGAAGCCCGACGCGGTGAGGGAAGTGCTGCGCGTGCCGTCGAAGGCGGTGAGGGTGGTGAGGGACGTGGCGCTGAACAGCAGGGCGTCGGAGGTGACGGTGTCGCCGCCATATCCCACGTTGCCGCCCACATACAGCCCGGTCCATGAGGTGGCGCGGGGCAGGGAAGCGCGGAGCGCCTCGCGGGTGGATAGGTCGGCGGCCAGCGCCGGCGCCGCGAGCGACGCGGCAACGAGGGCGGCGGCAATGGCGGACGGCTTCATCTGCAAATCCCGAACTGGCTGGCGACGGGGACGGACGATCGAACATCGACGCGCGGCTCCGCTCCCGCCCGTGGCGGCCGGATCTTCCGATGCTGAGGGCGCGGCGGGGTGGGGAGCGCGGCGGCGGCAGGCGGGCGGTGCCGCCGCCCCGCCCGGCGGGCCGGGGGCTTGCGGTGGGAACAACCCTCTGACTAAACAATTGATAACCATGTTAGCGTAAACAGCCGGTAAACACGCCCGGGTTGATCGGGGGCGACGTGAGGTCGGCATCGGCGCCGGAGTCGCAGGGCACTGCGGGCGCCGTTGATGACGCCCTGTTCCGGCCGCGCCGCCGCCGGACGGTGGAGGGCGCCTGGGGTGGACATGTCGCCGGGCCGTCGATGCGGGCTGCTTGCTCCCGGTCGCGCGGTGGGCCATGCGGGCGGGGCGGCGGGGACGCCGCAAGAGGTGCGGAGGACATGACCATGTACACGAGACTTCTGGTGGCGGGCGCGCTGGTGGCGTTCGCGTCTGCGGCCGTCGCCCAGGGCATGACGCGCAGCACCGATCTGAGCTGCGCCCAGGCCGCGGCGCTGATCCAGGGAAAGGGGGCGGTGGTGCTGGCCACGTCGCCCACCCTGTATGACCGCTACGTGCGCGATCTCAGCTTCTGCATGTATGACCAGCAGTTGAAGCCGGAATGGGTGCCGACGCGCGACAATCCGCAATGCTTCGTCGGCTACACCTGCTTCGAGCCCTCGCGCGGGGGCGGCCGGTCGGGCGGCTGAGCGGCGCGCCATCGCCCGGGCCGGGATGTCGCCAGCGGGCGCGGCCAGGAGTGTGGCCCGGAGCGTGGCCAGCGGGGGAGTTGGCGGGCGTGGCGCGGCGTGTCGGGATGGTCGCCCTCGGGCGCGGGACGCAGGTGGCGCCGGGAACCGCCCATGAAAAAAGGCGCCCCGTGGGGCGCCTTCTTCGTCAGCCGATGCCGCGATCCTTGAGGATGCCCTCGATCTCCTCCAGCACCACCGGATCGTCGATGGTGGCGGGGGTGGACCAGGGATCGTGGTCCGCGATCTTCTTCATGGTGCCGCGCAGGATCTTGCCCGAGCGGGTCTTGGGCAGGCGGTTCACAGTTACCGCCAGCTTGAAGGCGGCCACCGGGCCGATGCGGTCGCGCACCAGGCCCACCAGCTCCTTCTCGATCACCGCCGGCGCCCGGCGCTCGCCGGCCTTCAGCACCACGAAGCCGCAGGGCACCTCGCCCTTGAGCGAATCCTTGACGCCGATCACCGCGCATTCGGCGACGTCGGGGTGGGAGGCGATCACCTCTTCCATGCCGCCGGTGGACAGGCGGTGGCCGGCGACATTGATGATGTCGTCGGTGCGGCCCATGACGAAGACATAGCCGTCATCGTCGATATAGCCGGCATCGGCGGTCTTGTAGTAGCCGGGATAGTCGGCGAGGTAGCTTTCCTTGAAGCGCTCGTCCTGCTGCCACAGGGTGGGCAGGCAGCCGGGAGGCAGCGGCAGCTTGATGACGATGGACCCCATGGTGCCGGCCGGCACCGGCTTGGCTGCCTCGTCCACGATCTGCACGTCGTAGCCCGGCATGGGCACGGTGGGCGAGCCGAGCTTGGTGGGCAGAAGGCCGAGGCCCACCGGATTGGCGGCGATAGCCCAGCCGGTCTCGGTCTGCCACCAGTGGTCCACCACCGGCACGCCGAGCTGGTCCTGCGCCCACTGCACGGTATCGGGATCAGCACGCTCGCCGGCCAGGAACAGGGTGCGGAAGTGGGAGAGGTCGTGCCCGGCCTTATAGGCGCACTCGGGGTCTTCCTTCTTGATGGCGCGCAGGGCAGTGGGGGCGGTGAACAGCGCCACCACCTTGTGCTCCGCGATCACCCGCCAGAACGCGCCGGGGTCCGGCGTGCCCACCGGCTTGCCCTCGTAGACCAGGGTGGTGCTGCCGGCCAGCAGCGGCGCGTAGACGATGTAGGAGTGCCCGACCACCCAGCCGATGTCCGAGGCCGCCCAGAACACCTCACCCGGCTTGACGCCGTAGAGATTCTCCATGGTCCAGGTGAGCGCCACCATGTGGCCGCCGGTGTCGCGCACCACGCCCTTGGGCTTGCCGGTGGTGCCGGAAGTATAAAGGATATAGAGCGGGTCGGTGGCGGCCACATCCACGCAGGGCGCGGCCTTGCCGGCGGCGGCCGCCGCGGCGGTGGCTGCGGCCCAGTCGATGTCGCGGCCCTCCGCGAGGGTGCCGGGGCCTTCCGGGCGCTGCAGCACGATGCAGGCTTCGGGCTTCACCGCCGACATGGAGATGGCGAGGTCCAGCAGCGGCTTGTAGGGCACCACGCGGTTGGGCTCGATGCCGCAGGAGGCGGCCAGGATCAGCTTCGGCTCGGCATCCTCGATGCGGGTGGCGAGTTCCTTGGCCGCGAAGCCGCCGAACACCACCGAATGGATGGCGCCGATGCGGGCGCAGGCCAGCATGCCCACCAGGGCCTCCGGCACCATGGGCATGTAGACCAGCACCCGGTCGCCCTTGGTCACGCCCAGGTCCTGGAGCACGGCGGCCAGCGTCGCCACCTCGTGCTTCAGCTCGGCATAGGTGAGGGTGCGCTTGGAGCCGGTGACCGGGCTGTCGTAGATGATGGCGGCCTGCGCGCCGCGGCCGGCGGCGACGTGGCGATCGACCGCATTGAAGCAGGTGTTGCCGGTGGCGCCCTCGAACCAGCGGCCATAGACGCCGGCATCGGGATCGAAAACGGTGGTGGGCGGCGTGGTCCAGTCGATCTTGCTGGCCGCCTCGCCCCAGAAGGCGGACGGATCGTCGCGCCAGCGGGCATAGGTTGCGCCGTAGCTGCTTGTCTCACCCATGGACGTCTCCCTTGTCGGCATATCTTTGGTTTGGTTAGTGCCGATGCCCCCGGCGGGGAGCAAGTACGCACTACTGCGTACGACCTTGGTTGGATGGATAAAGGCGTTGTTCTATCATGCCCGCTGATTGCGCCGCCCCTGGCCCCTGGCTAGGTTGCGGCCCTCGCGCGACGCGCGCCGTTCGAAGTTCCTTCTCTCCCACGCGCGCCGCGGGGGCGAAGAGGCAGATGGGGGATACCATGGCGGGCAGCATCTACGACCTGCATCTCGACCGCAATCAGGCCAATTATCAGCCTCTGACCCCGCTCGGTTTCCTGGAGCGCGCCGCCAGTGTGTTTCCGGACCACACCGCCATCATCCACGGCGCCCTGCGTCGCACCTATCGCGACTTTTACGCCCGCAGCCGGCGCCTCGCCTCGGCGCTGGCCAAGCTCGGCATCGGCAAGGGCGACACCGTAGCGGTGATGCTCACCAATACCCCCGCCATGCTGGAGGCCCACTACGGCGTGCCCATGACGGGCGCGGTGCTGAACTCGCTCAACACCCGGCTCGACGCCGCCATCCTCGCCTTCACCATTGATCATGGCGAGGCCAAGGTGCTCATCACCGACCGCGAATATTCGCCGGTGATGAAGGCGGCGCTCGCCATGGCGGTGCGCAAGCCCATCGTCATCGACTATGACGACCCGGAGTTCACCGGCAAGGGCGAGCGCATTGGCACGCTCGAATACGAGGCCTTCCTTGAGACCGGGGACCCGGCGTTCGAGTGGAAGGGCCCCGACGACGAGTGGGACGCCATCGCCCTCAACTATACCTCCGGCACCACCGGCGACCCCAAGGGCGTCGTCTATCACCATCGCGGGGCGCACCTGCTGGCGGTGGGCAATGTGGTGACCTGCGCCCTGGGCAAGCACCCGGTCTATCTGTGGACGCTGCCCATGTTCCACTGCAACGGCTGGTGCTTCCCCTGGTCGGTGACGCTGGTGGCCGGCACCCATGTGTGCCTGCGCCAGGTGCGCGCCAAGCCCATCTTCGACGCCATCGCGGACTACGGCGTCACCCACATGTGCGGCGCGCCCATCGTCATGTCGTCCCTGCTCGGCGCGCCCGAGGCCGACAAGCGGGCGCTGCCCGGCAAGGTGGAGTTCATCACCGCCGCCGCGCCGCCGCCCGAGGCGGTGCTGGCCGCCATGCAGGAGGCGGGTTTCAACGTGGTGCACGTCTACGGCCTCACCGAGGTCTACGGCCCGTCGGTAGTGAACGACTGGCATTCCGAGTGGGACGCGCTGCCCGCAGCGGAGCGCGCCGTGAAAAAGGCCCGCCAGGGCGTGCGCTATGCCGCCATGGATGCGGTGGACGTGCTCGATCCCGAGACCATGCAGGTGGTCCCGTCCGACGGCACCACCCTGGGCGAGGTCATGTTCCGCGGCAACGTGGTGATGAAGGGCTACCTCAAGAACCCCACCGCCACCGATGCCGCCTTCGCCGGCGGGTGGTTCCACTCGGGCGACCTCGGGGTGAAGCACCCCGACGGCTACATCCAGCTCAAGGACCGCTCCAAGGACATCATCATCTCCGGCGGCGAGAACATCTCCTCCATCGAGGTGGAGGACGCCCTCTACAAGCACCCGGCGGTGAGCGCGGCGGCGGTGGTGGCCAAGCCCGACGAGAAATGGGGCGAGACCCCGGTGGCGTTCGTGGAGCTGCGCGACGGCGCCAGCGCCACGGCGGAAGAGCTGCTGGCCCACTGCAAGACCCATCTCGCCAGCTACAAGTGCCCGCGTCACATCGTGTTCGAGCCGATCCCGAAGACCTCCACCGGCAAGATCCAGAAGTTCCGCCTGCGCGAGCTGGCGAAGGAGGTCTGAGGTGGAGGTCAAGGACGCCAACGGCGCGGTTCTGAAGGACGGGGACAACGTCACCCTCGTCAAGGACCTCAAGGTGAAGGGCACTTCGGTGACCCTGAAGCGCGGCACGCTGGTGAAGGGCATCCGCCTCACCGACGATCCGGAGGAGATCGACTGCAAGGTCGAGAAGGTGAAGGGCCTGGTGCTGCGCACCGAGTTCGTGAAGAAGGCCTGAGCGCCGGCTTCACGGCCGGCGCCACCTTCGGGCCGGACGAGCCGTGCGCGGCCCGTCCGGCCGCGGCGGGCGCCGGGCAGCCGGGCGCGACACCGCCCCGGGGGGCGGATGCGCTGGAGCCGGACCCGCCGCCGGGGCTGGCGCGCTGATAGCTGGCGTCCGCACGGCAGCTCTCCCCCAGGGCCCTCAGGATAGTCTCAACGGGGTTCCAGTGGGGCGGGGGGCGTCAGGCGCCGCCTTGCGGTGCAGGCGGCGCCTCCGGACGTGCGGTGGCCGGGTGGCGCATGGGGGCGATGGCCGGGCGCGCAGGCGTGTGGGGCGGGCCGGCGCTGTGCCACACGGACCGCCGGCCGGATGTTGCGTCAAGGGCCCGGCAGGTGCCTGCCCGATGTCGCGCCAAGTGTCGGCGGACTGCCTGTCAAGTGCCCGCCAAGTGCCTGCCAAGTGTCGGCGGACTGCCTGTCAAGTGCCCGCCAAGTGCCTGCCACCTCCGTCAGGCGCCCTTCGGATGCCCCGCCCGTGGCGGGGCCGAGCCTGTGAGAGGGGCGCGGCTGCAAGGGCCGCGGCTGCAAGGGGGGCGGGTGTTGCGGCGGTGCGCCGCGGCCACCGGTGCCGATCGCTTGGCCCTCGGGTTCCCCTGCGCCACCTTTCCAATCCTTCATTCGCCCGCCATGGTGCGGTCAGGTTGGCGGCGACACAACACCGGCGGCCCCCTTTTGCGGAGATGAACCCGGTGCGTGCGCTCCTGTCCCTTCTTGCCGACATCCGCCGGCTCGCCTTGCCTTATTTCCGGAGCGAGGAGCGATGGGTGGCGCTCGGCCTGCTCGGCGCGGTGGTGGCGCTGGAACTGGCATGGGTCTTCGCCACGGTGCTGCTCAACGAGTGGAACGTCGCCTTTTACAACGCCATTCAGGACAAGGACTTCCCCGCCTTCAAGACGCAGCTGCTGGTGTTCTGCGCCATCGCCGCGGGGGCGATCTTCGTGGCGGTGTACCAGATCTACCTGAAGCAGTGGCTCGAGATCCGCTGGCGGCGCTGGCTGACGCGGCGCTACATGCAGGCGTGGCTGTCCGACGAGATCCATTACCGCCTGCGCCTGTCGGGGGACGCGGCCGACAACCCCGATCAGCGCATTGCCGAGGATGTGCAATTGTTCGTCGGCCGCACCATCGGCGTCGGCATCGGCCTGTTGGGCACGGTGGTGTCGCTGGTGTCGTTCTCGGTCATCCTGTGGGGCCTGTCCGGCCCGCTGGCGGTGAGCCTGTTCGGGCATGAGCTTTCGGTGCCGGGCTATCTGTTCTGGGCGGCGCTGGTCTATGCGGCGGTCGGCACCTGGATCGCCCACCTCATCGGCCGGCCGCTGGCGCGCCTCAATTACGACCAGCAGCGCTATGAGGCGGATTTTCGCGTCGACCTGGTGCGCGTGCGCATGAATGGCGAGCAGATCGCGCTGCTGCGGGGGGAGGAGGCTGAGACCCGCAAGCTGGATGGCCGCTTCGGCCGGGTGTGGGGCAATTTCTTCGAGCTGATGAAGGCTCAGAAGCGGCTGACCTGGTTCACCGCCGGCTACAACCAGATTTCCACGATTTTTCCCTATGTGGTGGTGGCGCCGGCCTATTTCGCCGGCCAGATCCAGCTCGGCCAATTGATGCAGACGGCGTCCGCGTTCGGCTCGGTGCAGGGCTCGTTTTCCTTCTTCGTGTCGAGCTATGTCACCCTCGCCGAATGGGTGTCGGTGGTGCAGCGTCTCACCGGCTTCGAGGCCGCCATCGCCAGGGCCCAGGCCGAGGCGGGCAACCCGGCCTTCGCCACCCTTGCCCATGCGGAGGGGCCGGCCCTCGCCCTCAATGACCTGGACGTGCGCCTGCCCGGCGGGGAGGCGCTGGTGGCCACCGGCGCGGTGGAGATCGGGTCTGGCGAGCGGGTGCTTATCACCGGCCCGTCCGGTTCGGGCAAGAGCACGCTGTTGCGCGCCATTGCCGGCATCTGGCCCCACGGCCGCGGCCAGGTGCACCGCCGCGCCGGCCACAAGGTCATGGTGTTGCCGCAGAATCCCTATGTGCCGGTGGGCCGGCTCCATGCCGCGCTGGCCTATCCGGCGGCGGCGGAGAGCCTGTCGCAGCCGCGGGCGGCGGCGGCGCTGCAGGCGGTGGGACTGCCGGGCCTGGTGGCGCGGCTGGACGAGGAGGCGTTGTGGCCGCACCTGCTGTCGCTGGGCGAGCAACAGCGCCTCTCCCTGGCCCGGGCGCTGCTGGAAAAGCCAGACGTGCTGCTGCTGGACGAGGCCACATCGGCCCTGGACGAGGCCTCCGAGGCCCAGCTCTATACGCTGCTGCGGCGGGAACTGCCGGATGCGACGGTGATCTCGATCGGCCACCGCTCGACCCTGCTGGACCTGCACGACCGGGTGCTGCACCTCCACGGCGCCGCGGCGCCGCGCGTGCTGAAGCCGGCGACGGCGCCGGGGCTGCTGCCGGTGTGAGGCCGGGCGGGGGGTCAGCCGTCCCGCCCCTCCATCACCTCGCGCAGGCGGGCGGCGGCGGCGCGGCCGATGACCAGCGGTTCGGCCAGCCCCGCCAGCGTGACGCGCACCGCATCGCGGTCCCGCGCATCGAGCCCGCGCACGCGCTCGCGGTTGATGATGAGCGAGCGCCCCAGGCGGAAGAACGGCGGCGAGGGCAACTGGGTTTCGAACTGGCCGAGGCTGCGCAGCACCATCATCGCCGCCTGCTCGCGCAGCAGCACATGGCTGAAGTCGCCCTCCGCCCGCACCGCCACGATGTCGGCGAACTCACAGAACACCGCGCGGCTGGCCGCGCGCAGCGCGATTCGGCCGCCGGGTTCCTTCCGGTCGCCGGCCATCAGCCGGCGCACCCGCTCCAGCGCAGCGGCGAGGCGCTCCGGCGCCACCGGCTTCAGCAGATAGTCCACCGCTTCCACCGCGAACGCCTCCACCGCATATTCGGCGTGGGCGGTGACGAACACCACCTTGGGCAGGTCATCGCTGGCGGCGAGCAGGTCGAAGCCGTCGCCGCCGTTAAGCTTGATGTCGAGGAAGATGAGGTCGGGACGGGTGGCGGCGATCAGATCCAGGGTCTGGGCCACGCTCTCGGCCTCGCCCACGATGTCCACGTCGTGGCCGGCCATCAGGCGGCGCAGGGCGCGCCGGGCCAGCGGCTCGTCATCGCAGATCAGGACGCGGAGCATGGCGCGCCCTCCAGTCGCAGGACGGCGATGACGCGCGGCGGCTCCGAGGGCCCGGCGCTCCCCGGCACGTGGCGCAGGGCGAAGGCGTGGCGGCCCGGGTAGTGCAGGTCGAGCCGGCGCCGCACGTTCTCAAGGCCGATGCCGTGGTGCGCGCCGTCGCCGCCGGGGGCGAGCCGGCCGGTATTCTCGATCTCCACATGCAGGGCATCGCCGTCGGCGGTGAGGCGAACCGCCACGTCGAGGCGGGTCGAGCGGTCGCCGTGCTCGACGGCGTTCTCCACCAGCGGCTGGAGCAGCAGGTTGCTGATGGGCCGTCCCGCCGCCGCCGGGTCGAGGTCGACGCTGGCGCGCACCCGGTCACCGAAGCGGGCCTGCTGGATGCGCAGATAGGCCGCCAGCCCCTCCGCCTCGGCGGCGAGCGGCACCACCGGGGTGCGCACCCCGGCCAGCAGGTGGCGCAGGTACTGGGTGAGGTCGCGCAGCATCGCCAGTGCCGCCTCGGGATGCTCCGGCACCTCTTCGGCCAGGCCGTTGAGGGCATTGAACAGGAAGTGCGGATCGAGCTGCATCTGGAGTTCGCGGATTTCGGCGCGCTGGGCGTCCAGCTGCGCGGCCACGGCCCGGGCCTGTGCGCCCTGGCGCTCGCGCTCCGCCCGGATCCAGAAATAGAGCAGCCCCCAGGCCATGAAGGCCAGCGTATAGTGGGCGAGCGGCAGCGCCACTTCCTCCAGCGGCCGCCATTCGGGGATGGACCATCCGAGCGTCTGCCGGGTCAGCGCGATCACGGCCACCACCACCGCCGCCGCCAGCGGCGAAAGCGCGGCGACGAGGCCGATGGTGCGCGCCGTCATCCGGCCTCGGGTGCGGGCCCGCCGGTAGGCGAGGCGCAGGCCCCCGGAACACAGCAGCAACAGCGGATAGGTGACGAGCGTGAGACCCGCAGCCGCCACGAAATCGCGATAGGTGAGCTGCCGGTTGACGAGGTCCACCAGGGCGAACAGCCCCCAGCCGACCATCTGGGCCCGCCAGAAGGGTGCGGACGGAAGGCCGCCGGCATCGGCGGGCATCGGCGTGCTGTCCACTCCCAAGCGGGCCTCCCGGCGGGACCGGGGCGCCCGCTCTTCCCCGGATGCGATCAGTATTCAGTGCCACGGGGAGCGTCAATCGCAGGCGCCCCGCCGCATGAATTCGGCGCAGGCGGCGGCAGTGGCGCCGCCGCGGGGCGGCAACGCGCGCCCGGGTTTGCCGCGCTCGTCGATTTTTCCGCCGCGCTCATCGAGTCCCGCCGGCGGTCGTGCTGCTCTTCTGCGGAAGCCATGCCATTTGCTGGACACGGGGTGCAGGCCGGGGGCCGGGAGCAACAGAGCAGGAGCGATGGACATGGCGCAGGGTTCAGAAATCAACGCCACCACCCAGGGCGCCGCGGCTGCGGATGCCGGCCGCATCTTCTCCGCTGCGCTGCCCACCGAGGGCAAGCGGCGGACCATCTCGGATTTCGACCCTGCCACCGATAAGCTCGACCTTGGCGACAACTCCGTGCACGCCTTCATTGTCGTGGACACGGCCGAGGGGGTGGCGTTCATGGACCCCTGGAGCGGCCGCGAGGTGCTGATCGCCGGCGTGTCCCTGGGCCAGCTCACGGTGGACAGCTTCACCCCGGTCCAGAACGACCACCTGCGGCAGGACCTGAGCGGGGCCCTGGCCTGGGAGCACGGCATCGTTCAGGCGCCGCACACGGTCTATGCCCGCTCCCATGAGGTGGGCCAGATCGACCGCGTGGCCTTCGACCCCGCCACCGACGTGGTCGATTTCCGCTACTATGGCAGCCGCGAGCAGATCTACATGGTGGATGGCGCCGAAGGGGTCGTCATCGGCAATTACACCACCGGCCAGGCGCTCATCCTGCGCGACGTGAAGGTGGCGGATCTGTCGGCCGAGAACTTCCTGTTCCACGCCGCCCAGGTGCGCGAGGACCGGGTGTGGCAGCAGCTCGGCTTCGCGCAGGTGCCCGACAGCCAGGTCATCGGCCGCGACGACATTCCCACCGTCGGCACCGACGCCTGGCCCACCGCCGCCGGGCCGGGCGCGCCGCCCTCGGGCGCGGTGGGGACCAGCTCTGTCATCGACTGGAACTATGGCGCCCACGCCGTGCTGGACTTCGATCCGGCCGTCGACACGCTGGACTTCATGTATTTCCGGCCGAGCGAATTCTCGGTCGCCGAAGTGGACGGCTCGGTTGTCATCTCCATTGTCGGTCAGCAGCAGACCTATACGCTGGCCGGCGTCGGCCTCGACGATCTGAGCTATGGCAACATCAAGGCGGTGGAGGACACCACCTTCCAGACCTGGCGTGCCCTCATCGATGGGGCTGCGGCGGAGGGCGGGCAGCTGCCGGACCTGCAGCTTGCCGCTGCCGCGGTGGTGGAGGGGGATGCCGGCACGCGCCTGCTGCGCTTCGAGGTGACGCTTTCGGCGCCGGCGGAGGGCGCGGTGAGCGTGGACTATGCCACCCGCAACGGGTCGGCCGTCGCCAATGCGGATTTCGTGCCGGCCCTCGGCACGCTCACCTTCGCCCCCGGCGAGGTGGCCAAGACCATCGACGTCGTCGTGCACGGCGACACCGTGTATGAGGGCGACGAAAGCCTCGATCTGGTGCTGTCGTCCCCGTCCGGCGCGCGGCTGGTCGGCGGCACCGCCACCGGCACCATCCGCGACGACGATCCGGCGCCGCAGGGCGACCCGGAAATCTCCATCGCCGACGCCACCGTCGCCGAGGGGAGCACCGGCGCTCCGCACATGATGTTCGAGGTGAGCCTGTCGGCGCCGTCCGACCATGCGGTGAGCGTGCGCTACGCCACCCGCGACGGCACCGCCCTCGCCGGCAGCGACTACGAGGCGCAGGCCGGCACCCTCACCTTCGCCCCCGGGCAGACCTCAGCCATGGTGCATGTGCCGCTTATCGGCGACGCGACAGTGGAGGCCGACGAGCGTTTCACGGTGGTGCTTTCCCGCCCGAGCGGGGCCACCCTGGCCGACCGCTTCGCCACCGGCATCATCGTCAATGACGACGCGGCGCCCGCCCCCGGCGGCGGCGCCGTGGCCTTCGCCGTGACCGACGACTGGAAGGCCGGCTTCGTCGGCGAGATGACGCTGACCGCCGATGCCGCGCTCGACGGCTGGACGGTGGCCTTCGACGCGCCGTTCGACATCACCAACATCTGGAACGCCGAGGTCGTCAGCCATGTGGGCGACCACTACGTGGTGCGCAACGCCGGCTGGAATGGCGTGGTGGGCGCCGACGGCACGGTGAGCTTCGGATTCCTGGCCGGGCCGGGGGGTGGAGCGGCAGTGGCCTCCGATTTCCGGGTCAACGGCGTGCCCGTCGACGGGGCGGACCCGCAGCCACCGGCGCCGGTGCTCTCCGTCGCCGACGCCCAGGTGGCGGAGGGCGACGACGGCATGGCGCACCTCGCCTTCACCGTGACCATGTCGGAAGCATCGGGCGTGCCGGTGAGCGTGCATTACGCCACCGCCAACGGCAGCGCCTCCGCCGCCAATGATTATGCGGCGGCGTCGGGCGATCTCACGTTCGCGCCGGGCGAGACCACCAAGACCATCCATGTGATGGTGAATGGCGACACGCGGGTCGAGGCCGACGAGACGCTGGCCCTCACCCTGTCCAAGGCGGCGGGCGCCACCCTCGGCACGGCGCGCGCCACCGGCACCATCATCAATGACGACGTGGCGCCGCCGGTCGCGAAGCCGGTGCTCTCGGTGTCCGACGTGGCCGTGGTGGAGGGCGATCCCGGCAGCGCGGGGACGGCCGCGGGCTGGTTCTCCACCTCCGGCAACCAGATCGTGGATGCCGATGGCCAGGCGGTGAAGATCGCCGGTGTGAACTGGTTCGGCTTCGAGAGCTCCAATGCCGCGCCACATGGCCTGTGGACGCGCGGCTACCAGGACATGATGGACCAGATGAAGGATCTGGGCTTCAACACCATCCGCCTGCCGTTCTCGTCCGAGATGCTGCACGCCACCACCGCGTCGGGCATCGACTATTCCCAGAATCCGGATCTGCAGGGCCTCACGCCGCTGGAGATCATGGACAAGATCGTTGCCTATGCCGAGGACATCGGCATGCGCGTGATCCTGGACCATCACCGCGCCTCGGCGGGGGCCGGCACCTCGGAAAACGGCCTGTGGTACGACAGCGCCCATCCCGAATCCCAGTGGATCGCCGACTGGCAGATGCTGGCGGAGCGCTATGCGGACACGCCTGCCGTCATCGGCGCCGACCTGCACAACGAGCCCTATGCCGGCACCTGGGGCGGCGGCGGCGCCACCGACTGGGCGGCGGCGGCGGAGCGCGCCGGCAACGCCATCGGCGCGGTCAATTCCAACTGGCTGGTCTTCGTGGAGGGCGTCGGCTCCTACCAGGGCGAAAGCTATTGGTGGGGCGGCAACCTGATGGGCGTGCGCGACCGGCCGGTCGCGCTCGATGTGTCGAACAAGCTGGTTTATTCGGCGCACGACTACGGCAATTCGGTCTATGCCCAGCCGTGGTTCCAGGATGCCGGCTTCGCGCAGGACCTGCCGCAGAAGTTCGATGAGATGTGGGGTTACATCTACGGGGAGAACATCGCGCCGGTCTATGTGGGCGAGTTCGGCACCCGCCTGGAGGACCCGAAGGACGCGCCGTGGCTGGAGGCCCTGGTGTCCTACATGTCTGGCGACTTCAACAATGACGGCACCGGCGACCTCCCCGCCGGCGACGAGGGCATCAGCTGGACCTATTGGTCCTGGAACCCCAATTCCGGCGATACCGGCGGCATCCTCGGCGACGACTGGCGCACCGTGCATTCCGACAAGCTCGCCTATCTCGAACCGATCCAGTTCGACCTCGGCGAGGCGGGCGGCGGCGAAGGGAGCGCGACAGGCGGGAGCGCGACAGGCGGGGCCGAGGCGGTGTTCGTCGTCAGCCTCTCGCAGGCCGCCACCGAGACCGTGAGCGTGGACTACCACACCCTGGCCGGAACCGCCGGCGCGGCGGACTTCTCGGCCGAGAGCGGAACCCTCACCTTTGCGCCGGGCGAGACCACCAAGCTCGTGCGCATTCCCGTCACCGGCGACCTGTCCGCCGAGCCGGACGAGCAGTTCAGCCTGGTGCTCACCGATGCGGAGGGGGCGGTGATCGGGGTCGCGCAGGGGGTCGCCACCATCGTCGATGACGATGCCGCGGCGCCGGCGCTGCCCACCCTCTCCATCGCCGATGGCCGGGCCGAGGAAGGCGCGGCCGGCGCGCCGGGCACCCTCGCCTTCACCGTGACCCTCTCCGAGGCGGCGGAGCAGGCGGTGAGCGTGACCTATCACACCGCCGACGGCACCGCGCGCGCCGGCAGCGACTATGTGGGCGCCACCGGAACCGTGACCTTTGCGCCGGGCGAGACCACTGCCACCGTCCGCGTGCCGCTGATCGGCGATGGCGTCGCCGAGGCCGACGAGCGCTTCACGCTGGTGCTGGGCACCGCCAGCGGCGCCACCATTGCCGACGGCACCGCCACCGGGGTCATCGGCGATGACGATGCCGCTACCCCCGCGCCGGGCGGCGACCACCTGGCGTTCACGGTGTCCGATGACTGGAACTCGGGCTTCGTCGGCGCCATGACGCTGACACCGGAGGCCGATGTCGACGGCTGGACCGTGGCGTTCGATGCCCCGTTCGACATCACCAACATCTGGAATGCCGAGGTCGTCAGCCATGTGGGCGACCATTATGTGGTGCGCAACGCCGCCTGGAACGGCACCGTGGATGCGGCGGGCACCGTCAGCTTTGGCTTTGAGGCTTCGCCCGGTGGTGGCGGAGCGGTTGCCAGCGGCTTCACCGTCAACGGCGCGCCCGTCGCGCAGCCGGCTCCCGCACCGGCTGAGCGCGCGGTTGCGAGCATGATGGCGCCGGAGCCGCTGGCGACCGCCGGCGTCGCCGCGGATGGGGGGACCAGCCTGATGCCCTCGACCGGCATACTCTCCGATGACGTGCTCACCGATGACGTGCTGCCGACGACATGGGTGTCCGCCGGGGCGACCGAGGCCGAGACGCCGCATGACGCGGGCAGCGTCATCGCGGCCTTGATGCTCCACATCGGAGCGGCCCTCGACGGCATCGGGGACACAGATGCCCAGCTTCTGGCGCTGCTGGGCGAGGGGATTTTCGCGGGCGTGGGGGAGGGCGGCGGCCCCGTCGCCACCGGCGACGACCTGCCGCCGGTCACCGGCGCCGGCCGCTTCGACACGGCGCCGTTCGGGCTGCTGATCTGAGGCCTGCCCCCGGGCGGACGGTGGCCGTGGCGCCGCCGGCCGGGGCCCGGCTCCCGTGTCCGGCGCGCCGAGGAGGCTTTGCCATGGTGTCTGAATCCCCGTCTTCTCCCGCCGCCTGCGTCGGGGCCGCCCTCACATCGTGCCGGGGCGCCCTCGTCGCCGTGGGCCTGTTCTCTGCCGTCATCAACGTGCTGATGCTGTCGGGATCGCTCTACATGCTGCAGGTCTATGACCGGGTGCTCACCTCGCGCAGCGTTGCGACCCTGGTCGGCCTCTCGGCGCTGCTGCTGGTGGCCTATATGCTCCAGGGCTATCTCGACGCCGTGCGGGCGCGGATGCTGGGCCGCATCGGCGCCCAGTTCGAGGCTGCCGTCGCCCCCGCCGCCTTCGGCGCGGTGCGCCGGCTGGCGCTGCTGGGTGGGGCCGCCGCGGCGCCGGCGCAGCCGGTGCGCGACCTGGACCAGATCCGCGCCTTTCTCACCTCGCTCGGTCCCACGGCCTTGTTCGATCTGCCGTGGATGCCGCTGTTCGTCGCCGGGTGCTTCCTGCTCCATCCCGGGCTCGGCGCCCTGGCCCTGGCCGGCGGTGCCGTCGTGCTGCTGCTCACCCTGGTGGCGGAGCTGAGCGGGCGGGCCACCAGCCGCGCCTTGCGCGCCAGCCGGGCCGCCCGCGAGGCGGTGGTGGAGGCCAGCCGGCGCAATGCGGAGGCGCTGAGCGCCATGGGCATGGGGCCCGCCTTCGCCGCCGCCTTCGCCGAGGCGAACGCCCGCCATGCCCGCGACTGGCTGGCCGGCGCCGACGTGGCGGGCACTGCCGGCGCCATCGCCAAGGTGGCCCGCATGGTGCTGCAATCGGCGGTGCTGGGGCTCGGCGCCGGGCTCGCCATCGCCGGGGAGATGTCCGGCGGCGCGATGATCGCGGCTTCCATCATGACCTCCCGCGCGCTCGCGCCCATCGAGATCGCGGTGGCCCATTGGAAGGGGTTCGTGGCCACCCGCGAGGCCCTGGCCCGCCTGCGGCGCACCCTCGACCTGCCGGCCCTGGCGGACGGCGCGCCCACCGCGCTGCCGGCGCCGGGCCGGGCGTTGGCGGTGGACGGGCTGATCGTCACCGCGCCGGGGCAGGCGGCGCCGCTGCTCAAGGGCGTCGGCCTCAGCCTGGAGGCGGGGCAGGGGCTCGGCGTCATCGGCCCGAGCGCATCGGGAAAATCGACCCTCGCCCGGGCGCTGGTGGGGGTGTGGCCGGCGCTGAAGGGCGATGTACGCCTCGACGGCGCGGCGCTGCCGCAATGGAGCGAGGCGGCGCGCGGCCGCCACATCGGCTATCTGCCGCAGGACGTGGAACTGTGCGCCGGCAGCGTGGCGCAGAACATCGCCCGTTTCGATCCCACGGCGACGCCGGAGACGATCCTGGCGGCGTCGCGGGCGGCCGGCGCACATGCCCTCATCCTCAAGCTCGACCGCGGCTATGACACGCCCGTCGGCGACAACGGAGTGGCCTTGTCCGCCGGCCAGCGCCAGCGCATCGCCCTGGCTCGGGCGCTCTATGGCGAGCCGTTCCTGGTGGTGCTCGACGAGCCCAATTCCAACCTCGATCCCGAAGGCGATGCGGCCCTGACCGCCGCCGTGACCGGGGTGCGCGCGCGGGGCGGCATCGTCATCGTCGTCACCCACCGCCAGGCGGCGCTGGCGGCGGTGGATCTGGTGGCGGTGATGTCGGAGGGCGCGATCAGCAAAATAGGGCCGAAGGCCGAGGTGCTGGGAGCCCTGGCGCGTCAGGCCGGCCTGGCGCGCCTCCCGCGGACAGGAGCGGTCTCATGAGCGGCGCGACGCGGGACGACAGGCTTCAAGACATGCTCCCCGACACCCGCCGCGGGCTGGCGCGCCTCGTGGTCGGCGGCGGCGCGGCGATCGCGCTGTTCGCCGGGACGGTGGGGGTGTGGGCGGTGGCCATGCCGTTGTCCGGGGCGGTGGTCGCCTCCGGCCAGTTCGTGGTGGATGGCCACGTCAAGAAGGTCCAGCATCCGAGCGGCGGCATCGTCGGCGCGCTCCATGTGCGCGAGGGGGACCGGGTGGCGCGCGACGCCGTCCTCATCCGCCTCGACGACACCGTGCCCCGCGCCAACCTCCAGATGCTGGCGCAGCAGATCGACGAACTCCGGGCCCGTCGCGCCCGCCTGCGGGCCGAGCGTGACGGAGACGATGCAGCGGACATGGAGGCGGCCTTCGCCGGACGCGGTGGAGGGGCGGACGTCGCTGCCCTGGTCGGGGCCGAGCAACGCCTGTTCACCGCCCGCCGCGAGACCCGGGCCGGCCAGAAGGAGCAGTTGGAAAAGCGCATCGGCCAGCTGCAGGATGAGATCGCGGGCCTTCGGGCCCAGCAGGCGGCGGGGGAACGCCAGTCGGCGCTCATCGCCGACGAACTGGACGGCGTGCGCGAGCTATACGCCAAGAACCTCGTCTCCCTCAGCCGCAAGGCGGTGCTGGAGCGGGAGGCAGCCGATCTCGACGGCCAGAAGGGACGCCTGCTGGCGCAGGTGGCCCAGGCGGAAGGGCGCATCGCCGAAACGCGCCTGCAGATCCTCCAGATCGACGCCGGGCTGCGCGAGGAGGCGACGGCCGGCCTGCAGGAGGCGGAGAGCAAGCTGGCGGAGCTGACCGAGCGCCGCGTGGCGGCGGAGGACCAGTTGCGGCGGATCGAGATCCGCGCCCCGGTGGCCGGCATCGTGCATCAGCTGGCGGTGCACACCGTGGGGGGCGTGCTGGCGCCGGCGGAACCGGCCATGCTGATCGTGCCGGCCGGAGAGGCGCTCCAGGTGGAGGCGCGGGTCAGCCCCACCGACATCGACCAGATCGCGCCCGGCCGGCCGGCCCATGTGCGCGTGCGCGCCTTCAACCAGCGCGCCACGCCGGAATTGTCGGGCACGGTGGACCGCATCGCCCCGGACACCAGCCGCGACCCGCAGACGGGCGCCGTCTTCTATGCCGTCCGGGTGGCGGTCGCGGCCGGCGAGCTGGCGCGCCTGTCGCCCCACACGGTCGCCGCCGGCATGCAGGCGGACGTCTTCGTGCGGACGGTGGACCGCACGCCGCTGGACTATCTGGTGAAGCCGCTGCGCGACCAGGTCGCCAAGGCGTTCCGCGAGCGGTGAAGTCGTGGCCGCTCGGGCGCGCACCGTTGGGGGAGGGATGGGCGCGGTGGTCGCCCCGGTCGGCGGCGTCCGCCAGGCGGACGCGACCGATGGCCGCCGGCCTGTCGCGCCGCGATCGGATGCCGGCGCGACGCTTGGCCCTTGGCCGGGGGGGAGTGGGATCAGCGCTGCAGGCCCCAGCGCACGACCGTGCGCTGCTCCACGATGCGGAACAGCACCTCCACCAGCAGGCCGATGAGGATGACCGTCACCAGCCCGGCGAACACGCGGTCGGTGAGCAGCTCGTTGCGGCTGCGATAGACATACCAGCCGAGACCGCCGGCGCGGGAGGAGACGCCGAACACCAGCTCCGCCGCGATCAAGGTGCGCCAGGCGAAGGCCCAGGCGATCTTCAGGCCCGAGAGCAGCGAGGGCAGCGCCGCCGGCACCAGGATCAACGCCACGTAGGATGGGCCCCGCAGGCCATAGTTGCGGCCCACCAGGCGCTGGGCTTCGGGCACCTGCTCGAAGCCGGTGAGGGCGGACAGGGCGAACGGCCACAACACCGCATGCACCATCACCAGCAGCAGGCTGGCTTCGCCCAGGCCCAGCCAGAGCATGGCCAGAGGCAGCAGGGCGATGGCCGGCAGCGGGTTGAACATGGCGGTCAGCGTCAGCAGCACGTCCTTGAAGAAGGGCACGGCGATGGCCAGTGAGACGAAGGCGAGGGCGAGCGCCACCGCCAGCAGATAGCCCTTGAGCAGCACCGTCAGCGACGCCACGGTGGCCGGCAGCAGGTCTTCCTGCGACAGCCCCGCCACCAAAGCGGAAATGGTGTCGGTGAAGGTGGGGAACAGCAGCGGGCTGGCCTTCCACTCCGCCGCCACCTGCCAGAGCACCGCCAGGGCGAGGAGGACGACCGCCCGGCGCACCAGGGTGACGCGCCAGACGCGCGCCAGCAGCGCGGCAAGGCGCCCGCGCACCGGTGTCGCGGCGGCGGGGCGGTCTCGCGTCTCGCCGCGGGCGAGGCGGGCGGTGGAGACGGTGGAATCAGTCATGGCGCCCTCCGTCGGCGAACAACAGGGCGTGGACGTTCTGCACCATGGCTTCGAAACGCGGGGTGCCGCGTGCCGAAAGGCCGAGATCGGCGGTGTCGAAGGTGGCGATGGTGCGGCCGGGATGGGCGGCCAGCAGGTGCAGGCGGGTGCCCACCAGCACCGCTTCGTCGATGGCATGGGTGACGAACACCAGCGTGAAGCGCTGCTCGTCCGCCAGCGCCAGCAGGTCTTCCTGCAGGGTATGGCGGGTGAGGGCGTCGAGGGCCGCGAAGGGCTCGTCCATCAGCAGCACGTCGGGGTCGGTGGCGAGCGCCCGGGCGATGGCGGCGCGCTGCTTCATGCCGCCGGACAGGGTGTGGGGATAGGCATCGAGCGCACGGGCGAGGCCCACCTTGACCAGGGCCGCCTCGGCGCGCTCCCGCGCCTCCCGCGCCGACAGCCTGCGGGCGACACGCAGCGGAAACGCCACGTTGTCGCGCACGCTTTTCCAGGGCAGCAGCTGGTCGAATTCCTGGAACACCACGATGCGGTCCGGCCCCGGCCCGGTGACCGGCCGCCCGCGCATCTCCACCGTGCCCGCGGCGGGGGTGATGAACCCGGCCAGCGCCTTGAGGATGGAGGACTTGCCGCAGCCGGAGGGGCCGAGCAGCACCAGCCGTTCCGCCGCCGCCACGGTGAAGCTCACATCCGCCACCGCCCGGTGGCGGCCCGTGGCTCCCTCATAGTCGAGGGTGAGGCCTTGCACGGCAAGCACCGGCCCGCCTGGCGCGGGCGCGGCGGGGCGGAGGGAGGTGGCGGGCGCAGCGGTCATTGCCGCGTCCTCAGGAACCGGAGGCCGCGTGCAGGTCCTCGAAGGTATAGTCCTTCCAGCTGGCGGGCTTGGCCTTGATGGCGCCGATCCGGTTCATGAAGTCCGCGAACTTCAGGGTGCCGAGCGGCACAAGCGTATATTGGGTGTCGGGATCGGAAAGCACCTCGGTGACGAACGCGGGGTCGAGCTTGGACTGTTCCACCTTCACATAGATCCGGGCCGCTTCCGCCTTGTTGGCCTCGACCCATTTGGTCGCTTCCTGGAAGGCATCGAAGAAGGCTTTGTAGGTCTTGGGATTGTCCTGGCGGAACTTGATGGTGCTGTAGGCCACCGTCGGCGTTACCGGGCCGCCGAATACGTCGTAGGAGGACAGCACCTTGTGGATCTTGGGGTCCTTCAGGGCCTGGTTCTGGAATGGCGAATTGGACAGGTGCGCGGTGACCTCGGTGCTGCCC
Source organism: Xanthobacter cornucopiae (assembly GCF_043195065.2). Classification (NCBI taxonomy): domain Bacteria; kingdom Pseudomonadati; phylum Pseudomonadota; class Alphaproteobacteria; order Hyphomicrobiales; family Xanthobacteraceae; genus Xanthobacter; species Xanthobacter cornucopiae. Next base: position 4,859,948 of record NZ_CM195531.1, read on the forward strand.
GAGAGCAGGGCGGCGGTGGCGTCCGGGTGCGGCAGGGTCAGCATCAGCGGGTCGAGCGTCTTGGCGTTTCCGGGGCCGAACGCCTGCTCCGCCGCGAGCTGGAGGATGCGGGCCTGCACCGAGACGCCCGCCACCGGCATGGCGATCCTGTCCTTCTCGGTGAAGTCCTTGATGGTCTTTACATTGGGATTGTTGGTGACGAGGAAGTTGGGCTGGGCGCCGAAGGCGCCGATGATCTTCACTTCATTGGCGGTGCCGCGGGTCTTGTCCCACAAGGTGAGGAACGGACCGATGCCGGCGGAGGCGATGTCGATGTTGCCGGCCAGCAGGGCATCGTTGATCGCGGCGCCGCCGGACAGCCGGGTCCAGTCCACCTTGATGTCGAGGCCGAGCGCCTTGCCATGCTTCTCGATCAGCCCCTGCTCCTTCATCACGTGGAAGGGGGTGTAGAGGGTGCCGAACTGCTGGGCGATGCGCAGCGTGCCTTCGGCGCGGGCCGGCAGGGCGGCGACGGCTGCGCCGAGCGCAAGGCCGAAGGCGAAGAGGCGGGTGAGGTGGGAGATCATGGTTCTGTCCTTGGCTCGATCGCTCAGGAGGCGGCGGCGAGGGGCGGCTCGGCGAGATGCGAACCCACGGCGAATTCGTTGACGATGTTGCCGGACACCCTGCGGCGGCGGCCGTCGATGCCGAGCTCGGGGAACAGCAGCTCGGCCACGCGGTAGGCTTCCTCCAGGTGCGGATAGCCCGAGCCGATGAAGGTCTCGATGCCGATGTCCTGGTACTCGCGGATGCGGGCGGCGACGCTCTTGGGGTCGCCCACCAGGGCGGTGCCGGCGCCTCGCCGCACCAGGCCGACGCCGGCCCACAGGTTGGGCGCGATCTCCAGCCGGTTGCGGTCGCCGGGCTGGAGCGCGGCCATGCGCGCCTGGCCCACGGAGTCCATCTCGGTGTTGAAGCGCTGCTGGGCGCTCTCGATCTGCGCGTCGGAGATGTGGGAGATGAGCTTCTCGGCGGCGGCCCAGGCCTCGGCCTCGGTCTCGCGCACGATGAAATGGATGCGCAGGCCGAACTTCAGCCTGCGGCCGCGCGCGGCAGCGCGGGCCTGCACGTCCGCCAGCTTGTCCTTGAGCAGGTGCGGCGGCTCGCCCCAGGAGAGGTAGACGCTGGTGTGCTCGGCCGCCACCTCGTGCCCGACCTGCGAGGAGCCGCCGAACCACAGCGGCGGGTGCGGCTGCTGCACCACCGGAAAGTCGAGGCGGCCGTGGGACACCCGGTAATAGCGGCCGGAGAAGTCCACGGTCTTGCCCGCGACGAGATCGCGCCAAATGGTGAGGAATTCCGACGCCTGGGCGTAGCGCGCGTCATGGTCGAGGAAGATGCCGTCGGCGGCGAGTTCCGCCGGATGCCCGCCCACCACCACGTTGAGCAGGAGCCGCCCGTCGCTGAGCCGGTCGAGCGCCGCCGCCTGCCGCGCCGCGAACGCGGGTGAGGTCACGCCCGGCCGCAGGGCGACCAGGAAGCGCAGGCGCTCGGTGGCGGTGGCGAGGCCGGCGGCGGTGATCCAGCTGTCCTCGCAGCTCTGCCCGGTGGGCAGCAGCACGCCCTTGAAGCCGAGCCGGTCCACCGCCTGCGCCACCTCGCGGAAATAGGCGAATTCCGGCGGACGCTGCCGGGTCTCCGAACCAAGGTAGGCTCCGTCGCCATGGGTGGGGATGAACCAGAAGAAGTTCGGGCTCCCGGGCGCGGGCTGGGCTTGGCTCATCACGGTGACCTCCATGGTTTCCGCTAGGATAGAAGTCATTTATCCATATTGTCAATGGATTTTATATATTATACGGCTGAGTCCTGCGAATTAGCGGCTCGGCCGGGCGGTCGCTGGATCGAGACGCGCGATGGCGCAGGGGAGGGTCAGGGGGCGGGAGAATGGCCGGCGGCGATGAGCGCCGCCTCGAGCCTGCCCTGTTCCTCGCAGCCATCGGGGAAGCACAGCAGACGCAGCAGCTCCAGATTTTTGCCAGCGCGGGTGAAGTCGCCGATGGCGATGAACAGTTCACCCTGGTATTCGAGCGCCGGACGGTGACCGGGATCGTAGAAGAGCGCTTCCTTGTACCAGCGGGCCGCCTCGTCATAGCGCTTCAGATTGCGGGTGGCGAAGCCGAGCAGGTTATAGAGGTCGGCGTGCCGCACGGTCTGCGTCAGCGGCAGCAGCAGGGTGAGAGCGCGCTCGTAGTCGCCGGCGTAGATCGCCGCGCGGCTCTCCGAGAGGTCGGGCAGGTCGGTGGAGGGCGCGGTGTCCATGGCCATCGCCGACCCGGCGCCGGAAAGTGTCAGGGCCAGCGCCAAAGCGCGCGCGCCAATCCTTGGTCCGCGCCATCCGCGCGCCGCGCGCATGCCGGTGCTCATGCCGCGCGGGAGGCGGCGGGGCGGTGGCCGTCCTCGCCCATGGTGGCGAGGATCCGCCGCTTGAGGGCGACGAATTCGGGGTCCGCCCGGTCGCGCGGGAAGGACAGGTCGATGGCCACGTCGGCGACGATGCGGCCGGGATTGGCGCTCATCACCACCACTCGGTTGCTGAGGAACACCGCCTCTTCCACGTCGTGGGTGACAAGGATCATGGTGACACCCTCGGTTTCCCAGATGCGCTGGATCTCGGCCTGCAGGTGCACGCGGGTCAGCGCGTCGAGGGCGCCCAGCGGCTCGTCCAGGAGCAGGATCTCGGGCCGGTTGGCGAGGCCGCGGGCGATGGCCGCGCGCTGCGCCATGCCGCCGGACAATTCGTGCGGATAGGCCTTCTCGAAGCCCTTCAGGCCGACGAGGCCGATATGCTCGGCGATGGCTGCCGCCTTCTCCTTCGCGGTCCAGCCGGAATTCTCCAGGCTGAGGCCGATGTTCTGCTCCAGCGTCAGCCAGGGCAGCAGGCGGTGGTCCTGGAACACGATGCCGCGCGACAGCGCGGTGCCGGAGATGCGGCGGTTGTTGAGCAGGATGTCGCCGCGATAGTCGTCGTCCAGGCCGATGATGAGGCGCAGCAGCGTGGACTTGCCGCAGCCGGAGGGCCCGACAATGGTCACGAAGGCGCCCGGCGCCACGTCGAACGAGACGTTCGACAGCACGTTCACCAGCGGTCGGCCGGGCAGCGCATAGGTCTTGGTGACGTTGCGGATCTCGAGATGTCCGGGGGTCGCCATCGGAAGGCTCCTTGGGTTCGGGGGATGGCGGTCAGCCGTCGTAGCCCTGCTTCCATTTCAGGACGCGCTTCTGGGCGAAGTACATGGAGCGGTCGATGGCGAAGCCCACCAGGCCGATGATGATCATGCAGACCAGCAATTGGTCGGTGAGCAGCAGCCCCTGGGCGCGGAAGATGAGGAAGCCGAGGCCCTCCAGGCCGGACAGGCCCTCCGCCACCACCACCAGCGCCCAGGCGAGGCCCGCCGCATAGCGCAGCGACACCATGATGGAGGGCATGGCGGCGGGCAGGATGACCTTGCGCACCAGCTGCCAGCGGGTCAGCGTGAGCACCTTGGCGAGCTCGATGTAGTTTTTCTCGACGTTGCGGATGCCCTGCAGCGTGTTGAGGAACACCGGGAAGAACACCGACTTGGCGATGACCAGGATCTTGGCCGGTGCGCCGATGCCGAGCCACAGCACGATCAGTGGCAGCCAGGCGATGCCGGGAATGTGGCGGATGGTGTCGAAGGTGGGCCCGAAGAACTGCTCCACCTTGCGCGATAGTCCGGCCGCGACGCCGAGCACAACCGCCACCACCGAGCCATAGACGAAGGCCTGGCCGACAATGTTGATGGAGGCGAGGAAGTCGAGCGCCAGCTTCTGCTTGGTCAGCATCTTCCAGAAGGCGGTAACGACCGTGAGCGGGGCCGGCAGGAACACCGGGTCCACCCATTTGTTGGCCGCCGTGATCTGCCACAGGGTCAAGATGACGAAGGGCAGGATGAAGCCGATGAGGTTCGGCGCGCGGCCCGGCCAGCCGAAACGCCGGGGCGCTGGCCGGTCGACGGTGCCGGCGGCGACGGCTGCGCCTTCAATGGTGTCCGATGTATTGGCCATGGGGTGCTTCGTGCTGTGCGTGGGGCTGCTGGCCGGGGCCCGGCCGGGCGCGGCGGAGCCGGCCGCCGGGGCGGCGCGGCCCCGGCGGCTGGTGCTCAGTTGTAGATGGAGTAGGGGCCGCCGACGAAGAAACGGCCGTCCACGAAGGCGTCGATCTGCGGCTCGGTCAGGCCGCGCTCGGACAGGATGTCGTCGCCATTGGCCACGTACCAGGCCTGGAAGGTCTTGATGGCGGTGCGGGCGCGATCGGCATTGGGCTCGCCGGCCATGAACTCCCATTCACCCGCATGGGTGATCTGGAACTTCGCCACTTCCAGCGGCACGCGGGTCTTGTCGGCGACGATCTCGGCGGCCTCGTCCACATGGTCGAGGGTCCATTCGCGGGTCTTCTCGCGGGCGGCCAGGAAGGCCTTCACCACCTGCGGATACTTGTTCACGAAATCGCGGCGGGCGAAATAGGTGACGCGGCCGGCGTTGTTCACATAGATGCCGTCGTCGGGCGAACGGTCCACCACCTTCAGCTTGCCGGACAGCCAGGCGCCGGTGAAGGCGCCGGCGGCCAGATGCGCGGTGGTGGCGTCTGTGGCGCCGGACAGCACCGAGGAGATGGCGACCGCCGAATTGTCGATGGACGTGTAGCGGATGCGGCCCTGCTTCTCGCGCGAATCGAACGGCAGGCCGGCCTTGGTGGTCACCTCGAACGGCGACGACCAGTAGCAGGAGATGCGCGAGGAGCCGAACTTCTTGCCGTCCAGGTCGGCCACCGAGTTGATCTTGTCGTTGTCGGCGCGGGCGAGGATTGGCGCGCGGTAGCGGTTGGACGGCTCGGAGGTCCAGATGATGACGCCGTCGAGACCATTGGCGCGGTGCACGGTGGCCGGATAGATCATGCGCTGGGCAATGGCGATGGCGCCGCCACCCACGGCCGCCGCTTCCGCGCCGAGCAGGTCGGCCGCGCCGGAGGCGATCAGGTTCACCTTGGTGGTGCCGATCTTGTCGAACTCCTGCTTGAAGATGCCCTTTTCCTGGGCGATCACGGTCCAGGGGGTCAACTGCAGGTTGATGGAGGGCAGCACCTCCTCGGCGCGCGCCGGGGCGAATGCGGCCAGACCCATGGCCAAGCCGAGCAGGCCGGAGGCGAGGCGGGTGCGCACGGGAGGGGAAATTCTGTGGGGCATCAGGATCTCCTGAGAGACGGGCAAAACCGGGCTCGACCGCGAACGGTCTTGCAATTAATTTATTCAATGGATTTTATAGAAAAAATTTCCGGCTGCGCAACAGCTTTTCCATCCGGCATCGGCGCCTGTGGCGCCGTCGCTTGACTGGGGCTGCGGCGGAGCCGGTGTGCCTTGGCCTTTCGTCGTAATGACGCGCCTGCCGGTTCCGATGCCCATGCCCCTGTCGATGTCCGTTCTATTTCCTCCACGTGGTTCCTGGCGGCCCCGATCCTCGCGGCTCTGGCGGCGCCCGCGCGGACGCGTCGTTCCGCGCGCCGGGGGCGGCCTGCTCCTGCTGCTGGGGGTTCTCCTGGCAAGTGTGCCGGCCGGGCCGGACGCCGCGCGTGCGCAGCCGGCGTTTGCGGCGGGGGACGCGGGCAGCGCGGCGGAAGTCGCCGCGCGACCGCTGAGGGTGGGCGTGCCCTGGCTGCCGCCGCCGGATGCGCCGGACAGCCGGTTGTACGCCGAGGAGGGATTCGAGATCGAGCTGGCCACGGAGCTGGCGGACGCGCTTTCCGCCGAGCTGCGCCTGGTGCCGGTGGCGCCCGGGGCGGCGCTTGCCGCCCTCGACGCGGGGCGGGTGGATCTGCTGGTGGCCCGGGCCGGCGCCGACGATCCGCTTCGCGCCCGGGCGACCACGCGGGAGGCGGGATTTGCCTCCGGCCTCGGCGTGGCCATGCGGACCGATCGTCCGCTGGCGTCCTGGGAGGCGCTCAAGGGGCGCGTGGTGTGTGTCTCCCAGGCCAATGTCCAGGGCCAGCGGCTGGCGTCGCAACTGGGCGCGCGGGTGCAGCTGGTGCGGGCGCCGGCGGTGGCGCTGATGCACATGCGTACCGGCGAGTGCGATGCCGCGCTCCATGACGCGACGTTGCTGGAGCCGTTGCTGGTCAAGCGCTCGTGGCAGAAGTTCTCGGCCACCCTGCCGGCGGTGGAGCCCTCGGCGCTGGTGGTGGCCACGGCGCCCGCGCGGCCCGACCTCGAACCGGAGGTGCGGCGCGCCCTGGCCGAGCTCGGCACCCGGGAGCGCTGGCGGCAGCGGCGGGAGAAATGGGCCTCCACGGTCTCGTTCGAGGTCTATCGCGATCAGGTGGCGGCCGATTGCCATTGAACCGGCGGGCGCGGCGGAACGAGATCACGCGGCGATGCCGCCGGCGCGTGCCGGTCGTGCTGGCGCTGCTGCTGGCGGTGGCCGCCGCTCCACCGCTCGCGCGCGCGGAGCCGCCGGCGCTGCCCGGTCCGCAGGGGGCGCTTGGTCCGCAGGGGGCTCTCGGTCCGCAGGCGCTGCGCGCCGCCTATTCCGGCCCGCCGGCGGGCTGGCCGGCGCCCTTGATCGACCCGGGCATCGCATTCGTGGAGCTGGACGCGGCGCCGCCTGCGTCATCGCCCGCGCCGGACCGCGTGGCGCTGGGGGCGCGGCTGTTTCATGACCCGGGCCTGTCGGTGGACGGCACCATCGCCTGCGCGACCTGCCACGCGCCGGAGCATGGCTTCAGCGTGGGAACGCCGCTGGCCCGTGGCGTGGGCGGCGTGGCGGGGCGGCGCCATCCGCCGGCGCTGGTGGCGGTGTCGTGGCAGTCCGCGTTCGACTGGGACGGGCGCAGCGCGGACCTTGCCGCGCGGGTGCTGACGCCGCTGACGGCGCCGGGCGAGATGGGCAACGACACGCTCGGGATGGTGCTGGCCCGCATCGCCGCATCGCCGGATGCGGCCGTCTTCGCACACGTGTTTCCAGGCGAGGGGGTGACGGCGCGCAGCCTGGGCGCGGCGCTGACGGCCTATCTCGCCGGTCTCGACGGGCCCAGCCGGTTCGATCGCTTCGCCGCCGGCGATTCCGCCGCGCTCGATGACCAGGAGATCGCCGGCCTGCACCTGTTCCGTACCAAGGCGCGCTGCGCCAACTGCCATTTCGGGCCGGGCCTTGCCGATGGCCTGTTCCACAATCTACGCCTGTCCTTCTTCGGCGAGCCGGCGGAGGACCTGGGGCGGATCGCGGTCACCGGCCGGCCGGAGGATGCGGGCCGCTTCCGCACCGCCAGCCTGCGGCACATTTCCGCAAGCGCGCCCTATATGCACAACGGCCTGTTCCCGACCCTGGAAGGCGTCGTCCGTTTCTATGATCGCGGCGGCGGCGAGGTGTGGGCGCGCAATGCCGGCGAAGCCGCCCGGCCGCTCTATCCGCATGCCGCGCGCCGGGCCGCGCCGCTGCGCCCGCTCGGCCTCTCGGACGCGGAACAGGCGGCCCTGGTCGCCTTCCTGCGCTGCCTGTGATCCCCGGAAGAAACCCGGACATGGCTTGACATTTTCATACTCAATAATTCTGATGGATTAAGTGAATATGAGGCGAGGCCATGAGTTCCATTCCTTTGCGCATTGGTGTGTGGGCGCCCGTGCACGGACCACGCGCCGCCTGGCAGGACCCGGACGAGCCATTCGACGCGTCGTGGGAGCACAACCGGGACGTGGTGCTGCGGGCCGAGGCGCTGGGATATGACGCGACCCTGGTGGCCCAGCACACGGTGAACCCGCACCTGCCGGACAAGGACCAGATCGAGGCCTGGACCGCCTCCGCCGCATTGGCCGCGCTCACCAGCCGCATCGAGATCCTGGCCGCCATCAAGCCCTATCTGTATCACCCGGTGGTGCTGGCCAAGATGGCCCTGCAGATCGAGAACATCTCCGGCGGCCGGTTCGGCTTCAACCTGGTGAATGCCTGGAACCGGGCGGAGTTCGAGAAGGCGGGCCTGCCCTTCGGCGCCCATGACGAGCGCTATGCCTATGGCCGCGAGTGGATCGCGGTGGTGGAACGGCTGCTGCGCGGCGAGAGCGTCACCCATGCCGGCGAGAACTTCCAGATCACCGACTATCGGCTGACGCCGAAGGACCTCCATCGCGCCCGCCCGCGCATCTATCTCGGTGGGGAATCAGAGCCCGCCCGCGCGCTGGCGGCGGACCACGCCGACGTGTTCTTCATCAACGGTCAGCCCATCGAGGATGTGGAGGCCATCATCGCCGACCTCCGGCGGCGGCCGCGCCGGGGGGCGCCGCTGGGATTCGGCCTCGCCGCCTTCGTCATCGCCCGCGACAGCGAGCGCGAGGCGCACGACTACTACCGCCACCTGCTGGCGCTGGCGGACCGGGACGCCGCCGCCCGCGCCGACCTTTCCGCCCGCACCGATGCCAACGTGGTCATGATCAAGACCTTCGGCAAGTCGCCGCGGGTGGGGACCAATGGCGGCACGGCGGCTGGCCTGGTGGGCACCTACGACCAGGTGGCCGAGCGCATCAGGGCGTTCCACGCCGCCGGCATCGAACTGTTCATGCTCCAGTTCCAGCCGCTGAAAGCGGAGCTGGAGCGCTTCGCCGCCGAGGTGTTCCCCCGTCTCGGCCGTGCCGCGCCGGAGGCGCGCACCGATATCCGGCACGTCTTCGGCGGCCCGCGCCGGGCCGATGCCTCCGCCGCCACGCCGGGGCCCAGGTGACATGAGCCAGTCCGACCAGACCGCCGCATGGCCCAGGCCCGGCATCGGGCCCGCCCGCGCCGCCGGGCCTCGGCGGGCCGCGCACGTCGGCGCGCGTGCCTTCGGCGCCGCCGGTGGCGGCTCGCGCTTCATTCTGCTGTCATGGCTGGTGCCGGTCATCGTCGTGGTGCTGTGGGAGGCGTTGGCGCAGGCCGGCGTCGTCTCGCCCCAGGTGCTGCCGGCCCCCAGCAAGGTGCTGCGCACCGCCTGGCGCCTCGCCACCACGGGGTCGCTGCTGGCCGATCTCGGCACCAGCCTGCTGCGGGCCGCCACCGGCTTCGTCATCGGCGGCGGCATTGCCTTTGCGCTCGGGGTGCTGGTTGGCTTCTCGCGGCTTGCCGAGGCGCTGCTGGACCGCAGCGTGCAGATGGTGCGCGCCATTCCATTCCTGGCGCTGCTGCCGCTGGTCATCGTCTGGTTCGGCGTCGGTGAGGGGCAGAAGGTGTTCCTGGTGGCGCTGGGCGTGGCGTTTCCCATCTACATCAACACCACCCTGGGCATCCGCCAGGTGGACCCCAAGCTGGTGGAGCTCGGGCGGGTGCAGGGGCTCGGCGTTGGGCAGATGATCTGGCGCATCATCCTGCCGGGCGCGCTGCCCTCCATCCTCACCGGGGTGCGCTATTCCCTGGCCACCGCGTGGCTGGCCCTGGTGGTGGCGGAAACCATCGGCGCCGAATCCGGCATCGGCTTCCTGGCGATGGATGCGCGGGAGTTCCTGCGCACCGACGTGGTGGTGCTCACCATCGTCATCTATGCGCTGATCGGCGTGGCCGCCGACAGCATCGCCCGCCTGCTGGAACGCCGGCTGCTGGCGTGGCACCCCAATTTCGGCGGGGCCGGCCGATGAGTCCGCGCGCCACCGCGTCCCGTGTGGACCCATCTCCGGCGGTGAAGGTGACCGGCCTGCGCCGCGCCTATGGCCAGCGGGTGGTCATCGACGGGCTGGACCTTGAGATCGCGCGCGGGGAATTCGTCGCTTTGCTGGGCGAGAGCGGTTGCGGCAAGACCACGCTGCTGCGGGCGCTGGCCGGGCTCGATGCCATCGACGGCGGGCGCATCGAGGCGCCGCGGCGGCCGGCGGTGGTGTTTCAAGAGCATCGCCTGCTGCCATGGGACAGCCTGTGGCGGAACGTGGCGCTGGGCCTTCCGGGCGCGGGGGCGCGGGAGCGCGCCGCCGCCGCCCTGGCGGAAGTGGGGCTCGGCGGCCGCCTGGACGACTGGCCCCGGAACCTCTCCGGTGGCCAGGCCCAGCGCGTGGCGCTGGCGCGGGCGCTGGTGCAGGAGCCGGAGTTGCTGCTGCTCGACGAGCCCTTCGCCGCCCTCGATGCGCTCACCCGCATCCGCATGCATGTGCTGGTGAAGGACCTGGTGGCCCGCCATCGGCCCGGCGTGCTGCTCGTCACCCACGACGTGGGCGAGGCGGTGGCGCTGGCCGACCGCATCCTGGTCATGCGCGACGGCGCCGTCGCCGCCGCCTATCGCGCGCCGGGGCCGGGCCAGCCCGCCGCCACCCGCGCCATCCTTCTGGCCGAGCTCGGGGTCGAGACCGCCCTCGCCCTCGACTGACCGGGATCGCCGCGCGCACCGGTCCGCCCAAGGGCCCGGCGTGCGGCGCGATGCTGTTCCGAACCTGCTCCCGCTGCCCTGGAGGCTGACATGACCTCGTTTTTCCACCCCTCCCGCCGGCAGGTGCTCGGCGCGGGCCTCGCCGGACTTGCCGCGGCCGGCGGCCTGCTGCCGCGCGCCGCCGCCGCCGACACCCGCAACACCGATACGGTGCGCCTCACCTGGGGTTTCCACGGCCTCACCCTGATCGCCAAGGAGCGCGGCACCTTCGAGAAGGCGCTGGCCGATAAGGGCATCAAGGTGGAATGGCTCGGTCCCTTCCCCAACCATGCGCCGACCCTCCAGGCGGTGACCGGCGGCAGCGCCGATTTCGGCTTCGGCGGCTCCACCACGCCGGCGTTCGCCGCCATTATCGCCGGCTCGCCCCTGGTGTTCAGCCAGTTCGTGCTCTACGAGCCGCGCACCACCGCCATCATCGCCAAGGACGGCTCCGGCATCGACAAGGTCGAGGATCTGGTGGGCAAGTCGGTGGCGGTCAACCGCTCCGGGCTCGGCGAGTTCCTGGTGGTGGCGGCTCTGGAAAAGAACGGCATCGACCGGTCGAAGGTGAAGTTCGTCTATCTCAACCCGCAGGATGCCGGCCCCGCCTTCGCCTCCGGCAAGGTGGACGCGTGGTCCATGTGGAGCCCGAGCGTGGACATCGCGCGGCTCGACTACAAGGCCCACGATGTGTTCCTGGAGGGACGGGACCTCGATTTCTTCATCGACTACAGTTCTTATGTGACCAGCCGCAAGTTCGCGCAGGAAAACTCGGAAATCGTCCGCGCCGTCGCCGCCGCCTACGGCGAGGAGGCCAAGTGGACGAACGCCAATGTGGTGGAGGCCGAGACCATCGTTCAGAAGCGGGCCGGCTACAGCGATGCCATCCGCGACCAGTTCATCGCGCGCCAGCGCCATTACACACTCATCCCGGTGTCGGACGCCGCCTTCGTGGCGCAATTGCAGAAGGCCGCCGACTGGCTGACGGCCCGCAAGATCCTGCCCGAATCCATCACCGTCTCCGATCACCTCGCGCGGCTGTGAGCCGTCCGGGGCGCCCTCTTCTTGAGCCTTCAGGACCCGTCATGAACAAGCCTGTCACCGATCTTCCCGTCGTCCTGCCGGCGGGCCCCACCGCCGATCCGGCGCAGTGGAAGCCGCTGTTCGATCATATCGGGGTCGGTGCCTCCGAGCGGGAGCTGAAACGCATCCTGCCGCTCGAGGCGCTGGACCTCCTGCGCAAGGCGCGGTTCGGCGCGCTACGACTCGCCAAGGCGGACGGCGGGGCTGATGCCAGCTTTCGCGAGGTCTACAAGCTGGCGCTGGAGCTGGCGGCGGTGGATGCCAATGTCGCCCACATCTTCCGCAACCACTTCACGGTGGCCGAGCAGTTCACGCGGCTGCCGGAGGGCGACCGGGCCCGCGCCTGGCAACAGGCGGTGCGCGAGGGCGCGCTGTTCGGCCTCGCCAGCACCGAGGCGGGCTCCAACCCGGCCGGCGGCGTGGTGCCTGACACCCTGCTGACCGCCGACGGCGAGGGCTTCCGCCTGAACGGCGTGAAATACTACTCCACCGGCACGCTGTTCGCCGATGCCATGCTGGTGCGCGTGGGCACCACCGACGGGCGCGTCGCCTCGGTCATCATCCCCACCAGCCGTGAGGGCCTGGAGGTGGTGGACGACTGGGATGGCGCCGGCCAGCGCCTCACCGGCTCGGGCACCACGCGCTTTCACAACGTGCGGGTGGAGGCCGACGAGGTCATCTTTGACACGCCGGACCGGGGCTATGGCCTCGCCTATTCCAACACCCAGGCGCAATTGTTCCTCACCACCGTGGTGGCGGGCATCGTCAAGGGTGTTCTGGCCGACGCCATAGCCCTGGTGAAGCGACGCAAGCGCTCGTTCTACTACGCCCCCACCCCGCAGCCGGTGGACGACCTGCTGCTGCAGGAAACCATCGGCAAGATCGCCGCCAATGCCTTTGCGGCCGAAGCCATCGTGCTCGCCGCCGCCGATGCCCTTGGCCGCGCCAGCGATGCCCGTGAGCGGGGCGAACCGGCGGAAGCGCTGGGCGCGGTGGCTGCCCGCGCGGCGGCCGAGGCCAAGCTGGTGGTGGACGACCTGGCCCTGCGCTCCGCCTCGCTCCTGTTCGAGGTGGGCGGCGCCTCCGCCACCGAGCGCAGCGTCAATCTCGATCGCCATTGGCGCAACGCCCGCACCATCGCCGCGCACAACCCCGCGAGCTATAAGGCCCAGGCCATCGGCGCGCTGCTGGTGAAGGGCACGCCGCTGCCCGCCAAGGGGTTCTTCTGACCCGATTGCCGTCCCTCGGCCCGTGTTCCCCAGGCCGAGGGTTCATGCCGTACGCAGGTCACCACGGCCCGTGAGCCATGCTCACGGGCCGTGGTGACGGCGAGCACTAGCTCCGGCGCCACGGGAGGGACGCGCATGGGGCGGGCAGGCGCCGGTGCGCGGCGCCTGTTCCATCGGAAGCGATGATGCCAAACAAACCCCTCGGGCGGTGGTCTGCCGGGGCACGGGCGGTGCCGCAGGCGTGCCGGCGGGTCTCGCCGGGCCGGCATGGGCGCGCGACCTTGCCGTGCTTCCCGATTCTTATACCATCGGCCCCGGTCTTCGGCTGGTGCCAACTAGATCCGCTCAAGCGCCGCGCGGGCTTGACCAAAGGCCCATGAGTCACGCTCATGGACCTTTGGTATTATGCCATCGGTCTCGGTCTTCGGCTGGTGCCAACTGGATCCGCTCAAGCGCCGCGCGGGCGTGATCAAAATCCCATGAGTCAAGCTCACGGGCCGTTGGTATGAGTGGGGTCGGAATGCGTGAGGCGCGGGTCGCGGACGTGTTGGCCGGGCTGTGGTGCAGCATGCGCGGCCGTGGGAGCCGCCAGTCTGCCCGAAGCGCAGGGCTCCCGCCGGGTCGCGAGGCGGGGTGACGAAGCTTCGGCCGGGGCGCCCTTTTCTCGGCAGTCGCGGCGGCGGGGCCGCTGTTCACCGCATATGTCGGCCAGCCATCGACAGGGGCGTCCTGTCTGTTAATGGCTGGCCGGATCGCGGGCAGCGCCGCCGCCGGATGGCGCGGCGTGTCGGTCCGCGATCAGCGCAGGCCGAAGCCGAGGGCGGCGAGGGCGTCGCGGATGCGGTCACGACCGCTCAGGGCTTCGGCGCCGCGCACGCGCGTGAGGGCGGCGCTGGTCCAGCCCACCTGCGGCAGGTTCTGGCCCTGCTGGAAGGACTTCAGCGTGTCCTCATAGGCTTCGAGGGCGTCGGCGGGGAGGCTGGCATCGTAGCGCTCGCGGTGCACGACCAGGCGTTGCGAGAGGCGCGGCTTGACATCCGCCGGGCGGGCCGGATCGGGATAGCCCACGCACAGGCCGAACACCGCGAGCACGTTGGGCGGCAGGCCGAGCAGCTCAGCCACCTCCTGCGGCCGGTTGCGCAGGGCGCCGATATAGACCCCGCCCAGCCCGAGGGATTCCAGCGCCACCAGGGCGTTCTGTGCGCCCAGGGCGGCATCGATGATGCCGACGAACAGGGTCTCCAGGAACGACAGCGCCTCGGTGGGCGCCCCGGCGCGCCGGCCGATCTCCTCCAGCCGGGACAGGTCGGCGAGCCACACCAGCACCAGGGGGGCCTCGATCACATGCTTCTGGCCGCCGGCAATCTCGGCAAGGCGGGCCTTGGTCTCCGGACGTTCCACCGCCACGACGCTGAAGGCCTGGAGGTTGGACGAGGACGGCGCGGACTGGGCCGCTGCGGCCAGGGTTTCCAGCAGTCCCGCCGGCAGCGGCTGGCTGGAGAAGGCGCGCACGGTGCGGTGCGCCAGCAGGCCGGCGATGGTGTCGGTGAGCAGGATGGCGGGCGGGGCTTCCCTGGCGCCGTAGCGGGCGACCAGAAGGTCATGCGCTGCGGCGGCGGGGGTGGCCTCGGCGCGGGCGGCGGAGGAGGTGGGGGGCATGAAACGGTCTCCGTGGCGGGGGATGGGGCGCCGGGTCAGGCGCCCGCCGTGGCGGGGATGGGGGCGGCCTGCGCGACGCGGAAACGGGCGCCGGGATGGGTGTCGTGCAGCAGGGCGCCCCGGCCGGGGAAAAGCTTCTGGCGCAGGGTACCTTCGCCATAAGCGGTCTTGTAGACGCCGCGAGCCTGCAGTTCCGGCACCACCAGATCCACGAACGCTTCCAGCGTCTCGGGGGAAACCAGGCGGTTCAGGTTGAAGCCGTCCACGTCCGTCTCCTCCACCCAGGAGATCAATTCGTCGGCCACCTCCTGCGGCGAGCCGACGATGAATGGCGCGCGCGCACCGGTCGCGGACAGGCTGGCGAGGTCGCGCACCTTGAGCGGAACGGCGCTGCGCAGGGTGATGTTCTCCAGCGTCGACTGGATGGCGTTGCTCTTCACGTAGGATACGGCCTCGTCCGGGTCCAGCCCGGAGAGATCGACGCCCGTCCAGCCCGACAGCAGGGCGAGCTGGCCGGCGGTGTCCACATAGCGCGCATAGTCGGCAAGGCGGGCCTCGGCCTCCGCCCGGGTCGGGGCGACGATCACCGTTGCGCCGGCGAACATGCGGATGTCGTAGGGGTCGCGGCCGGCGGCCTGGGCCTCCTGGCGGATCGCCTTGACCGATTCGGCGAGGATCGGCTTGGTCTGGCCCTGCAGGAAGATGCCCTCGGCGTGGCGGGCGGCGAACAGGCGCCCCCGGCCGGAGGTGCCGGCCTGGAACAGCACCGGCGTGCGTTGGGGCGAGGGCTCGGTGAGCTGGATGCCGTCCACCTGGTAATAGGGGCCATCGTGGCGGATGCGGTGCACATGGGCGGGGTCGGTGAACAGGCGGCCGGTGCGATCGCGGTGCACGGCCTTGTCCTCCCAGCTGCCTTCCCACAGCTTGTAGACGGCGTCGAGGAAGTCTTCCGCGGCCTCGTAGCGGGCGTCGTGGGCGCGGTTGGCGTCGAAGCCCATGCCTTTGGCGCCGCTCTCCAGGTAGCCGGTGACGATGTTCCAGCCGACACGCCCGCCGGTCAGGTGGTCGAGCGTGCCGAAGCGGCGCGCGAACTGGTAGGGGTGCTCATAGGTGAGGTTGGCGGTGACGCCGAAGCCGATGTGCCGGGTGGCGTGGGCCATGGTGGGCACCACCAGGGTCGGATCGATCTGCGGGGTCTGCGCGGCCGAGCGCAGCGCCGCGTCGGGGCTGGCGCCGAACACGTCATAGACCCCGAACACGTCGGCGATGAAGATGCCGTCGAACAGGCCGCGCTCCGCGGTCTGTGCCAGCTTCACCCAATAATCCAGGCGGTTGTAGTCCGCCGCGGTGTCGCGCGGATGCGACCACAGGCCGGCCCAGGTGTGGCCGGGAGAGGCCATGTTGAAGGCATTGAAGCGCAGTTCCCGGGGGCGGCTCATGGCAGGCTCCTCATCTCAGGGTCCTCACGGCAGGGGTGGTCCGGCGCGGCGGGGCCGGCGCGTCAGCTGTAGAGCGGGGTGGGGGTGATGGTGCCGTTGAGGGCGTAGTTGCCGACCTCGCGGGCCTTGTAGACCACCGGGTCATGCAGGGTGTGGGTGCGGATGTTGCGCCAGAAGCGGTCGTAGCCATAGGCGCTGGCGGTGGCCCGCGCGCCCATCAGCTCGAACACCTTCGAGGTGATCTCCAGCGCCGTGCGGCTGGAATGGACCTTGGCCGCGTAGATGGCGGCGGCCGCGAGGTTGCGCTGGTCGGGCGTGATGGCATTGCCCAGGGCGACCGCCTCCTCGAAGCGCGCACCGGCCACGTCCACCAGGGCGCGGGAGGCGCGTAGCTCCACGTCGAGGGTGCCGTAATGCTCGAGGATGTAGGGGTCGTCGCTCGCCTTTGCGACGCCGGAGGCCTGCCACGGGCGGGAGACGGTGCGGATGTAATGATTGGCCTCGTCCAGCGCTCCTTCGGCGATGCCGAGGTAGAAATTGACGATAAGCAACTGGTGGAACGGCACCACCAGGCTGGTGCGCGGCGGTGGCGGCGCGGCGGGGTCGCCCAGCAGTTCGTCGGCGGCCACGGCGACCGCCTCGAAGGTGATGGTGCCGCTCTCCGACAGGCGCTGGCCGAAGGCGTCCCAGTCATTGCCGTGGGTCACGCCAGCGCGGTCCCCGGGCACCACCAGCACGGCGAAGCCGTCGCCCAGCTCGGCGCGCAGGGTGATGCGTTCCGCCAAGGCCGCGTTGGAAGCGAAGGTCTTGCGGCCATCGAGGCGGAAGCCACCTTCCACCGCGGTGAGTCGCGATTCCGGATCGCGCGGGTTGGAGGCGCCGCCCCAGAACCATGTGTGCGCCACCGTCTCCCGCGACAGGCGCTCGGCCTGTTCCGGGCTGGCCCGCCACAGGGCATTGGTGAGGTGGAGATAATGATAGGCCAGCAGCTGGGCGATGGAGGCATCCGCCCGGCCGATGATGCGGGTGACCAGCAGGGCGTCGGTGAAGCGGCCGCCGCCGCCGCCATGCTCCACCGGCGAAAGCAGGGCGAGCAGGCCGGCGTCACGCAGCAGGCCGAGTTCGCGGTGGGGGGTGCGGCCGGCGGCGTCGCGCGCCGCCGCATCGGGCCTGAGCGCATCGGCGACGTTCTGGGCAACGGCGATCCAGTCCGCCGCCGCCAGGGGGCGGGCCGGGACCAGGGGCAGGACGGCGGAACGGGTGGGCGCAAGTGTCATCACGGAAGCTCCTGGGGTGAGGGGCGGGCGGCGCGGGGCGCTCACCAAGCGGGCAGGATGGTTCCGTTGAACTTGGCCTTGATGAAATCCTTCACCGGCTGCGAGCGGTAGATCTCGATGAACTGCTTGATGCTCGGATCGTCCTTGCGGTCCTCGCGGGCGGCGAAGATGAGCGTGAAATAGGGCTTGGCCGCAGCATCCGTGGTCTCCGCCACCAGCGCCTTGTTGAGGTCGAGGCCGGCGAGATAGGCATAGTTGGAGGAGACGAAGGCGGCCGCCACATCATCCAGGGAGCGGGGCAGCTGGGCCGCGTCCAGCTCCACGATCTGCAGCTTCTTGGGGTTCTCCACCACGTCGAGCACGCTGGCATTGAGGCCGGCGCCGGGCTTCAGCTTGATGAGGCCGGCCTTTTCGAACAGCAGCAGGGCGCGGGCGGCATTGGTGGGATCGTTGGGAATCGCGATCTTGGCGCCGTCCGGGATGTCGGCGGCCTTGGTGTATGTCTTGGAATGGATGCCGGCCGGGACCAGGATCGATTCGTCGAGGGCCACCAGGGTGTAGTTGCGGGCCTTGATCTGGTTGGCGAGGTAGAACTTGTGCTGGAAGTTGTTGAGGTCGATGTCGCCGGCCTGCAGCGCCGCATTCGGCTGGTTCCAGTCGGTGAACTCGATGATCTCCGCTTTCAGGCCCTGCGCGGCGGAGAGGCGGGCCGCCTCGCGCAGGATGTCGCCGTAGGGGCCGGCGGAAACACCCACCTTGAGCGGCTTGGCTGTGGCGGGCGCCGGGGTGGCGCTCTGTGCGCCGGCGGCTGTGCCGAGGGCGACGAAGGCGAAGCCGGAGAACGCCAGGGCGAGAAAGCGGGAGCGGGAGAAGAGCGTCATGGGTCCGTCGGGGTCTGGGCCGGCGCCGGCCGGCGTGGAGGGCGAAACGCCCGGTCGATCAAGAATAGACTAACTTGATTGAGTTAGTAAATTAAAGATCGAAGCGCACGGGTTCCGGATGTGCGCGCTGTGTGCCGGCGACTTGAGGCGCGAGGGGCCGTCCGGGTGGCTCTCGCGCGCCGCCGAGGTCGGCGCGCGGTTCCGGCGCGCTCAGCCCGCAGTGACCCTGCGGTTCCAGGGCGCGCGGGCCAGCAGCAGGCCCATGCCGCAAAAATCGGTGATGCCGGCGAACACCAGGCCCGCGCCGACGAAGCCGGACAAGGCGATGAAGGCCGGGTGCACCAGCCACGCCAGCAGCGCGCCGATGAGCACCAGGGCACCGGCGACGATGCGCACCTGCCGTTCCAGGCTGATGACCTTCACGGCGCCCCGCGTTACCGGATAGCCGGCGGCGGCCCAGGCGGAGGTGCCGCCCTCCACCACGGTCACGGCGCTGAAGCCCGCTTTCTCGAACGCGGCGGCGCCGCGCCTGGCGCGGTTATCGGTGCGGCAAATGACGTGGACCCGGGCGGCGCGCGGGGCGATGCCGGCGCCGTCGAGGGCCGCCGGGTCGAGGCTGTCGAGGGGGACGCTCCGGGCCTCGGGCACGTGCAGTTCGCCATATTCGGCGGGCGTGCGCACGTCGATGAGCACCAGACCCGGGTCGCTGGCGATCCGCGTCCGGAGGGTGTCGATGGAGATGACTTCGGCCATGTGGGCCTCCCGTTTCAGCTCTGCGGCGGCACCTGGCGCACCGCCTGGTCCCTCCGGGTTCCCCCGGCGACGGGGGCAGGCGCGGCGCGGACCTTTGAATGCCGCGTACGGTGATCGCGGGGCGGCGCCGGCGCAAGGCGCGCCGAAGACGCGCGGATGCCGGGCGCGCTGCTCAGATGCCGTCGCCGAACATCTGGTCCATGCCAAAGGCCGGGGCCTTGGAATTGGAGGCGCCGATGACCTTGGCCGGAACCCCGGCGACGGTGCTGAACGGGGGCACGTCGTGCAGCACCACGGCGGCGGCGGCAACGCGCGAGCCCTCGCCCACCTTGATGTTGCCGAGCACCTTGGCGCCCACCGAGAGCAGCACGCCGCGCCCGATCTTGGGATGCCGGTCGCCCCGGTCCTTGCCGTTGCCGCCGAGGGTGACCGACTGGAGGATCGAGACATCGTCCGCGACGACGGCGGTCTCGCCGATGACGACGCCGGTGGCGTGGTCGATGAACACGCCGGTGCCGATGCGGGCCGCCGGATGGATGTCGGCCTGGAACACCTCGGAGATGCGGCTCTGGAAGTTGAGGGCCAGGGTGCGGCGGCCATCGGCCCACAGCCAGTGGGCGACGCGATAGGCCTCCAGCGCCGCCAGGCCCTTGTAGTAGAGGAAGGGGTCGAGATAGCGCCGGCAGGTGGGGTCGCGATCGTAGATGGCCCGCAGGTCCTCGGCGAAGGCGGTGCGCAGCGACGGGCGCGCCCGCAACGCCGCCGAGAAGATGTCGCGCACCGCGAGCCGGCTGAGGTCGCCGCCGCCGAGGCGATGGCCCAGGCGGTAGGCGAAGGCGCTGGCCAGGTCCGGCTGGTCGAGCACCGTGGACTGGAGCACGCCCGCCAGCAAGGGCTCCTCGTCGAGCGCGAGGCGGGCCTCCTGGCGCAGGCGGGACCAGACTTGCTGCTCGCCGTCGTTGGCGACGAGGTCCAGGGCGATGTTCATGTCAACCTCCCGTCCATGGGGTGGCATCCCGATGGGGCTTTCGTCCCGCAAGCCGCGTTCCGGGGCGTGGCCGTCCCTTCGGCATTCCGGCCGGCGGCGGGCCCGGTCCTGCATGGCGATCACCAGCGGATGCACCGTCATGGTCTTCAGACTCCGCCTTGAGGCCGGTCCGCGGCTAATTCCGAGGAGAGCAAAGCAGGGGTATCGCACGTAGTCAATAAATTCAATTGAATTTATATACAAATGAGGAAAGCATAGGGTGGTGATCCCATGAGGTGCTCCGATGACCGCCGTCGCATCCCTGGCGCCGCTCGCCGTCTCCGGCCTTCCCCGCGCCCCTTTCCCGCTTCTGTCCGCCGCCCTGCTGCGCCAGCGCCTGTCGGCGCCCGGCGAACTGGCGGTCGTCGATGTGCGCGAGGCGGGCGCCCGCGCCCGGGAGGGGCACCTGTTGCAATCGGTGCCGCTGCCCCTGGGCCAGATCGAGCTGAGGGCAGGCGTCCTGCTGCCGCGCTTCGGCGTGCCGGTGGTGGTGACCGATGGCGGAGACGGCGGCGCGGCGGAGCGGGCGGCGTGGCGCCTGTCGGACCTGGGCTACAAGGACGTGTCGATCCTGGACGGGGGCGCGGCGGGCTGGGCGGCGGCCGGCGGGGCGCTTTATACCGGCGCGAACGTGTTGTCGCGGGCGCTCGGCGCGGTCGTGGCGCAGTCCGGGGCCGCTCCGGGCCGCCGACCGGGCGCGCGCCGCGTTCGGGGCGATGCGGTCGTCGGTCGGGCCGTGGGCGCGCGGGCGGTGGAGCGCCGCTTGCGCGCCGCCAGCGCCGCCGGGGCCTGCGCCCTGGCGGGCACGGGGCGCGCCGGAACCGGGGATCTGGCCGCGCGCTTCGGCATCCAGACCCTCGACGCCGCCGGGCTGAGGCGGTTCGAGGCCGAGCGTGGCGGTCGGTGCCTCTATCTGTTGGATGTGCGCAGCCGCGCGGAATATGAGGCCGGGCATCTGCCCGGCGCGCTGTGGGCCGAGGGTGGGCGGCTGATGCTGGCCGCCGAACGGTGGATCGGCGCGCGCAACGGCCGCATCGTGCTGGTGGATACCGCCGGGGGGCCGCGCGCCGCCGTCGCAGCGTCCTGGCTGATCCAGCTCGGCATCGGCGATGTCCATGTCCATGTCATGGATGAGCGCGCCTCCGACCTGCTCCGGGGGCCGGAGCGGGCGCCGGTGCTCGGTGCTCCGAGCGCGGTCCCCCGCATCGGTCCGGCGCGGCTGAAGCATCTGCTCGACCGCGCCGCGGTGGTGGTGCTGGATCTCGACACCAGCCTCGCCTATGCCCGGGGCCATGTTCCCGGCGCCAGGTTCGCGGTGCGCTCGCGCCTGCCGCAGGGGGTGGAGAGGCTGCCGCATCGACCGGTGGTGCTGACCTCGGCCGACGGGCGCCTGGCCGCCTTCGCCCGCGCCGACCTGCTGGGCGCCGGTCGGGAAGTGTGGGTGCTCGAGGGTGGAACGCAGGCTTGGCGCGCCGCCGGCTTTCCGCTGGAGGTGGGCGCGACGCATCTCCTGCATGCGCCCGACGATGTCTGGTCCGGCGCCGTGGCCGGCGGGCGGCCCGTGGCGCGCCGGCGGGCCTGGGCGGGGGACATGGACCTCCTGCGGCGCATCGCGCGCGATGACACGCTCACCTTTCGGCTCTGGCCCTGAGCCGTGGCCAAGGCGCGGCGGCCAGCCCCTTCGTCCGGGCGCCCGCCGCGACGGGTGCCCGCCGCGACTTGCCGGACCGTCCAGCAGTGACGAGGGCGGCTGTTCTTGTGCCGGCGCCCGGCAAAGTCCTCAACCTCGCGCGTGGCGTGATTGGTCAAGGGGGCGAGGGGGAGCGGGAGGGGCTCGGCCCGGGGCTGAGGTGCGGCCTGCGGGCGGCGCAGCACCAAGACGCATCCTCGGCCCCGCTGCAGGGCCGGCTCGAGGGCTATGGTCTTGAAACCGCGCCGCCGCGCCCTGCGCGGCGGCGCTGGCCATCATTCCGCGGCTTGCGCCGGCGCCGCGAGGGCGGTCGCATAGGCGTCGCGCGGCAGGTCGCCATCTCCCACGGGTGCCAGGAAGCGGGCGAGGTGCAGGGCCCGGTCCTTCACGAACAGGTCGCGGCCGATGGTCGCCACCAGGCGCGGCACATTGTGGCGCAGGCTGGCGATGTCGCCCACCGGGCGGCCGGTGCTGGTCATGGCCGAGAACGCCAGGAAGTGGATGTCGTCCAGGAACGGCGCGGCGCCGGCGTCCCGTGCCACCAGCTGGAAGCCGGGGCCGAGGTAGGGGGCGGCGGCCAGGGCCTCGTCGTCGGCGTTCGCGGTGTCCACCTTGTCCGACCAGCGGGCGATGGCGGGGGCGAAATCGGCGAACGCGGGGGTGAGGCGCGCGTCGGCGTGATAGCCGGTGCCGAGCAGCACGAAGTCCACGTCGAATGTCTCGCCCGAAGCGAGGGTGACGCGCGCGCCGGCGCCGTGCGGCTCGGTTTTCGCCCAGGCGGCGCCGAGATGGATGCGAAAGTTCGGGAAGGCCACCGCGCGCTTCACCGCTGGCACGGGGGGGAAGGAGGCGCGGCGGCGGAAGTGGTGCATCACCGCCCAGCGGTCGGCGTCGGGCAGGGCATGAAAATGCTCCCAGGCGCCGAAGAAGGAGAAGGGCTTCATGGCCGAGCTGCGGGCGAGATCCTGGCCGCGGGCGAACAGGTGCACCTGGCGCGCGCCCGCTTCCAGCACCGCCCCGGCGGCATCGAAGGCGGAGGCGGCCGAGCCCAGGATCGCCACCGTGCGGCCCTTCAGTGCCTCAGGGTCGAAGGCGTGGGTGTGGGCGTAGAGGGGTGCCGGCAGGCCCTGGCGCACCACGTCGGGTACCAGCGGGCCGCCGGTGCTGGCGATGCCGGTGGCGAGCACCAGCTTGCGCGTGGTTTCGCTGAAGCGCGCATCGCCGGACGAGAAATGCAGCCGCAGATGCCCGTCCTCGGGCTCGACGCGCTCCAGGGTCACGCCGTCGCGCACCGGGATGCCGGCGGCGGCGCGGAACCAGTCCACATAGTCCGCCCACACCGTGCGCGGCACCGCCGGCAGCGCCGCATAGGCGTCGCGGCCAAAGGCGGCCTCATACCAGGCCTGGAAGGAGAGGCTCGCGAGCCCCAGCTCCGGGCCCGGCGGCACCTTGGGGGTGCGCAGCACGCTCATGCGCGCCGGTCCGCGCCAGATGCCCGCACCGCCGGCGGGGGCCTGGTCGATGACGCTGACCCGGCCGATGCCGGCGCGGCGGAGGCCGAAGGCGATGGACAGGCCGCTCTGCCCGGCGCCGACCACCACCACGTTATGGTCGATGCCGGCTGGAGGCGGCACCCAGTCGGCGCCGGTCTCGCCGATGCGCTCGAGGTCGCGGCCCGCCTCCGCGACCAGCTCTGCGAGGGCCTGGTGGTTGGGGGTCAGGATGTGCGGCGTGGTCATGAAAGCCTCTCTGGGGATGGAATGCGGGAGCCGCGTCGGCTCAATGCAGCTGCTCGAACAGGGTGGAGAGATCGTCCACGCCCTCCAGCCGCTCGATGCGCTGGATGAGCGCCTCGATGCGGCGCTCGGGCAGGGCGGCGCTGCCGGAGGAAAAGCCGTCGATGAGCTTGGCATAGCGCTCCGCCTCCGGCAGCGGGGCGTCGGCGCTGCCGGGAAGGCTTTCGACACGGGCGTGGAACCGGCGTCCGTCATGGGTTTCGAGGGCGACGTCGGCGGGAGCGAGGGGGCCGGAGCGGGTCTCGTCCACCCGGACCGACAGGCGCTCCACCACGTTTGCCACCCGGGGGTCGAGCACCGCCGCCGGCGCCAGGTCGCCAAGCTCGAAGCCGCCGCGCAGAAGGATGGTGGCGACGCCGTAGCGCACGTTGAACTGAGCCGCCAGCTGGGGCGGCGTCTGGTTCACGCCCTTCGCGCCGGCCGTCGGTGCGAAGGGCCCACCCACCAGGCGGGCCATTTCGGCGGAGAGCACGATCTCACCCCGCGCCACCGCGTCCGCGGTGAGGGCGTGGGTGGTGACGATGTCGGTGGCGGCCTGAAGCGCCGCCTGGCTGCTCGCGCAGGCGGGAAAGCGCCTGAGCGTGGTCGCTGTCAGGTGAAAATCCGTGCCGAAGCCGGCCAGCGCGACCTCCGCCGCCCCTTGCTCGAACAGGGCGAACAGCCCGTAGGGTCCCTCGAACGCCGCCTGGGGCCCGGTGATGCCGAGCGCCGCCAGCTCAGCTGAGGTCACGCCGTCGCGGGCCGCGAAGGCTGCTTGCAGGCGGGCGGTCAGGCTGTGCTCCAGATGACTCTGGTGCGTGCCGCCGGCCTGGCACAGGGCGATGCCGAGGGCGTTGTGGGTGCGCCGTGGATCGAGGTCGATCAGGCGCGCGGCGGCCAGCGCCGCGCCGAACACGCCGGCGATGGAGGTGGGAAACCAGCCCTTGCGGGTGGTGCCGGCAGCGGCGAGGCGGATCGCCAGCTCGGTGCCGAGGGCGAGGGCGGTGATGAGTTCGCGTCCGCTGCGGCGCTGCTGCTCGGCCATGGCCAGCGCCGCCGGAACCACCGTGGCGTCGGCATGGATCTGCCCGCAGAGGCTGTCGAAATCGAGCGCCGCGGCGAGGGTGCCGTTGAAGAAGGCGGCGATGGCCGGCTCCCGGCGGGTGGCGCGGTGGGTCCACAGGCTGGCGTGGCCCGGCCCGCCGCGTAGCGCCAGCGCCCGTGCCGCCGGAACCCCGGCGGCGTCCCGTGCGGCCCAGGCGACCGCGAGCGTGTCCAGCAGGGAGCGCTTGACGCTGGCCACCACCTCCGCCGGCAACTGGGCGTAGCCGATGCCGGCGGCCACCTCCACCATGGCGGCCGTCACGTCGGTTCGGGGGAGGGCGGGCGGCGTGCGCTTCACCGAAATGTACATGGCGGTGCCTTTGCGGGGGAAGTGGCGCGCGACGGCGCGCTCAGTTGCCGCCGGTGGTGGCGGCGTTGAAGGCGCGATTGAACTCGACGTTCACATCGATCTTCTTGGGGATGGCGCCGGCCTCGAACAGGATGTCGGCGATCTTCTGCTCGCGCTGCGCCAGCGCGTCGTCCAGGGGCTGGAAGGTGGCGTTCTGGTACAGGGCTGTCAGCTTGGCGCGGGTCGGCGTCTGCTTGACCTTGTCGATGTAGATCTGTTCCACGGTGTCGAGATGCTTGCCGTACCAGTCCCAGTGGGCGCGGACCCGGGCGAGGAAGTCGGCGAGGGCCGCCGTCTTGGCCGGGTCCTTCAGCACGTCGCCGCGCGCCGTGAACACGTTGAGGGCGGGGATGGCGAGGTCGTCGCTGGTGACGATGACCTTGGCGGTGCCCTTCTCGATACCTTCCGCCACCGGCGCGATGGAGCCGGAATAGGCGTCCACCCGGCCGGAATTGAAGGCGGCGGCGGTGGCGTTCTGGTCGCCGAGCTGGACCGGCTCGTAATCCTTCGGCGTCAGCCCTGCCTTGAGGCCGGTGAGCACGTATTGCAGGTAGTTGAAGCCGCCGAAATTATAGGCCCACTTCTTGCCGCGCAGGTCGGCGGGGGTATTGATGCCGGCGTCGGCCCGCGCCACCGTAACGATCGGCGGGTATTTGGCGTCGGTGGCGCGCCATCCGGCGACGATCTGCAGCGGCGGGTTCTCGGCCTTCCAATCCTCCTTGGCCTTGCCCTGCTCGATGATGAGCGAGGTGTCGCCCATGTGGCCGACGTCGATGTTCTTGGAATAGAGCGCGGACAGCTGCGCGGCGGGGCCCGGCAGGATGACCCATTGCACCTCGTAGGGGGCGCCCTCGAGCACCTTGGATGCCTCGACCGTGGAGGGCACGGTGAGGTCCTGGTAACCGACAAGCAGTTTCACCTTCTCGGCCTGGGCGAAGGCGGGGCCGGCGGCAAGCACAAGCGTGGCGGCCAAGACGAGGCGGCGGGTGAGGGACGGCAGTGTCACGAAGAAAGGCTCCGGTGCGAGAATAGGGTCAGTCGTGGGCGGCGGTGTCGGCGGGGGCGACGCCGAGCTCCGCCAGGAGGCGGGAGCGCAGGGCGACGAAGCCGGGCTCGCCGCGCTGGCGCGGGCGGGCAAGGTCGAGCCGGGCGTCGAAACGCACCTTCCCGCCGGACAGGACGATGACGCGGTCCGACAGGAGGATCGCCTCGTCCACGTCGTGGGTGACCAGCACCACCGCCGGCAGGTGCCGGCGCCAGAGCTGGGCCACCAGGTCGTGCATGCGGATGCGGGTCAGCGCGTCGAGCGCGGCGAACGGCTCGTCCAGCAGCATGAGATGGGGTTCCCGGGCCAGGGCGCGGGCCAGCGCCACGCGCTGCGCCTCGCCGCCGGAGAGGGTCTTGGGCCAGGCGTCGGCGTGGCGGCCGAGGCCCACTTCCTCCAGGGCGGCGGTGGCGGCGCGGCGGGTGGCGGCGGTCTGCGGCGCGCCGAGCAGAACGTTCTGCCAGACCCGTTTGGCCGGAACCAAGCGCGGCTCTTGGAACACCACCGAGCGCGCGGCCGCCACCTCGACACGGCCGCCGTCGGCGGCGTCGAGCCCCGCCAGGATGCGCAGCAGCGTGGTCTTGCCGGTGCCCGAGGGGCCGAGCAGGGAGATGAACTCGCCGCGCCGCACGTCGAGGTCGAGGCCGTCGAGAACGGCGCGCCCGTTGAACACCCGGCGCACGCCCGACAGGTGCACGGCCACGGGCGCGGCAGCGAACGGATCGGCGATGCCGAACGGAGCGGGGCTGGCGCCCAAGGAAACGGAGTTCACGGACACGGAGTTCACGGACACGGAGCCCACGGGCACCGAGCCCAGAGGGGCGGGGCTATGCAGGGACAAGGCTGGGCCTCCACGGCAGGGCGAGGCGTTCCACCACGCGCATGATCAGGTCGATGACGATGCCCAGCAGCGCGTAGACGATGATGCCGGCGATGATGATGTCCGTGCGCTGGTTCTGGTTGGCGTTGATGAGGATGAAGCCGATGCCGGAGCGGGCGTTGATCTGCTCCGCCGCCACCAGGGCCAGCAGCGCCACGCCGGCGGCATAGCGCAGGCCGACCAGGATGGACGGCAGGGCGGTGGGGACGATGACCCGCTGGGCGATCAGCCGGTGCGAGAGGCCGAACACGGTGGCGGCCTCGATCAGCTTGTGGTCCACCCCGCGCACGCCGGCATAGGTGTTGAGGTAGACCGGGAAGATGGTGGCGCCGAAGATCAGCGCGATCTTGGCCTCCTCGCCGATGCCGAACCAGATGATGAACAGCGGGATCATGGCGATGAAGGGAACAGTCCGCAGCATCTGCAGCGCGGCGTCGGACAGCTCTTCGCCGATCCGCCACAGCCCGGCCAGCAGGCCCAGCACCAGCCCGGTGGTGGCGCCGAGGGCGAGGCCGGTCAGCGCCCGTGCCAGCGAGGCCGGAATGGCGCTCTGCAACTCTCCGGTGCGGATGAGCTCGGCGAAGGCGGCGACGATGTCGGTGGGAGACGGCAGCGTTTCGGGGCCCACCAGGTGAAGGCTGCTCACCGCCTGCCACACCGCCAGCAGGGCGGCGGGCACCAGCGCGCGCAGCAGCAGGCGCAGCAGCGACCACAGGCCGGAACGGCCGCGCCCCGACGGCGCCGGGCGCGACAGGTCCACCAAAGTGAGCTTGCCGCCGAATCCGGCCACCGCCTGCGGTCCAGCGGCGGCCGCCAGAGGCGACGACGCGGCGATGGCCGGAAGACGGGGGGCGGGTTTGGAACGCGGAGGGGTGGCGGACAAGACGGGTCTCCGAAGCGCGGCGGCATCGATAACTATGATAATATCGATTAAATAACTCAACTAAATTCCGCGCCGGGGACGGGCGACCGCCTGGGCGGCTCGGAAGGGGCGCGGTGGCCGGTCCGCTATCCCGGGGGCGATCGGGGATATCCGGCGGCATCTTCCGTGATGGCAATAATTATATTAATAACATAGATAAACTAAATTACATATCAGCGTGCCGCCCGAACGGGCGGGAAAGGCCGCCATGACCGCTGTTGCTTCCGTCCGTCGTTCCACGCCCCCGTCCACGCCCCGAATTGGGGCGCCGGCGCTGCGGGCAGCTTTGGCCGCCCCCGGAGAGATCGCGGTGCTGGACGTGCGGGAGGAGGGCCTGTTCGGCGAGGGGCATCCGTTTCTGGCGGTGAACGCCCCCTACAGCCGGCTGGAGCGGGAGGTGCCCGCGCTGGTGCCGCGTCGCTCAACGGCGGTGGTTGTGTTGGATGACGGTGACGGGCTGGCCGACACCGCGGCGCGCCGCCTGGCGGCGATCGGCTATGGCGATGTGCGGGTGCTCGATGGTGGGGTGCCGGCGTGGGTCGCGGCCGGGTTCGAGGTCTATAAGAGCGTCAACAGCCGCTTCAAGGCTTTCGCCGAAGTGGTGGAGCACGCCTTCGACACCCCATCCATCGCCGCCGCCGAGCTCGATCACCTGCGGCGGGAGGGCGCCGACCTCGTGGTCCTCGACAGCCGCACGCCGGAGGAGTTTGCGCGCTTCCATGTGCCCGGCGCGGTAAGCTGTCCGGGGGCCGATCTGGTGCTGAACTTCGACCGTTTCGTCGCCTCGGAAGACGCGTTGGTGGTGGTCTCCTGCGCCGGCCGCACCCGTGGCATCATCGGTGCGCAGTCCCTGATCGACGCTGGCGTTCCCAACCGGGTGCGGGTGCTGAAGGGCGGCACCCAGGGCTGGCGGCTGGCCGGGCTCGCGCTCGAGGCCGGTGCCGTGGAGGCGCCGCCGGCGGCAACGGCGCCCCGCGCCCGCGCCCGGGCCGAAGCGGTGCGTGCGCGTCACGGCGTGCCGCTGGTGGACCCACGGACGCTTGCCGGCTGGCTCACCACCGAATCGGACACGCGCACGACCTATCTGTTCGATCTGCGCGCGGCCGGCGCGCGGGCCGCCGCTCCCCTGCCCGGGGCGGTGGCGGCGGCGGGCGGGCAATTGGTGCAGGCCCTGGACCGCTGGGTGGGGGTGCAGCACGCGCGCCTGGTGCTCGCGGACGATGACGGCGTGCGTGCCCGGATGACCGCCCACTGGCTGATCCAGCTCGGCGAGGATGTCCATGTCCTCGATGACGCGGACCTCGACAGCGCGCGGGAGCTGCCGCCGGCGGGAGCGGCGGCGCCCGCGCGCGCCACGGTGGAACTGGTGTCGCCGGCCGCCGCCGCGGCTTTGCTGCGCGAGGGGGCAGTGGCGCTGTCGCTGGATGACAGCGCCGCCTTCCGCGCCGGCCACGCCGCCGGGGCGGTCTGGACGATCCGGCCGCGCCTCGCCGCGCTGCCGGCGGCGCTTCTGGCCGCGCCGGTGCTGGTGCTGTTCGCCGCCGCTCTCGATCTGGCGGCGCTCGCGGCGCTGGATCTTCGGGAATTGTCGTCGGCGCGGGTGGTGGCGGTGGACGGCGGCGTCGCGGCCTGGCGCGCGGCGGGTCTGCCGGTGGAGGTGACACCGGCGGTTCCGGCCGATGCGGAGCGCATCGATTACCTGTTCTGGGCCCACGACCGGCACGACGGCAACGCCGACGCCATGCGCACCTATCTCGGTTGGGAAGAGCAATTGCCGGCCCAGGTGGCGGCGGAGGGGGGCGGCGGCTTCCGGTTGCTGGAACCTGCCTCCGGGGTGGATGCGGAACACGCGACGGCGTGAAAGGCGGGCGCGGGACGCCGTCCGCTTGCGCCGTCCGAAGGAGGATGCGGAGGCACGCCTCGTTTCAACATGCCGCCGTTCACGTGACGGCAGCCGGGGGAGGGCCCGCAACGCGCAAGGGCACGCCCGTGCCACGGCCGGGCCCATGGGCTGGGCCTTGGGCTGCACGCCCTGCGCGGGCGTGGATCGGCGCGCCGGGGCGCAGTCTGGACAAGTCGTGCCCTCGACGGTATGACGAAGAATGCTTCTGACCGTTGATCGATATGAAGATCTCCCTACCGTCGGGAGCTTCGGGGCCATGCTTGCGAGCGACGTCGACTGCAAGCTTCTGCTTCCCTCGCGGCAAGTGGCGATCGATCTGGAGCCAGCTATACTATCTGGGTCCCCCGGTAATAGCCTGTACAGGCATTACGATCATGGCAGCTCTGAAATCGCGAAGATCCACAACGTCACTTATCTGCCGAAGCGCATGTTCTTGGATCGCTCCCATGCGCGTATTCTCAAGGGAAGCTTTCGCCGCCCCCGCATCGCGCCGTCGCAGGTGGAGGTCGAGGGCCCGTCCGAGGTGGCCGAGCGCCTGGAGGGGGTGACCTATTCGATCGACACCCGGCATGCGGGCTATGGCCACATGCTGCTGGAGGCGATCAGCCAGATGTGGGCCCTGGGCGAGGTCGCCCCACGGCAGGTGCTGGTCAATCCGCGTGTCCTGCGACGCTACAGACCCTTCCTGGAAGCTGTCGGGCGCCATCGCTATGTGGCTGGAAAGTCGGCCTGCGTGCTCGATACGCTCGTGCTGGTGTCCCCGGCCTATGTGGTGGATGAGAGCATCACCCAGGCTTACGTCGAGATGTGCCGGCGCATCCGGGATGCGTTCGACCCCGATGGCGGTCCCGGCGGCCGGATCTATGTCTCGCGCAGGGGCGTGTCGAAGCGCGTTCTGGAGAACGAGGCGGAGGTCGAGGGGCTGTTCGCGGCGGCCGGGTTTGCAATCCTGAGGCCGGAGACCTTGTCCCTGGCGGCCCAGGTCCAGGCCTTCGCGCGCGCCGCCGTGGTGGCGGGCCCGGTGGGCAGCGCCATGTACAATGTCGTCTTCTCGCGGCCCGGCACCCGGCGCATCATCCTGGCGCCATCGGATTTCGTCACGCGCAACGACATGCTGCTGACGGCGATAACCGAGGAGGCGCCGTTCTACATTTTCGGCACGGGCCAGGGCGGCAGCAAGCCGGACGCCATGACCGCGCCATGGTCGATCCCGTCCGAGCGGGTGCGGCAGGGCCTGGCGGAACTGGGATTGGCTTGAAACCACAGGCCCTTGAGCTGGTTCTCAGGCCTGTGTTCAAGTTCGCGCGCCGCGCATCCGGGCGCCTGCGGATCGCCGCCTCCGGGGGGCGGTGTCCGGTCGGCGGATGGGCGCGGTCAGCCGGGGCCGGCGTTGCCGCCGATGGGGCTGAGCCGGGGCAGCGGGGCGGCCGCCCCGCGCGGGCGCAGCAGGTCCAGGCAGTGCCGCTTCAAGTGGCCGAACGCCGGTTCGGCGACGATCTCGGCGTGCCGTGGCCGGCCGAAGGGGACAGCGATGTCCTCGACGATCCGCCCCGGGCGCGGGCTCATCACCAGCACCCGGTCGGCCAGGAACAGCGCTTCGTCGATGTCGTGGGTGACGAACACGATGGTGGTGCGCACGCGGGTCCAGATGTCCAGCAGCAGCTCCTGCATCATCATCCGCGTCAGGGCGTCGAGCGCGCCGAACGGCTCGTCCATCAGCAGCAGGCGCGGCTGGTTCACCAGCACGCGGGCGATCTCGACCCGCTGCTGCATGCCGCCGGACAAGTGCTTGGGAGAGCGCCCGCCGATGTCGCCGAGGCCGACCAGCGACAGCATCTCCTCCGCCAGGCGATGGCGTTCCGCGCGCGGAACGCCGCGCATCTTCGGACCGAAGGCGACGTTGTCGCGCACGCTTTTCCAGGGAAACAGCGTGTGGTGCTGGAACACGATGCCACGGTCGGGGTGCGGGCCCGCCACGCTTTCGCCGTCCACTTCCAGCCGGCCGGCGGCAAGGGGGAGGTGGCCGGCAAGCGCGCCGAGCAAGGTGGATTTGCCGCAGCCCGACGGCCCCAGCACGCAGATGAAGGACCCGGCGGCCACGGTGAAGCTCACCTCCCGCACCGCCTCGAAGGCGCGGTCGCCCCCTCCGAGGCGGATCGACACGCCATGGGCGTCGATGCGTCCCTGGGCGGGCGGCGCCGCTCCCGCGCGCGGGCTCACCGGCGGGCCTCGTCGGCGGCGTGCCAGGGGGTCGCCAGCGCCCCGGCGCGGCGCAGGAGCGCGCTCGATCCCATGCCCAGCAGGCCGATCAGCACCATGCCCACCACGATGTGGGGGTAATTCTGGATGGTGTAGGATTCCCAGGTGTAATAGCCGATCCCGAATTGGCCGGAGATCATTTCCGCCGTCACCAGGCAGAACCACGACGTGCCCATGCCGATGGCGAGCCCGGTGAAGATGCCGGGGGCGGCGGCGGGCAGGACCACGTCCCACAAAATGGCGCCCCGGCCGGCGCCGAGGCTGCGCGCCGCCGCGACGAGGCGTGGGTCGACGCTCTCCACCCCGTGGATGGTGCTGAGCAGGATCGGGAACAGCGCGCCGGTGAAGGTGATGAAGATCATCGACAGCTCGGATGAGGGAAACATCAGGATGGCCAGCGGAATCCATGCCACCGCTGGTATCGGACGCAGCAGCTCGAGCGGCGGCATCAGCATGTCGCCGGCAAGCCGCGAGCGGCCCACCGCCACGCCGATGCCGATGCCCGCCAGCGCCGCCAGGGCAAAACCGCTGAGCACGCGCCACAGGCTGCTCGTCACGTGGGCGAGCAGCTTCGATGAGGCCAGCAACTCCAGCCCCGCTTCCGCCACCTCGGTCGGCGGCGGCACGTTGCGGAAGGTCACGAGGCCGAGGTCGAGCGGCAGCGCCGCCGCCAGCTGCCACCCGCCGAGGCACAGGAGCAGCGAGGCCGCGCGCAGCAGCCAGCGTCCGGGCCCGGTCCAGGCGGGGCGTGGGGAAGGGGAGGGCCCTGGGCGTGCCATGCGCGCGGCCGGGGCTCAGTTGCCGGCCGCGGAGGAGGCTTTCACCCCGGGAAAGTCCAGCACCGCGCCGCCCTTGACCTGCGCCCAGTCGACGGCGCTCTGCTTCAGCAGGAAGGCGCTGACCTCGCCGCTGTCGGCGCGCACGAACCAGGCCTGGGGCGCCAGCAGCTTGATGCCGCTGTCGCGGTCCTGGGCATAGACGGCGCGCGCCACCTTGCCCTCGGTCTCCAGCGTCTTCAAGGCCTTGATGGCATTCTCTGCGGATGCGTAGGAGCGGACCCGGGGCTCGTCCCTGACCCAGATCTGAGCCACCCGCCGGGGGTCGGTGATGGCGGCGCCGGTCAGGGCGTCCTTGGCGTCGAGAGGCAACGGGGCATAGTTCTTCAGGCTCGCCTCATAGTCCCGGCCGGATGCCTTGAACGCCTCGCGGATGTAGCGGTCGGCCACGAAGGTGCCCACGTCGATGCCCTGGTCGGCCCGCTTCAGCAGTTTCAGGGTGTCGATGGAGGTGGAAACGGCCTGCCTGTACTCCGGCTTCCAGGTGAGGTCGCGGGTCTGCAGCCCAAGCGGGCCGTGGAAGAGATAGTTCACCTCTGCATCGATGCCTGTGGTCTTGGCGATCAGCTCGGAATACTTCTCCGGTTCCTGCGCGATGAGGTCGTCGGCCTCCAGCGCGGCGCGAAGATAGGCGGAGACCACCTCCGGATATTTCTCGGCATAGGCGGCATCCACCAGTACGCCGTGGAAGGTGGGTCCCTCGGCCTGGGAGCCATCGTAGATCTTGCGGGCGAAGCCGCGCCAGGGGAACAGCTCGGCGAACGGCACGAAGTCGGCATGGGCGTCGATCTGGTTGGACTGAAGCGCGGAGCCCGCCACCTCCGGCGCCTGGGTGATGATGCGCACGTCGGTTTCCGGGTTCCAGCCCTGGGCCTTGATGGCGCGCAGCAGCAGGCCGTGGGCGGTGGAGGCGAAGGGCACGGAGATGGTCTTGCCCTTCAGGTCCGCCAGCGACTGGACCTGGGAGATGGCGGGCACCACGATGCCGTTGCCGGACCCCTTCACGCTGCCGGACAGCACGCCGATGAACAGGCTCCTGCGGCCGGCCTTCTCGTGGGCCACCCCGTTCAGGGAGCCGGGAAAGTCGGCCATGATGCCGAAATCGAGCTTTCCGGCGATCTGTTCGTTGGTGATCGGGGCGCCACTGGTGAAGTTCTTCCAGACGACCTCATAGGTGGCGTCCTTATATTTCCCGTCCTTCGGGAGGTATTTGTCGAGCAGGCTCAGCTCGCGGATCAGCAGGCCGCCGGTGGCGGTGTTGATGGTGGTATCCTGGGTGCCGATGGCGACCCGGATGGTTTCGGCCTGGGCCGCGGACAGCAGGCTCGTCGCGGCGAGCAGTGCGGCGACGAACGTCGAGCGAATGCGCATGGTCTACCTCGTGACGGCATGGGCGGCCTCGCCGACGGGTGAAAACACACTCTCAACCCGGTAAAACTGGCGATCCCGCGACTTCCCTGTGGTCACATGGGGCGGGGCGGGCATGAAGCAATTAATTTGCTGCGGGCGGCCGCGCCTTGGTTGCTTGCTGGTTGCTCCGGCCGGTTCCGGTGGCGGCGTCAGTCTTGTTTTTCATTAAATCAATTGATTATATATAATAAATACGGAGGCGGATGGTGATGGAGCTGGAGCCCGTGGACGGGCGGACGGTTCGCGGCGGGCGCCGGCGTCGCGCGCCCGAGGCGGGGCCGTCGGCGGCGATCCTGCCGGGCGAGCGCGCCTTGTTCCTCAGCGAGAGCGTGGACGGGCTGGACGAGGGCGCGCATTTCCTCGACCGCCTGACCGCGCCGGAGCGGGAGCGGCTTCGCGGCGTGGGGCGGCCGGTGCTGCTGGCGGCGGGCGAGGCGGTGTTCGCCCAGGGTGAGCCGCATTCCGGAATCTTCATCATCGAGGAGGGCCGGGTGCGCGTCTTCTACACCGCGCCGTCGGGCCGGGAGATCACGCTTGCCTATTGGACGCCGGGGCATTTCTGCGGTGGACCGGAAATGGCCGGGGGCGGCGCCCACATCTGGTCCGGGGTGGCGCTGGAGCCGTGCCGGCTGACGCTCATTCCGAGCGCCGCCCTGCACGCGCTGGTCACCCAGGTGCCCAATTTCGCCTTGTGCCTGATCGAGGGGCTGGTGGCCAAGGGCAAGAGCTATTCCGCCATGGCGCAGATGCTCGGCACCCGCTCGGTGATCGAGCGCCTCGCCCAGTTCCTGCTCAATCTCGGCGATCTCCACGGGGTGCGCGAGGGCCGTGCCATCGTCATCCACCGCCGCATCACCCATGACCAGATCGCGGCCATGGTCGGCTCTACCCGGCAATGGGTGACGATGATGCTGAAGCGGTTCCAGAAGAAGGGCGTGGTCTCGGTCACGCCCGGCGCCATCCGCATCGACCGGCCCGACCTGCTGCTCGACCTCGTGTCCAAGGACGGGTGACGGGCCGATGGCGCGGCGGCCCCGGCCAGCCCGCGTGAGGGGGCACGATCCGCGCTCCGGCGTGCGCCGGGTTCCGCCGCGTCGGCGCGGGCGCGTTCGGTCGCTTACGCGGCGAGCCGGGTGAGCGCCCAGCGCACGGTCTTGCGCACCTCGGGATCGGGATCGTCGCTGTGGGCGTCGAGGGCTGCCAGCGTCGCCGGATCGGCGATTTCGCCCAGCGCCGCCGCTGCCTCCTTGCGCACGATGGCGATCTCATGGCCCAGCAGCGGCGCGATGGCGCCCACCGCGTTGCGCGCCTTGAGCGCGCCGAGGCTGCGCAGGGCCTTCTGGCGCACCTGCCAGAAGGTGTCGCCCAGCGCGGCCGCGAGCGCTGGCGCGGCGCTGGCGAGGCCGGCGCGGCCCAGGGTCTCCGCCGCCGCCGCCCGCACCCGCCAGTCGGCATCGCCCAGCGCCTCGGCGATGGCGGCCGCTGCCGCCTCCTGCCGGGTGAAGGCTAGGGCGCCGATGGCCACCGCCCGCACCTCGGCATCCGGGTCGCGGGCGGCGGCGATCAGCGCCGGCAGCGCGTCCTCGCGCTTGAGATAGGCGATGATGCCGATGGCCTGAAGCCGCACCTCCGGTTCCGGATCGGCCAGGGCGGCGCGCGCAGGGGCGAGCGCCTCGGGCAGGCGCAGGCCCCGCAGGGCGCGCAGGATCGCGGCGCGCACGAACGGCGCCGGGTGGGTCGCCAGCGGCAGCAGCGGTTCGCCCGCGAGCGGCGCCTTCAGTTCGGCGAGGCTGGCGGCGGCGGCGCGCGCCACCTCCGCCTCCGGCTGTGTCAGCAGGCGGGCGAGGCCGGCGGCCACCTCCGGCCCGTCGAACTCGCCCAGGGCCTGCGCGGCCTGGACGCGAACGCCGGCGTCGTCGTCGACGGCGGCCGAAAGCAGCGGGCCGACCGCGTCCGGACTGGCGGTTCCGGCGAGCGCGATGACGGCGAGGCGCCGCACCGCGGGGTCGCGGTCGCCAAGCCGCGCGGCGATGGTCTGCACATCGCCGAAATCCTCGAAGGGCTCGAACACCACGGCGGCAACCTCAGCGCAGCAGGTAGGGGATGTGGACGGTGACCGCGCCGGTCGGGCAGTCCGCCTCGCACGGCATGCAGTACCAGCATTCGTCGTATTTCATGTAGGCCTTGCCATTGACGGCGCTGATGCGCAGCACGTCCAGCGGGCAGACATCGACGCACACCGTGCAACCCTTGTCGGCGATGCATTTGGCGGCGTCGATCACCACCGGCAGCGCGGTGGGGGAGGATGCGAGGGGCATGCGGGGGCCTCAGGCGGGCTTGCGCAGGCGCAGGCGGTCATAGGCCGTGCGCTCCGCGTCGTCGATGGGAACGATGTAGGGCTCCACGGCGCGCTTGCGCGACACCATGCGCCCGTCCTGCTTGCTCAGCAGGGTGTGGCAGAACCAGTTCTCGTCGTCCTTGTCCGGGTGGTCGGCGCGATTGTGGTAGAGCCCCCAGCGGCTCTCGGTGCGAAACAGCGAGGCATGGGCGGCCATGTCGGCGCAATCGAGGATCGAGGATGCCTCCAGCGCCCGCATGAGCTCGTGGGCGTCGCGGGCGACCATGGCGGTCTCCAGGTCTTCGCGGATCTCGGCGAAACGGGCCTGGCCGATGCGCATGCGGGCCGTCACCTTCGGCGGCTGCAGGTAGTCGTTCACGAAACGGCGGGTCTTGTACTCGATCTGGCCCGGGGGGATGCCGTCGGTGCGCCGGGTCGGGGCGAGCACCCGCTCGCGCTCACGCGCCACCTGCTCGGCATCGTAGTCCGGCAGGTCGATCTCCGCGATGTAGCCGGCGGCGTGCTCGCCGGCCACGGCGCCGTTGGTGAAGGCGCCGAGCATGTAGTTGTGCGGCACGTTGGCCATGTCGCCGGCGGCGTAGAGCCCTTCCACCGTGGTGCGGGCGAACGCGTCCACGAACACGCCCGAGGCGCTGTGGCCGGAACAGAAGCCGATCTCGGAAATGTGCATTTCCACCATGGCGGCGCGATAATCGGTGCCGCGCGCCGCGTGGAAGCGCCCGCGCGAGGGCCGCTCCACCTTGTGCAGGATGTTCTCGATCTCGCCGACGGTGTCGGGGTGAAGGTGGGTGAGCTTCAGGAACACCGGCCCCTTGCCCGATTGCAGCTCGTTGTAGAATTCCTGCATCATCTGGCCCGACCAATAGTCGCTCTCGATGAAGCGGTTGCCCTCCGCATTGGCAGTATACGCGCCGAACGGGCCGGCGACGTAGGCGCAGGCGGGCCCGTTATAGTCCTTGATCAGCGGGTTGATCTGGTAGCATTCGAGATTGGCGAGGGCGGCTCCCGCGTGGAACGCCATGGCATAGCCGTCGCCGGAATTGGTGGCGTTCTCGTAGGTGCCCCACAGATAGCCCGAATGCGGCAGGCCGAGCCGCCCGGCCGCGCCGAGGCACAGGATCACCGCCTTCGCGCGCACCACCAGCAGCTCGGCGCTGCGGGTGTTGACGGCGATGGCGCCGGCGATCCGCCCATCACGCGCGGTGAGCAGCCGGGTGGCCATGTAGCGGTTCGAGATCAGCACCTGGGCACGGCGCAGCTGGCGGTAGAGCGCCTTCTTCACCGTGTCGCCATTGGGCATGGGCAGCACGTAGGTGCCCATGTGGTGGACCTTCTTGACGTCGTAATCGCCGTTGCCGGTCATCTGGAAGCGGATGCCGAAGCTGTCCAGCTCGCGGATGATGTCGAAACAGCGCTCGGCATATTTGTAGACCGGCGCCTGATCGACGATGCCGTCGTTGGCGATGGTGATTTCCTTGGTGTACTGCTCGGGCGTGGCATGGCCCGGCACCACCGCGTTGTTCAGCCCGTCCATGCCCATGGCGATGGCGCCGGAGCGCTTCACGTTCGCCTTTTCCAGCAGCACGACGCGGGCCTCGGGGTTCGCCTGCTTGGCCTTCAGCGCCGCCATCGGGCCGGCGGTGCCGCCGCCGATCACCAGCACGTCGCACGCGACCTGCGACAGGCCGTCCTCGATGTCATCCATCTCGTGTGTCCTCAGCGCCGCGCCAGTGGCGGCGGCGCGATCCGGGGCGTAGACCGCCGCCACGCGCGGCGCGGGCGCGGGGGACGGGAGCTGTCGCGGATCATCGCAGATGCGCCGGATGCGATCGCGCAAGAAATTGCCATGGGCCACCGCCCCCATTCCGGCGCGTGCCGAACGGACGGCCGGTCACGCCGGGTCCACGGGCCGCGCGAACGGCAGCGCCAGCTCCAGCACCCGGGCCGCGCGCAGCACGCGGTCGTCGCGATATTTGGCGGCGACGAGCTGAAGCCCGATGGGCAGGCCCGCCGCCGTGAGCCCCACCGGAACCGAGGCCGCCGGCTGCTGGGTGAGGTTGAACGGGGAGGTGAAGGGCGAGGGGACCGGGCGCGCCGGCCCCCCGGCGCCGTCGCTGTCCGCCAGCGGCGCGGCGCGGGCGGTGGTCGGGGTCACCAGCAGGTCGTAGCGCTCGTGGAACAGCGCCAGCCGCCGCCCCAGGGCCTCGCGGGCCTCCAGCGCGCCGAGATATTCGACCACGCCGATGGTGCCGCCCTGGGCGGCGATCTCGGCCAGGCCGGGCTCGACCAGATGGCGCCGCTGCTGCGGCAGGGTGGCGAGCAGCCGGGCGGCGGCGGCCGACCACAGGGTGCGGAAGATGGGGCGCGGGTCGGCGATGCCGGGATCGACCTCCTCGACGATGGCGCCGCCGGCTTCCAGCAGGCGGACGGCGCCGGCGACGGTCTCCGCGATCTCGGGATCGACCTCCGCAAAGCCGAGGGTGGGGCTGAAGGCAATGCGCAGCCCGGCGACACCCGCCTCCAGCGCGCCGGTCCAGTCGATGGTCTGCGGCGGCAGGGCGTGCCAGTCGCGCGGGTCGGGCTGCGCGATGATCTCCAGCAGCGCCGCCGCATCGGCCACCGTCCGGGTGAGCGGGGCGACATGGAACAGCGTGCCGGTGTGGGCGGAGGGATAGCCGGGCACCCGGCCGAAGCTCGGCTTGAAGCCGAACACGCCGGAAAAGGCGGCCGGCAGCCGGGTCGAGCCGCCGCCGTCGGTGGCCACCTGCAGCGGCGCGAGGCCCAGCGCGGCGGCAGCAGCGGCGCCGCCGCTGCTGCCGCCCGGCGTGTGCGCCAGGTTCCACGGATTGCGGGTGATGCCGGTGAGCGGGCTGTCGGCGAGCCCCTTCCAGCCGAATTCGGAGGTGGTGGTCTTGCCGAGCAGCACCGCCCCGGCGGCGCGCAGCCGGGCGGCGGCGGGAGAATCCTCGTCCCAGGGCTGATCGGGGTCCACGGCGAGGCTGCCGCGCCGGGTCGGCCAGCCTTTGACCCAGAGCAGGTCCTTCAGGGCGGCGGGCACGCCGTCCACCGGACCGAGCGGCGCGCCCTCGGCCCATCGCCGCTCCGAGGCGCGCGCCGCCGCGAGGGCACTGGCGCGGTCCACCAGCGCGAAGGCGTTGACCGTGGGCTGGAAGCGGTCGATGCGGTCGAGGAGGTGGGATGTGACCTCGACCGGGGACACGGCCCGGGAGCGATAGAGGGCGGCCAGCTGAGGGGCGCTCAGATCATGCAGATCCGGCGCGGGGGCGGGGGGTGGGTGATCCGGCATGACAGGGGTCCAATCGGGGCGAATGCGCGCTGCTGCC
Source organism: Xanthobacter cornucopiae (assembly GCF_043195065.2). NCBI lineage: Bacteria > Pseudomonadati > Pseudomonadota > Alphaproteobacteria > Hyphomicrobiales > Xanthobacteraceae > Xanthobacter > Xanthobacter cornucopiae. Next base: position 4,899,577 of record NZ_CM195531.1, read on the forward strand.
GCATTCCATTTCCGGGTGTTCAGGGGGCTGCCGGCGCGTATCGTCGACGGCTTGTTCGGCCGCCGCCGCGCACCCGGCGGTCAAAGGCGGAGGCCCGCCTGCTTCAGCAGGGGCAGCACCGCCGCGCCGAAATAGTCGAGGTCCGGCTGGAAGTCGAAGAAGGCGAGCTGCACCCCATCGATGCCGGTTTGCTTGAGGCGCGCCAGCGCGTCTGCCACCTGCTCGGGCGAGCCGATGATCTGGATGTTGCCGCCGAGCACGCGCTGTTCGCTCTTGTGGTTGCGCCACGCCAGGCTGTCGCCGGCGGCGTGGTGGTCGAGGAAGCCCTGCAGCGCCCCGGTGTCGGCGTGGGCGAGAATGGCGGCGTGATAGGCTTTGGCCTCCGCCTCGGTGGGCCGGCATACGATCATGGGGTTGATGAGGGCCTTGACCTCACGGCCGGCTTCCCGGGCCTTGGCCTTCAGCGCCGCCACATGGTCAGGCAGGGCCGCGAGCGCCGCCTCGATCTCGGCGCCAGCCGGACTGGTGATGAAGGCGAGATCCGAATGCCGCGCGGCATAGGCGAAGCCCGCCGGCGAGCCGGTGGCGTTGACCAGGATCGGCCGCCCGTATTTCGGCCGGGGCGACACGAATGCCTCCTCCAGCCGCCAGTGGTCGCCGTGGATGGTGACGTTGTCGCTGGACGCCCACAGCCGCTCCACCATGCCGATGAACTCGTCGGCGCGGGCGTAGCGGGTGTCATGCTCGATCTGGGTGGTGCCGAACATGCGCGGCTCGCGCGGGGCGTAGCCGGTGACCATATTGATGCCGAACCGGCCACCGGAGATGTGGTCCAGCGTCGCCGAGAACTTGGCGAGATGCAGCGGGTGCCACGGGCCGTAGAGCACATGGATGGTGGAAATGAGCAGGATGCGCGAGGTGACGGCGCTGAGCGCGGCCACCGTCACGAACGGGTCGATGGTCTGCTCGCGATACTTGAGGGCGCCGCCGTAGCCGTCCTTGCCCACCCATTGGGCGAGGCCGAAGGCCAGGTCGAAGCCGAGAGCCTCCGCCTTCAGGGTGAGGGCCTTGTTGTAGTCGAAGGTCCAGTCGGTGGTGCGCGGCAGGGTGGAGGGCGACCAGCCGCCATTCTGGATCGGCAGGAACAGGCCCAGCAGCAGCGGCTGCTTCAGCGCCTGCGCCAACGGGCTGTCGGGATAATCGCCGGGCGAAAGGGTGACTCGTGCGTTCATCTGATGTCTCCGGTGCGCGCCGGGCAAGGGAAGGCCGGCCGCCGGCGGCGGCCCGGGAGCGGTGGAAGGAGCAGGGTGGCGGGGCCAGGGTCGGACGCGGCCACGCTTGGGACGGAACGCCTTCGGGACGGGGCCGCACCGGGCAGGGGCCGGGCCAGACCTCGATCGGGTGCCGGGAAAGCGCGCCGCGTCCTCCTCGCGCCGTCCCTTGCCGCGCCCGTGATGACGCGAGGTGCCATCCCACCCGCGCGTTGCCTGCGGCCCTGGCGGACCATGGGGACGGGCGCGCCCGCGGTTTCGGCGCGGGCGCTCGGGCCGCGGACCCTAGAAAAAGCTGCTGGCCGGCAGCGGCGTGCCGTCGATCTCCAGCCGGCCCAGCAGGCGCGCCTTGTAGGCGCGCGGGTTGTGCGAGGCGATGGTGCGGGCGTTGCGCCAGTGCCGGTCGAGGTTGGCGTTGCGATGGGCCGCGGAGGCGCCGCCCACGTCGAACAGCTGGCTGCCGGCGCGCAGCACCAGGTCGTCAATGACCACCTTGGCGCGGGCGGCGCGAACCGCCGCCTCGTGGGCGGCCTCCTTCACTGCTTCCGCGGGGGCGCCGGTGGCGCGCAGCCGGTCCACCACGTCCAGGGCGTCGGCGCTGGTGGCGATCAAGGTTTCGGCGGTGAAAGCGTAGGCGGAAATCTCGCCGATGGTCTGTTGCAGGATGGGGTCTTCGGTGGGCTCCGGGGCCGGGGCGAAGAAGAAGGTGTGCGTGCGGCTCTTGAGCAGCGCCGTGGCGTCCTTGAGCACCGCGCGCAGGATGCCGGCGTTGACCGTGGTGAGGAACAATTGCGGCAGGGTGCTGGAATAGGCGGTGCCGTAGCCGACGCCGTCGGCGTCCACCACCACCTCGTCGGGCTCCACCCGCACGTTGTGGAAGACGGTGGTGCCGGAGCCGGTGAGGCGCTGGCCGATGCCGTCCCAGTCATCCACCAGCTCGATGCCCTCGCGGCTCACGGGCAGGATGAGGGAGGCGTTGCGGCCCTCGGCGGTGGCGGCGCGCACCAGAACGAAGTCGGAAAACAGGGTGCCGGTGGAATAATATTTGCTGCCGGTGATGCGCCAGCCCTCGCCATCGGGCTGCAGCACGGTGGCGAACTGCGCGCCGCCCACCACCTTGGCGTTGCTCTCGGTATTGGCAAGGCCGACGATGGCGCCCTCGGCCACGGCCCGGCGCCAGCGCTCCTCGGCGGCGTTCTTGGGCAGGCGCGCATAGCGCTCCACGAAGGTGAAGTGATTGCGCAGGATGTGGGCGACATTGGCATCCGCCGCCGCCAGCCGCAGCGCCACGCTGTAGAGGTCGCGGAATGAGGCGCCGGCGCCGCCCGCCTCCACCGGCAGGCGCAGCGCGCCAAGGCGCGCCTTGCGGATCAGCGCCAGCGGCTCGTGGGGCAGGATGCGCTCGAATTCGCGGGTCGAGGCGCCCGCCGCGATCAGCTCGATGAGGGCGTCGAGGGTGGGAGAATCCGGTCCGACGGGGCTGGTGAAGTCCGGAAGGGCGGGAGACACGATCTCATTCATCGGCAGGTTCCAGCGGGCGTTGAGGACACGGGATCGGGGCAGGAGGCCGACCAAGCGCCGAGCCAGCCGACTTCAATCTATTAAATACATAGTATAAGTCAATTATAAGTGCTGCGACTTTAGATGCCGCGATCTGCCGTCCCGATGGCGCGGGCCGGGCCGGCCGGGCCGTCCTTGTCCGGCGCCCGGGCGCACGTCCGGGCGCACGCCCGCATGCGGGGCCCCCTGACGGGGCGGTGCGCGCCGGCCTCGCCTGCGCCCGGGCGCGGCGGCCTCAATCGTAGAAGGGGGAGGCCATGCCGCGGTTGGCGTCGGCGGTGATGTCGCCGTTGAACAGCTTCACCGACAGGCTGCCGCCCAGCTGCTGGGCCGCCGCCGCCAGGTATCCGACCGCATAGGCCTTGGCGTTCTCCACCGAATCGAACTCGTAGAAGCCGCCGATGGTGTTGGTGTTCAGCCCGGAGAGCCAAGTCTTGCTCTTGAGGCCGGGATTTTCCTTCATGGCGATGTTGATGGCGGTCCAGTCCACCTCGGTGAACGGGATGGAGACCTGGATTTCGGCATAGAGAAACACTTTGCTGAGGCTCATCTGTTTGTTCCTTCTGGAAGGGGGCGCGGGAGCGCCGTCAAAACGGTTCCTTGAACGGGCGCAGGTCGAGTTCCTGCGTCCAGGTGCTGCGGGGCTGGCGGTGCAGGGTCCAGAACACGTCGGCGATGTCGTCGGGGGCCAGCAGCCCGTCGGGCCCGCGCGCGGCGACGAACTGCGGGAAGTGGCGGGCGGCATAGTCGCCGTCGATCACTCCGTCGATGACCACATGGGCCACATGCAGGCCAGCCGGGCCGACCTCGCGTGCCAAGCCTTGGGCCACCGCGCGCAACGCCGCCTTGGCGGCGGCGAAGCCGGTGAAGGGCGGGCGCGCCCGCAGCGAGGCGGTGGCGCCGGTGAACAGGATGGAGCCCGCCCCGCGCGGCAGCATCCGCCGCGCCGCTTCCCGGCCGACGAGAAAGCCGGCGAGCGCATTCTGGCGCCACAGGGTCTCGAACGTGTCGGCGGTCAGCTCCAGCAGGGGCGCGGCGGCATTGGCGCCCACGTTGAAGGCGACCAGGGTGAGGTCGCCGCCGCCATCGGCCGCGGCCAGCAGGGCCTGTACATCCTGCTCGCGGGTGGCGTCGGCGACGTGGGCATGGACCTGCGCGCCGGTCTCGCGGCGCAGGTCCGCGGCCACCGCCTCCAGCCGCGCCGGCGTGCGCCCGGCGAGGTGGACGGCAAGGCCCTCCCGCGCGAAGCGGCGGGCCAGCGCCGCGCCCAGCCCGGCCGGTGGGCCGACCCCCACCACGAGGGCCGCGCCCCGCGCAGCGGCGGGCTTGGCGCGGGTGGGGCGAGGGGAGCGCGCCATGGACGTCCCCCCGCTCAGGCGTGGCCGAAGACGAGAATGAAGTTGTTGGCCGGCAGGTCGATGCGGCGCTTCAAGGCGATGCCGTGCGGCTTGGCGGCCGCCTCCAGGTCGCGCACGTCCTTCAGGCCCCATTCCGCCACGCCGGCGGCCAGGATCTCCTTGTCGAAGGCGGCGTTCGAGTCGGTGGTGTAAGCGCCATCCACCTTGAACGGGCCGTAGATGGCGACGAACCCGTCGGGCGCCAGCAGCTTGGAGGCGAGGTGGGCGATGCCGTCGGCGATGGACACCGGCGCCACCTGGAAGATGTTGATGACGAAGATGGTGTCGTAGAGGCCGTCCTTCGCCTCCGGCCAGCTGGCCGGGTCGGTGAGGTCGATGCGCACCGGGTCGGCGACATTGGCGTTACCGGCATCGGCCCGCTTGGCGACGATGCTCTCGAACACGTCGGTGTCATAGTCGGATGGCTGGAAGCGCACCTGCGGGAAATGGGGCGCGAAATAATTCACGTGCAGCCCGGCGCCGCTCGCCAGCTCCAGGGCGCTGCCCGACGGCGGGAAGATGTCCTTGAACACGGCAAGGATGGGGTCCTTGTTGCGGTTGCCGGCCCAGGCCACGTAGGGGCTGAGCGGATAGGGGTCGATGTCGGGGCGTGGAGCGTCGGTCATTGGGCTTCTCCTGTGGGGTGAAGGGGGCGTACGGCTGCGTTCGCCGCTGCGGAGCGGCGTCGGTGGGGCACGGCAAAGGGCCCGCGTCAGCGCGCGAGCAGGTCCTTGAGGTGCGCGTCGATGGCGGCGGTGTAGCCGGGGTCCACGCCGAACAGGGCCAGGTGGCCCCAGGTGGACGAGACGGTGGCGAGGCTGCTGCCGGGAATGAGCGCCTGCTCGGCGGCGATGTCCTTCAGCGGGAAGAACACGTCTTCCGCGATGGCGATCACCGTGGTCTTGGCGGTGATGCGCCGGAGCGCCGCGCCAAGGTCGCCGCCCGCCAGCCGGCTCACGTCGTTGTCGCGCCATTTCCGGGCGAGCAGGATCAGGTTGTTCGGGTCCTGCGGCAGGAAATGGTTTTCCACGAAGGCGGTGAGGAAATCCTCGGTGGTGGTGAAGCCGAGGCCGCGCCAGCCGGCGGTGTTGAACAGCTCCTGGGTGAAGCCCGAGGCGGCGAACACACGGGCGTGCCGGCGCAGGCCGCGATGCACCGCGGCGGCGTCCGGGTACCAGCCGCCGTCGAAGGCGGGATCGCTGGCGAGGGCGTCGATGAAGGTGTCCACCAGCAGCCGGTTATGGGCGGTGCCGCGGGCGGTGCCGGCGATGGGGGCGGCGCGCTCCACCGCGTCCGGGAAGCGGGCGGCCCATTCATAGGTCTGCTGGGCACCCATGGAGCCGCCGAGCACCAGCGCCAGGCGGGTGATGCCGAAGCGCTCCGCGACCAGGCGCTGCTGGGCGCGCACGTCGTCGGCGATGGTGATGGCGGGGAACCGGGCGGCGTTGAACGGGGCGGGCGTGTTGCTCGGCGCGGAGGACAGTCCGTTGCCGATCTGGTTGACCAGGATGATGAAGTATTTTTCCGGATCGAGCGCGCGCCCGGGGCCGATATAGGCGCGCTCCAGGATTTTGTTTGATCCCGAATACCAGGAGGGGAACAAGATGGCGTTGGACTTGTCCGGCGCCAGGGTGCCGAAAGTGGCGAAGGCGAGGGTGAGCCCCCGCAGCTTGTCGCCGCTCTCCAGCTCGAAATCGCCGAGGTCGAAGGTTTCGAATGGGCCGTGAATGTCCTGCGAATAATAAGCGTGGGTCATGAACAACCCCTGGCAATGGCATGAAGGAAAACATGAGACGATCGCGCCGCCCCGCGGCCGGGGCGGCGCGGCGAAAATCAGGGAGTGCCGACGCGATAGGGGCCGGGCGGCAGGGTGCCGTTCACCGCGAAGTCGCCGACGATGCGCTCGCGGTAGATGCGCGGATTGTGCGACGACAGGGTGCGGGCATTGCGCCAGTGCCGGTCGAGGCCGACCCCGCGCTTGGCGGCGGAGGCGCCGAGGGCGTCGAACAGGCCGGTGGTGGCGTCGAGGATCAGGGTGGTGACCACGGTCACGCCCTGGTTCACCTCCAGGTCCGCCACCGCCACCGTGTGGTTCTGGTCGTCGGGCAGGCCGCTGTCGCGGCTCTCATAGACCCGCTGCAGGGCGTCCGCCGCCTTCAGCACGGTAGCGCCGGCGCCATAGGCATTGGCGCGCACCTTGCCGACCACCTGGAGGATCTGCGGATCGGACCCGGCGCGATCGGCATTGCCGTGGCTGAACACGCGCTTGCGGGCACCCACGAGCTGTGCCACGTCGGCCGCCGCCGCGCGGCCGATGCCGGCGAGGGTGGCAAGGTGCACCAGCTGGTAGAAGGCGACCGAGTAATTGAAGCGCTTGCGCAGCGGATTGACCAGGTCGTCGGAGATGGTGACTCCGGAGAAGCGAGCGGTGCCGGAGGCGGTGAGCTGCTGGCCGAACCCATCCCAGTCGTCGACGATGGTGAGGCCCGGCGCGTCGGTGGGCACCTGGGCCAGGATGAAGTCGCCGTTCTCGTCATCGGCGCCGAGGTTGATCCAGTCCGCGAACAGCGAGCCGGTGGTGTAGTATTTCTCGCCATCGATGCGCCACTTGTCACCCTCGCGCACCAGGCGGGTGGTGAAATGGCCCACCTTGTTGTCGCCGGCTTCGGAAAACCCGCTGCCGGAGGTCTGGCGGGCGGCGATGCGCTTCACCCAGCGGTCCCGGTAATCCTTGAAGGGCGAATTGAGGACTTCCTCGGTGAAGCCGAAATGGGCGCGCAGGGCGTTGGTGACGTTGGAATCCGCCGCCGACAGCTCGATCAGCAGGTTGAACAGCTCGGGCAGGGTGGCGCCGAAGCCGCCCTCATCCTGCGGCAGGCGCAGGGTGGTGAAGCCGGCCTCCTTCAGCCAGGAAATCTCCTCGCGCGGCAGGCGGTGTTCGATCTCGCGCTCCACCGCGGTTTCGCGGATGCGGCGGAAGATGGGGCGGAAGGTCTGCGCCAGCTCCTCGTAGCGGGCGCTCGGTCCGGCGCCCCAGGCATCGTCGATCTGGGTCATGGTTGGGGGAATCCTCCAGGCGAAAGGGGTCCGGCGCGGGGCCGGCGCAACCGGGAAAGGGACCACGCCGGCGGGACGAGGGCGGTGCGGCGCGCCGGCGGCAAGGGCCGGCGCGAACCGATGGTGAATGGGGCAAGGCTCGCTTTCGCCAGCCGGACTGGGAGAGACAGGGCGCATCCGGGGCTCCGTGCGGGCGGCGGCCCGATCCCGGAACTGCACTTTATGACCAAATTACATTTTGTCTATCAATTTAATTGAAGATCAGGCGCGCGTCCCTTGCGCCTCCCTCCTTGCACCTCCCTGCGCCTGCGGCCCGCAGGGGGCGGGCGCAGGGAGCGGCGCCGCCGGGGAGTGCGGGGTGTCAGGGGGCCGGGCTGCCGTGGAGCTGGAACAGCGCGTCCACCTTGGCCTCGATCTCCGGCGCGAGCTTCAGGTCGATGGTGTCGAGGCTGGCCACCAGCTGGGCGATGGAGGTGGCGCCGATGATGTTGGAGGTCACGAACGGCCGGGTCGTGACCCACGCCTGGGCCAGCTGCACCGGCGTCAGCCCCACCTCTGCCGCCAGCGCCAGATAGGCGCGGATGGCCGCGTCGGTGCCGGGCTTCTCATAGCGCTGGGCGCGGTTGAACAAGGTGGTGCGGGCGCCGGCCGGCCGGGCGCCGTCCAGGTACTTGCCGGTGAGATAGCCTTGCGCCAGCGGCGAATAGGCGAGCAGGCCCACCCCCTCCCGCGCGGCGAATTCGGACAGGCCCTGCTCATAGGTGCGGTTCAGCAGGTTGTAGGCGTTCTGCACCGATACCACGCGCGGGCCCAGCTCCCGTTCCGCCGCCAGCAGGAAGCGGTGGACGCCCCAGGCGGTTTCGTTCGACAGGCCGATTTGGCGCACCTTGCCGGCACGCACCAGATCGGCCAGCGCACCCAGCGTCTCCTCGATGGGCACCTCCGGTCCCTCGCCGGCGCCGCGCGCCCGGTCGCTGGCGCTGTTGCCGAACAGCGGCACCGCGCGGTCGGGCCAATGCAGCTGGTAGAGGTCCACATAGTCGGTCTGCAGGCGCTTCAGCGAGCCGTCGATGGCGAAGGCGATGTTCTTTGCGTCCAGCCGGGTCTTGGCGCCGCCGGCGCGCAGCCAGGTGTTGTCGGAGCGGCCCACCACCTTGGTGGCGATCACCACCTTGTCGCGTGCGCCGCGGGCTTTCAGCCAAGTGCCGATGATGCGCTCGGTGGACCCCTGGGTCTCGGGCTTGGGCGGAATGGAGTAGGTCTCGGCGGTGTCGATCAGATTGATGCCGCGATCGAGGGCGAGGTCGAGCTGGGCGTGGCCCTCAGCTTCGGTGTTCTGCTGGCCGAAGGTCATGGTGCCGAGGGCGATGGACGACACCTTGATGTCGGTGCGCCCCAACGGGCGGTACTCAGGCATGAAAACTGCTCCGGAAGAACGGGAAAGGTCGGGCGATGAGGGGTGGATCAGTGCGGGAACGGCACGCCATGGCGCTCGGCGATGAGCTCCAGGATGCGGCGGGTGTCGGTGACGAAGCGGAACTCGCCATGGCTGAGGGCATCGGCCGGCGGTGGGGCGGCGTCGCCCAGGATGAGCACCGGCAGGCCCTGGTTGTCGGCGCCGAGCACCGCGATCACCGCCGCGCGCGGGCGGGCGAACGGCACGCGCTCCACGTCGATGCGCTCCAGCAGCGCGGGATGGGAGGCGAGCAGCCCCTCGACCTGGTTGCAGTCGGGACAGAAGAAGGTGCGGCCGGGGCTGGCCGGGTCGGAAAAGCCGGGGGTGATGAGGATCAGGCGGTCGCGGCTCATGGCAGGCGGCTTTCAGCAGGGGGAAAAGGCGGCCGGGCCGGTGCGGGGGGCGCACGGACCCGGCCAAGGCTCCCAGGGAAAGGGAAATGGAGCGGGCCGGCGGCTCAGGCCGCGGCCTCGGCATAGGCATCGAGCGGGTCGCCCTCGATGACGGTGGAGGGGCGCCCATCCACGCCCACCGGCACGTCGCCCTTGAGGGTGATGCGGTAGAGCTGGCGGTCGAAATCGAGGGCATAGATGTCGCGCGGGGCGAGATGGGCGGTGGTGCGGTTGTCCCAGAAGGCGATGGAGCCGGGTTGCCAGCGGAAGCGCACGGTGTATTCCGGCCGGGTGATGTGCTCGAACAGCAGTTCCAGGATCTGCTGGCTCTCGCGCGGCGACAGGCCGGTGATGCGCTTGAGGAAGGAGGGGCTCACGAACAGCACCCGCTCGCCGGTTTCGGGAATGACGCGCACCAGCGGATGCTCGCTGACGAGGGGACGGCGCCGGTTGCGGGCGGCGAAGTCCTCGGTGGCGCCCTGTCCTTCCGGCGGGCTGAAGGCGTGGATGCCGCGCAGGGTGTCCACGAAGCCGCGCAGCGGCGCCGAGAGGGCCTCGTAGGCGACCGCGAGGTTGGTCCAGAAGGTATCGCCGCCGAATGGGGGAATGATGTCGCCGCGCAGGATGGAGGCGGCGGGCGGGTTCACGGCGGCGGTGACGTCGGTGTGCCAGCCGGTCCATGGGCGGATCAGCGGCTCGCCGGTGTGGCGGCCGGTGAAGCGGTCGCGGGCGATGGAATAAATCTCCGGATGGCCCTCCACGAAGCCGAACACCGGATGGCCGATGGTGGGCGCCCCGAAGCTGCGCGCCAGCGCCACGTGTTGGGCATGGGTCAGGGGCTGGTCGCGGAAGAACACCACCTTCCATTTCAGCAGCGCCGCCTGGATCTCCTGAATCACCTCCGGCGCCAGCGGGCGGGACAGGTCCGGACCCTCGATCTCGGCGCCGATATGGCCGGTGAGGGGATGCACCGAAATATGCCGCGGCGCGGCGGCCGGCGCCGCGGGACGGGCGGTGTGGGGTACGGTCGTGGGGGCGCTCGTCATGGCGTGTCCTTTCCGCGGCGCGGCCGGCGGCCGGCCGACTCCCTGGCCTCATACTCCACTTAGTGCATCGATTTTATATTAAATCAATTGACGAAATGGGCGGCCGTCCTATCGTGAGGCGCACACCCGGCCTGCGACGGAGACATGGGCATGTCCCTATCGGCGTCTTTCCCTTCCGCTTCCCGCGCGCGTTCCGCAGCGCGCCTGGCCGCGCGCCTGGCGCGCCACGCCCTGGGGGCGGCGCTGTGCGCCGGCCTGCTGCTGGCGCCGGCGGCTGGCCGGGCGGATGGGCCGGTGCGCGGCGGCGTGCTGCGCTTCCTGGTGGAGCACGAGCCGTCCACCCTGGTGTCGATCGCCCACACGGCAGGTCCCACCCAGCGCGTCTCGCCCAAGATCACCGAGGGGCTGCTGACCTATGATTTCGACTTCAAGCCCCAGCCGGCCCTGGCCACCGCCTGGAGCGTGAGCCCGGACGGGCTCACCTACACCTTCACCTTGCGCCCGGGCGTGAAATGGCATGACGGCCAGGATTTCACCGCGCAGGACGTGGCCTATTCCATCGGCTTGCTGAAGGAGAAGCATCCGCGCGGGCGCGGCACCTATGCGTCGGTGGTGGCGGTGGACACGCCGGACCCGCTCACCGCCATCGTCCGCCTGTCGCGACCGGCGCCCTATCTCCTCACCGCCCTCGACGCCAGTGAATCGCCGATCGTGCCGAAGCACGTCTATGAGGGTACCGATCCGCTCACCAACGCCAACGCTGGGGCGCCCATCGGCACCGGCCCGTTCGTGTTCAAGGAATGGGTGAAGGGCAGCCACATCATCCTGGAGCGCAATCCCAACTACTGGGATGCCGGCAAGCCTTATCTCGACCGGGTGGTGATCCGCTTCATCGCCGATCAGAGCGCCCGCTCGGCCGCCTTCGAGACCGGGGAACTGGACCTGGCCGGCGGCCCGCCGGTGCCGCGATCCGACCTCGCCCGGGTGCAGGCGCTGCCCGCCATTGGCTCGGAGACCCGAGGCTATGCCTACAACGGCAACATGACGCAGCTCTACTTCAACTTCGATACGCCGCAGCTCAAAGACCGGCGCGTGCGCCGCGCCATCGCCCAGGCGCTCGACCTCAACAAGCTGCTGGATCTCGTCTATTTCGGCTATGGCCAGATCGCGCCCGCGGCGGTGGGGCCGGACCTGAAGGCCTTCGTCAATCCCGCCATCGTGCCCTACGGCTATGACCTCAAGGCCGCCAACCGGCTGCTGGACGAGGCGGGCTATCCGCGCAAGGCGGACGGCACGCGCTTTCCCCTGCGCCTTTATGCCAATCCCTTCAACGGCCGTGAGTCGGGCGACTTCGTGAAGCAGGCCTTGGCCAAGGTGGGCATTCCGGTCGACTTCCAGTTCTTCGATTTCTCCACCTATATCCAGAAGGCCTATACCGGCCGCGAATTCGACATCACCCTGGAATCCCTGGCGAACACCTTCGATCCCACGCCCGGCATCCAGCGCGTGTTCTGGTCGAAGAACTTCAAGGTCGGCCTGCCGTTTTCCAACGTCTCCCACTACGACAACCCGCAGGTGGATGCGTTGCTGGAGGCGGCGGCGGTGGAGAGCGATCCCGAGAAGCGGCGGGCGCTGTGGTTCGCGGTCCAGCAGGCGCTTTATGACGATGTGGCGGCGGTGCACCTGATCGCGCCACAGGGCGTCACCTTGTTCAACACCAAGGTGAAGAACCACACCCTCGGCGTCACCGGGCCCAACGGCTCCTTCGCCGATCTCTACATCGAGCGCTGACATGCCCCGCACTGCCGCTTGCCGGGTCAGCCCGGCGCCGATCCAGCCGCCGGGGGCGCGGCCATGAGGAACCTGCCGCGCATCCTCAAGGCGCTGCGCCGCACGGCGCTGCAGGCGGTGCCGACGATCATCGGCATCGTCATCCTGAATTTCTTCCTGCTGCGCCTGACGCCCGGCGATGCCGCCGATGTGCTGGCGGGCGAGGCGGGGGCGGCCACGGTGGAGACCCTGGCGGCGCTGAAGGCCAGGTTTGGCTTCGACCTGCCGGTGCTGCAGCAGCTCGCGAGCTATCTCGGCAATCTGGCCCAGTTCAGCCTGGGACAGTCGCCGCGCTACAACCAGCCGGTGGCGGACCTCATCGCCGCGCGCCTGCCCAATACGCTGAGCCTGATGGCGACGGCGCTGGGCGGCGCGCTGGCGATCGGCATCACCCTCGGTGCCATCATGGCAAGCTGCGTCGGCCGGCTGCCCGACAAGGTGCTGAGCATCGTTTCGCTGCTGTTCTATTCCATCCCGAGCTTCTGGATCGGGCTGATGCTGATCGTCCTGTTCTCGGTGAAGCTGGGCTGGTTGCCCAGCGGCGGCGCCGAGAGCATCGGCGCCGGCCTGAGCGGCCTTGATGCGCTTCTCGACCGCGCCCGCTACCAGGTGCTGCCGGCCACCGCGCTGGCGTTGTTCTATGTCGCCATCTATGCCCGCCTCACCCGGGGCGACATGCTGGAGGTGCAGGCCCAGGACCATGTGCGCACCGCCCGCGCCAAGGGGCTGTCGCCGTTCGCCGTCACCTGCGGCCACGTGCTGCGCAATGCGCTCATTCCCGTCACCACCATGGCCGGCATCCACCTCGCCGGCCTCATGGGCGGGGCGGTGGTGGTGGAGACGGTCTACAGCTGGCCGGGCCTCGGCCGGCTCGCCTATGAGGCGGTCATGGGCCGTGACTTCAACGTGCTGCTCGGCATCCTGCTGCTGTCGTCGCTGCTGGTGGTGGCGATCAATGCGCTGATCGACATCCTCCAGGCGGTTCTCGACCCGCGGATCGAGGTGCGCTGATGGCCGGCGTTCCAACGTTCACCTCCGGTCTCGATGCTTCGAGCCTCGACGCGCCGGCGGCCCGCGCCGAGGATCGGGCGGCGGCCGCGGCCCTCGGCGGCGAGGCGCGGCGCGAAGGCTACGAAAACTGGCCCAATGTCCACGCGCCCGATGCCGTCCGCGCCGAGACGCAGGCGGTGCGGCGGCTCGCGCCGGCGTCGCGCTGGCGGGTGCTGGGCGCCCTGCTGGGCAACCCCACCGCGGCGGGGGGGCTTGCCATCCTGGCCCTGGTGGCGGTTGCGGCCCTGTCGGCGCCGCTGCTGTTTCCCGACGATCCGCTGGAGATGGTGGGGCGCCCGCTGCAGTGGCCGGGGCAGAGCCTGCGCTTTCCCCTCGGCACCGATGCCCTGGGCCGCGACGTGCTCGCCGGCCTTGTTCATGGGGCGCGGGTGAGCCTTTCGGTGGGGGTGGCGGCGACGCTGGTGGGGCTCGTGGCCGGCATCCTGGTGGGCGCCACCGCCGGCTATTTCGGCGGCGCGGTGGATGACGTCCTGTCCAAGCTCATCGAGATCTTCCAGACCGTGCCGGGCTTCATCCTGCTGATCGTGCTGGTGGCGATTGCCCAGCCCTCGGTGCCGGCCATCACGCTGGCCATCGGGGCGGTGTCGTGGCCGCAGGTGGCGCGGCTGGTGCGGGCGCAGTTTCGCGCCCTGAAGGAGAAGGAGTTCGTGGCGGCGGCGCGGGCCCTGGGCTACGGCCATGGCCGCATCATCTTCCGCGAGATCCTGCCCAACGCGCTGCCGCCGGTGATCGTGCTCGCCTCGGTCACGGTGGCCACCGCCATCCTGATGGAAAGCGCGTTGTCCTTCATGGGGCTGGGCGATCCCAACGTGGTCAGCTGGGGCTCCATGATCGGCACCGGACGGGACCTGTTGCGCACCGCCTGGTACCTGTCGGCGGTGCCCGGCCTCGCCATCGTCGTCACCGTGCTGTCGCTCAATCTCATCGGCGACGGCCTCACCGACGCCCTCAATCCGCGCCTGACGGGGGAGGGGTGAAATGGCGCCGCTGCTGGAGGTGCGGGATCTCACCATCGCCTTTCCAGGGGCGACGCCGGTGCGCGGGCTCTCCTTCGCCGTGGAGGCGGGGGAGACGCTGGCGCTGGTGGGCGAGAGCGGCTCCGGCAAGTCGCTGACGGCACTGGCGCTGCTGCGCCTGCTGCCGGAGCGGGCGCGGATCGCCGGCGGCGCGATCCGGTTCGAGGGGCGCGACCTCGCCGGGCTGGACGACCGGGCGCTGCGCCAGGTGCGCGGGCGCAAGATCGCCATGGTGTTCCAGGAACCCATGACCTCGCTGAACCCGGTGCTGTCCGTGGGCGCGCAGATCGTCGAGGTGGTGCGCCTGCACCAGGGCCTGTCGCGCCGCGCGGCGCGGGCGCGGGCCATCGAGCTGCTCGACCTGGTGCGCATCCCGGAGCCCCAGCGGCGAGTGGACGACTTTCCCCATGAACTGTCGGGCGGCATGCGCCAGCGGGTGATGATCGCCATCGCGGTAGCTTGCGCGCCGCGCCTGCTCATCGCCGACGAGCCCACCACCGCCCTCGACGTGACCATCCAGGCCCAGGTGCTGGACCTTCTGGACGCGCTGCGCCGCGACCTCGGCATGGGCCTCCTGCTCATCACCCACGACCTGGGGGTGGTGGCGGAATGGGCCGACCGGGTGGTGGTGATGTATGCCGGCCGCAAGGTGGAGGAAGCCGGGTTCGAGCCCCTGTTCGCCGCGCCGCTGCATCCCTACACCCAAGGCCTGCTCCAGGCCTCGCCGCGCCTCGCCGCGACCCAGCATTACGCCACAGCGCCGCTCAGCGAGATCCACGGCTCCATCGCCTCGGCGGCGTCGGCCGCTGGCTGTGCCTTCGCCCCGCGCTGCCCGCAGGTGCGCCCCGCGTGCCATGCCGGCGTGCCACAGGCGGTGGCGGTGGCGCCGCACCACCTGGTGGCCTGCCCGGTGGCCACCGCGGCGCCGTCGCGCCGGATGGAGGACGCCCATGCCACTGCTGTCGGTTGAACACCTCCACGCCGGCTATGCCTCTGGCGGCCAGGTGCTGCGGGCGGTGGACGGCGTGTCGTTTGAGGTTGCCGCCGGCGAAACGGTGGGGCTGGTGGGCGAATCCGGCTGCGGCAAGTCCTCGCTCGCCAAGGTGCTGCTGCGCCTGGTGGAGCCCGCGGCGGGCCGGGTGCGGTTCGACGGGCTGGACGTGGGGGCGCTGCGGGGGGCGGGACTGAAGGCCTATCGCCGGCAGGCGCAGATGGTGTTCCAGGACCCGTTCGCGTCGCTCAATCCGCGCCATCGCGTGGCCGAGATCCTCAACGGTCCGCTGGAGGTGCATGGCATTGGCACCCGGTCCGAGCGCGCGGCGGCGGCGGGGGCGGTGCTGGACAAGGTGGGGCTACCGCGCGAGGCGCTGGCGCGCTATCCGCACGAATTCTCCGGCGGCCAGCGCCAGCGCCTCGGCATCGCCCGCGCCCTCATCCTCTCGCCGCGCCTCGTCATTTGCGACGAGCCGGTCTCGGCCCTCGACCTGTCGATCCAGGCGCAGATCCTCAACCTGCTGGCGCGGATGAAGGCCGAGCTCGGCCTGTCCTACCTCTTCATCTCCCATGACCTGTCGGTGGTGCGCTATTTCGCCGACCGGGTGCTGGTGATGTACCTCGGACGCATCGTCGAGAGCGGCGGCTTTCAGGCCATCTTCGCGCGCCCGCTGCACCCCTACACCCGGGCGCTGATGGCGGCGGTGCCCACGCCCGGCCGCCGCCGCCACGCCGCCCCCCTCTCCGGCGATCTGCCGAGCGCGCGCAGCATTCCATCCGGCTGCCGGTTCCATCCGCGCTGCCCGCTGGCGACCCCCATCTGTGCGCAGGCCGACCCGGTGCTGCGCCATGTGGCCGGAAGCGCAGCGGGCGGCGGCCAGCAGGTCGCCTGTCACCACGCGCCCGACGGCGTGCTCAATTGAGGACCCTTGCCATGACCGATTATCGCTATCTGGGCCGCAGCGGGCTGAAGGTGCCGAAACTGGCGCTGGGCACCATGATGTTCGGCGGCCCCACCGACGAGGCCTCCTCCCATCGCATCATCCACGCGGCGAAGGAGAAGGGCTTCACTTTCATCGACACCGCGGACGCCTACCAGCAGGGCCGCACCGAGGAGGTGGTGGGCCGCGCCATCGCCGGCGAACGCGATGATTTCGTGCTCGCCACCAAGTTCGCCAATCCGGCGGGAGAGGGGCCGAACCGCTCGGGCATCTCGCGCAAATGGGTGATCGAGGCGGTGGAAGGCAGCCTGCGCCGGCTCGGCACCGACTATATCGACATCCTCTATTTCCACCGCGCCATTTTCGACGCGCCCCTGGGGGAGGCGGTGCGGGCAGTGGCGGACCTGATCCGCGCCGGCAAGCTGCGCTATTTCGCGGTGTCCAACTTCCGCGGCTGGCGCATCGCCGAGGTGGCGCACCTGGCCGACCAGCTCGGCATCGACCGGCCCATCGCCAGCCAGCCGCTCTACAACATCGTCGATCGCGGCGCCGAGGTGGAGCAATTGCCGGCGGCCGCCTTCTACGGTCTCGGCGTGGTGTCCTATTCGCCGCTGGCGCGCGGCGTGCTCACCGGCAAGTACGCCCCGGGGGCAGCCCCCGCCGCCGACAGCCGCGCCGGGCGTGGCGACCGTCGCATCCTCGAGACCGAATGGCGCGAGGACTCGCTCAAGGTGGCGCAGGTGGTGGCGGACCATGCGCGGGCGCGCGGCATCAGCCCCACCACCTTCGCCCTGTCCTGGGTGCTCAACAACCAGGCGGTGACGTCGGCCATCGCCGGCCCGCGCACGCTGGAGCAGTGGGAGGGCTATGTCGCCGCCCTCGACTATGTCTTCACCGCCGAAGACGAGGCGCTGGTGAATACGCTGGTGCCCGACGGCCATGTCTCCACTCATTATTACACCGATCCGAGCCACCCGGTGGAAGGCCGCCGGCCGCTGACCGGAGGCCCCGGCGCCGCCGACCGCCTGGCGGTGCGGGCCGAGGCGCGGGTGGCCGAGCGCATCGGCCTCAAGAGCGTGCCGTCGCGCGCCGGCGCGGCGGGCTGAGGCCTGCAATCGTTCCCGTTCTGCCCCGTCACACGTCCGCCGCGATCCCGAAAGCGGAGCGCCCAGGAGAGTCCCATGGCCCATGTGGAGAGCCGGCCCGCCCGGCAACTCGTGCTCAATCTCTTCATCTATCCCGGCGGCCACCACGAGGCCGGCTGGCGCTATCCCGGCGCGCGGCCCGAGCGGCTGCTGGACATCACTTTTTATCAGGACCTCGCGCGCTCGGCGGAGGCGGCCAAGTTCGACGCGGTGTTCTTCGCCGATGGCCCGGTGCAGGTGGACAACATTCGCCATGCCTCGCGCTTCCGCCTTGAGCCGTTGACCTGGCTGTCGGCGATCGCCGCCGCCACCAGCCATATCGGCCTCATCGGCACCGCCTCCACCACCTATTACGAGCCCTACAACCTCGCCCGGCTCTATGCCTCCCTCGATCACCTGAGCGGCGGGCGCGCGGGCTGGAACATCGTCACCACCGCCGTGCCCCAGGCGTCCGGCAACTTCGGCCTGAGCGAGACCCCGAACCACGCCGAGCGCTACGCCCGCGCCGCCGAGTTCGTGGATGTGGTGACCAAGCTGTGGGACAGCTGGGAAGACGAGGCGCTGATCGCCGATCCCGCCTCCGGCGTGTTCGCCGATGATACGAAGATCCACCCCATCGAGCATGTGGGCCGCCACTTCCGGGTGAAGGGGGCGCTCAACACCCCGCGTACGCCCCAGGGCCGACCGGTCTATGTGCAGGCCGGCTCCTCCGACGACGGGCGCTCGTTCGCGGCGCGCTATGCGGAGGCCATCTTCACCGCCCACCAGTCGCTGGCGAGCGCCCAGGGCTTCTATGCCGACATCAAGCGCCAGGCCGAAGGGCTCGGCCGCGATCCGGACCATGTGAAGGTGCTGCCCGGTCTCAGCCCCTACATCGGCTCCACCGAGGCCGAGGCGAAGCAGCTCTACGAGGCCTTCAACGACCTGGTGCAGCCGGACTACTCGCTGAGCCAGCTGAAGCAGATCACCGGCGTCGACTTCTCCGGCCTGCCGCTGAACGCCGAGGTGCCGCTGGACGCGTTCAACGACGTGGGCCCGGCCAAGCGGGTCGCGAGCCGCTTCCAGCTGGTGCTGGGCATCGTCGCGCGCGAGCGCCCGACCCTGCGCCAGCTCATCGACCGGCTGGCCGGCGCGCGCGGCCATTATGTGGTGGTGGGCACGCCGGAAAAGATCGCCGACGAGATCCAGCTCTGGTTCGAGGGCAAGGCCGCCGACGGCTTCAACGTGATGCCGCCCTGGTATCCGGCCGGGTTCGACCTGTTCGCCTCGCAGGTGGTGCCGATCCTGCGCAAGCGAGGCCTGTTCCGCGCCGACTACACCGGGCGCACCCTGCGCGAGCATTACGGGCTGCCGCGTCCGCGCAGCCTCTACAGCGACCACGCCCGCGCCACCGCCTGACGCCTCCGGCGCGTCATCGCCTTCAGATCGCGGCCGCTTGTCTTCCCCGGTGCGGTCGCGATCCGGCCCCTCCTCCGGTCGCTCGGAGGAGGGGCCGGACTGTCTCATCGCCGGCGCGGGCCGCCCCGCCGGCCCCACCGCTCTCCGGAATGCCGCCATGTCCCTCGCCGATGCCACCGCTCCCGTACTGGATGCCGGCCCCAATTCCCCAGGTTCCCATTCTCATGGTTCCGCGCCTCCCGGCGCGCTCAAGGGACCGCTCGACTTTGCCGACAGCCCGCTCTCCCGCGCGGCGCGCCAGCCCTTGATGCTGGGCCTGTTCCTGAACCTTCAGGACATCCACTTCTCGGACCACCCCACCACCAACAGCTGGACCTACGACTACAACGCGGCCATCGTGCAGAAGGCGGACGCGCTCGGCTTCGACATCGCCTTCTCGCGCACCCAGTGGCTGCCCAAGGGCGGTTATGACGGCGAGGCCTCGCTCGATAGCTTCGTGGCGCTCGGGGCCATGGCGGCCACCACCCGCAACATCCTGCTCATCTCCACCCTGCACGTGCTCTACGGGCCGTGGCATCCGCTGCACATCGCCAAGATCGGCGCCACCTTCGACCACATCTCCAAGGGCCGCTGGGGCATCAACATCGTCACCGGCCACCGCGCCATCGAGCATGAGATGTTCGGCTGGAACCGCATCGAGCACGACCAGCGCTACGCCATGACGGCGGAGCTGTTCGAGGTGCTGCACCGCCTGTGGAGCGACACCGAGAACTTCTCCTACGACGGCCGGCTCAATCCCTGGAAGATCGTCAACGGCTACATCACCCCCAAGCCGCTCTATGGCCGGCCGGTCCTGGTCACCGCCACCGGCTCGGACGCGGGCATCGATTTCGCCGCCAGCCATTCCGACCTGCTGTTCGTCACCTCGCCCGGCGGCGCCCACATCGACAGCGCGCTGGAAACGCTGCCCGACCACATCGCCGCCATCAAGGCGCGCGCCCGCGCCCGGGGGCGGGAGGTGAAAACCATCATCAACCCCATCGTGGTGAGCCGGGACACGGAGGCCGAGGCGCAGGCCTACGCCCGGGCCATTGCCGACGGCGTGCCCAAGCCCACCCATACCTCGTTCGGCCATCGTGGCTACGACAGCGACGCGGTGGCCTGGAAGGGCCGCAGCGATCCGTGCCACAAGCAGGGGCTCAATCTCGGCGGCAACATCGAGATCATCGGCACCCCGGAGCAGGTAGTGGACAAGCTCGCCGCCCTGAAGGCCGCCGGCATCGACGGGGTGCAGTTCAACTTTTATGATTTCGCGCCGGACTTCGATTACTTCGCGCAAACCACCCTGCCGCTGCTGAAGCAGGCGGGATTGCGCCTTTGACCCTCTTCCAGCCCCAGAAGGATCTGAACCGATGACCGTTGCCGTCACCCCGCGCCAGGCCGAGCACAAGGTGGACCCCATCTTCACCGAGCGCTGGTCGCCCCGCGCTTTCACCGGCGAGGAGATTGCGCCTGAAGAGCTGAATGCCTTGTTCGAGGCGGCCCGCTGGGCGCCGTCCAGCTACAATTCCCAGCCCTGGCGCTTCCTCTACGCCCGGCGCGGCACCCCCGCCTTCGACACCTTCCTCGACCTGCTGGTTCCCTTCAACCAGCAGTGGGCGAAGAATGCGGCGGTACTGATCATCGCCGTGTCGGCCAAGAGCTTCGTGCGGCCCGGCACCACCGACGTGCTGGCCTCGCGCTCGCATTCGTTCGATACCGGCGCGGCCTGGGCGAACCTCGCCCTGCAGGCCTCGCGGCTCGGCTGGCATGCCCATGGCATCGGCGGGTTCGACCCCGATAAGGCGCGTGCCGTGCTGAAGGTGCCAGACGACTACCAGGTCGAGATCGCCATCGCGGTCGGCCGGCGCGGCGAAAAGTCCCTGCTGCCGGAACATTTCCATGCCGGCGAGACGCCCAACGGCCGCCGCCCGGTGAGCGAGACCGCCTTCGAGGGCGCCTTCCCCGCCGCATGAGGCGGCCGGCCGGGCGGGGGAGCAGACCCCTCCGCCCGGCCGCGGGCTCCGGGCGGATCTGTCGCATTAAATCTATTAAATAGATTGATTTTATGAGCGGCGCGCTGCACCATGCGCCTCCGGCCTCGCGCCGGGCGGGTCGGCTTTGTCCCGCGTCCCGTGTTCGCGCCCGTGCCGCGTCCCGCCCGCCGGGCGTGTTTTTGCGCCCTCGGAGGCCTTGGATGAGAAAAGACCGACAGATCAAGCTCGGCGCTTTCCTGATGACGGATGGCCACCACATCGCCGCCTGGCGCCATCCGCGCGCGCCGGCCAATGCCAATGTCCGCATCGACCATTTCCTGCGCCTCGCCCGGCTGGCGGAAGCCGCCAAGCTCGACGCGCTGTTCCTGTCCGATGCGCTGGGCGTGCGCGATACCAATATCGATTCGGTGAGCCGCAGCTCGCGCAACGTGGGCTTCGAGCCGCTCACCCTGCTGTCCGCCTTGTCGGTGGTGACGCACCATATCGGCCTGATCGGCACCGCCTCCACCAGCTTCAACGAGCCGTTCCACATCGCCCGCAAGTTCGCTTCGCTGGATCTCATGAGCGGCGGGCGCGCGGGCTGGAATCTCGTCACGTCCTCGGGGGAAGAAGAGGCGCGCAACTTCAATCTGGAGGCCCACATTCCCCACGCCGCGCGCTACGAGCGGGCCCGCGAGTTCCTGGACGTGGTGAAGGGGCTGTGGAACAGCTGGGAGGACGACGCCTTCGTCCGCGACAAGGTTTCGGGCGAGTTCTTCGCGGCCGGCAAGCAGCATGTGCTCCATCATCGCGGGCGGCATTTCAAGGTCGACGGCCCGCTCAACGTCGCCCGCTCGCCCCAGGGCCATCCGGTGATCGTGCAGGCGGGGGCGTCCGAGGATGGCCGCGCCCTGGCAGGTGTCAGTGCCGAGGCCATCTTCTGTGCCCACCGCACCCTGGCGGAGGCGCGCGCCTTCTATGCCGACATCAAGACCCGCGCCGCCAACGCCGGCCGCGATCCCGACCATGTGAAGGTGATGCCCGGCGTGTTCCCGGTGATCGGTCGTACCGAGGCCGATGCGCGCGAGAAGTTCGAGGAACTGCAGGGGCTGATCCAGCCGCAGGTGGGGCTGCAACTGCTCTCCACTGTCATGGGCGTGCCCGATCTGTCCGGCTACGACGTGGATGGCCCGCTGCCGGAGCTGCCGGAAACCAACGGCCCCAAGAGCCGCCAGCAACTTTTGGTCGATGCCGCCCGGCGCGACAAACTCACCATTCGCCAGCTCTATCTCTCCATCGCCGGGGCGCGCGGCCATTGGCAGGTGGTGGGCACGCCGGAGCAGATCGCCGATGCCCTGGAGGAGCGCTTCGTGAAGGAGGGCGCCGACGGCTTCAACATCATGGCGCCGCATCTGCCCGGCGGGCTCGAGGACTTCATCGAGCAGGTGCTGCCGATCCTGCGCAAGCGCGGCCTGTTCCGTAAGGAATACGAAGGCACCACCTTGCGCGAGAACCTTGGCCTGCCGTTTCCCCGTCATCCCGCCACCCACGTCGCGCCGGCCGCCGTTGCGGCGGAGTGAGGCCGCGGCGCGCGACGGGTGCTGGAACGCGAGATGTGGAAAAGGCCGGAACGCATGGCGTTCCGGCCTTTTCCAGGGCCGTCGCTCCGGCCGCAGGTTGGGGCGCGGCGGCTCACGTCGATCGCCGTTCCCGAGCGCGGCGCCGGTATCCCCGGCGCCGCCGGGGCCCCTCAGCTCAGCACGTCGGCATAAATCTTCTCGGCGAAACGCTGGCTGTTGGTGGTGGGCTTGATGACCTGCACCAGCTTCAGCTCGTCGGTGTAGAGCGCGAGCTGTTCCTTCAGTGCGGTGTTGACCGGGCTATGGTGATGGTCCTGGCTGTTCAGCATGGCCACGAGGTCGTCCACCGAGCCCTTGCCGCCATAGCCCGAGAACACGCGGGCGGCCAGCGCGGGGTCCTCTCCCACCTTGTGGGCGCCTTCCAGGATGGCGCGGGTCAGCGCGGTGGCCACCGGCCGCTCGTCGCGGATCAGGCTGCCGCGCACGCCGATGATGCAGCAGGTGCGGTCCGCGTATTTTCCGGACAGATTGGTGGCGATCTCCGCCAGCTTGCCCTTGGAATCCTTGATCCAGATCCAGGTGCGCGGGTCGGCGTCGGCCAGCGCCTGGGCCTCGCCCTTTTCGATGGCGAGCGGCAGCGCCTCGATCGGATATTGCCGCCACTCCACGTCCTTGACCGGATCGATGCCGTGCTCGGCCAGGTAGATCGAGAAGAAGTTCTTGCCGGGCGAGGCCTGGTCCGAAACCGCGATGGTCTTGCCCTTGAGGGCCGCCACGCTGGTGACGCCGGAAGAGGCGTCGCCCAGCAGGCGCAGGCAGCCGCCGTGGACACCGGCGGTGATCTTCACGTCGAAGCCCTGCTCCAGCGGCTTCAGCCAGCGCAGCGCCATGCCGATCCCGGCGTCGGCCTTGCCGGTGGCGATGGCTTCCAGCAGCTGCTCGGTGGAGCTGCCGAAATTCACGAACTCCACATCCAGCCCGTGGCGGGCGAAGATGCCGGTCTCCTTGGCCACCGGGGCGGCGGCGGTGCAGATGGCGCTGGCGTTCCAGGCGAGCTTCAGCGGCCGCAGCGGGCCGGTGGGCGCGGCGGCGCCGTCGGCGGCGGTCAGGCACAGGGGGAAACGGGCATCCACGGCGTTGCCGATGCCGGCCGGGGCGCCGAGCAGGTTGGCGGCGAGCACGCGCCCGCCGGCGCCGCCGAGGACGGTGGCTGCACCGGCGGCCAGGCCGTACCGCAGAAAGCGGCGACGGGTGGCGCGCCGCGCGTCGGCGGGGTGATGGTCATCAGGCGCGACGGACATGAAGGAACTCCTTGAAACAGGGGGGGAAGAACGTCGGGAACGGAAGAGAAACAGCACGGCGCGCCGGGGCCTTGCGGCCCCGGCGCGCCTGAAAGGCGGGCGGGCGGCGTCTTCACCAGGTGGCGTCGAGACCCAGGAGCCCGAGCAGGTGATGGCGCAGCTCGGCGAGGCGCGGGTCGCCCCGGTGGCGCGGATAGGGCACGTCCACCTTCACGTCGGCCTTGATGCGGGCCGGGCGCTCGGAGAACACGATCACCCGCTCGGCGAGGAACAGGGCTTCCTCTACGTCGTGGGTGACCAGCAGGGCGGTGAAGCGGGCGTCCTGCCACAGCTTCAGGATTTCCGCCTGCATGGTGATGCGGGTGAGCGAATCGAGCTTGCCCAGGGGCTCGTCCAGCAGCAGCAGGCGCGGGTCGTTCACCAGCGCGCGGGCGAGCGCGACGCGCTGGGCCATGCCGCCGGAGAGCTGGCGCGGATAGGCGCTGGCGAAGGAGGACAGGCCCACCAGGGACAAGGCTTGGTTCACCCGCGCCTTCTCCCGCCGCAGGATGCCGCGCGCCTCCAGCCCCAGCGACACGTTCGCCCCCACCGTGCGCCAGGGGTAGAGCGTGGGATCCTGGAACACCAGGATGCGGGACGGATCGGGGTCGCGGATCTCGATGCCGTCGGCGCTCACGCGGCCTTCGGTGGGTGGCTCCAGCCCGGCCACCAGCCGCAGCAGGGTGGACTTGCCGCAGCCGGAGGGCCCGAGCAGGGCGACGAACGCCCCCGGCTCGGCGGTGAAGCTCACCTGGCTGAGCACCGGCAGCGGCGCTCCTTCCAGGCGGAAGGCGTGGCTCACATTCGCGACGTCGAGACGGATGCCGGCGGCGGGCGCGCCGCCGGCGGCCGGCGCGGGAGAGACAGTCGGGGAAAGGGTCTGTGTCACCACCGCACAAGCTCCTTCTGCCAGGCGAGGACATGGTCACGAACGCGGAACAGCAGGGTGACGAGGCCCGAGCACATCAGCGCCATCACGATGAGGGCGGCATACATGTTGGCGTAGGCGGCCCAGCCCTGGGCCCATTGCAGGTACCAGCCGAGGCCGGCCTTCACGCCCAGCATCTCCGCCACCACCAGCACCGCGAACGAGGTGCCGAGCCCCATGAACAGGCCGACGAAGACGTGGGGCAAGGCGGCGGGAATGGCCACCTTCAGCACCAGGAAGCGCTGGCTGGCGCCCAGCGTCCGGGCGATGTCGTAATAGTCCTTGTTGACGCTGGTGATGCCGGACCAGGTGAGGATGGTCACCGGGAAGCCGGTGGCCAGGGCCAGCAGGAACACGCTGGCGCTCCAGCTCGAGGGGAACAGGAAGAAGGCCACCGGCAGCCATGCCGTGGCCGGCAGCGGGCCGATGAAGCGCAGCACCGGATGCGCCCAGTAGCCGGCCGCCCGCCACCAGCCGATGGCGACGCCCAGCGACACGCCCACCACGGCGCCGATGCCGTAGCCCCACGCCAGCAGCTTCAATGACGCCACCGTGCTCAGGCCCAGCTTTTCCCAGTCGTCCAGATAGACCTCGAGCAGCGCCTGGGGCGGGACGAAGAACGGCCGCGGCAGCAATTCGAGCTTGGCGGTGATGGCTTCCCAGGCGAACAGGCCCAGCGGCACCACCACCAGCCAGGGCGCCCAGTAGCGCAGGCTCTTGAGCGACAGGCCGGCGAGCGGTCCGGCCGCTCCCAGCAGCACCAGCGCCGCGCCGATGGCGGCAAGGCCTAGGGCGAACTCCCGGGTGTAGGCGAAGTCGTCGGCGTCCGGCACAAGGCCGCTATAGGCGGCGACGGCCAGCCAGACGGCACCGGCGAGCAGCCCGCCGGCCCAGGGGGTGGCACGGGTCGCGGCATGGCCGGGGGCCTGGGTTGACGTCTTGGCCGCGACGGCGCGGCCGGCGGCGGTGTCCACGAGCTGATCGGTCACGTCAGGTCTCCTCAGCTCAGGACGTCGGCATAGACTTTTTCGGCGAAGCGCTGGCTGTTGGTGCTGGGCTTGAACACCTGCACCACCTTCAGCTCCTCGGCGTAGAGGGCGATCTCCTCCTTCAGGGCCGACCCCACGGGGGAATGGTTGTGGGTATGGCTGCGCAGCATCTCGGCCAGATCGTCCACCGAGCCTTTGCCGCCGTAGGCGGAGAAGATCTCGGCCGCCTTCCGGGGGTCCTGGTGGACCACGTGGCCGCCTTCCAGGATCGCCCGCGTGAGGGCGGTGGCCACCGGCTTGTCGTTGCGGATCAGCGCGCCGCTGACGCCGATGATGCAGCAGGCGCGGCTGGCGTACTTCTCGGACAGGTTGGTGGCGATCTCCACGAACCGGGGCTGGCCGTCCGGGCCCTTGCCTTGGCCGTCCTTCAGGAACAGCCACGTCAGCGGATCCCAGTGGGCGATGGCCTGGGCCTCGCCCTTTTCCACCGCCAGGGTCAGCGCCTCGCCCGGGTACTGGCGCCACTCCACGTCCTTGAACGGGTCGATGCCGCGTTCGGCCAGGTAGATGGAAAAGAAGTTCTTGGCCGGGCCCGCCTGGTCGGCGATGGCGATGGTCTTGCCCTTGAGCGACTGGAGGTCGCTGACGCCCGCGCCCGGCGCCCCGAGCAGGCGCATGCAGCCGCCATGCACGCCGGCGGTGATCTTCACGTCAAAGCCCTGTTCCAGCGGCTTCAGCCAGCGCAGCGCCATGCCCAGGCCGGCTTCCGCCTTGCCGGTGGCCAGCGCCTCCAGCAGCATCTCCGTGGAGGCGCCGAAGTTCACGAATTCGACGTCGAGCCCGTGGCGGGCGAAGATGCCGGTCTCCTTTGCCACCGGCGCCGCGGCGGTGCAGATACCGCTGGCGGTCCAGGCCAGCTTGAGCGGGCGCAGGGGGCCGGTGGGCGCGGCGCCTTCGGCGGCGGTGCGGCACAGGGGGAATTCCGCGTCGACAGCGGGGCCGATGGCGGCCGGGGCCCGCAGCAGGTTGGCCGCCAGCACGTGGCCGCCCGCGCCGCCAAGGGCGGTCATCGCGCCGGCGGCAAGGCCAAGCCGCAGCAAGCCGCGACGCATGGAGCTGGGTGCGGGCTCCCGCGCGGCGGGCGTCGGAGCCTTAGGGCCATGACTTGATTTTGGCACTGCAATCTCCACAGTCGCAATGTAATTAATCAATAAAAATTATGGATTTAATAGAATGAGAGTCAAGGCGATCTTTCCAAGACCATGGTCGAAGCCGCTGGGGATACCGGCGGTCGCGGCGCGATGCGGAATGTGGGGGGAGACAGGCGCACCGCGTGGCGGCGTGAGGGGGCGTTCGGCCGCGGGATGGGCCGCGCGGCGCGAAGGGGGCGGGCCGTCTCGTGCGGCGGCGCGGAGATCGTTCAGGAGGCCGCGCCGGCCCGGCGGCGCGCCCGTTCCGCGGTGTGGCGGTTCTGCGGCGTTGCAAGGCGAAGATGCGCGCGCAAGGTGGCGCCGTCGTGGTCGGCGCGGACCGGGCCCCGCTCCTGGAGAATGGGCATCACTTGGTCCGCGAAGTCGTCGAGGTCGCAGGGGAAATAGGGCGGCGTGACGTTGGAGCCGTGGCCGCCCCGGCCCTGAACCAGGCTTCCTGGGCATCGGCCACCTCAATCGCCGTGCCCACCATCCAGTGGCCGCGCGCGCTGCCGACCCGGTGCAGCAGATCGCGGATGGTGAGCTTGTCGCGGCACGCCAGCTCGATCAGCAGCCGCGCCCGGCATCTGATCTGGTCGCTGTCGGGCAGATCCAGCACCGGGCCGTGGAGGGGGTCGCCGGACACGTCGGCGCCGTGTCACCCGTTGAGCCGAGGATAGGTTGCCGTGGGGCGGTCCAGCCCTGCAGCAGCTCCAGTTTCTCGCGGGCCTCGGCGGAGGGGCGGCCGATGACAGGGAACACCCCGGGCATCACCGCCGGGCGCTCCGGGCGGCGGCCGTGGCGGGCCGGGCGTCCTTCAGGCCGCGATGGCAGGCGCGGGCCTCGGCCAGCCCGGTCCGGGCCGTGAACACCACGTCGGCCGAGCGGGCGGCCAGCTCCTGGCCGGGATCGGACGAGCCGGCCTGGATGATGACCGGCTGGCCCTGCGGGCTGCGCGAAGACTTCAGCGGGCCCTGCACCTGGAAATAGCGCCCCGGTGCTTGAGCGCATGCCGGCGCTCCGGGTCCGCCTAGGCGCCGCTGGCCTTATCGGCGCCACCGCACCGTCCTCGAAGCTGTCCCACTCGCCGGTCGCCACGTCCACATCTTCGCCGGCGATGAGGTCGCGCTCGGGATGGGAGGGGTGGGGGCGGCCGAAATCGCCGGCCGAGCGCGTGTGGGAGGCGGTCACCCTGTTCCATCCCGCGCGGCTGCCGGAGGTGTGGTCGAGGGAGGCGAACACGCGCGTGGTGCGAAACGGCGCGCCACAGGTGGCGGAGGCGGTGCCCACGAGGCGGATGCGGCGGGTGAAGAGGGCCAGCGCCGCCAGCAGCGTCAGCGGCTCCAGGTGCGCCACCATGGAAGGATGGGCGTCCCTGGCGGTGGAGAGGTCGTCGGCCAGGAACACCATGTGGAACCTGCCGCGCTCGGCGGTGCGGGCGACCTGCCGGAGCAGCGTCAGGTTCTCGGCGCCCGATTGCGCCTCCGGGTGACGCCCGCCGGCCAGGTGGTGGCCGGCGCCCTGCAGGAACAGGCCGAGATGGAGCTGGAGGCGAGGGTCTGTTGGGGCATCCGCCATGGGCGGGTCCTTCTGGAACGGTCAGGCAGCGGCGGAGCAGGCGGGAGTTCGCCCGTCGACAAGCGCGGCCAGAGCGGCCGGGCTCGACATGCGGGCAATGAGATCGGGCAGGGCGCGGTGAGCCGGATCGCTGCCGGCCGCGTCCGGGACCTTGGCGCGCGGATCTGCAATGCCGCGCGCGGCGCCGATGCGGCGACACAGACGCCGGCCATTGGCCAGGGTGATCGCCACCTCGGAGCGCGGCACAAGGGGGCCGTGGCGGCGTGGCTGAAGCGGCGTGGCTGAGGCGGGTGGCACGGCGGCTGGTTTCCATCCGGTCCCGAGCCCTTCTAGCGGCGCGGGCGGGGAGTGACCTGTGCACCTCCCATCATGTCCCGCCATGCCGGGGCGGCGGTGCGGGCGGGCTTCCCTCCGGCGGCGCGGGTGGCGGAGAACGCCTGTTCGCGGAGGATGGCGAACGCCTCGGCAGATCCGGCATCGCCCCCCATGCTGCATGGGGCGGCGCAGGAGGCGGCACCGGGCGGCCCTCGCGGTGGCGCGATATCCGGCGGTCCATCTGCGGCCCGGCGGCGCCGATCCGCAGCTCTCGCGGTGGCTTGAGAGGCGCAACCACATTCAACCCGCCGTCCATCGGGCCGACGATGCGGTCAGGCAGCACCCGGCGCGGGCCTGGATGGTGGCGGTGCGGGCGGACCTCGCCGCCACCAGCCCGCGCAATCTCTCGCGTCTGTTCAACGCCGATGCGGACATGAGCGTGGTGGACCAGGTGAGCCGCGATGCGCATCGCCCTGCGCGGGAGTTGGGTGCGGCGCGCGGCTCGACCTCGAACGGGTGGCGGAGCGGGCGGGCTTAAGCTCCGCCCGCCAGCTGCGGCGGGTCCGGGGCGGCGTCCATCCGCGGCCGCCCCACCGCTTGAGCGTGCGCCTGGAGGCTGAACCGGTCCGCACCCGTCGCCCGGTGGTCAGATCACCTGAAAATGATGGGTGCCGTCGCGGCCGAGCTGTTCCACCAGGCCGAACTCCCAATCCAGATACGCCTGCATGGCCGTGCGGGGAGCGTCCGTTCCCTCGTAGGGGCGGCGGTAGCGGTCGGTGCGCGGCACGGCGAGCCGGGCCTCCCCTGCCTCCAGCGGCAGTCCGGCGGCGGCCCAGGCGGCGTTGCCGCCCTCCAGCACCGCCACGTCCCCGGCGCCGCCGAGGATGGCCGCGATGTCGGCGGCGGCGAAGCGGGCCAGGATGCCGCGCCCGCAGGTAACCACATAGCGCCGCGCCGGGGGCACCACCCGCAGCGCCGCCGGCAGCTGGGCGCGAATGGCGAACCACGCGCCGGGCACATGGCCGCGCACATAATCGGCGCTGGCGTTCACATCGATCACCTGGAGCGCCGCCGGGTCGTTCCCCGCCGCCTCCAGGGCGCGCGCCAGCGCAGCGGGCGCGATGAGCGGGACCTCCGGAAGTGGCGCGCGGTCGGCTGGGGCCTCGCCGGTGGCGGTACGGGCATCGGCTGGCACATCGTCCAGAACATGCACCTCCCAGCCCATCTGGGCGAGCCAGGAGCCGCTCATGTGGGCGCGCACGCCGTCGGTGTCGTCGAGCACGAAGCGGGCCCCGCGCACCGGGGCGTGGTGGTCGGTCTCCTGCACCAATTGCCCGCCGGGGGCGCTGAGAAACCCGGGCAGGTGGCCGGCGGCGTATTCCTCCGGCGTGCGCACGTCCAGTCGGTAGGTGGTGCGGTCGGGCGTGTCGAGGCCAGCGAGGGCGGCGAACGGCAGGGGGCGCACGCCGGCCCGCGCGGCGACGGCGCGGGCGCTCTCCACAGCCGTGGCGCGGGTGGCGGGCGAGGGCTCGGGCGGGCGGCGGGTGGCGCCGTGGTCCAGCTCCTGGCCGGCGAGCAGCCAGCCGATGGTGCCGTTGCGCAGCGCCGCCACCGGATTGGGCAGGCCCGCGTTGACCAGCGACTGGGTGCCAATGATGGAGCGGGTGCGTCCGGCGCAGTTGACGATGACGCGGGTGCGGGGATCGGGCGCCAGCTCGCGCACGCGCAGCACCAGCTCGGCGCCGGGCACGCTGGTGGCGGTGGGGATGCTCATGGTGCGGTATTCGTCGAAGCGGCGGGCGTCCACCACCACCACATCGGCCTTGGCGGCGAGCAGGGCGGCGACCTCCCCGGCGGCCAGGGACGGCGTGTGGCGCTCATGCTCCACCAGCTCCCCGAATGCCTTGGAGGGCACGTTTACGTCGCGGAACAGTTCGCCGCCGGCGGCGCGCCAGCCCTCCAGTCCGCCGGCCAGCAGGTGCACGCCGGTGTAGCCCAGCGCCGCCAGCGCATGGGCGGCGCGCGGGGCAAGGTCCTCCCCGTCGTGGGTGCCGTAGAGCACCAGCACCGTGTCGCGGCGGGGAATGCGGCGAAAGGCGTCGAGCTCGATGCGCGACAGCGGCAGGTTGGCCGCCCACAGCGGGTGCTCCTGGGCGAAGGGGTCTTCCTCGCGTACGTCGATGAGGGCGGTTTCCTGCCGCGCCAGCAGGCGCGCGCGCACCTCCGCGGTGCCGAGGGTGGGAAACGAGGCGGTGTCGGTCAGGCTCATGCGGGCACGCCGGGCTGGAGGGGGTCTTTGGAGCGGTCCCAGAGATTGGGCAGGGTGGCGTTGCTATAGCCGGAAACGAACGGCTTCGGCGGCCCGTCCTCGGGATAGGTGTGGCGGTGCACGCCGCCGATGTTGGCGCCGTAGACGTGGATGGAGATGGACACGCGATCGGCATGGGCATTGGTCACGCGGTGCAGGTCCCCGATGGTGGGCGACACCGCTTCTACCGCCCCCGGTTCCAGCCGGCTTGCCGCTCCGTTCGGCGCAAGGCGGCCGGAGGCGTCGCGGGCGAAAGGCTGGTTGTATTCGGCGCCGCGCAGCATGCCGATGAGGCCCCATACGGTATGGTCGTGCACCGGGGTCTGCTGGCCCGGCCCCCACACGAAGCTGACCACGCTGAAGCGCTCGGTGCTGTCGGCGTGCAGCAGGTATTGTTGGTAATAGGTGGGGTGCGGCTGGGCATACGCCTCCGGCAGCCAGTCATCCTGGGCCACCAGGCGGGCGAGCAGGGCGCCGCCCTCGCGCAGGATGCGCGGCTCGTCTGGATGGCTGTCCAGCAGCCGGCCGAAGGCAATGACGAAATCCCGCAGGGGCGTGATGGCGGCGGCGGGAGCGGTGGGACGGGGAGCGGGCATGGGGATCTGCCGATTGCGCGGGGGCCGGGGCCCTTGCATATTTTGTGTAAGTAAACGGAATTAATAGACATATATCTGGCGGACGATCCACGCAATCGGCTTGGCGAGGGGTGCACGGGCGCCGCTACTGGCGGTTTTCAAGGCCGCCGGCTGACGTCGCGCGCGTCCTTGACACCTAAAATAAATTAAATATATTGATTTAATGATATTTAAGCTGACCAAGCTGAGATCGTGCCGCTGCGCCCGTCGGGCGCGGATGGGGCGCTTGCGTCTCGCGCGGATGTCTCCGGCTGTGCGTCGCCGATTCGTCCGTATGGCAGCGCCGTCATCCGCTCTGGCAGGCGGGATGCCTCGGGTGCGGTTTCCAGCGTCCGCCCCCGTCCCATGCGCCGGGGCGGTGGGACGGTTGCCGCCGGGCTTTGCCCCTCCCTCATTGGCCCCTCCCTCATTGGCCCGTCCCTCAATTCCCGTAGATTCCCGAGCGTGCGCATGACCCGAAAGCTGCATCTCAATCTGTTCATCAACGGACGTGGCCATCATGAGGCGGCCTGGCGGCACCCGGCCGCCACCGGCCACCGGCTCTCCGATCTTGCCTATTATCGCGAGCTGGCGTTGACGGCGGAGGCGGCGAAGCTCGATTCCATCTTCTTCGCCGACCATGTGGCGCTGTCCGACGACATCGCGCATGCTGCCAAGGGCGAGTTGGAGCCGTTGACCCTGCTTGGCGCGTTGGCGCCGCTGACGGAGCGTATCGGCCTCATCGCCACCGCCTCCACCTCCTATAGCGAGCCTTACAACCTCGCCCGCCAGTTTGCCTCGCTCGACCATCTCAGCGGCGGGCGGGTCGGCTGGAACATCGTCACCTCCTGGGTGCCGGCTGCGGCGGCGAATTTCGGCGACACCGGCCAGAGCAGCCAGGCCGAGCGCTATGCCCGTGCCGAAGAGTTCGTGACGGTCGCCAACAAGCTCTGGGACAGCTGGGCCGCCGACGCGGTGCTGGACGATCGCGCCGGGGGCCGCTTCGCCCGGCCCGACGGGGTGCGCCCCATCGCGCATCATGGCGCGCATTTCCATGTGGCGGGCGCGCTGAACGTGCCGCGCTCCCCCCAGGGGCGCCCGCTGCTGGTGCAGGCCGGCTCCTCGGAAGGCGGGCGCCGGTTCGCCGCGCGCCACGCGGAGGCGGTGTTCACGGCGCACCTGACCAAGGACAGCGCCATCACCTTCTATGATGACCTGAAGGCCCGGGCGCGGGCGTTCGGCCGCCGGCCGGACCAGATCGTGGTCCTGCCGGGCCTGTCCGCGGCCCTGGGCTCCACCGAGGCCGAAGCACGCCAGGTGTTCGACGAGTTGAACGCCCTGAGCCACGCCAACGTCGGGCTGGCGCGGCTCTCCAGCCGCTTCGGCGGCGTCGACTTCTCCCACCTCCCCCTCGATCAGCCTCTGTCGGTGGACGACTTTCCCGATCCGGCGACGGTGGAGGCGTCCCAGAGCCGGGCTCAGGGCATCGTCGCCCTGGTGGCGCGCGAGCGGCCGACGCTGCGGGCGCTTCTGGCGTCCCTGGCCGGGGCACGCGGGCACTTCACCACCGCCGGGACGCCGGAGCAGATCGCCGACCTCATCGCCGACTGGTTCGCCTCCGGTGCGGCGGACGGCTTCAACATCATGCCGCCCATCCTGCCCGCGCAATTCGACCTGTTCGCCGAGCATGTGGTGCCGATCCTGCGCCGGCGCGGCCTGTTCCGCGTCGAGTACGAGGAGACGACGCTGCGCGCGCGCTACGGCCTTGATCCGGTGGAGAGCGCCTTCGACACACCGGAGAGCGCACAGCGCCTGGCGTGAGCACAGCCCGCGCCGGGCCCGTCGGCCTCGGGCCGGGCGGGTCGGCGAGCGCGGGCGCCCATCCTCTGAGACAGGCGGAACGGCCGATGCTGACGAAAAAGGGAAAGTACGGGCTGAAGGCGGTGGCTTATCTGGCCGCCCTGCCGGTGGGGCAGACGGCGCAGGTGGGCGAGGTGGCCGAGGCCAAGCGCATTCCCAAGAAGTTCCTGGACGTGATCCTGGGCGATCTGCGCAAGGCCGGCCTGCTGCTGAGCCGCAAGGGCAAGAGCGGCGGCTATCGCCTCGCCGACTTGCCTGAGAAGCTGATCGTCGGCGACGTCATCCGCGCCCTGGATGGGCCGCTGGCGCCGCTGCAGTGCGCCAGCAAGCGGGCCTACGAGGCCTGCGAGGATTGCGACGCGGCCACCTGCAATGTGCGCCTGCTCATGAGCGAGGTGCGCGAGGCCATCGGCACCGTGCTCGATACCTATACGCTGGCCGATCTGCGCGACCTGTCGAACGACCAGCTCACCTCGTTCGTGGACTATATCTGAACCCCGTCCCCACTGCGGGGCGCGGCGACCCGCGCTCCGCGCTGCGGCCGGGCCGGCGGCTCAGGCCGGCATCGGGCCTTCCTTCAGGATCGACAGCAGGTAGGCGCCATAGTCGTTCTTGGAGAGCTGCACGGCGATGGCCTGGAGCTCGTCGCGGCTGATCCAGCCCTGGTGGAAGGCGATCTCCTCGGGGCAGCCGGTCTGCATGCCCTGGCGCTTCTGCAGGGTGCGCACGAAATTGCCGGCGTCGAGCAGGCTGCCATGGGTGCCGGTGTCGAGCCAGGCGAAGCCGCGGCCCATGCGCTTCACGTCCAGCGTCCCCTCGGCCAGATACATTTCGAGCAGGCTGGTGATCTCCACCTCGCCGCGCTCGGAGGGCTTCACCTTGTGGGCGCGCTCGCTGGCCTTGCCGTCAAGGAAGTAAAGGCCGGTCACCGCATAATTGGAGGGCGGCGCCTTCGGCTTCTCGATGATGGAGGTGACCTTGCCGGCGGCGTCCATGGCCACCACGCCGTACCGCTCGGGATCGGTCACATGGTACCCGAAGACGGTTCCGCCGACGGTCTTGGCGGTGGACTCGGCCAGCAGCTGGGGCAGGCCATGGCCGAAGAAGATGTTGTCGCCCAGCACCATGCAGGAGGGGGCGCCGTTCAGGAAATCCTCGGTGAGGGTGTAGGCCTGGGCCAGGCCGCCGGGATGGGGCTGCACCACATAGGTGAGGCTGATGCCCCACTGGGAGCCGTCGCCGAGCACGCGCTTGAACTGGTCCTGGTCCTGCGGCGTGGTGATGATGGCGATCTCACGGATGCCGGCCAGCATCAGCACCGACAGCGGATAATAGATCATCGGCTTGTCGTAGATCGGCATCAACTGCTTGGACACGCCGATGGTGACCGGATAGAGCCGCGTGCCGGAGCCCCCAGCGAGGATAATGCCCTTGCGCGCAGTCATGCCGCATCTCCCTTCAAGTCTGACAGGACGGCGGCCAGCCCGGAGCGCCAGTCGGGGCGGCCGATGCCGAAGGCTGCCGCGAGTGCGGAGCAGTCCATTCGGGAATTGGCCGGCCGACGCGCCGGCGTCGGGTAAGCCGAGGTGGGAATGTCCGTGACGGTGGTGGCAAGGCCCGCCTGCGCGAAGATCTCGCGGGCGAAGTCGGCCCAGCTCACGTCGGGCGCGCCGGAAAAGTGGTAGATGCCCGACCGCTCCGGCGCCGTCTTGAGGCGCTCGGCGATGGTGAGGCAGGCATCGGCGATGGCGCCCGCCGGGGTCGGCCCACCCACCTGGTCGGCGACCACCGTGAGGGTGTCGCGGGTGGCGCCGAGGCGCAGCATGGTCTTCACGAAGTTGGCGCCATGGGCCGAGAACACCCAGGAGGTGCGCAGCACCACATGGGGGCCGCCGGCGGCCGCCACCGCCACCTCGCCGGCCAGCTTCGAGCGGCCATAGGCGCCGAGGGGGGCGACCGGATCGGCCGGCGCCCAGGGGCGGGTGCCGCCGCCATCGAACACATAGTCGGTGGAGATGTGGACGAAGGGAATGCCGAGGGCGGCGCAGGCGCGGGCCATGGCGCCGGGGGCGGCGCCGTTGACGCGGGTGGCCTCTTCCTCCTCGCTCTCGGCGCGATCGACCGCGGTCCAGGCGGCGGCGTTGATGACGGCGGAGGGGGCGGCGGCGCGGATGGCCTCGGCGCAGCCGTCCGGCGCGTTCAGGTCGCAGTCCGCGCGGGCGAGGAAGCGCGCCTGCGGCACGCGCCGGTGCAGCTCCCGGGCGACCTGCCCGGTGCTGCCGATGACGAGCAGGCTCATGCCTTCACTCCGAGCCGCTGGCCCACGCCCTGGCGCTCCTGCAGCGGCCGCCACCACGCCTCGTTGTCCAGGTACCATTGCACGGTGCGCTCGAGGCCCTGCTGGAGCGTCACCGACGGGCGCCAGCCGAGTTCGGTGCGGATGCGGGTGGGGTCGATGGCATAGCGCAGGTCATGCCCGGGCCGGTCGGCCACGAAGGTGATCTGGTCCTTGTAGGGGCTGGCCTTGGGGCGCTTGGCATCGAGGATGGCGCAGATGGTCTCGACGATGTCGATGTTGCGCGCCTCGTTCTCGCCGCCGATGTTGTAGCTGCGGCCGATCCGGCCCTTGGCGATCACCGTCAGCAGCGCGTCGGCGTGGTCTTCCACGAACAGCCAGTCGCGCACGTTGAGCCCGGCGCCGTAGACCGGGATCGGCGCGCCCGCCAGCGCCTTCAGGATCACCACCGGAATGAGCTTTTCCGGGAAGTGGTAGGGCCCGTAATTGTTGGAGCAGTTGGTGAGCACCACCGGCAGGCCGTAGGTCTCGTGCCAGGCCCGCACCAGATGGTCGGACGCCGCCTTGGAGGCGGAATAGGGGCTGTTGGGCGAATAGGGGGTGTCTTCGGTGAACTGGCCGGTTGCGCCCAGGGTGCCGAACACCTCGTCGGTGGAGATGTGGTGGAAGCGGAAGCCATCCGGCTTGCCGCGCGCGGTCCAGTAGGCGCGCGCCGCCTCCAGCAGGTTGAAGGTGCCGGTGACGTTGGTCTCGATGAAGTCCTTCGGCCCGTCGATGGAGCGGTCCACGTGGCTTTCGGCGGCCAGGTGCATCACCGCGTCCGGCTGGTGCTGGCCGAAGATGCGGTCGAGGGCGGGCCGGTCGCGGATGTCGGCATGCTCGAAGGCGTAGCCGGGGCTTGCCGCCACCGGGGCCACGTTGTCGAGGCAGGCGGCGTAGGTGAGCGCGTCGAGATTGACCACCTGGTGGCCGTCCCGGATCGCCTGCCGCACCACGGCGGAGCCGATGAAGCCGGCGCCGCCGGTCACGAGGATCTTCATGGGGTCAGGCTCCGTAGACGAAGGGCGAGGCGAAGTCCGCCAGGGCCGGCGCGACCTTGTCCTTGTCGGAGAGCACCGGCTCCACCCCCTCGGCCAGCGGCCAGGCGATGCCGCAGCTGTCCCAGCGCACGCCGCCGTCGCAGTCGAGTGCGTAATGATCGGTGCACTTGTAGACGATCTCGGTGTCGTCCTCGAGGGTCAGGAAGCCGTGCAGGAAGCCGGCCGGAATCCAGAGCTGGCGCCCGTTCTCGAACGACAGCTCGGTGCCGAACCACTGGCCGTAGGCGGGGCTGCCCCGGCGCACGTCCACCGCCACGTCGAACAGGCGGCCGCGGCCGCAGCGCACCAGCTTGCCCTGGGCGTGGGGCGGCGACTGGAAGTGGAGGCCACGCACCGTGCCGCGCCGGGCGGAAAGGGAGTGATTGTCCTGCACGAAGTCCGGCAGCACCAGCCCCGCCTCGGTGAGCGCCTTCCGGTTCCAGCTCTCGCTGAAGAAGCCACGGGAGTCGCCGAACCGGCGCGGCGTGATGATCTCGACGCCCGGCAAGGGCGTGTGTTCGATGTTCAAGAGTGCCCCCAGAAGAGTCCCGCCGCAGGCGTTCGACGCGAGGGCAGCACATAGCAAGTCATCACCGGCAAGTCATCCCGTATCACATGCCGGACAACGTGCGTCCCTTGGGGGAGGTATCATCCTGGCTGCACCCCGTGGCCGAGCCACCCCCGTGCTCCTTCGTGAGGGGCGAGGCCCGGGCGATTCAGCCGCGGGCACGCCAGGCGCGCCAGCCGCCGAAGGCGGTGATGTCCTCCGCCCCGGCCACGGCGTGGGCCTCGCACAGGAAGCCGCTGGCGGCCGTGCCATCGTCCAGCGTGACCTTGCCGATGCCGAGTGGTGCGGGAATGGCGGCCACGAAGGCGGCGAAGGCGAGCGGCGGCAGCCCCCAGACCTCCACCGCGATGCCCGGCCCGGCGGAGCCGGGCACGCGCACCAGCCCGGGCTTGGGCGGCACGGTGCCGGGCAGGGCATGGAGACGGTAGTCGGGCGCGGTGCGGCAGCTCTTCAGCAGCACCGCGCCGGCATCGAGCAGGTCGCCGTTCAGCGGCATGCCGGAGAGATGGGCGCCCACCACCACCAGTGGCACCAGCCCGTCGGCGCCCGGCGCCAGCCGCGCGGCCTCGGGGAGGGCGGCGGCCCGGTCGTGGCCGGTCCCGGTCCCGGCGCTGCGGTGCAAGCGGTCGGCCAGCACCGCGAGGGCCTCGTCGCAGAAGGCGGGGGCGATGAGGGTGACGCCCACCGGCAGGCCATCGGCCCGGAATCCGGCGGGCACGGCGACGCCGCAGCAGTCGAGCAGGTTCACGAAATTGGTGTAGCGCCCGAGCATGGCGTTGAGGCCGATGGGATCGGCCTGCATGTCCGCCACGGTGACGATGCGCGGCGCGGTGGGCAGCAGCAGCACGTCCATCTTCGCCCATTGGGCGTCGGTGGCGCGGCGATAGGCTTCGAGCGCATAGGCGCCGCGGAATGCATCCACGGCGGAGAAGGCTTGTGCGCCGGCGATGATGGCGCGCACGCTCGGGTCCATGGCGTCGGCGTGCGCGGCGAAGAAGGTCTCCACCGCCGCCAGCCGCTCGGCCACCCAGGGCCCGCCATAGAGCAGGCTCGCGCAGTCGCGGAACGGGGCGTAGTCGATCTCCACCGCCGTGCCGCCCAGAGCGGTGAGGCGGACGATGGAGGCGTCGTACAGGGCCTCGGCCTCGCCGTCGCCGTCAAAGAACCGCTCGCTCGGGTCGAGCACGCCGAAGCGGAAACGCTCCAGCGGCAGCGGTCGCGGCGCGGCGGCGCGCGAATAGGCGTCGGCGGCGTCCGGTCCCTCGATCACCCGGCGCACCCGGGTCGCGTCGGCGGCGGTGAGGCCGAACACGGAGATGCAGTCGAGGCTGCGGCAGGCGGGCACGAGGCCAGTGTTGGGCACGAGGCCCTTGGTGGGCTTCACGCCCACCAGGTTGTTGAAGGCGGCCGGCACCCGGCCGGAGCCGGCGGTGTCGGTGCCGAGCGAGAAGGCCACCTGGCCGGAGGCCACCGCCACCGCCGAGCCGGAGGAGGAGCCGCCGGAGACATAAGCCGGATCGAACACCGATCGCGGCGCGCCGTAAGGCGAGCGGGTGCCGTTGAGGCCGGTGGCGAACTGGTCGAGATTGGTCTTGCCGATGACCAGCGCCCCGGCTGCCTTCAGCCGGGCCACCGCCACCGCGTCCCGTTCCGGCGTGTAGGCGAAGGCGGGGCAGGCGGCGGTGGTGGCGAGGCCCTTGACGTCGATATTGTCCTTCACCGCGCAGGGAATGCCCCAGAGCGGCCGGGTTTCCCGCCCGCCCTCGGCCACCAGCGCGCGGGCAACGGCGCGCAGCTCGTCGTCGGAGAAGCGGGAGATCCACACCGCCGGGTCGGTGCCCGCGTTCAGGCGGCGGATGACCTCCTCGATCAGGTCGAGGGGGGTGAAGGCGCCGGCGGCATAGCCCGCTTCCAGGGTCGAGATGTCGAGCATGTCCGGCAGCATCACGCGCTTTCCTCCATCACTGCGATCACGTCGCCGGCCCGCACCGTGCGGCCGGGCTTGCAGCGCACCTCCAGGAGGCGGCCGGAGACGGGGGCGAGAACCTCCATCTCCATTTTCATGGATTCCAGGATGGCGATGGGCTCGCCGGCCTTGACCACGGCCCCCTCCTCGACCACCACCTTCCAGACCGTGCCGGTCATGTGGGCGGCAACCGCGGTCGCGCCGGAGGGCAGGGGTTCTTCCTCTCCGGCCGCCAGCACCAGGGCATCCTCGGCCACGAAGCTGTCGAGCCCGCGGGCTTTCCAGTCGGCGCGCTCGGCCTCGAAGGCCGCCTGGCGCGTGGCCTGGAACGCGTCGATCTCGGCTTTGTTGGCGTCGAGGAAGCGGGCGTGGGT
The DNA here is from genome assembly GCF_043195065.2 of Xanthobacter cornucopiae. Lineage (NCBI taxonomy): Bacteria > Pseudomonadati > Pseudomonadota > Alphaproteobacteria > Hyphomicrobiales > Xanthobacteraceae > Xanthobacter > Xanthobacter cornucopiae. The sequence goes on from NZ_CM195531.1 coordinate 4,939,150, forward strand.
GCGCCAGGAGAACTCGGTTTCCTCGATGCGCACGGGATAGCGTCCGTGCGGGAAGGCGGCGCGCGCCTCCGCCAGCTCCTTCTCATCCACGGGGTAGAAGCGGATGCGGTCGAAGAAGCGCAGCAGGTGGGGATGGCCGGGGGTGAACTCGGGCGTGGAGCGCCAGGAATTCCACATCTGGATGGTGCGGCCGAACAGCTGGTAGCCGCCCGGCCCCTCCATGCCGTAGACGCACAGATAGGCGCCGCCGATGCCCACCGCATTCTCCGGGGTCCAGGTGCGGGCCGGATTGTACTTGGTGGTGACGAGGCGGTGGCGCGGATCGAGCGGCGTTGCCACCGGCGCGCCGAGGTAGACGTCGCCCAGCCCCAGCACCAGGTAATCCGCTTCGAACACGATGCGATGCACGTCCTCGATGGAGCCAAGGCCGTTGATGCGGCGGATGAACTCGATGTTGGAGGGGCACCACGGCGCGTCCGGGCGCACCAGCTCCTGGTACTTGCGCATGGCAAGCTGCACCGAGGGGTCGTTCCACGACAGGGGCAGGTGCACGATGCGCGAGGGCACCGTGGCGTCCTGGGCCCGGGGCAGGCCCGTTTCCAGCTCCGCCAGCGCCGTCACCAGCCTGGTGCCGGAGATGCGGTCGGGATCGAAATGCACCTGCAGCGAGCGGATGCCGGGCGTCAGGTCCACGATGCCCGGCAGCTTCGCGGCGCGGATGGCCTGCGCCAGCAGCCCCACGCGCAGACGCAGGGCGATGTCGAGCACCATGGGGCCGTATTCGACCAGCAGGTAGTCGTCGCCGGCGCGGCGGTAGACCACCGGCACCTCGGCATCGGCGATGGCGCCCAGGATGGGGCTCTGGGTCAGGCCGCGCGCCGCCGGCAGCACGGTGGGGGCGGCGAGGCGCGGGCTGTCCGCCACATAGCCGTCGGCGCATTGGAAGCGCACGCCGTCGCCGGGCTTCAGCTGGCCCACCTTCCACAGGTCGTCCGTGGCCACCACCACTGGGCACACGAAGCCGCCGAGGCTCGGTCCGTCCGGGCCGAGGATGATGGGCATGTCGCCGGTGAAGTCGAGCGCGCCCACCGCATAGGCGTTGTCGTGGATGTTGGAGGGGTGAAGCCCGGCCTCGCCGCCGTCCGTGCGGGCCCAGCGCGGCTGCGGGCCCATCAGGCGCACGCCGGTGCGGGCGCTGTTGAAATGCACCTCGTAGCGCTGCTCGAACAGGTCGCTGATGTCGTCCAGCTGGAAGAAGTCCGGCGCGCCATGGGGGCCGGAGCGCACCGTGAGCGTCCAGTCATGGGTGAGCGCGGGGATCTCCTCGGCCGCTGCGGGGCGGGCCGGGCGGGTCTCGGCGTCGCCGATCTTGAGCACGTCGCCGGCGCGCAGGGTGCCGGTGGCGTGGCCGCCGAAGCCGCCGAGGGCGAAGGTGGCCTTGGAGCCCATGAAATCGGGCACGTCGAGCCCGCCGGCCACGGCGAGATAGGCTCGCTGGCCGGGGCCGTTGACCGCCTTCATGACCAGCGTCTCGCCCGCGGCGATGGCCACCGGCGCGAAGCGCGGCACCGGACGGCCGTCGATGCGGGCGTCCATGTCGGCGCCGGTGAGGGCGATCACCGCGTCGCGGCGAAAGCGCAGGGTGGGGCCACTGACGGTGCATTCGAGGGCGGCGGCGCCCTGCGGATTGCCGACCAGCGCGTTGGCGAGGCGGTGGGAGCGCGAGTCCATGGGACCGGATGGGGGAATGCCCACGTCCCACAGGCCGAGGCGGCCGGGCCAGTCCTGCACGCTGGTCTGGGCGCCGGGGCTGAGCACCTCGATGGCGCGGGGCGTGAAGGCAAAGTCCTTCAGCACCGATGTCGCCACCTGGCCGGAGACGAAGGCCGCGCCGGCCGCCACCGCGCCGAGATAGTCGAGATTGGTCTCAAGCCCGTACAGGCGGGTGGCCTTCAGCGCCGCCTGGAGCTTCGCCACCGCCTCGGCCCGGTCGGCGCCATGGACGATGAGCTTGGCCAGCATGGGGTCGTAATGGGCGGTGACCTCGCTGCCGCGCTCGATCCACCCATCCACCCGCGCGCCCTCGGGGAAAGACAGCGCGGTGACGCGGCCGGTGGAGGGGCGGAAGTCCGCCTGCGGGTTCTCCGCATAGATGCGCGCCTCGATGGCGGCGCCCCGGGCCACGAGCTGGTCCGGTGGTGTGAATTCGCCTGCGGCCTGGCGGATCATCCATTCCACCAGGTCGACGCCGAACACCTCTTCCGTCACCGGGTGTTCCACCTGCAGGCGGGTGTTCACCTCCAGGAAATAGAAGTCCTGGCGGGCCACGTCCCAGATGAACTCCACCGTTCCGGCACTTTCATACGACACCGCTTCGCCGAGCGTGCGGGCGGCATCCGCAAGGCGCGCCCGCTGCTCCACGGTGAGGCCAGGCGGCGGGGTCTCCTCCAGAACCTTCTGGTTGCGACGCTGGAGCGAGCAGTCGCGCTCGCCGAGGGTCAGCACCCGGCCGTCGCCGAGGCCGAAGATCTGCACCTCCACGTGGCGGGCGGTGGCGACGAAGCGTTCCAGGTAGACGCGGGCATCGCCGAAGCTGGCCTTGCCCATGCGCTGCACATTGGCAAACTTCGCGCGCAGTTCCTCCTCATTGGCGCAGAGCTGCATGCCGATGCCGCCGCCGCCGGCGGTGCTCTTCAGCATCACCGGATAGCCGATCTCGCCCGCGGCGGCGATGGCCGCATCGGCATCGTCCAGCAGCCCGGAGCCCGGCAGCAGCGGCACGCCGGCGGCGCGGGCGATCTCACGCGCGGTGTGCTTCAGGCCGAAGTCGGTGAGGTGCTCCGGGCGCGGGCCGATGAAGGCGATGCCCTCCGCCGCCAGACGGGTGGCGAAGGCGGCGTTCTCGGACAGGAAACCGTAGCCGGGGTGCACCGCCTGCGCCCTCGTCGCCTTGGCGGCGGCGAGGATGGCGTCGGCGTCCAGGTAGCTGTCCTTGGCGGCATCGGGGCCGATGCGCACCGCCTCGTCGGCGGCCAGCACCGGCGCGGTGAAGCGGTCGGCGTCGGAATAGACCGCCACCGAGCGGATGTTCATCTGCCGGAGCGTGCGGATGACGCGGCCGGCGATCTCGCCCCGGTTGGCGATGAGGACCTTCGTGAACATGGGGTCGTTCTCGCTCAGGCGGTGGCCGGATCGAACACCAGGACGCGGATGGGCGTCGGGTCGAAAGCGTTGCAGGGGTTGTTCACCTGCGGGCAGTTGGAGATGAGCACCAGCATGTCGCGCGCGGCCAGCAGGTCCACATGGTCGCCGGGGGCGGAGACGCCGTCGACGATGGCGAGCTTGCCGTCGGCCTCGATGGGCACGTTCATGAAGAAGTTGATGTTGGGCACGATGTCCCGCTTGGTCATGCCGTGCTGGGCCGCGGCGATCACGAAATTCTCGCGGCATGCATGCATGTAGCGGGTGTGGTGGCCGAAGCGCACGGTGTTCGCCTCGCACGAGCAGGCGCCGGCGGAGGTGTCGTGCCGTCCGCAGCTGTCGCCCACCACCGTCGCCAGCACGTTGCCGAGGTTCGACATGAGCCGGGTGCCGGTGGTCACATAGGGCGCGCCCTGGGTCAGGATGGTGTCCTGGGCCGAGTAGCGCTCGCAGGTGTCGTGGGCGTCGTAAAGCAGGGTGTCCACCGCCTGGCAGCCCTGGAGATCGACGATGCGCAGGATCTGTCCCTTGCCGATCACCCGCGACCAGGGACGGTTGGCGGGCACGGTGAAGTCGTAGACGGCCTTGGCCTCGTCCAGCACCGGGGCGGCGAAGAAGGCGGAGGGGGCGGCGGCGTGGATGCGGGTGTCGGTCATGGTGCCCTCCCTCAGGCCTGGAGATAGGTGGCGGTGTTGTCGAAGCCGCGGCGGGCTTCGGCGGTGGCGGTGCGGCACAGGTCGTCGGCCGTCGCCTCGGGCAGGCGGAACACCAGTGCCTCGATGGGGGCGGGGGCGAATGTGGTGTCGGGGGCCAGCGGGTGCGGGCAGTTGGAGACGGCGACGATGAGGTCGATCTCGGCGCGCAGGTCCACGAAGTCGCCGGGCTGCACCACGCCGTCGCGCCAGACCGGCTTGTGGTCGACGAACGACAGCGGGGAGAAGAAGGAGATGACCGGGGCCACGTCGCGCACGCCAAGGCCGTGCTTGGCGGCGGCCAGCCACATGTTCTCGCGCGTGTTGCGCAGGGCGGCGTCGCCATACTTGGCGTGGTTCGAGGCCGGGGTGGAGCCGCCGACGATGGTGTCGTGGGCGCAGCAGCTGTCCTCGACGATGGACAGGATCGCCCGGCCCATGTCGGAGAACAGCACCCGCCCCTTGCGCAGGTCCGCCGTCCACTGGACCTTCACCGTGTCGGCGCTGTTGTAGCGCTCGGAGGGGTCGGCGAGGTTCCAGGCGAACAGCGCCACGCCCGGGTTTCCGGCGGTGTTGAGAAGGCGCAGGCCCTCGCCGCGGCGGACCACCTTGGTCCAGTACCAGCCACCGGGAATGGTCTCGGCGTGGCGTACGGCGTCGGCGGCGAGGGGGGCGCCGCCACGGGCGGTCGGGGCCGGCAGCACGCGGGGCGTGATGGAATCGCCGGCGGCCTTCAGGTCCTCATAGCGCTGGCGGCGGGCGGCGATCAGGGCTGCCTTTTCGGCATCGGGGGTGTCGAAAGATGATGTCATGTCTCAACGCCTTGGATGATCGGGTCGTCCCGCTTCAGGTCCCGTGTGCGCGCCGGGTCGTCCCGGCCGGGCGGAAAGGGTGGGTCAGACGGCTTTGGGCGCGCCGGCGATGCGCGGCGGCCAGATGCCGATGTCCTTGGCGATGCGGGCGCCGTAGCGTCCACCGTCGGAGGGCTCGTCGCGCCGCCGCTCGAAGGCGATGACGCGGGTGGCAAGGCCGAACGCTTCCGACAGGTCGTGCGTCACCATCACCGCGGTGAGGGCGCGCTCGTGCCAGAGCTTGCGCATCAGCACATGGATGTCGGCGCGGATGCCCGGGTCGAGCGCGCCGAACGGCTCGTCCAGCAGCAGCACCCGCGGTTCCGCCATCAGCGCCTGCGCCAGCGCCAGGCGCTGCTGCATGCCGCCGGACAGCTGGCTCGGATACTTGTCCACGGCATGGGACAGGCCCACCGCCGCCAGCAGCTCGCGGGCCTTGTGGGTCGCGTCGCGGCGGGCGGCGCCGAACAGGCGGCCGAACAGGCGGCCTCCGGCATCGCGGGCGCCGAGGTCGGCGGCCAGCACCACATTGCCCAGCACGGTCAGGTGCGGGAACACGGAATAGCGTTGGTAGACCACGCCCCGGTCGGGGCCGGGCTCGGCCGGGATGGGCTGGCCGTCGAGCTCGATCACCCCGCGCGAGGGCACCTCCTCGGACAGCAGCATTTTCAGGAAGGTGGTCTTGCCGCAGCCGGACGGACCGACCAGGGCCACGAACGCCCGCTCCTCGATGTCGAGGTTGATGTCCTCCAGCACGACCTTGTCGTCGTACTCCTTCCACAGGTTGCGCACGCGGATGAGGCTCATTGGGCGGTCCTCGCGGCGGCGAACCAGGGGAAGGCGCGGCGCTGCAGCTGCACCAGGGCGATTTCCATCAGGAAGGCGATGAGGGTGATCCAGGCCACGTAGGGCAGGATCACATCCATGGCCAGATAGCGGCGCACCAGGAAGATGCGGTAGCCCAGCCCGCTTTCGGAGGCGATGGCCTCCGCCGAGATCAGGAACAGGAAGGCGGGGCCGATCTGCAGCCGCACCGAATCGATGAGGCGCGGCAGCACCTGCGGCAGCACCACCCGCAGCACCAGCGTCCAGGACGAGGCGCCCAGGGTCTGTGCCTTGATGACCTGCTGGGGCGGCATGTCGGTGACGCGCAACGCCATGTCGCGCACCAGCAGCGGGGCGATGCCGATGGCGATCAAGGCGATCTTCGAGGCCTCGCCGAGCCCCACGGTGATGAACAGGATGGGCAGGATGGCGAGGGGCGGCACCATGGAGATCACCGCCACGAACTGGCCCGCCAGGGCCCGAAGATAGGGCAGCACGCCGATGGCGATGCCGAGCACCGCGCCAACCAGGGTGGCGATGCCGAGGCCGGCGAACAGGCGGCCGAGGCTGGCCGCCGTGTCCGACCACAGCGGGATGGTGCCGGTGCGCGCGTCCACCGTGAAGGCCATGCGCACGATGGCGTCGCCGATGGTGGCGAACGACGGCAGCAGCTTGTCGGCGGGATTCTCCGCCAGCCGCAGCGCGGAGGCGATCAGGTACAGCACCAGCACGGCGAGGAAGGGCAGCAGTGCCAGCACCCGGGCCCATCCCGGGGCGGGGATGCGATTGATGAGGCGCATCGACGATCCTCTCGCGGAGGGCGTGTGAGGTGAGGGGCGAAAACGGTGACGGCGGTGGTTTGTGGGCGACCGGGGCGGCCGTCCTTGAGCGGCGGCCACGGGCGGCGGCCTTCGGGATCGGGGTCGCGGACCCCGATCCCGTGCGCACGGCTCAGAGCTTTCCGGCGGCGGCTTCGCTCATATAGGCATCGGTGAAGCGGAACTTCACATTCGCCTTGTCGCCCAGCACTTTGCCGTCGGCGAGCTCGATCCCCACAACGTCCACCGAGGGGGCGCCATTGCCGAGCAGGCCGTGGTCGAACAGGAAGTGGCGCACCTTGTCCATGGTGGCGCCCACCTCGGGCGAGCGGGCGAACGCTGTGGCGTCGGCGGGCTTGGCAAACAGGCGGGTGGCGGCCATCTGCTGCTCGAACCCGGCGAGATCGGTGCCGGAGGCCTTGCCCATGGCCTCGCGGGCGGCCTTGCCCTCGGGGGTGTCGGCGGTCATCAGCGCCAGCGTCTCGTACCAGATGCCGGCGAGCGCCTTGGCGAAGGCCGGGTTGTCCTTCAAGGTGGTGGTGTTGACCACCGTCAGGTCCATGATCTCGCCGGGGATCTGGGACGAATCGAACACCTTGTGCGCCTTGGGATCGGCCAGGATCTCGGAGACGATGGGGTTCCAGGTGACCACCGAGGTCACGTCCGGGGTCTTCCATGCGCTGGCCATGTCGGCGTCGGAGGTGGAGACCACCTTCACGTCCTTCTCGGCGAGGTTGATGGAGGCCAGCGCCCGGGCCAGCAGGTAGTGGGAGACCGAGAACTCGACCAGGTTCACTTTCTGGCCCTTGATGTCGGCGAGCTTGTCCTTGCCCTTCAGGATCACGGCGTCGTTGCCGTTGGAGAAGTCGCCGATGAGGAGCGCGGTGGTGTCCACGCCGCCGGCGGCCGGGGTGGAAAGGGCATCCATGTTGGTGACGGTCAGCGCATCGAAGCCGCCCACGGTGTATTGGTTGATGGATTCGGCATAGTCGTTCACCTGGACGACATCGATATTGATGCCGTATTTATCGGCCCACTTCTTGACGATGCCGGCTTCCTTGGCATAGCCCCAGGGCATCCAGCCCACATAGATGGTCCAGGCGAGCTTGAAATCCTTCTTTGGCGCGGCGAAAGCTTCGCTCGACGCCAGCGGCACGGTGGCCGCAAACAGGCCCAGCGCCAGCGCGCCGGCCTTGAGGATAGTCTTGATGTGGTATTTGCCTGACATCGCCAATTCCCCTCGTGGTTCGAAGCGCGTCTTGTGACGTGCGATCCAATCGAGACCTGGAATTGGCGAGACCTGTACAGAGCCAATTCCTGGCCGCTGAGGTCTCCCGGGATTTTGCCCCGCCGTGCCTGGGCGGATTTCTCCCGCCCCGGTAGCAGCTCTCGGACCAGCGTCTCTTGCAAGACCGGAACCCTAGCCGCCAACTCATGGAACTATAAAGCGCAGCTCAGGCGCTGAAGGCAATCTTGTTCTTCAGGCAGCATGCTGAAATTTTGAACACTGATTTGCCTTCGCAAAGATCAGTTTGCCGGCTCCGGGCGGTCATGCCGCCCGGAGCCGGCCCGGGTTCAGGCGCGCTCGTCCAGCGGATGGGTGCGCAGGCGCAGGGGGTCGTAGAAGGGCGTGCGCACCACGTTGGCCTCGAACGTCTCGTCGCCGTCCTGGACGGTGAGCGCGGTGCCGAGGGTGGTCACGTCCGGCTTCAGCGACACCAGGGCGAGGGACTTCACCAGGTGCTGGCTGTAGGTGACCGAGTTCACCACGCCCACTTCAACCCCGTCCTTGAAGATCTTCGCGCCCGGGGTGACGGCCTTGGCGGCCAGCACCTCGAGGCCGGCCTGGTGGGTGCGCTCGGTACCCTTGCGGGCGATCAGCGCCGCCTTGCCGCGGAACGACGGCTTGGCGAGGTCCACCGACCAGTCCATCAGCACTTCCCAGGGGGTGGTGTCCTTGTGCGGCATGTCAAAGGGGAAGAACAGCAGGGCACCTTCCACGCGCACAATGTCGAGGCAGTCCCACGACACGGCGATGGCGCCGAACGGCCGGCCCGCCTCCAGGATCTTGTCCCACAGGTCCACAGCGTCCTTGGCGGTGGTGAACACCTCGTAGCCGCGCTCGGCCGAGTAGCCGCCGCGCGCCAGCGACACCGGGACCCCGAACAGGGTGGTGCGGGCATGGCCGAAATAGGGCAGGGCCTTCAGGTCGAGCGGGGTGTGGGGGGTGAGGATGTCGAGCGCCTTGGGCCCCTGGAGCGAGAGGATGTGCACATCGTCGTCGCGGGCGACGGTTACGTCGAAGCCCTTGGCGACCTCCGGCAGCGCCTCTTCCAGGGCGCCGCCGCCGTGCGACAGGCGGAAGCTCTCCGGCCCGTCCACATAGACCAGCACGTCGTCGATCAGCCCGCCGTCCTCGTTCACCACCGAGGAGATGGCGGAGCGGCCGGCCGGGACCTTGGAGATGTCGGCGGTGAGCAGCTCGTTGAGGAAGGCGAGGGCGCCGGGGCCGCTCACGTTGATGATCTTGAGCGCGGACACGTCGATGAGGCCGGCCTTGTAGCGCACCGCCGCCGTCTCCTCGTAGGGGTCGGTGGCATAGTGCTGGGGAATCGCCATGTTGTTCCACGATTCCTCGAGCTTGGAGCCGAGCGCGCGGTGACGGTCGTTGAGAATCGATTGGCGCCAGACGCTGTCAGTCATTCTTGTCCCCTCTTGACGATCATCGGTCCCGGTCTTTGCCGGGCCTGAACGGGTTTCTCTCAAGCCGCCGCGCGGACGTGGCCTCGAAGCCGGCGCGCCCGCGCGGCGGGCGATGGCTTGCGGCGTCCGGACAAACGAAGGCCGCTGCGGAAATTGTGCACGTACCTCCCGCCTGTGGCGCGCATCCTGAAAGGGCACCCACTACGTGTCAATTACTTTTCTTGAGAAGAAATTTCCTGGGCTCTAGCGCCCAAGTTCTGGTCCGATTTAATCGTCAGAATGCCCTCCGCTCCCGTTGATGGTCAAAGAATGGTCCGGGCCTGCCTAATTAACGGGCTTGAACCGTGCGGAATCGATGGCACTGTGTTTCTGCCGCGTCAAAAAATTTCACTGAGAGGAGCGGATCGCCGAAGGGTGCAACAGCTGAACGGCCCGGGTCAGGGGCCGGGCCTGGCGGAGCTTATGTCATGTCCGATGTCAAGATGTGGGGCGCAGAACAGCATTGGGGACTTGGCTTCGAATGGGATCCGCAATGGCTTCTGACGCCGGCCCAGAAAGCGCTGCAGAAGGAGCTCGTCGCCCTGTGCGAGGTCTGCCTGCGCGCGAACGCCATTGAAGACGACCAGAAGCATATCTCCCCGCTCAAGCGTTTCGAGGCGCCCGCCAGGCTCTGCCTGCTGGGCCTGAATGCGCCGAAGGAACTCGGCGGCCTGGGCGAGAACCGCGTCTGCGCCGCCATGGTGGTGGAGATCATCGCGCGGTACGGCTGTCCGTCCGCCGCCATGTGCTGCACCGTGCACTTCGGCGCCACCGCCTCGGCGCTGCTGCGGCACCATCACAACCCGATCCTCACGGACATCCTGAAGCGGCTGGACCAGGAGGTGCTCATCGGCGCCCTGTCCTATTTTGATCCGGAGATCGGCTCGCACTTCTGGTATTCCCTCTCCTCCAAGGCCGAGGCGCACGGCGACGGCTGGAGCCGGCGGGGTGATGGGCTTCACCAACCAGGTGATCCGCCAGTTCGTCGGCAAGGCCTCGCCGGTCGGCTTCGAGGGCCTGGACTACGGGAACAAGTCCCTCGACGCGCACGTGCTCAACAACGGGATCAAGAAGATGGACGATGCCGAGAAGCGCGCCTTCGCCGAGAAGCGCCTGTCCGAGAGCGAGACCGCAAAGGTGGTCTGAGCGGATCTGAGACTGTCGTCCGCGGCACCGTCCTTCCGTGGCGCCGCAGGGCGAGGCCGTCCCCGCATCCGTTGGCGGGGACGGCCGGCGCCCGTCCCGCAGGACGCCGCTTTCGGGCGGCGGCCCTTGTTTCATCGACGAGATTTTCCGATGACCAGCATTGATCTCGACGCCCGCTTCGAGCCGCGCGAATTGCGCAACGCGCTGGGCCGCTTCGCCACCGGCATCGCCGTGGTGATGGCCGGCGACGACGAAGGGCTCATGGGCGTCACCGTGAATTCCTTTTCCGCGGTCTCCCTCGATCCGCCCCTCGTCCTGTTCTGCATGGCGCGCAAGCTGTTGTCGCTGTCGCGCTTCGAGCAGGCGAAGGCCTATTCCGTGAACATCCTGCTGGAGGATCAGCAGGATGTGTCCAATCGCTTCGCTACGGCCGGCGCCGACAAGTTCGCCGCCACCCGGTGGGAGCACGGGCCGAGCGGCGCGCCGCGCCTGCTGCCCGCCCACGCCTGCTTCGAATGCGTGCCCTATGCCCATTACGACGGCGGCGACCATGTGATCTTCGTCGGCCGCGTGGTGCACATGCATGCGGAGGGCGATGAGGCGCCGCTTCTCTATTATCGCGGCCGCTACCGGGGGCTGGCCGCCGGCTCCTGAGCCGGCGGGCGTGCCAGGACCGGTGGCCAAGGCCGGCCGCCAAGAGACCGGACGCGTCAGGATTACCGGTCATCGTGAGAGGCCGGATCGCGAGGCGCGCGGTCGCCGGCGCACGGCGGTCCGGCGCCATATTTCAAAGCGGGCGCCGGCTGGCGCCGGCATGTCAAATGGGGGTGTGATGGACGTGTCTCTTCTGCCGCCGGCCGCCGCCGCGGCCGCTCCGGGGCCGCGCGCCGGCGAGCGTCTCGTGGTGCGCGGCGGCGGCTGCGGTGTGGTCCGGCTCCAGGCCGGCGATGCCCTCGCGATCCGTGACCCGGAGGGCCTGCAGGCGGCGCTGCTGTTCGCCATCGACAGCGCCGGGCAGCCGGCGGCGACGGCGCTCGGACTGGTGCCGGGAGCCGGAGAGAGCCTGTCCGCGGTTCTGGCCGCCGACGGCGCGGGCGCGGCGGATGTCGCCCGGCTGCTGCGCGCGCGCGGCATCGATCCCGCGGCGCACGCCGCCGTCACCGCGCTCGCCGCCCAGGCGGAGCCCGGCGGCCGGGTAACCCTGACCAGCGCCGCCGACCTGACGGTGGTGGTGGCCGCCCCCGGCGGCGCCATGGCGCCCGATGAGCAGGCGCCCCCCACCGACCTCGTCGTCACCGTCACCCGCGCTCCCGGCGCCGAGGTGCCGCTGCCGCCGCCGCTGGCCGAGCCCAAGCTGGACCTGCGCATCCCCGCCGCGCAGGCGCGCGCCTTCACGGTGAAGGCCGGCGACTATATCCAGATCATCGACGTGGCCGGCCGCCAGTGCTCGGACTTCCTGGCCTTTGACGCCGCCGCGCTGGCCCAGGGCCAGGAGTTCGGCCTCGACGCCACCACCACCCGCACGCTGATGGGTGCGGCCTATCCCGGTCCCGGCCTGCATTCCAAATATTACGATGAGCGCCAGATCGCCCTGGTGGAGGTGATCCGCGACACCGTGGGCCGTCACGACACCTTCGCCCTGGCCTGCTCCGCCAAGTATTACGAGGACATGGGCTATCCGGGCCACGCCAACTGCTCGGACAACTTCAACGCGGTGCTGACGCCGCGCGGCATCAAGCCCCGGCGCGGCTGGCCGGCCATCAATTTCTTCTACAACACCAGCATCGACCACGCCAACGCCCTCACCATGGACGAACCGTGGTCGCGGCCCGGCGACTATGTGCTGATGAAGGCGTTGACCGATCTGGTGTGCGCAACCTCGTCCTGCGCCGACGACATCGACCCGGCCAACGGCTGGGAGCCCACCGACATCCATGTGCGGGTCTATGACGCCGCCGAGACCTTCTCCAAGGGAATAGCGTTTCGCATGACCGCCGAAGCCGAGCCGCGCCTGACGCGCGAGAGCGCCTTCCATCCGCGCATCGCGGAGAAGACCCGCAATTTCGTCGAGTACCGGGGGTTCTGGCTCCCCACCTGCTTCACCGGCGAGGGGCCGATCGCCGAATACTGGGCCTGCCGCGAAAAGGCGGCCATCATGGACCTGTCGCCGCTGCGCAAGTTCGAGGTGACGGGGCCGGATGCGGAGCTGTTGCTGCAGCGCACCACCACCCGCGACATCCGCAAGCTCGCGGTGGGCCAGGTGGTCTATACCGCCCTCACCTATGACCATGGCGGCATGATCGACGATGCCACCGTGTTCCGCCTGGGCCCGGCCAACTTCCGCGTGGTGTGCGGCGAGGAGTTTACCGGCCAGTGGCTGCGCGAGAAGGCCGCCGCGTGGGGCCTCAAGGCCTGGGTGAAGTCCTCCACCGACCAGCTCCACAATATCGCCGTGCAGGGTCCGCTGTCCCGCGAGATCCTGTCGGAGGTGATCTGGACCTCGCCCACCCAGCCCGCCATGACGGAGCTGAAGTGGTTCCGCTTCGCCGTGGCCCGGCTCGGCGGGCCGCAGGGGCCGGCCCTGGTGGTCTCGCGCACTGGCTACACCGGCGAGCTTGGCTTCGAGATCTGGTGCCATCCCAAGGATGCGACCGCGCTGTGGGATGCGGTGTGGGCGGCGGGCGCGCCCAAGGGCATGAAGCCCCTCGGCCTCTCCGCCCTCGACATGCTGCGCATCGAGGCGGGGCTGGTGTTTGCCGGCTATGACTTCTGCGACCAGACCGACCCGTTCGAGGCCGGCATCGGCTTCGCCGTGGCCAACAAGGACGAGGACTTCGTGGGTCGCGAGGCGCTGTCGCGGCGCAAGGCCAGTCCGGCGCGCAAGATGGTGGGCCTCATCGTCTCTTCGAACGAGGACGTGGGCCACGGCGACCCGCTCTACGTGGGCCGCGCCCAGGTGGGGGTCGTCACCAGCGCCACCAAGTCGCCGATCCTGAAGGCGAATATCGCCCTGGCACGGGTGGATGTCGCTGTCGCCGAGATCGGCACGGCGCTGGAGATCGGCAAGCTGGACGGGCAACAGAAGCGCATTCCCGCCCGCATCGCGCCCTTCCCGCACTTCGATCCGCAAAAGACCCGCGTGCGCGCCTGAGACATGCTCGCGGACAGTGTCCGCGTTGCGCTGCAAGGGACCTGTGCAGGACTTCTCAACCCGCGCGGCACTCGCCGCGCGGGTTGGTTGCATTTGCGCGGCCCGTGGCCAGTATTGAGGTGGCAGACAGCTGTGTCAGTGCTGCTGTCCATTGCTGCTGCGCAGCAAATCATCTGCCTGCATGCGAAATGGGCAGGCCGATGAGCAAAAAATCGGCTCGATCTGACTTAAGGTCAGATGTATATCCTCATTGACAATAAATTTTCGTATGGAGAAACTCCCTCTCATCAAGAGGGGTCAAACCATGAGCATCGCAGCGCTTAAGGAAGCGGCGTCCGCCCCAATGGCGGGCGAGCTCCATCGTAAGATCAGTTGGACCGGGGCGTTCTGGCTCGCCAGCGGCGTGCCGGCGCTGGTGCTGTTCTCCATCGGCGCCATCGGCGCCACCGTGGGCGCGCCGGCCTGGGTGGTCTGGATCGCGTCCATCTCCTTCGGCTTCATCCAGGCCTTCACCTATGCCGAGATCGCCGGCCTGTTTCCGCACAAGTCCGGCGGCGCCTCGGTCTATGGCGCGGTGGCCTGGGTGCGCTATTCCAAGCTGCTGGCGCCGTTCTCGGTGTGGTGCAACTGGCTCGCCTGGTCGCCGGTGCTGTCCATCGGCTCGGGCCTTGCCGCCGGCTATGTGCTCTCCATCCTGTTTCCGGCCG
>NZ_JBAFWM020000001.1:0-89630 GCF_043195065.2 Xanthobacter cornucopiae
CGACGTCCCCTTCGCCTACGTTGCAACATCGTTGCGGCTAGTAGGTTATGGTTCTTGGTGTCGCGATGTCCACTGAAGGGACTGAATCACGAAGCTCCGATTCTGGCAATTTGATGCGCTGGAGGCTTGCTGCCAGACGGTCCAGTCCGAACCATTCCAGGATGATGCGTGCTGCCAGCAGCCCGTTGCCGATGAGCGTCGTCAGCCAGGATAGCGGCCCAATACCCTTGCGCTGCTTTTGCTCCTGATCTGTCAGGATCCAGCGGTTCTCCCCGTCGAAGTGCCCGTCTGTCCATTTCGGTTGCGCCATGGACCAGGCGAGGCGGACTAAGCCGTCCGGCAACTCGTGGAGCTGGATGGGGGTTACCCGGGCCTCCTCCTCTTCGCGCAGGCGTGCCTCGGCTTTCCTCACATCTGCCTCCCGCTGCGCGAGCGAAATGCCTAGCTTGTGCAGCTCTGCGGCACGCACATCGTCACGTGCGTTGAGCCGCTTCGCTTCTCGCGCCCGGGCGTGCAACCGCTCCACCTCGACGCGCTGTTGCGTCTGCTGCCTTTCCGTTTCTGTCAGCTTTTTTTCCCTGGCCTGAATCCGGGCGGAGTACTCGGTTGCCCAACTCTGGATCCGCTTGTTCTGTCTGGCCGCCCAGGTTTCTGCGCTGGCAGATCGCATGAATAGGTCAGGTGCAGGAATCGTTGGTGGTTCCGGCAAGGGAGAGGATGAGAGGGCTGCGATTTCGTCCTCGATCCGCTGCTTTTGGGTCTGCGCCTGCTCTCTCAGGCGCACCTGCTCGGCAGCCTGTTTGGAAGCCCGCTTCAGCGCGGTATCGGCGTCCCCGAGCTTGTCCAGAACGCTCTCCATCTCGGCTGTCAAATCGCCCAAGTTGGCTTTAGCGTCCCGTGCACGACGTTCATAGGTTTCGACGTTCTGGCGCGCCTTCTCGGCTTTCTCGGCGGTCTCCGCCCATTTCTCAGCCTTTTGCCGCGCTTCCGCGGCTCGCTGCTCGTTTTTGGAGATCTTGTCCTTTGCCTCCACCACCTGCCTTTCAAGATCGTTCAGCTGGGCGCGGAGAGCGTCGGCCTCGACAGGCAGGTCATGGTGCAGTTCCTTGACCGTGCGGTGCACCACCTCCGAATATTTCGCCCCCGCCGCCAAGCGGTCGCGCTTTTTGTTCCCACGCTCAATTCGGGGCTCGTACTGCTGGGCCACAGTTGCGGCGATATCCTGGAGCTGGGATGTCACCGAGGGTGTCGCGATCTTCGCGACCGGCCGCCCGTCCTGGGCGACGGCAGCGAGCTGATAATGGGCATGGATCGCGGTCTCGTCGAGATGCACGACCAAGCCGTGCAGGCTGGTATTCAGACGTTGGGCGATCGCCTCCGCTACCTCGCGGAACATGCGATCCTGGACATCAATGGATAACGCTTCCACCCATGGCTGTGCCTCCGCGCCGAAGGTGATGATGCCCGCCGTCGAAACCGCCGCGCTCTTCGAAACCTTGCGTTTGCGGGAAATGCCGGAGGCCTCGCGTCGGGCGTCGCAGATCTTCCGCATGTCCGTGCCGGGCAACGTCGGGATCAGCTTACGATTCAAGTGGGTGCGGTCGGCAATCACATATCCAGGCTGTTTCCCTAGCCTGAGATCATGCCGGCGCTCCCCGTTCGTTCCCGCCTGACTCCGCGCCTCGATGCGGGTCGAGATGGCCCGCGGATTGGCCTTTGCGGCCTCGGTGTCTGGCCTCATCTCCACCATTGGAGGCCCCCCCAAGAACCATAACCTACCAGCCGCAACCATGTTGCGTCGCAGGCGAAGGGGGCGTCGGCCACCTTTCGAAACCCCCTCGGGCCATCAGCCCATGGTGCAGTGGTCACTGATCGCTCTCCAATTCCTTGAGTAGAAGGTGGACCAGGCGACGAGATCACCCCTTTAGCCTGTCGGTTTCCAACTGAGGAGCCTGATCACGAGGCCGTGTAAATATCTTGGTGGAAGTGGTCTCCCATGTTAATGCTAACGTAACATGGGAGACTCGTGACGTTGCCCCGAAGTTTTATCCAGCGGTGAGTTTGTTCTGGCGGTTGGATTTGGCCTTGTCGGCCGGGTGAGCGACGGGATCTGTCGCGGAGCTTTTGGCCTGGCGCCGCGGCAGATCCCGTCGCGGATGGAAGGTGGCGGCGAAGGCGGAGGGGGTCTGCCAGCCGAGGGCGGAGTGCGGGCGTGATCCAGTGTCGTCGGACCGCCACCTGCCCAGGCTTGCTCGGGCCTGGCCGAGCGCCGAGAACAGCGTCTCGTGGAGAAGCTCGTCCCGCAGGCGGCCGTTGAAGCTCTCGATGAAGGCGTTCTGCATGGGCTTGCCCGGCGCGATGGAATGCCACTCGACCTGTGCCGCGACCGCCCAGGCGAGGATGGTATTGGAGGTGAACTCGCTGCCGTTATCGCTGACGATCATCTTCGGCCGGCCGCGCTCGGCCACGAGGCGGTCCAACTCCCAGGCCCCCCGGAAGCCGGACAGCGATGTGCCCGCCAGCAGGGTGAGGCATTCCCGGGTACAGTCGTCGACGACGGTGAGGATGCGGAAGCGACGGCCACAGGTGAGCTGGTCCGACACGAAGTCGAGCGACCGGCGCGCGTTCGGCCGCATCGGGATCGTCA
Organism: Xanthobacter cornucopiae; assembly: GCF_043195065.2. Lineage (NCBI taxonomy): Bacteria > Pseudomonadati > Pseudomonadota > Alphaproteobacteria > Hyphomicrobiales > Xanthobacteraceae > Xanthobacter > Xanthobacter cornucopiae. The sequence continues at coordinate 2,648 of NZ_JBAFWM020000001.1, forward strand.
TGGGGGCCCGCGTCCCGATGGCCCGCTTGCGGCCACCACGGCGCCGTACCTTGCGCCGCTCCTCGCGATAGAGCCGGAACAGGCGCTTGTGGTTGAGCGTGAACCCCTCCCGCTTGAGCCGCACGTGCAGGCGTCGATAGCCGAAGCGACGCCGCTCGTGGGCGATGGCCTTCATGCGCTCACGCAGGGCGCCGTCATCGCCCCGCTTTGCCTGGTATCTCATGGTCATAGGTTCTCTCCTTGAGTTGTCTGCGAAGCAGCACTGCGCTGCTGCTTCCCGGGGCCGCGTGAGCGGGCAGGGCTGGGAGAGGGAAAGCGAAATCGCTGCGGGTGGTGCGGGCGCAGGGAGCCGAAGGCGACCGAGCCTCGGCCGCGGCTATTTCGCTTGGGGAGAGAGAAGGGGCAGCCAGCCCCTCGGCCTCTCCCCCTCACGCCGCGTCTGCGGCGGTGAGGATCTGCATCAGGGGTGGAAGCCGGAGGGCCGAAACCGCGTGCGGGTTCGGTTCACGACAGCCCGGCCCGAAGGGGATGCCAGTCCTGCACATTGCATGCGCATCCTGGTCAAGCACGATCTCAACGCCACGCTTCTCATGCAGAAGGGCCGATACGAACTGTAATTCGTACCGGCCACATCCAGGCGATGAGAAAGAGACGCGGCCTTGCTTACTGCATCGGCCGCATCCTTCATTCACTTCTTCTGTTCATTGATGGTCGTCTCGGGGTACTTGGGATAGGTGACGGTCACACCGCCCTGCACCCCCCCAGGCGTGTGAAAGACGCCTCCGTTGATCTCGGTGTTGCCGATGCGCCCCCCACCGACGACGCCGGGCGTCTGCGGGATCGGGACCGGACGGGCCCAGAACTCGTTCTGGGAGGGCTGCATCGGAGCGATCGGGGGAAGCGTCGGCACCGGGTTGGGGGTCGGCGTCGGCGCCGGGAAATAGTTCGGGAAGGTCGTATCCACCCCGAGGTTGTAGGACAGCTTCGTCAACGGGCGGTCGAGGAGCTGGGCGGACGCGACCTGAACCCCGAAGATGGAGAGTGTCACGAAGTAAAGGAAGAGACGTTTCACTGTCGGTCTCCATTGCCAGGCCCGCGATGCGGGCGATTTCAATGGAATTTACATTGCCAGTTCCTGATTCCTAATTGTGTCTTCCGGCCATTACCGGAATGAGTACAAGTGCGCCTTGGGTCTTACCCAAGGCGCACACGCTATCAGGCGATATCGAGGAGCTTTCCCGCATCGGCCGGGTCGGATTCCTCTCCACCCCTGCTGCGCCCGATTGCGATCTGAGCCGAAGCTAAGATAGTGCCCGTGACAGATTCATTGTAAAGGAACTCGCCGGCATCCGCTGGGTCGCCCTCCATGACGATGCGCTCGCCAAGCGCTACCGGAATCGCCGTTGCCACCGGGCCCGCAATGCTTGCGGAGAGCAGGGCGGCCAGGAAAAGGCTTTTGATCCTCATGGTCTTCACTCCGCTGCCGCCTGGATGGCGGTTTCACGTGCATGACGGTTCGCCACGATGTTAAAATAAACTCCAGTGGGCAGCAGCTCCCGTCCAATATAGGGATCATCCGGATTTTCGGCCTGCAGGGCGACCACCCGGCCGATGACGAGCTTAAGCTCGGCGAGCTGGGCGAGAGCGTCACGGATCTCCGGCCCCTTCAGGTGCCAGTGGTGAACGTTGCCCTGGTCCTCGCTTTGACGCTGGACGATGAAGACATTCTCGAGTTTTCGCGCCAGCCGCTCGACGGCGGAACGGCTCCTACAGAGCCATTTCTCGGCCGCTTCGTAGAGCTGCATCGTCCGGCCGGTACCGGCATGGCTGTAGTTCTGGGCGGCGACGATCGAGATCATGACCTGCGTCGCCAGCGGCACCTTCGTCATCCCGAGCACATGTCGCCAGGCCCGGGTCTCCATCTGCCCCGAATTGACGAGCAGGATCGCCGTGCGGGCGTCAACGTCCGGCACCGGCGCATGAGGCGTAGAGAACTTCATCTGAGTTCACCTCGTTAAAACTCCATTCAGTTGCGGCAGGAAACATGTCCGCAAAAAGGCACCTCAGCGTCACAAGTTAGTATTCCCATTTCGCGACACACCGTTGCTTTGGATGTTGGTGGCGGGACGTTATCGCACCGCCAACAGCTCGTTCCAACGGGTCGTGAAGCGCGGGCTGCGCATGGCGCTGCGTAGCGCCCAGGCTTGCGTGCGCCCAGCGGCGGCAAGCGCGATGGTGCCGCGGCCATGGTCGCGGTTGATGGTGTCGATCGTCACCATCAAGGCCTTACGGCGTTCGGAATCGGGGCGGTCGAACAGGCCGTGCTGCACTTGCCGGGCCGGCACCAGATCGAGCAGCATGACGCCAGCTTTCTTATAGGCGTAGCCCTCGCGCCAGAGGCCCGCCGAGCGCATCGAGCGCGGCGCGGGTCAGGCGCGTCGTGTCGGCGGTCGCAACATTGAGATCCACGGTACGGCTCGCGGCATATTGCAGGTCGGCCGGGCGGAAGCGGTTGGTGTGCAGGAACAGCTGGAGCTGAGTGGCCGCGAGCTGCTGGCGGCGCATCTTCTCGGCCGCCCGCGCGACATAGGTGGCGACGGCCTCCTCCATTTCGCGGCGGGCAGTGACCATGCGGCCGAAGGAGCGTGAGCAGGGTGTCAGAAATTGCCATGGTTCATCTCCGCCTGCTCCTCAGTTGGACACGAGTTCAGCAGCGCGCGCGCCCGGCTTTTCGGCATCCAGCGGCGCCACCAACCCCAGCTTCAGCAGCTTCATGACGACCCTCGTGCGGAACTTGGCCATATCGCTGCGATCGATGCCACGACCGCACAGCCGCACCAGATCACCCGCTGTGATCCGCCCTCCCCTGCGAGCTGGCGCAGCGCTCTCATGTCGAGGTCATCCAGATCGCTCATCTCGCATCGCTCCTCAGTTGGAAGGCCCGAACGACGACGGGGGCACAAAGCCACCGTTATCATCCTCCGGCTCGTCCTCATCGTGCTGGCGAGCCGCAGGCGTAGACGTTGCCCCGGCTTCCCGCGCCGCGGTGATGTACCGGTCCAGCGTCTCTGCGAGCCGCTGGAACATCAGCCCGCCGAAACTGGCGAACCCCTGGCCGGCTTGCCCGGCTTCCAGCGCGCCAATATAGGCCGGCCGGTCCTCGGGCCGTATCGCGATCGGCGGATAGCCTCCACGGACCAGCACCAGGTTCATCAGCAGCCGGGCGGTGCGGCCATTCCCGTCATTGAACGGGTGGATGCCGACCAACCGCCGGTGCGCCTCAAAACCAGCGGACGGCGTGTTTCCCGCCTGCTGGAGCCAGGTCCCGAATTCGTGCATCAAGGCGGGGACCTCCATCGGGGACGGAAAGTGGTGCACACCGGCGTCCGTGTTCACATAGCGCGCCACATCGGCATAACGGCCCGCAATCTCGGGCTTCGACTGGGCAACCACCAGCTCATGAAGGTTCCGGATATCGGTTTCACGGAGTGGCTCCGCACGCTGAGAGCCGATTTCCACGACCCAGTCCAGTGCGCGCGCATGATCTACGGCCTCGAGGTGATCCTTCAGCGGCTTCCCGCTGACGGTGATGCCCTTCTCGATCACCAGGGCGGTTTCACCGGCGGTGAGCGTGTTCCCTTCCAGGGCATTTGAAGTGTAGGTGATGTCAATACGCTGGGCGTGATCGAGATTGTCCAGACCGCCGTGGCGCAGGTCGCCCTTCAAGGCGTCCAGCAGACGCTTCTTGTCCGCCACGATACTCTCCAGTCGCGCCAAGTCGCGCTCCGCTTCCGTTCCGCCCCTGGGCGGCAGCCTGATCATCATCTTCCTCCTCAGTTGGACGAACGCCGGGTCGCCACGGCGCGGCGCGCCAAGTCCTCGTCCCATTCGGCCCGCTCCACGAAACCGGAGCGCGCGATGCGCAAAGCCGCCACGCTGGCGCCATAGTCCTGCCCGCGGGCCACCGCGCAGCCCTCGCCACGCTCCAGGTGCCCGTCCATGCAGCTCAGGCGGGCGAGGTAGCCGTTACAGCGGGCACCAGCGGATTTGCCCATGCGGACAGCCCTTCACCTGCCTCTCCCTATTTGGAGGCCGCGAGCGCGGCTTCGCATTCGTTGGCGATGGCCTCCGCAAGTTCGGTCGAGGCATTGCCATATTGGTAGCTGCGCAGCGCATGGCCCGCGCCACGCGTGGCCTTCTCCAAGGCGGTGGCCATAGCCTCGAGGTCACTCGCCACTTTCATCGCGCCGGGTCCTGCCATCACACGACCGCGATGACGCTGCTCGTCGGCGTGCGGAACAGCGAGAGGGCGAGGCGGAGCCGCGCCAGGTACTCACCATCGATCTCCAAGCGATCTGGATCATAGATGTCCAGGAACCCCAGAGGATCAGGGGGCAGGCGCGGGTTGGTGCGCTGCACCGACACCTCGATGGCACCGGCCACAGTCTCAACCAGGCACAGCCGCCGGAGCGCGGCCATGGCCTCGCGACGGCGCCGGGCTGCGGTGTCGCCAGCGAAGCGATTGTGCTCGCCCAGCACGGCCAGGAAGCCTTCCAGGAGCGGGCGCGTCATTCTTCGCCACCACGATGCCCTTGGGCTCGCCACCGGACCTCATGTCTCGCTCCTCAGTTCGAAATGACCTACATCCCCGGCCCGTCGCCGCCGGGCGGCCGACGCTGGGAGAAGGAGCGGATGGTGTCGTTGGTCGTGGGCGAGGACTCAACGATGCGCCGCCACAGAGCCTCTGCGGATGGGATCAACCCTCGGCGCTCTGCCAGCGCCAGGAACGCCCGCGTCGTCACCACGTCGATGTCGGCATGCAGGTCCTGGTCCGCGATCAGCTTCGGCACCTTGCCATTTTCATAGAGCACAAGGGCAGTGCGGTCGGTGCCCGACACCTTCTCCGCAAGCCACTCGACCATGGCCACCTCGCCGCCGTTGCGCATGCGGAAGTCCGGCTTCACGAGCCGTGCCAGGCGCAGCGCCTCTCCGGTCTCGGTCAGCTCGAGTCGCACGGGCATGTTCGAGCCGGGCTCCAACCCACGTTCGATCCACTGCTGGATGCGCTCAGCCTCTGGCTTGGTCATATCGGTCGTCAGCTCGTAACGGACCACGTCCACGATCACCACCGCGCCACCGATCTCATGCAGGAGCGGCAGGGCGTCCACCTGCGAGAGGTGGATCAGGGGTCCCGTGTCCGGGATCACGATGTCCGGCCTCTCGATCGGTTCCACCGGCATGGCCTCGCCTCCTCGCCGCTCCCGCGGCACCTTGATGATCATCCGCGCTCGCTCCTCAGTTGGTCATCGCCGCGATCATCCGCGTACGGCCAACATCTCACCTCTCCTTCGCAAGGCCCCGGCGTCGAGCGATGGCGAAGTCGCGCCCCACCACTGTGCAGCCGGATCGGAAGTCCTCTTTCCTGCGCCGCCATGCTTCGTCGAGCTTCTTCGCCGCAATTGAATGGAGCGCACATTCCTGCGCCTCGATGATCTCGGCTCGCATGCGCTGGAGCCTCTTATAGGCCGCGTCGTACGGCTCGACGATGTGGAGAAACGCGTCGGAAGGGTCGATGTCGCGCTCACAGTCAGGGCACCAAATTCGCCGCTCTTTCTGATCGTAGTGCAATCGTGGATGTTTGCACGTCGACGCGGGCCGACGCGTCAAGCCGCGAGCGACACGAATATCTCCAATATCGACGACAGTCGTACCACTCAGATAGTCCTGCGGCTCGATGGGCTCAGTCCGGGGGAGGAGAACCCGCCCACGGCCTCCACCTGGCGGCCGGGCAGAGCGGCCTCGTAGGCCCACCGGCCCGGCCGCTCCGCGTCCGGCACGATCTTGAACTGTGCTGCCTCGATTGCCATTGGCCGCTCCTCAATTTGACGCCGGCGCGCGGCTGGCGCTCTCGACCAGGAAGTGGCCCAGGCTGGCCGCGGAGCCGGGCGGCAGCTCGAAGGCGAGCCAGCCAAGCCCGGGATGGCGCACGGCCAGCATGATGCGCCCATCATCCACCACCGCCCTCCAGATCGGGTCCTGGATCGCCATGATCCGGGCTCCGGGATCGAGTTCCCTCACCACCTCCGGCACCATGTTCCCACGGAGCGCGGCCAGCCGCTCGACCGCCTGGGACAGCTCGGCCGCGTCCAGCTCCACCCAGGCGGCCGGATCAGCCTCGCCGTCGAGCGACAGCCTCACCGCCTGGCGATCCTCCGAAAGCACGGCATTCATCGCGACCCGCTGTTGCATCGATCCGCTCCTCAGTTGGAATTATGCCGCCCGGCCTTCCGCCACCAGGGCACGGCGGACCGCCTCCGGCTCGCGTTCGATGATGCGGAACAAGGCTTGGGTCGCTGCGTCCGGCCGGCGGCGGCCGCGCTCATAGCCATCGATCGTTCCGGCCGGAATTCCAGTCATCTTCTCAAACACCTTCCGCGACCCCACGCTCTCGCGGATCGCGCGGATCCGCGCGGGGCTGAGATCCTCGGGCGGGACGAACTCGTAGCTCTCGACCTCAGCCTCTCCCCGGAGGTGCGCAGCCAGTTCGGTAAATGCCTCGATCAGGCCCTCGCCGACCGTCGGCATGGGCTCAGCAGACGATGACGCCGCCTTCTTCATAGTGGCCATCACTGAACTCCTTTCATGATGTCGGACACCAGTGCCAGCAGCGCCTTGCGCTGGTCCGGTGTCAGGTCTTCCTGCTCGTTCTTCGGGTAGGCGAACATCATGAAATGCGAGGCGCCAAGGTGAATGTAGTAAATCACCCTCGCCCCGCCACTCTTGCCGCGCCCCGGCAGAGCGATGCGCGCCTTCCTGAGGCCAATGCCCTTGACCACAGGATAGCGCTCCGGCGCGAGCGCGATGATGCCGCGGACTTCCATCTCTGTGCGGATGCGCGGGCCAGGCGCTCCAGCAGCGCCCGGCAGGTGTCGGCCATGCCGGCCGCCAGGTCCGGGGCGGCGTTGCCGTACTGGTAGCTGCGCAGCGCGTGCACGCCCCCTTCAGCACCGGCACTAGCTCGCCCGTCGGCATCGCGCGGCCATCTAGCGCCATGCCCAGGGCCACCAGCGCAGCGCTCGTGTCCGCAGCAGCGGCCACCGCCAGCGCGCGGCTCACCTGATCCAGTTCCGTCCGCATCAGCGACAGATACAAGCGATCTTCATCCTCGCTCATGAGGTTCTCCCGCGGTCACAGCCGTGTTCGGCGCGAGGAATGTCACCCCTGGCCGCCAGCAGCACGATCATCGCCTCCCGCGCCGCCGGCCAGCCCCTGGCGCGCCGCGCTGGATCTCCGGCCCACAGGTATTCCAGCCCGAGATGGTCCGCCACAGCCCGCTCCAGCCAGTGGTGGGGGGCTAGCATCGACCTCCTCCGCCGGCTCCGGGGCGGACGCCATGACATAATCCCAACCCTTGCGGCGGGAGCCGACCGGCGTCGCCCAGCGGGTCACATGGCATTCCGGCTCGCCGTCACCATCGGGCGCCGGCGGCAGGAGCCGGCCGACCACGATGCCCTCGACGCCTCGGCTCCACTCTCCCTCGAACGCCGAGTCCTTACGATGCTCATCAATGGTTCTTCAGTTGGAACTCGCCTTTCGCGCTTCCCTGCGCCGGCGCTCGAATGCCTTCCGGGCGGCATCGGCGGATGCGAAGCCGCCCACCGTCTCGGTGGCGCGACCGGGCAGCGTCGCCTCATACACCCATCGGCCCGGCTGCCTTGTGTCCGGAACGATGGCGGTCGGGAATGCTCACATATTGCGAACCGCGATCACTATGGTGCACGAGGCCGCCGCGATGAACAGGGCGGCGCTCGTGAAGGGCCTGCTCCAGCGCATCCAGCACGAAGCTGGCATGCGCGGTCCGGCTCACCCGCCAGCCGACGATACGGCGAGCATAGGCGTCGATCACGAAGGCTCGCGTTGTCGAAGCCCGCCCAGGTGCTGACATAGGTGAAGTCCGACAGCCACAGCCTGTTCGGTGCCGGGGCATGGAAGACCCGGTTCACATGATCGAGCGGGCATGGCGCCATCTTGTCCCGCATCGTGGTGCGGACCGGCTTGCCGCGGATCACGCCGGCGAGGCCCATGCCCTGCATCAGCCGCTCGATGGTGCAGCGGGCGACATCGCCCCCTCCCGCGCCATCTGCCGCCAGACCTTGCGTGCCCCGTACACCTCGAAGTTCTCGGCGAACACGCGCTCGATCTGGGGCCGCAAGGCCGCGTCCCGCCGCGCCCGCACCGAGCACTTCGAAGGATCAGGCCGCCGGGCGACATGCGCATGATAGGTCGCATAGGGTCGCGGGACGCGATCAATTCCGGATCGCTTTGGGGGCGATCGGCAGGACCTTGCAGATCGGCTCGACCCCATACGCACCGCGATGATCGTCGATGAAAACGATCATGTCTTCGACCGGCGGTCGAGCTCCGCCAGGGCAAAATACGCCGACGCCTTGCGCAGGATCTCGTTTGCCTGCCGAAGCTCCCGGTTCTCACGCTCAAGCGCCTTTAGCTTCGCCGCCATATCCGTCGACACGCCGGCCCGCTTGCCGGCATCTACATCGACCTTCTTCAGCCACTCGTTCAGTGAGTGCGCCGAGCAGCCCATCTTCGCTGCAATCGACATGATCGCCTGCCAGCGAGACGGATACTCCGCCTCGTGATCCAGCACCCGCCGCACCGCCCGCTCGCGCACTTCGGGCGAAAACTTGTTCGTCGTCTTGCTCGTCATAGACCCATCCTCTCTGGAGTTGGGGCCTCCGACAAACCCGGGGCGGTTCAGTGGGTCAGGTGTCGGCAGTCAATCGATGAACCCGGCTTCCCGAAGAAATGGCTGCAACAGCTTCATGTTGACCACTTGGTCTTGCGTGCTCGTGTTTACTTTTTCAGAGGATATATTGTCTTTTTTATTTGTTTTAAAATAAAATGAATTATAATCTTTTATCTTATCGATCATATAGAATCTCCAATTGCTTGGCTTTGGTCCAAGGACGCCGAGCTTCATATCGGAGTATGAAAATAGAGATGTGTGAACAGCAGAACCCTCGCAAAGTAGAACGTTTCCAGTCGTGTTGAATATTTCAATCTGCTGAGCGACAGTAAGTTGCTCCGGAAACATAACCTTATATCCATGCCTAACAAGGAACGCCTCAACCTCGCCTTCATTTATCACCTTGCGTTTAGTGGATGGCAGTCGCGACCTTGACAGGTAATAATTGTCTTTCGTATCCTGAATATTTCCACAATCTCGCAGATATTTTACAACATTAAAAAAGAAAATGTTGTGGCATTTATATATTTTTGTTGTGAATTGAAATGATGGAATAGGAATAGTTACGCTATTTATATTAATTGGAACTTTTGATTTCAAGATATGATCTTGATTTATACCGGAAAGCCGAAGCAATTCTAGGACCCACTTTTTCTCCAGCCCGGAAGAAGCGGAGAAAAATATTTTTCGATCTCGCCCAGAAGTAAAATAATACCATAAACGAGATATGTCATCAGTGAGAAAGTGCCCCCACTCTGCATAGATGGAGCTACCGAAAATCACGTGCTCATCCAGTTTATAAAAAGAGTATTTAGATATATCTACTTGAGTAGGTGGCTTCGACCATTTAAAAAGGATGTCACCCTTCTCCGTATAATCACAACATGATTCGATAATTATATTTCCGCCTGAATCATATAGGCAATCGAAATGCGGGATATAAAATACATTATCGTATTCGATCACCGCAGGATGTTGTGTTGACACCTCGACTCCATAGTAGCGCTTTGACAGATAATCAACGCCGATTCCGATCGAATGCATGTTTCCGAGCTTCCCGCGAATAATATCTTCCATAACAGCCTCGTATTTTATGTTTTACATGCCATTTCTCGTTGAATATATTTAATATAATTTAACGAGAATGTTCACGACCTTGATATCATATCCTTATCGCAAGCGTGAAGTAAAAATTTATTTGGATGTAAGAGTCCGTCCCGAACCTCATGACGTTCGGGCGATGCGGCGGATGAGGACCATGGCGGCGGCGGCGTAGAGGAAGGCGGTCGCTGAGGCAATGGTGGCTTCGGCGTCCTTCCAGAGCCGTCTGTTCCGATTGATCCACGCGAAGAAGCGCTCGACGACCCAGCGCCGGGGCTGAACGGCGAAGTCGATCTGATCGGGCTTGCGACGGACGATCTCGACGGCGATGCGGGTCGCGGTCGCGACACGCGGGCCCTGGTAGCCGGCGTCCGCGAAGACCTTCTCGATGAAGGGGAACGGGCGACGCGAGGCAGCCAGCAGCGGGCCCGCCCCATCGCGATCCTGCACACTGGCGGGATGGGCGAAGAGGACGAGGCCACGCCCGTCGGTGTCGACGAGGGCGTGGCGCTTGCGACCCATGATCGTCTTGCCGGCGTCGTAGCCGCGCGGGCCGCCGGCTTCGTTGGTCTTCACGCTCTGGCTGTCGATGATGCAGGCGCTTGGCGAGGCCGCCCGACCGCTGCGCTCGCGATCGATCAGGGATGGAAGCGCGCGGCATCACCCCGATCATTCCGATGCGGCGAAGTCGGAAGGTGCAGTTGCCCGTAGATAACCACGTCTACGCGCTCCGGAACCGGATCGAACGTTGCTTCAACAGGTTGAAGAACTGGCGCCGTCTCGCCACCCGCTACGACAAGACCGCCGACAGCTACCTTGGCTTCGTCCTCATCGCCGCCGTCCGTCTATGGATGCGCGCATTCGTCAACAGGACCTAGCAGCTCGGCCAGCAGCGGCTGCAGCGCGCCGCGCCGCAGCAGCACGCCGAGCACGTCATGCTGATCGCATTCCGGCACCGGACGGATGCTGACCCCGGGCCGGCCGGCCAGCCGGCGGCACATGGCGGCATCCCCCGCATGCTCCGCCCCGTGCGCCAGAACCACCGGCGCGGGCGCCTCCCGCCCGGGATAGAGCGCCACGAGATCGAGCGGTTCCGGCAGCTGGCTGGCGGGAATGCCGGCCGCGCCCAGCACCGCGGCGAGGCCGGAGACCTCCGTCTCCGGCGACAGCGCCAGCCCGCGGGCCCGCTCCGTCAGCGCGAAATGCAGCGCCGGAAAGCCGCCCGACGAGGTGCCGATCACATCCACCCGCTCGGCCCCCAGGCGCGCGATCAACCGGCGCACCCCCGTCTTCAGGGCCGCGAATCCGGAGCCGAAGGCATCGACGCCGGTCAGATAGCCGCGCCGGTCCGGGTCCTTGAGGAACACCAGGTGCCGGTCCGCCGGCAGCAGCCCATATAGCAGCCGGAGCGACACCAGATACTGGCTGGCCGTGCCCAGGAACACCACCACGCACGCCGTGGCGCCGGGGCGCCGGGCCAGCACCACGCCGCGCGTGCGCAGCGCCCGCTCGGCCATGGGCGCGGCCGGATCGGCGTAGGCGTCCAGCCGGGTGTCCAGCCCCCAGCGTTCGAACTGGCGGATGGCCGCCTGCAGCCGGCGGGCACGGGGCGCGACGGCGGGGTCCGCCAGCAGCGCCTCGGCGACCCCGGCCATGGGCGCCAGCACCCCTTCCCCGGCCATGATCTCGGCCATCACGAGCCGGTCCGCCGGCGGCGCCGAGGGATCGAGGGCTTGGGCCAGCCAATCCTCGAAGGCTGGGATCGAGACACGCATTCAGACCTCCGGACCCGCGCCGCCCGGCGGCGGCGCGGCCATGCAATGCACCAGCGGCCCCGGTCTTCGACCGGTGCCAAGTGGGTCCGCTCAAACGCCGCGCGGGCTTGGCCAAAGGCCTATGAGTCAGGCCCATGGGCCTTTGGTATCAGGACCGGGCGGCGGGCTTGCGCAGCAGGATGCGGCGGGCCTTGCGCGGGGCGGCGAGGTCGGTGACCGGGCCCAACGCCGAGAGCCTGGCGATCTGCGCCTCGGCGGTCTTGATCCGCAGGTCGAGGATGGCGGCGCCGCCGGGCCTGAGCCCGGTTTCGAGGAACGACAGGTAGCGATCGACCGGATAGCGGAAGCCGCAGGACAGGAAGCTGACCACCAGGTCGACCGGCGCCGCGCGGTCCAGCCCGCCGTCGCGCGGATTGAGGGTGGCGATGGCCCCTGGCGGCACGCCATTGTCCTCCAGGAAGCGGCGGGCCACCGCCAGGCTGGAATAAGCGGCCGCTTCGGCGGTGAAGCCGAAATGACGGTGCTCGTTGCGCTCCAGGTCGATCAGCAGCAGGTCCGCCGCGAGGTCGCGCGCGGCGAACAGGTCGAACATGGCGTAGCCGCAGCCGATGTCGGCGATCCGCCGGGGCGCCAGCTGCGCCAGCAGCGGCGCCAGCGCCCGGTATTCGGCCCCGATCACCCCGGCCACCCGACGCGGGATCTCGTTTCCCAGGGTCGCGATCACCTGGTTGGCCGGCCCCAGATCATGGCTGCTCCAGGCCGGCAGCACCTGGGCCGCCTCCGGCCGGTCGAACAGGATCTCCGGACGCTGCAGGATCAGGTTGACGCAATCCGCGTGGCCGAACGCCGAGACATCGAGGGCGACAACGGCGGCCGCCTTCGCCTCGGCGCCGATGTCGATGGCCAGGCGCGCCGTCTTCGCGCCGTCCTCGGGCGGCCGCGCCACGACGCGCGCCGGGCGCGTCCCGAGCGCCTCCTCGACATCCCGCACGAAATCCCGGGTCAGCGTCTCGACCGCACTGGCCGCGGCCCGCAGCTCGGCGATCTGGCGATCCCGCTCCAGGATCTCCCCGATCAGGTCCTCGGCCGCGTTCAAGCGGTCCCGCACCGTGTCGAGCGCGGCCTGGGCGGCGCCGTCATCGGGGTCGGCCTCCAGGCGCCGCAGCGCCCCATGGGCGGTGCTCACCCAAGCCTTCAGATAGGCGTCGGCCTCCATCTCCCCGTCATCGGCCGTGTGGTGGACCAGGGCGCGGTCGAGATGCGCCTCGATCTCGGCGGCGCGCGCCGCCACCTGCTCCGGCCACGCGATCGCCAGCCGCCGCTCGATGTCGGACAAGACCGCGCGCCAATCCGCCAGCAGGCGCGACATGCTGGTGACCGCCCGCCGGCACGGCCGGCTGTCGTGCTCGGCATCGACCACGTGGCGCAGCCACAGCAGGAGCGAATGGGACAGGCCGAACTGGTTGCGCCGCTCGAGCGAGCGCGCCACCTCGAGCGGATGGCGATAGGCGATCAGCGCCAGCGGCTCGCCGCCCTCGGCGCGCGCCGCGTCGAGCCAGACCTGCGTCAGCCGGCAGATGCGCGGGTCCTTCACGACGATGAGCCCGGCGTCGCCGAACTCCTCGCGCAACCCCGCCGCCGCCCGGTCGCGCAGCGCGGCATAGGCCCCGCTGCCGCGCTCCGGCAGGCGAAGCGCGCGCCAATCGCTCCAGCTCGACCCCCGCGCCGCCAGGATCCGCTTGTTGATGTTCATGATCTCCACGGACTCGAAATAGCCCTTCGGATTGAAGGTGCCCGCGCCCATGGGATGGCGGGGCATGGGGGCCCCCATGATCGTCAGCAGGCCGGTCAGAGCCGACGTTCCGCTGCGGTGCATGCCGAGAATGTAGAGGATCTTGCGCATCATCAGGAGGAGTAGGACAAAGGGGACCGGGGGAGCCCGGAAGGCGGCGCGCCGCGGGCCAGATCGCGTGGAAGCGGTTCTCGCGCCGGGCCGGATGTATTGACTTCGCCGACCGCTCCTTGCAAATCGGCCACCTCATGCATCTCATAAGCATGCCATGTGCGTGAGGTATAATTGAGTTGCCTGTGGGGTAAAATGTTCTTCCCTCTCCATCCCCAGGCCCCTGCGGCAGGCCCCTCCCCACGACACCCGGCTCATCCTCGCGTTCCCCGCCCGGCCCGGATCGCCCGGCGCCGCGCGGCGCCGCGTGCCCGTCGTCTTCCCGACCCCGCGCCCCCGTCCCGGCATGCGAGGCGGCGGCCATGGATCTGACCGACAAGCTCGCGCTGCTGCGCCATTTCACCTCCGGCTGGGCCGGCGCGCCCGTCGCGGCCCAGAGAGAGGGCCAGGGGGAGGAGGCCCAGGGTCTGGTGCGGGTGCTGAACCGGGAGGGCGGCCGGCCGCCGCTCGTGTGGTGCTTCAACGCCAAGGAGGAGTTCCCCGCCCTCGCCGCCGGGCTCGGTCCCGACCAGCCGCTCTACGGCCTGCGCTCACTCAATCTGGTGACGCGGATGGAAGTAGGGCGGACGGTGTGGGACGAGGCCCTGGGTGAGCGCTACGCGGCGCTCCTGCTCGACACCCTGGCCGATGTCCCCTGCCTGTTCGGCGCCAATTGCCAGGCGGTTCCGGTGATGATGCAGGTGGTGCGGCGCTGGCTGCTGGCGGGGCGCCGCTGCGCCGGCGCCATCGCCCTGGAATGGCAACCCACCGTGCCCCTGCCGGTCCCCATGGAGCTGCTGTTCGGCGCCGAAAGCCAGACCTTCAACCCGTTCCTCAACGGGCAGGACCCCACCCCGCGCTGGCGGCTCATGTTCGCCCGGCACCGGGTGGGCATCCTGCCCGGACGGCACGGCCGCTATTTCCGCGGGGCCGGGCTCGAGGCCCTGGTCGCGGCGGTGCGGCAGGCCGGGGACGCGGCACCGGCAGCCGCGCCACCAGGCCTCCGCCTCGGCCCGGTGACCCTGCCGGACCAGGTCGCCGCCGGCGGCGACATCGACATCGCGCTGCCGGCCGTCGCCGGGCCGGTGCCCGATGGCCTGACCCTCTGCCATTTCTGGCGCGCCCCGGACAGCGGGCTGGTCTCGCCACTCGGCTGGCAGCTGGCCGACGGCTCGGCGGCGGCGGCGCACCGTCTCGCCGTCACGGCACCCGCATGGCCCGGCCCATGGGACCTGCACCTGTTCCCGGCGCTGCCGGAACACGGGCCGCTGGCGTGGCGCGACCACCTCGCCCCGGCGGCGCGGACCCAGGTCATCGCGCCCCTTCCTCCGACCGGACAGGACACCCCATGACGGATGACGCAACCCCGGACCTCGCCGCCGAGGTCATCGCCATGGTGGCGGAGCAGGTGGGCCTGCCGCCCGCGGCCATCGGCCTGGACGACAGCTTCATCGACATCGGCCTGGAATCCATCGAGGCGGTGCTGCTCTGCGGCCAGATCGAGGAGCGGTTCGCCCTTGAGCTCGATCCGGTCATGGTATTCGAGCACCCGAACATCGGCAGCTTCATCGCGGCGGTCGGGCAGATCGCCGCCCAGGCCGCCCAGCGCGCCACGGCCCCGCGATGAGCGCGCGCGACCTGCGCGACGCCCTGTTCCACTGGGCCGCCCATCGGGGCGACGTCGCCGCCTTCACCTTCATGGAGCGGGGCGAGGACGTCACCGACGCGCTGACCTTCGCCGAGACGCGCGCGCGCGCCAGCCGGCTGGCCGCCCGGCTGCGCCGGCAGGGGGCCGGGGACGGCCCGGCGGTGCTGCTGTTTCCGCCCGGACTGCGGTTCGTCGAGGCCCTGTTCGGCTGCCTTATCGCCGGGGTGGTGGCGGTGCCCGTGCCCTATCCGGTGAACGCCCGGGCCCGGGCGCGGATCGGCACCATCCTCGCCGCCGCCGGCGCCACCTCGATCCTGACCACGGCGCGGCTCGCCGCCGACCCAGCGCTGGTGGAAGCCGCCGGCGGACACCGCCGCTGGATCGCCGTCGACGCCGCGCCGCAAGACACAGACACAGACACCGGCGACGGGACGGGGGACGTCCCGGCGGCGGCCGGCGCGGACCGTTCGCCCGAGGACGTGGCGCTGATCCAGTTCACCTCCGGGTCCACCTCGGCCCCGCGCGGGGTCACCCTCAGCTTCGGCAACCTGCAGGCCAACCACACCATGATCGGGCCGGTGTTCGGGTCCGATCCAGACGCCCCGGCGGTCACCTGGCTACCCATGTTCCACGACATGGGGCTGATCGGCACCCTGCTCCACGCCTTCCAGGCCGGGCGCACCCTCCACATCATGCCGCCCTTCGCCTTCCTCCAGAAGCCGGCGCGCTGGCTGCGCGCGATCAGCCGCACCGGGGCGACCACCAGCGGCGCCCCCAGCTTTGCCTATGACCTGTGCGCCCGCGCCCTCACCGCTGCCGACCGGGAGGGGCTCGACCTCCGCCGCTGGACGGTCGCGTTCTGCGGCGCCGAGCCGGTCCGCAGCACGGCGCTGGAGCGGTTCGCCGCCGCCTTCGCCGGCTGCGGCTTCGACCCCGCCGCCTTCCTGCCCTGCTACGGCCTGGCGGAGGCGACCCTGTTCGTGTCCGGAGGCCCGGCCGGCAGCGGCCTCAGCACCAGCGGCGGCGCCCGTCCGGTGGTGTCCTGCGGGCAGGCGCTCGGCCCGCAGCGGATCGCCATCGTCGATGCCGACGGCCGGCCGCTGCCCGAGGGCGAGACCGGCGAGATCTGGATCGCCGGGCCCCATGTCAGCCGCGGCTACTGGCGCGACCCCGAGGCCACCCGCCGCACCTTCGGCGCCACCCTCGCCGAAGCCCCGGGCGAACGCTTCCTGCGCTCCGGGGACCTCGGCGCGCTGCGGGGGGACACCCTGTTCGTGACCGGGCGGATCAAGGACATCCTCATCGTCCGCGGCGCCAAGCACCATGGCGACGACCTCGACCGGACCGTCTGCGCCGTCTCCGACGCCCTGCTGCCCGGGGCCGGCGCGGTGCTGGTGGCCGACGCCGCCGCCGCCGCCGGCGAGCCGCCGGTGGTGGCGGTGCACGAGGTCGGCCGCCGGGCCTGGCCCGGCCTCGACCGGGCGGCGCTGGCGGCGGCGGTGAAGGCGGCGGTCACCCGCGAGCACGGCATTCGCCTGGAGCGGATCGTGTTCGTGCGGGAAGGCCGACTGCCCCGCACCACCAGCGGCAAGATCCAGCGCCACCTGTGCCTGCCCCTCGCCATGGCGCGGGACACTTCCACCGATGACGGCGGCATCACCAACACCGGGAGCGGCGAGAATGGCGATGACTGACAAAGGCCCCCAGGTCCCCGGTTTTTGCGCCCTGGCGCCGAACCAGATGGACGACCCCGCCGCCTTCTACGCCACCCTGCGGGCGGCCCCGCCGGTGTTCTGGAGCCCGGCCGACACCTCCTGGATCGTGCACCGCCAGGCCGAGGCCCGGGCGGTCCTCGGCGACCGCAGCTTCCGGGTGGCCGAGCTGTCGGCCATCGTCGCCGGGGTCGCCACCCGCGGCGGCAAGGCCGCCCCGACCCTGACCAGCCTGCTGTCGGTGTTCCTGCCCTTCATCAACCCGCCGGAACACGCCGCCGCCCGGCGCTACATCCACGCCGTGCTGGAGCCCGGCCGGGTGCCGGAGCACGCCCCGGCCATCGCCGCGATCGCCGCCGGGCTGCTGGCTGACATCCCTCCCGGCCAGGCCTTCGACGGCGCCGCCCATTATGCGGACCTGCTGCCGTCCCTGGTCATGGGCCACCTCCTGGGCCTGCCCGGGGCGATGGTGATGGACTTCGTGCTGGCCTCCGCCGAGATGGGCCGCGCCTTCGACCGCGGCGGCTCGCCCCGCTATTATGCCCGCATGGAGGCGCTGATCACGCGGCTGCGCGCGCCGTTCCAGGCGGCGGTGGACGCGCGGCGGCAGGCCCTCGACGCCAACGGCCCGGGCCCCGCCATGGACGGCCTCACCCGCATGATCGTCCTGGCCGACAGCCTGCGCCCGATGCCGGATTCCGCCATCGCCGACCATGCCATGTTCCTGATCATGGCCGGATCGGAGAACACCTCGGCCCTGATCGGCTCCACCCTCGCCGCCACCCTCGAGGCCGGCCTCGACCTCGGACGGCTGGCCACCGATCCGGACTGGTGCCTGGCCGTGGTGGAGGAGACGCTGCGCCACGACGGGCCGGTGCTGCACCTGTGGCGCTTCGCCACCCGCGACCTGGAGCTGGGCGGAGCCTCCATCCCCGCCGGCGACCGCCTGCTGCTGCTGGCCGGCGCGGCCAACCGCGACCCGCTGGCGTTCCCCGACCCCGACCGCTTCGACCCCGGCCGCACCGACCGCCACGGCATCGGTCTCAGCATCGGCATGCATTATTGCCTCGGCGGCGACCTGGCGATGCTGGAATCGAGGATCGCCCTGCAAACCCTCGCCGCGCGCCGGCCCCGCCTCGACCCCGGCCACACCACGGCCTGGCGCGACCGCCAGACCCTGCGCCGCCTCTCCCGCCTTCCCCTCCGACTGGACACCAAGGATCCCCCCGATGCCCTCGCCGACCCGCAAGCTTGACGGCGCCGCCGTGACCGCCTGGGTGCGCACGCACCTCGCCGATTTCCTCGACCTGCCCGAGGACACGGTGACCGAGGACGCCGAGTTCGCGGCGCTCGGGCTCGATTCCGCCGACAGCGTCATCATCTGCGGCGCGTTCGAGGAGGCCTTCGACGTCGAGCTGGACGCCACCTTGTTCCTGCGCAACCCCAACATCGCCAGCCTGATCGAGGATCTGCGCGGCACGGGCGTGGTGGCATGAACACTGGGCCATCGCCGGTCCTCAGCGTCGTCGTCGCCTCCTATGAGATGGCGCGCGAGCTACGCCGCACCCTCATCAGCCTGTCGCCGGGCTACCAGCGCGGACTGGATGTCCCCTACGAGGTGATCGTGGTCGACAACGGGTCGGCCGAGCCACCCCGCCTGGAGGAGTTCGCCGACCTCGGCCTCGACCTGAAGATCCTGCTCCATCCGCCCGGCTCCATCTCGCCGGTGGCGGCGCTGAATCGCGGCCTCGCCGCCAGCCGGGGAACGCTGATCTGCAGCATCATCGACGGCGCCCGCATGGCCTCCCCCGGCCTGCTGGCGGCCTCGGTCGCCGCCGCCGGCGCCCACCTCCGGCCGGTGGTGTACACCGCCTCCATGATGCTGGGCTTCGCGCCGCAGTGGCTGGCGCATGAGACCGGCTACGACCAGGCGGTCGAAGACCGGCTCCTCGCCTCCATCGGCTGGCCCGCGGACGGCTACCGCCTGTTCGAGATCGCCAACGGCCTGGTGGTGCAGCCGGGGGCGCTGGTGTGGTATGCCCCCGGCGGCGAGAGCAACGCCATCACCCTGACGCGGGCCATGTGGGACCAGCTCGGCGGCTATTGCGAGGCGTTCCAGACCGCCGGCGGCGGCTGCGCCAGCCACGACCTGTTCAGCCGCGCGGCGGCCCTGGACGGCAGCCAGATCATCGTCATCGGCGGCGAGGCCACGTTCCACCAGTATCACCGCCGCAGCGCCTCGACCGCGACCCCGGACGCCGGGCGCCGCATGGTCGAGTTCAGCCGCGAATACTTCCGCATTCGCGGCCGGACGGCGAAGCCGGTGCGCAAGCCCTACTGGCTGTTCGAGACCCATACCCCACCCCTGGCCGCGCAGACGCCGGAGGCGGCGCCCGACGGCCTCTCCCGCCGCTATCTCCACCTGCTCCAGAACCGCCTGCTCAACACCGGCGCGCGCGAGGTGGAAGCCCGCCTGCGGGCGCTGGAAGCCACGGTGCGGGCGGCCGGGCGGGACGACCTGATCGAGACCGCCAAGGCCAGCGTCCCGCGCCAGCTCAAGCGCGTGGTGGGGGCCTATACCGAGGGCATGCTGCTGGACCAGACCCCGCCGAGCGGCCTGACCATGACCGGTCGGCGGCGGCTGGAACAGCTCACCGCCTGCCTCCACCAGATCCTCGACGAAGCCATTCCCGGCGACCTGGTGGAATGCGGGGTCTGGCGCGGCGGCTCGGCCATCATGATGGCCGGCGTCCTGGCCGCCCGCAACGTGAGCGACCGCAAGGTGTGGGTGGCGGATTCCTTCGCTGGCCTGCCGCCCGCCGACAGCCAGCGCGACTACGGCTTCGACAGCGCCGCCGTCAATGCCGCCGGGCTGGCGGTGTCGCTGGAGAGCGTGCGGGCCAATTTCGAGGAACTGGAGCTCCTGTCCGACACCGTCCGCTTCCTGCCCGGCTGGTTCAAGGACACCCTGCCGGAGGCCCCCATCGCGCGCATCGCCGTGCTGCGGCTGGACGGCGACCTCTACGCCTCCACCATGGACGCGCTGAACGCGCTCTATGCCAAGGTGGTGCCGGGCGGCTTCGTCATCATCGACGACTATGCCCTGCCCTCGTGCGCCGACGCAGTGCGCGACTTCCGCGCCGCCCATGCCATCACCGAGCCGCTGCAACGCATCGACTATACTGGTGTGTTCTGGCGCAAGACCCAGGCCGAAAAGGACCTGAGCGCGCCATGAACCGCACCTGGGCTCCCATCCTGCGCCCGATCATCGCGGCGGCCGCGGCCCGGCGCGTGATCGAGATCGGCGCCGACCGTGGGCGGACCAGCGAGCGGCTGGCCCGCTGGTGCCGCGCCAACGGCGCCCATGCCGACATCATCGACCCGGCGCCGGGCTTCGACGCCGCCGATTTCGAGCGGCGCTGGCAGGACACGGCGCGCGTCCACCAGGCGCCCAGCCTCGACGTGCTGGACGCGCTGGCCGGGGCCGACGTGGTGCTGATCGACGGCGACCACAATTGGTACACCGTCTATCACGAGATCCTGACGCTGATCGGCCCGGCCGACGCGCCCCGCGCCGACGCGCCGGTGATGATCTTCCACGACGTGGGCTGGCCCTGGGGCCGGCGCGACGCCTATTACGCCTTAGAGCGCATCCCCGAGGCGTTCCGCCAGCCCTGTTCCGAGGCGCCCATCAGCCCGCGCATGCGCGGCTGGGACCCGGAGGGGGGGGTGCCGTTCGGGATGCCCTGCGCCAATGTGGCGGGCGGCCCGCGCAACGGCGTGCGCACCGCCATCGAGGATGCCCTCGCCGGGCGCGGGGACGCCTTCGATGTGGTCTGGATCGAGGGCCTGTTCGGGCTGGCCGTGGTGACCCCGCGCGCCCGGCTGGAAGCGCGGCCGGAGCTGGCCCGGTTCCTCGCCGGGCTGCGCCCGGCACCGGCGCTCAAGACCCTGATCGACCTGCTGGAGCTGGAGCGCCTGGGGGGAGCGCGGGCCAGCCAGGTCATGACCAAGGTCCTGTCCCCGCCCGCCGTCCCCGCGCCGGTGCCGTCCGGCGAACGGCCGCTGGCGACCGCCTTGTCCACCGACGTCTGGCGCGGCCTGCAGCAGGGGCTGCTCTCGCAGCGCTACAAGGGCCGGGCCTTCCTGCTCTGTCCCATGGACCAGTACAATTACATGAGCCTGATCGAGACCCTGCGCCCGGCCACGATCTTCGAGATCGGCACCCTGGAAGGCGGGCGGGCGCTGTGGATGGCCGACCAGCTGCGGGCCTTCGGCATCGACGGGCGGGTGATCGCGCTGGACCTGCGCCCGCCCGCCGGCCTCGCCGACCCGCGGGTCGAGCTCATCACCGGCAACGCGCTGGATCTCGAGGCCGCCTTGCCGGCCGCGCGGCTGGCCAGCCTGCCCCATCCCTGGCTGGTGATCGAGGATGCCGCGCACACCGAGCCGGTCACCCGCGCCGTGCTCGACCACTTCGATCCGCACCTGGCGCCGGGCGACCGGCTGGTGGTCGAGGACGGCAACACCGGCAGCCTCTCCGGCACCCCCGAGGCGGCGCCGGTGATCGACGCGCTGCGGGCGTTCCTGGCCGGGCGCGGACAGGACTACCAGCTGGAAACCGAGGTCTGCGACCGCTACGGCTACAACATGACGGCCAACCCGAACGGCTGGCTGCGCCGGCTGTGAGCCGGCGGCCGCGGCCTGCGTCTCGCCATGCAGGCCGCCATCGAGGTCACGCGGACGGCTCTAAGAGCCCGTCCCGAAAGGGTTGAGCGGCTGGGGCGCTTGTGATTCCCAGGGGTTGTTCAGGCCATCTTGGGAAGCGAGCGATGTGGACCCCAGCCACTCGCCGGCAGCATAGTCGTGCGGGGCTTCGATAAGAAACGGATTTGACGGATGCGGAGTGGCGGCTGGTGGAGCCGTTGCTGCCGGCGCCGAAGCGGACGGGGCGCCCCGGGTCCTGGCCGGTGCGCGAGATCGTCAACGCGATCTTCTACGTGATGCGCGGCGGCGGCGCCTGACGGCTTCTGCCGGCCTCATGCTCCTTCAGGATCCCAATAATCTGCTCTTCCGAAAAGCGACTGCGCTTCATGTTCTGGTCCTCGCAATGGGCCAGAACGAACTTCAAACTGGATTAGCTAGGGCTGAGACTCGATCAGAGCCAGAAGGCGATGGCGGTGGCGAGCGCTACGGCTGAGAGGAAGTTGGCAGCGAGTTTGTCGTAACGGGTGTGGACGCGCCGGAAGTCCTTGAGGCGACAGAAGGCATTCTCGATCAGATGGCGGCCCCGGTAGCGCGCTTCGTCATATCGGATGGTACGTTTGCGGTTGCGACGGCCCGGTATGACGGGCGTGGCACCCGCTTCGCGAGCCAGGCGGCGTAAGCGGTCGGCATCGTAGCCCTTGTCGCCCAGCAGGTAACGAATGGTCCCGGCCCGTTCGAGAAGCTTGGGGGCCGCCTTCATGTCGCTCACGTTGCCGGGTGTCAGCATCAGCGCGTAGGGACGGCCGATGACGTCGGTGAGCGCGTGGACCTTGGTTGTCCAGCCGCCACGCGAGCGACCGATAGCCTGCGCTGTCCGCCCCCTTTTGCCCCGAATGCCGCGCGCTGCGCCTTGATGTAGGTGCTGTCGATCGCTGTGCTCTTTGTGACCGCACCGGCCTCTACCAGCGCGTCGAGCAGCTGGAGCCAGAAGCCCCGGCGAGACCAGCGATTGAACCGATTGTAGACCGTCGTCGATGGCCCGTAGTCGGCCGGGCAATCGCACCAGCGGCAGCCGACCTTGAGGACGTGCAGAATGCCGGAGATCACCCGCCGGTCATCAACACGCCGCGCACCGGGTTGGTTTTTCGGCAGATGCGGTTCGATCGCCGCCCACGCCGCATCCGACAACCAGAACAATGCCATACGTCGCCTCCCGTGATCCATGCCCCTATGAATCAGGAAAACCATGCATCCTCAAACCAATGATTGGGTTTTGACCCTAAGCTAGCATAGCGCGGGCTTCGAACTCCATGGGGCTGAGGACCCGTGACCAAGACGTCTCGGCTGTGCAGTCCAGGCCATAGGCGATGAGATCGTCGCGGCAAAAGGCACACTGCAAGTGATCATCCTCGACCACGCGGGACCGGACGTTTGGGGGAAATTCCGGGTGTCGCGCTCACCGAGGAGTGGCGAGACAACGCCGCCCTCGTGCCGCCCCACTGGCTCACGCAGCGCGGCTAAGGTTGTCCGGTCGGGCTTGCAGACCGGCGCGAGGCGACATTTTCGGCACGAGGCCCGTCACAAAGCGCGTTTCCCATCTCCAATAGAGTGAAGGCCCAGCCTTCTCCCTGGCGGCGTCAGAGCACGACCCCCACAGACCCTAGGAGACTAAAGCTATGTCCAACACCAAAAACGCCACCGTTGCGCCCGAACCGGCGCTGACCTGGTCTTCTGACGCGCCTAAGGGCGGCAAGGCGGTGATGAACCGCGTGCTGAAGGACGGGGCCAGCGTGCCCCTGTTCTTCGCCCAGACCCTGATCTCCTCCTTGCGCGACGTGGGCTACAACAACACCACGTCGGCGATCTGCGAACACGTCGACAATGCCATCCAGGCCAAGGCGACCGAGGTTCGCATCTTCTTCCGCCAGACCGGCAAGAAAGGCGACACCGTCATCGACGCAGCCGTCTACGACAACGGCCTGGGCATGGCACCCAACGTGCTGAAGGTCGCGACCTCCTTTGGCGGATCAATGAACTTCAACAACCGCGCCGGCATCGGCCGCTTCGGCATGGGCATGAAGACCGCCGCCCTCAGCATGAGCCCGGTAATGGACCTCTATTCCTGGCAGGAGCCGCGCACCTACTACAGCATGACGCTCGACGTGGACGCGATCGGCCGTGAGCGGACCAATACAGTCGAGCTGCCGGACCCGACCCTGATGACCGAGCTGCCCGACGAGTTGGCGGACCTTTTCGTCAAGCCGCTGAGCTTCCCGGCCAGCGCCAACGAGCAGTCCCTGAAGGTCGGGAAGGGCGAAGACCTCGACGACCGCTTGGGTGGTCACGGCACCATCATCTACATGCCGGCTTGCGACCGCCTCACCTACGCCACAGCGCGCACCCTGGTGGAGCACGCCATGAAGGAGATGGCGCGGGTCTATCGCCGCGCGATCGAAGAAGGCCTCAAGCTTTACGTCAACAACCGCCTGGTCGAGGCCTTCGACCCGACCTACGCCATGGCCGGGGCGCGCCATGTCCGCTTCCTCGATATCCCGGAGAAGACCAGCAGGTTGATGTTCGCCAAGAAGATCCCGGTCCCGCTGCGCGAGCACGGGGCGGAAACCGAGGACATCGTCATCCGCCTGTACCGCCTGCCGATCGAGCAATGGTCCACCCTGACCCGCAAGACCTTGCGCAACGACCTGCAGGTGTTCAATGGCCTAACCGTGACCATGCTGCGCAACGACCGCGAGGTCTTCGCCGGCGCCATGCCCGACCTGACCACGCGCCATACTGTCACCCACTGGTACCGCGTGCAGATCGACTTCCCCGGCGAGCTGGACGAGGCTTTCGGCGTCGCGGCCAACAAGCAGGGCGTGCGCCTGAAGGGCTATGTGAAGGAGGCGATCAAGAAGGCGATCGGCGACGACATCACGACGATCAACGACGAGATCAAGCGCTATCAGGGCGCCCAGGCCAGCGCCCGCAAGGGCGCGCAACCTAGCGCCGCCGAGGCCCGCGCCACCGACGCCGACCTGCACCAGGCCAAGCCCCTGGAGCTGACGCCGGAGGAAGAGGCTCAGGTCGAAGCCAACCTCAAGACCCTGGCCATCGCGCTGCGGCGTGACGGCGAGACCGACCAGGAAGCCTTCGAGCGCGTGAAGGCTTCGAAGTACTTGATCGAGTTCAAGCACGACGAATATTGGCCATTCTACCACGTCGAGCACCGCTACGGCCGGGTGATCCTCACCATCAACACGGCCCATCCGTTCTTCGAGCACCTGTACGAGCCGCTGCGGAAGCTGGGGTCGGTGCAGGCCGAGGAGGAGGACGGCGGCGAGGCGCCGGCGGCCGAGGCCCAGGATGGCCCCCTGGTGGCCCTGGAGCTGCTGCTGCTGTCGCTCGGCCGGGCCCAGGCCCAGGTCACCGCCCAGAACGAAGACGCCCGCAAGATCCTCGAAACCCTGCGGCGCGAATGGTCCGAAGCCTACCGCGTGCAATTGACCGCCTAAGGATCGTCCCCGGTCTGGCGTCTTGCCAGATCGGGGATTTCCTGGCGTATTAACCTTGAGCGCAAGGCGCTGGCCTACGGGTCCGACCGCTTCACCAGGACACAGCGTTCCTGACGAAGATCCCGGACTTGGCCCCCAGCGCCGCTCACAACCCGCGGCGAACATCCGTCGCACAGACCTGGGAGACTAACCATGGCGGAACCTCCGCACCCGTGGGACGCCTATGCGTCCGCTCAAGCCCAACTCTCCAATCGCACTGCCGTCGGCGATCGATCCTGGGGCCTCGAAGCGGCCCTGAACCGGCTCGTCGTCAACACGGCGTTGGACCCGGCCCAGGTGGCGACCGTTCAGGCCAGCGCCGAGCGCCGGTCCCGCTACGGCCGCGCCCTCGTGGGCCGCAACGCCGCCGCCTTGAACGGCGACGCCCCCTCCGTAGAGGCGCAGATGGAGGCTCGATCCGATTTGATCTTCCTCGGCCGCCACCTCTCCGCGCCGGACATGGCGAGCCTGCTGGCCGTCGGCCTCGGCCACGCCGCCGCCACGGACGCCGCGCGTCAGCGCCTCACCCGTGCGCGCCGCGGTGCGCGCATGCTGCTGATTAAGTAGACTCTAAGAGCCCGTTTGGAAATTCGCCCAGATGGGCACGCGAAGCCCTTGCAGGCGCTTTATCACCGTCATGGCCGGCTTCGTCCCAGCCATCCACACGGGGAAGCTGGGAGCAATTTTCGGAGGCTATCTCAAGCGGTTCGGCGTGGATACCCGGGACAAGCCCGGGCATGACAGGCGAGTTTACGGTTATGTCCTTTTGAATTTCCAAACGGGCTCTGAGGTACCCCAGTTTCGAATGCCGCCGACGCGGGTTGTAGAAGCGCTCGATGTAATCGAAGACATCGGCACGGGCTTCGTCGCGGGTGAGATAGAGCTTGCGGGCTGTGCGTTCGGTCTTCAGCGTTGAGAAGAAGCTCTCCATTGCCGAGTTGTCCCAGACATTCCCGGCACGGCTCATCGAGCAAGTGATCTCATTGTCAGCCAGAAGCCGCTGGAACTGCTCGCTTGTGTATTGCGATCCCTGGTCCGAGTGATGAAGCAGAGCGTCGGCCTTGCCACGTCGCCAGACCGCCATCATCAGCGCATCCATGACCAGGGAGGCATCCCGCTCGGCCTTCATGGACCAGCCAACGACACGCCGGGAAAACAGGTCGAGGACGGCAGCGACGTAAAGCCAGCCGTCCGCGGTCCAGATATAGGTGAAGTCAGCCAACCACTTCAGGTTTGGCCGGTCGGCCTGGAAGTCGCGGTCGAGAATGTTATCGGCGATGACCGCGCGTTCGCCGTCATCCTTCGGCTTGCCACGGCGCCTGGGCCGCGCCCTCATGGCATTGACCCGCATCAGCCGTTCGATCCGGTGCAGCCCGCAGGCCAGCCCCTCTTCCAGAACATCGCGCCAGACACGGCGCGCGCCGTAGGTCCGGTCGCTGGCCCTGAAGCTTGTTTCGATCGCCATGACGAGCTTCGCGTCATGGATCTCGCGGGCGCTGGTCGGGCGATTGAACCAGGCATGGAAGCCTGAGCGCGAGACCTCCAGGACCTTGCAGAGCCAGCTGACCGGCCAGATGTGGCGGTGTTTGGCGATGAAGACGAACCTCATATCGCCTCGCGCGCGAAAAAAGCCGCGGCCTTCTTGAGGATGTCACCCTCCGCACGCAGCCGCGCGACCTCTTTCTTCAAGGCTGCAATCTCGGCCAGGTCGGCCCGCATCTGCCCGTTCCCAGGAAACGCTGTGGCCGGGGTCGCGGTCAGCTCCCGCATCCAGCGGCGCAGCACGCTCTCCGCCACATCAAGGTCACGGGCCGCCTGCGCTACCGAGACACCCCGATCCGTCACCAGCCTGACGGCCTCGACTTTGAACTCGCGGCTGAATTTCCGCCTCGTCATATCCACTCTCCAGGTCCTTGGTCACGATCTTATCTTCGTGTCCACGAAACCGGCAGCAGCTCAGACACGCTATGGTGCAGGTTCTTCACGGGAGCGCCAAGGCCACGCACGCCGTACGAGCAGAGCTACAGCGATCGAAAGCTCCGGTCGCGGAACTCGCGCGGCGCTACGGGATCAACGAGAAAACCGTGAGGAAGTGGCGTTCCCGTTCGATGGTCGAGGATGAGCCGATGGGGCCCAAGGAGCGGCGAAGCTCTGTCCTGTCCGCCGTCGAAGAGGCTGCGATCGTCGCGCTCCGGGTGCAGGCCCGCCTGCCGCTGGATGACGTCTTCCTCGCCCTGAAGGACGTTATCCCGCATCTGACGCGCTCCTCCCTGCATCGCTGCCTTCAGCGTCATGGCATCTCGCGCCTGCCGAAAGCGGATCGCGAAAAGCCAAAGCGGTTCAAAGCCTACGAGATTGGCTACTTCCACATCGAGATCGCCGAGTTGCATTATGAGGGTGGGAAGGCTTACCTCTTCGTGGCGGTGGATCGGACAAGCGAAGCTCGTTTTCGCCAGGATTTACCGCAAAGCGACAAAACTGGTGGCTGCGGGCTT
This sequence comes from Xanthobacter cornucopiae, assembly GCF_043195065.2. Lineage (NCBI taxonomy): Bacteria > Pseudomonadati > Pseudomonadota > Alphaproteobacteria > Hyphomicrobiales > Xanthobacteraceae > Xanthobacter > Xanthobacter cornucopiae. The sequence continues at coordinate 30,343 of NZ_JBAFWM020000001.1, forward strand.
CCTCAAGGCCCTGACCGGCACCGTTCCGTATCGGATCCATACGGTGCTCACCGACAACGGCGTGCAGTTCATCCCGCACGACAGGAAGGCAGCGGAGGGCTTCGTCAGCCACGTCTTCGGCAGGGTCTGCGCTGAGCGTGGCATCGAGCATCGCTTGACCAAACCCTATCATCCGTGGACCAACGGTCAGGCCGAACGCATGGTGCGCCCCATCAAGGAGGCCACCGTCCGTTCCTTCCACTCTGCTTCTTTGATCGATCTCAGGCGCCATGTCCGCGACTGGCTGCTGGCCTATAACTACGCCAAGCAACTCAAGGCATTGCGTTTCAAAACACCCTTCGAGGCCATCCGGCAGATCGCGACCCAGAAGCCCGAACTCTTCATTCGCCAGCCAAGCCATCACATGCGGGGACTAGACATTTCGAAGAACAGCTCGAACACGCCGGCTTGGCGCAGCCGCCAGAACCGCTTCCAGACGCTGCTCTACAGGCCGAACTCGGCCGGCAGGGCCCACCAGGTGATGTTGTGCACGGTGAAATAGTGCAAGGCCTCGAGGAACTTGCGATCATCGCGCCCCTTGTCGCCCCGCCGCGAGCGGCAGGCGTGGAACACATCCAGCACCACCGCCCAATCCTCATCCGTCATCCGTGTCAGCATGGTCGACCTCGCCAAAAGCCGACCCGCTATGAATCACCGAAACAGCAGGAAGGGAATCCCCTCCGCTTCGACCCCGCCAAATCCGTCCACACCGCCTAGGCGGGGATGCGTTCCAAGCAACCGTTCAGAAACGCCACAATATCATTTGCACGCTGCACCTGCTCTCTCGCTGCAGCCTCTAAGAGCCCGTTTGGAAATTCGCCCAGATGGGCACGCGAAGCCCTTGCAGGCGCTTTATCACCGTCATGGCCGGCTTCGTCCCAGCCATCCACACGGGGAAGCTGGGAGCAATTTTCGGAGGCTATCTCAAGCGGTTCGGCGTGGATACCCGGGACAAGCCCGGGCATGACAGGCGAGTTTACGGTTATGTCCTTTTGAATTTCCAAACGGGCTCTAAGGCCAAGTGTGCCTTAAAAGCAAAATTTGCCCATTTTTCCTCATCATTCAGAACCTCATGCACGATTTTCTCCAGGTCACTGAAGTCAGGTTTACATTCTATGCAATGAGCCCCTTCCTTATATATGTCAAAACCATGTGTCGTCACGAAGTTGGATGTGGGCTTAATCAGGATACAGCCAGCATATAACGCCTCGTAATCCTTCCATGAATACTCACCGTAGCCATATGGAGAAACACATATCTTTGTATCAGACAATATGCTTGCCCAATTTTCTTGACTCAGAGAACGTCCGATGCCTATCAAAATATTTGCATTTTCAATATTAGATAGTACTTTGCAACAATTTTTGCGATGATTTGTTATAATGTCGACATCATAATCAACTGATCCAGAAAATAAGACATCAGAAGTTCTCCTTTTATATTTTTTTAATTTAGAAAATTTTAAATCTTTATAACGTATGCTGTGCGCATATATCTGAAATATAGTTTCAATTTTTTCTAGTTCGCTATCATCAAGCATTGGAAACGGTTCTTCAGGTATATCATCAGATATTAACGTGTGATGGTATCGTCCTTGTACGTGTTTCTTGTTGTATGTTGATTTATCACGAAATCCAGTTTCTTTTGCGTATCCAATAACGTTCTTATTTTTAAGATAATTTCTCCAGCTCATTGGAGCTATTGATGCGCTACCGCTTCGTTCATAAATAATAAATGGCCTATTAACGCGACTGTCTTTACTCTCCATAAGCGCGCGTATCATCTGTGTCTGTATCATTTCCAGGTCTGGATTCTCAATGTCTATACCAATATGCCATCCTAGGTCTGATAATTTATCTTTTACTTCAAACCAGCCATCGAAACGATGTAAATATTTATCTTCGACCGATATTTTTAAGCGCATCATACCCTCATGGCCGTCAGTCCCAGAGGCTTGTGTCAATACATAGCCCCGATTTAAGTGAGCGGACTTTCGCATAGGCAGTGGGGAGTCACAACTGGCGTGTCCGCTGAGAACCTGTTTGGAAATTCGCCCGGGTGGGCACGCGAAGCCCTCGCAGGCGCTTTATCAGCGTCATGGCCGGCTTCGTCCCAGCCATCTACGCGGGGAAGTTGGGAGAACTTTTCGCAAGCTATCTCAAGCGGTTCGGCGTGGATACCCATGCAGAACGCCTTCATCGAGAGCTTCAACGGCCGGCTGCGCGATGAGCTTCTCAACGAGACCCTGTTCTCGGTGCTGAGCCAGGCCTGGGCGGCCCTGGGCAGGTGGCGCTCCGACTACAATGGATCACGCCCGCGCTCTGCCCTCGGCTGGCAGACCCCGGCCGCATTCGCCGCCACCTTCTACCCGCGACGGGATCTGCCGCTGCGCCAAATCAAAAGCTCCGCGCCAGATCCCGCCGCTCACCCGGCCCACAAGCCCAAACCCAACCGTCAGGACGAACTCAAAGCTGGATAAAACTTGGGGGCAACGTCAGATGTCTTGCCGGGATCGACCAATGGCAGGCGCTCGGGGTAGAGGTGCGATGGTCCCGACACGGAGAAAGAAGGGACTTTCTGTTCACCTACGGAAATTTTGTTTACATTGCACTGCTATCACACGCGCTTGGAGTATCGATCAGGTCACCACAAGGAGGCTCGCGTGGAGTGCCGGTCGGCAGGAAACGCCGTGTGTTTGATCCGCTCGCTGAGGGCTATGCCGCGCCGCCGGGCGTGGTCCCTGCGGCCCGACGGGCCGTCCGATGCCCCCCTGGGGCGGAGTCGGGTCTGAGCTGGAGGGCAAATGGGACCTGAGTACCCCCTTTCCGCTGCCTCGCGCGGCGCCGGCGCGGGCGTCGAAGGGGCGTGGCCAGTGTCGTTAAGGTGAATGCTCATGGAAAATGGAACCTCCATCATGACGGATCAAAGCAAAAGTCAGGACGTTGATCTCCCGTTCGGCCTGGAGCAGGCCGGGGCCGTGGCCGAGCATTTGCTGAAGTTCGACACGCCGCAGAGCCTGTTCCTGAGCTACGTGGCGCATAATCCGGGCGTCCGGATCAAGGAAGGCAAGAGCCTGTTCAAGATCATGTCGGCTGTGTCGGAGGTGGGTCATTACATCCTGCCGCAGAAAGTAATTGGACTAATTCAAGGTCGGGATGTCCTCGACTTCGGCTGCGGAACGACCCTGTACGGGGCAGCGTTCCGCGCGCTCGGCGCCCGCTCCTATGTGGGGATCGATCCGGTGATCGATATTTCCCGACGCAAGTTCCGTAGCAGAAAGCAGAAGAGCACCATAAACGTCGGGATTTCGATTGAAAATATTCTGTCACGCATCCCGAATGTCGAGTATTATAACAATGCGGATATTCTTGATAGCCGTAAGTTTGATACAATCATTCTACACACTGTTACTGAATATCTTCAAGACATTGATGCGTTGTTCGCCATCTTCGAAAACGCCCTCCGTCCTGGCGGTAGCATCTGGTTTCTGCATTCGAATTTCTATTCCTGGTCCGGACATCACCAGAACCCGCGCAATATCAAGGAATTCGATCCTCAGAACGAAGAGCACGTCAGGTATGTCGATTGGTCCCACGTCACGTTCGATGCGCCGGACGATCATGTGTTCAAGACCCAGCTCAACCGCATTCGCCTCGACGACCTGAGAAACCTGACACAGCGCCATTTTTCCATTGTCGAATGGACTCCGATCGAGGAGCCGCGGGTGATCCAAATCCGCCTGACGCCGGAGATCGAACAACGGCACAGCGACTTCTCGCGCCTGGATTTGTTGACGAAACAAGTCGTTTGTCTTGCCCAGAAGCCAACGCTATAAGGCGCCAGGAATATCTTCGGGGTCAGGCTGGACCGCGCGGGGGCCGTCCAGCCGGAGCGGGTAAGGGGGCTAGCTGTCCGCATGCTTGAGAGTGTGAATCAACACCAGTTTGATTTCTATGACATTCATGTTTCGGCGGATGGCACTGTCTCCCTGGTCCTTGGCTCCAGCTCCCCGGCGGCGCCGAGCTTCGAAGTGCTCGAAGGCGGCGGGCGCCGGCCGGTCGAAAGCGTCCGGCTGAAGGGATCGGCCGCGCTCAACCTGCTGCGGGTCAGCGACCGGGACGCCGGCTGGCGCCTCGCCGAGCCGCAGTCGGGGGTGACTCTGGGCGTCAATTTTCGCCCGCAGTGGTCGGTGACGGGCGAGGACACGCCCTATGTCCGGGTGGTTGACGCGGACGCGGAGGCCAGCCCGGTCACCATCCGCTTCGCCGATCCGCTGACCGGCCGCGCGGTGCCGCTGCAACCCTTGCGGGCGTATGTGTTCTCTCTGCTGATGGCCGGGCATCGCTGCCGCGGCGAGGTGCAGCTCAGCGTTCTCGACCAGAACGAGCGGCCGCTGAACGTCTATTCCAGGACCGGCGGCCGGCAGATGAAGGGCGGCACGGACCGGGCCCGCTACGACGAGGTGCGCATCGCCTTCGTCACCCCGGCCGATGCCCGCGGCCTGTCGATCAGCGTGGTGAAATCCCCGCGCGACGAGGAGGAAACCTCCACCGCCGCGGACAGCTTCCTGTTCTTCGCCGATCCGGTCCTGATGGCCGACGAGGGCGATGGGCCGGCGCTGCGGCTGCCGGCGGCGGCGCTGGCGCGGGTCCGCGCCGACGACGGCTATGGCCTGCGCCGCCTGGAGATCCCCGGCCCGGGGCCGGACGGCCCGTTCGATCTGGTATTGGTGCAGCCGCATCCGCAGGTGGTCGCCACCGGGCTCGCCCGGCCGGCGCCGGCGCCGGTGGGCGTCAGCAGCATGAGCCTGTCGGGCGCCATGGTGTCGGTGGCCGGCACCCTGGGGGCGCCGGGCCCGGCGCCGGAGCTGGCGGCGTTCGTGGACGGCGTCGAGAGCTGCGGCCTCGACACCCAGGTGGTGGAACAGGCCTTCTTCGCCCGCGGCGAGCTGAACCCGCGCCATCGCGACGGTCGCCGCCACATGGTGGACGTGCGCCTGCGGGCCAGCCGCGAGGTGGTGGCCGGGCGCCGGATGGCCATCGACCTGCCCGAGGACGGCGGCGCCTGGGCGAAGAAGGTCGCCGATGCCGAAGGGCAGGCGCGGCGGGCCGTCAGCGAGGCCGAATTGCTGCGCGCGGGGCTGCGCGAGGCCAAGATGACCTTGAACGCGGCCGCCGGCATCAGCGACAACATCGCGCGGCTGGCGCCGCTGATCCATGAGATCAGCGCCGATTTCGGCCTGATCGAAAAGGCCGGCCTGGTGAAGAAGGCGGCCCCGGCCAAGCCGCGCACGCCGAGCCGCGAGGAGACCCGGCTTGCGTCGTCGTCGCTGTTCGACGCCAAGTGGTACGCCAAGACCTACATGTCGGGCGCCGACGGCGGCCTGCCCCCGGCTGGCCACTATATCGAGGTCGGCGCGGCCAAGGGTTATGCCCCGCATCCGCTGTTCGACGCCGCCTGGTATCGCCGGCGCTATATGTCGAAGGGGGCGAGCGAGCTGCCGTTCCTGCATTTCCTGCGGGAAGGCGTGAAGCGCGAGTACGTGCCGCATCCGCTGTTCGACCTAGCCTGGTTCGCCGCGCGCTACCAGCGCGAGGGCCTGGTCGACTGCATGACCTTCTTCCAGAAGAACGCCTTCGAGAGCGACCTGGACCCGCACCCGCTGTTCGACAGCAAGTGGTATGGAGAAACCTACCCGAAAACCCGCCAGAAGGGGCGGATCGGGGTCCATGACTATATGGAGAGCGGCGCCCAGAAAAAGCTCTGGCCGAACCCGCTGTTCGACCCGGCCTATTATCTGCGGACCTACAAGGATCAGGTCGATCCCAACGTCAATCCGCTGGTGCACTTCATCGAATCCGGCAGCGACAACGGCCTCAATCCCAATCCGTTCTTCTCCTCCGCCTGGTATCGCGCGGTCAATCCGGAGGTGGCGCAGCAGAATTGGATTCCGCTCGCCCATTACCTGCATGTGGGCGGCGCGCGCGGCCTCAATCCCAGCCTGTCGTTCAGCACCGAGGCCTATCTCAAGGCGAACCCCTCCCTCGACCTCACCAAGGACAGCGCCCTGGCCCACGCCCTGCGCGAACGCGCGGTGCAGTCGGGCGCGCAGCGGGCGATGGCGGCGAGCACCCCGGACACCAAGCCGCGGGCCCGGGCCGAGACCCGGCTTCCCTCGGTCAACTGGGTGATCGGGCCGAAGAACAACATCGAATGGGCCTATGGCAACAACGCCAAGCGCTTCATCGAGAACATGCCGCGCTGGAAGCATGAGATCAGCGGCCACAAGGCCGCGGACATCGTGCTGTATTTCGACGTCATCGTCGCCGACCGCTTCGCCGCGCCGGGCACCCGCAAGGTCGTCCGCATCGGCGGGGCGCGCCCCCTCGACCGCATGTTCGGCGACGATCCCGAGCGCCTGCGCGCGGGCCTTGCCGGCTTCGAGGCGGTGATCGCCCTCAGCCCGGAGCTGCTGCGCCGGGTGTCGGAGGTCCATCCCAACGCCATCCTCATTCCCAACGGCCTCGATCTCGACCGCTGGGCGCCGGCGGCGCGCGAGGCCGGCCGGCCGTTCACCGCCGGCTTCGCCGCCAGCGCCGGGTCGAGCGCGGAACGGGACGTGAAGGGCCTCGACATCGCCATCGCCGCCGCCACCGAAGCGGGCGTGCCGCTGCTGCGCACCCACAAGGGGCCCGAACAGATCCCGCACGACCGGATGGGCGAGGATTTCTACGCCAAGATCGACGTGCTGCTGCACCCGGTCGCCCCCGGCCGCGAGGGCAGCTCCAACGTCATCATGGAGGCGCTGGCCTCGGGCGTGCCGGTGATCACCACCACCGGCGCCGGCTACCATGCCGAGCGCCTGACCGACGGGGTCGACGGCTTCATCCGCTCGCGCGACGTGGAAGACATCGTCGCCGCGATCACGGCGCTGCGCGACCAGCCGGGCCTTGCGGCGCGGGTGCGCGAGAACGCCCGGCAGTTCGCCCTCGACCACCATGACATCAAGAAGATCGCCGAGCAGTACGAGGCGGTGTTCCGCGGCGCCCTGGTGCGCGGCGGGTCCGAGCCGGTGCGCAGCGTCGGCTTCTTCCCGTTCTGGAAGCCGACGCCGAACTTCGCCTCCTCGCGCCTGCGCAGCGACTTCCCGGCGGCCCTGCTGGCCCAGGCCCCGAGCCCGCTGGCGGTCACCGACGACGGCGGCACCGACGTCGACGTGGCGCTGGTGATCCAGTCGGCCGAGGAGCCGCTGTACCAGGCGCTGCTGGACAAGCCGGAAACCTTCCTCGTCTACGACGTGTGCGACCGTTATTTCGAGAACCCCAAGGTGTTCAAGATGCCGTCCGGGGAGGTCAACTCCCTGGAGCGCTTCGAGCAGCTGATGGCGCGGGCGAATGCGGTCATCACCCCCACCATCGAGCTGAAGGCCGAGCTGGCCCGGCGCTTCCCCCTGAAGCCGGTCTATTGCGTGCCGGAGATGATCGACTACAGCCGCGGTTTCCGCGACGCCGCGCCGGTGGAGCCGAAGCGGGTGCTGTGGTTCGGCTCGCCGCAGCGCGGCAATTTCGAGTCCGCGCGCTGGATCCTCGACCAGATGACGCGAAGCCACGGCTACGCGCTGCGGATCGTGTCCCGGAAAAGCTATTTCTCGGCCCTGCCGGACTATGCGCCCCATGCCATCGAATGGGCCATGGCCACCTTCCTCGACGAGCTGAAGGCGGCGTCCATCTGCGTCATCTCCCACGCCGAGGAGGAGAAGACCAAGAGCCCCAACCGCTTTGTCACCGCCGTGGCGCACGGCGTGCCGGCGATCGTGGCAAGCTCGCGCCCGTCGGCGCAGATCCTGCGCCAGGCCGGGTGCGACTGGGCCGTGGTCTCCACGGCCGAGGAGCTGGAAGCGGCGGTCCGGCGGCTGGAACAGCCGGGCGAGCGGCGGACCTACCTGCAGAAGGTGCAGGCGGTGATCGAGGCCGAGCACGGCAACCGGGCGGTGCGCGCCGCCTATCTCCAGCTGTTCCTGGACCGCATCCACGACACCCGGCGGGAGAAGCCGCGGCGGGTGGCCTATGTCACCCACAACCTCAACTACGGGGAAGGCGCGCCCAAGAGCCTGTTCGAGGTGGCGCTGGGCCTGAAGGCCCATGCCGGCATCGAGCCGTTCGTCTATTGCACCGCGCCGGGCGCCCTGGCCCAGGCCTATGCCGACGCGGGGGTGAAGGTGCGGACCTTCACCGAGGAAAACCGCCCGCCCATGCGGGTGTTCAACCAGAATTTCGACGCCGTGCGCCGCGACTTCAAGGCGTTCCTGGCCGAGAATGAAATCGACTACGTGATCGCCAACACCATCAAGTCGGCGCCGTTCGCGGCCTTCGCCAATGAGGTGGGCCTGCCGGCCTCCATCATCATCCGCGAGAGCTTCCAGAAGGAAGACCGCTTCAATTATTACACGCCGATGGGGCAGGAGGCGGCGGAGCAGGGCCTGCTGTGCGCCCGCAGCGTCGTCTTCGTGTCGCAGAACACCTCCCAGTTCTGGTCGGACCAGCCGATGACGCCGGACATCCGCCTGATCAAGAATGGCGTCAACGCCGGCCCGTTCGGCCCGGCGCTCGACCTCACCAAGGCCGAGGCCCGCGCCCGGCTCGGCATCGAGGCCGACATCCTGGCGATCTGCGTCGGCACCATCAACGAGCGCAAGGGACAGCTCGAGCTGGCGCATTGGTACCAGGCGCTGCCGGAGGAGATCCGCGCCCGCCTGACCATCATGTTCGTCGGCGCCACCGAGAACACCGGCCTTGAAATCTTCCGGCGCGAATACAACGTGCTGCCGCCGGAAATCCAGAGCAAGCTCCTGGTCGTTTCCACCACCCCGGACATCGGCCTTTACTACCGCGCCAGCGACATCTTCCTCATGAACTCGACGCAGGAGAGCTATCCGCGCTCGACCATGGAAGCGCTGCTGTTCGGCCTGCCGGTGGTGTCCACCCCGGTCTTCGGCGTGCTGGAGCAGGTGGTGGACGGCGACAACGGCTTCATCGTCCCCTACAAGGACGGCGCCGCCTGGCAGCAGGCCATGGGCCGCCTGGTGGGCGACCCGCAGCTGCTCGCGAGCATGTCGGACAATGCCGCCTCTTCCTTCTGGAAGCTGACGACCTATGCCGAGATGCTCAACGACTACCGCTCGATCGTCGCGCCGGGCTGAGGCGGACGCCCCACGCGGGCGCCGTCCGCCGCGCCGGCGGGCGGGCCGCCTTGCTGTGAAAAGAGAGAAAATTATAAATCTTTCATGCTGGACTGCCGGCCGCGCCGCGGTGCACTGAAGACCGCGCCGCGCGGGGCCGGCGACACGGGTCCGGCGAACGGACCCGGCGTTCAGGCCCGTCGAGGGCGCTGACGTGGAGGGACTGAGGGAAATGACGACTCTGACGACGGTATTTTCCAATACCTCCGCATTCCTGAACGGCCTTTTCAAGAAAAAGCCCGCCCGCCCCAAGCTCAAGGAGCCGGTGCGCGAGAGCAAGCAGCCGGCCATGGTGGTGCCGGGATGGTACAGGCCGCATCCGGCGCCCGAGACCAAGCGCTTCCTCACCGGCGACAAGCCGGTGTTTCTCTATATGCCGTGGATCGCCGAGCACACCGACGCCCTCATCGCCCGGCTCGGCACCAATATCGGCTATGAGCTCGTGCCCTTCGACATGTTCCTGGGGATCGAGGACAACGCCACGCGGCGCGAGATTTTCCGTTTCGCCCAGGAAAACACCGACACCTATCGCAAGCTGGTGGTGCGCCGCCTGGTGCAGCTGCGCAAGAACGTGCGCGGTATCATCTTCACATTCGACTGGACACCGGTGACCCATGTCATCGCCAATGTCTGCGAAGAGCTGCAGATTCCGAAGATCCTCATTCCCCATGAGTCCGTCTTCGTCGATCGTGACAAATATTATTGGGACCCGACCGCCAAGGCCTCGATCCCGGTGGCCGACGTGGTGCTGGGCTGGGGCCGGCTGCAGCAGGACATCTTCCTGGAACGCGGCTATCCGGCTGATCGCTTCCGCGCCGTCGGCGCGCCGAAGTTCGACCCCTATGTGAGCTATCAGCCCTTCCTCACCCGCGCCCAGTTCTGCGGCCTCTACGGCCTCAATCCGGACCGCAGGCTGATCCTGTTCGCCACCCAGCCGCTGGATTCCCAGCTCGACACGCGCCTCGCCCGCAAGTCGCAGCGCCAGGCCATCCACGACCTGTTCGCCTATGCCCAGGCCAACGACTGCCAGCTGATGGTGCGCCTGCCGCCGTCCAAGGACGACGTGCTGGGCACCGACCTGCGCCGCCAGCTCACCAAGTCGCCCCTGGGCGCCGTGGACGACGCCCATTGCTACCTGGTCAATCCCGAGGAGGCGCTCTACCACGCCGACGTGGTCTCCTCGGTCAACTCGACCATGCTGTTCGAGGCGGCGCTGCTCGGCCGGCCGGCGCTGTCCATGAAATACGTGGAGTTCGACCAGATCTGGGAGCAGGTGGGCATTCCCGCCGCGCGCAATCCGGACGAGATGGCCGCCCACCTCAAGACCATGCTGGCGGGCGAGTGGACCTATCCGCCGGAGGGCATGGCCTGGGCCGCCGACATGTTCGGCATCGGCAGCTTCGACGGCCGGGCCTCCGCCCGCATCGGCGCCTTCCTCGGCGAGCTGGCGGACAACCCGAACCTTCTCACCCCGCGTCCCAATGCGGTGGAGCGCCTGTTCGCGCGCCAGCGGATCGACGTCCTCGGCGTGCCTCCGGCCACCTTCCTGTCCGAGGCGCGCCAGCCCAACCTGCTCGCCCTGCTGAACGCCCGCACCCGGGTGGACAGCCGCGACAGCATGAGCAACCTGAAATCCATCGCCTCGGTGGACCTGTTCGTGCAATGGGGCGTCGGGCCCAGCGCCGCGGCCACCGAGCAGACCGAGGCCGCCCGCGCCCTCGGCCGCTCCGTGGTGGTGGTGGAGGACGGCTTCATCGGCGCGCCGGAAGGCGACACGGTTCCGGCCATCTCCCTGATCCTCGACGACACCACGGCCTATTACGACGCCACCCGCGCCTCGCGCCTGGAGCGCTGGCTGGCGGGCGAGGCGAGCCTGAGCGCGCCGGAGCAGGCCCGCGCCCGCGCCGCCATCGACAAGCTGGTGGCGACGCGGGTCACCAAGGACAACCGGGCGCCCGACCTCGCCCTCAACATCGGCACCGCCGGCCGCAGGAAGGTGCTGGTGGTGGACCAGGCCATCGGCGACCCGGCGGTGCCGCAGGGCCTTGCCGACGCCACCACCTTCGAGCGCATGCTGCGCGAGGTCATCGCCAATTACGAGGATTGCGACATCCTCGTGAAGCAGCACAGCAACCCGGCGAAGAGCGAGAACGCGAGCTATCTGGAAAGCAGCCGCCTGCCGTTCGCCAAGTTCATGACCAACATTCACCAGGTCAATTTCGACATCAATCCCTATGCCCTCCTCGACTTGGTGGACGAGGTGTTCGTGGTCAGCTCCAACCTCGGCTTCGAGGCGCTGCTCGCGGGCAAGACGGTGCATTGCTACGGCCTCCCCTTCTATGCCGGATGGGGCCTGACCGAGGACCGGGTGACGGTGGAGCGCCGCGCCCGGACGCGCAGCGTCGAGGACGTGTTCCACGCCGCCTACATCCAGCATTCGCGCTACTTCCACCCGCTGCGCCAGGAGGCCGTGGCGTTCGAGGACATCGTCGACTACGTGGTGGAAAATCGGGTGTGAGCCCCGCGCGCCGGGGCTGCTGCCTCTCGGCTGCCCCTCTGGCCCGGTCGGCGGCCGGGCCGATGGCCTTCAGTCCTCGAGACGCAGGATCGCGGTTTGCCGCCCCTGGAGATCGAGCCGGAACGGCGCCGCCGCCGCCGTGCCCGCGCCCGTGGTGCTGGCGATCCAGGCGCCGCGGGCGTGCGCGCCATAGGTGAAGGTGGCGGCGAGCGGCGGCTCGTCCTCGTTGAAGAACAGGAGATGGGTCGCCCCGTCCTGGCGCACCGCGCGCACCCGCAGGCCCGGGACGTTCGAAAGCCCGGTGAAGGGAGAGCCCAGGATGGCGCGGGCGAGGCGCGGCAGGTCCTCCGGCCGGCGCTTCGAGCGAACCCCCGGAAGGTCGAGCACGCCCCCATCCCGGGTCCGCAGCGCCAGCACCCGGCCGGCGGCGGCCAGCGGCGCCAGCTTCGCCCGGGTCTCGTCGGCCAGGGCATCGAGCCCGTCGATGATCACCAGCCGATAGCGCATGCCGGCAATGCCCAGATGCCCGTCCGCGGCGGCGCCGGCCGCCACGTCCGCCGCGGTGATGTAGTTGAAGTCGATCTGGGCGCGATACAATTGCTCGGCGGCGACCCAGCTGCAGGCCTGGCCATCGGTCAGCACCGCGACCTCGCACAGGTGGGTGCCGGCATTCAGCCAGGACAGCAGGGCGCAATGGTGGGCGAACGGGGCAAACTCCGCCCACCAGGAACAGCCGACGCCGCCCACCTGCGGCGGGCGCTCATCGCGCCGCACCCCGCGCACGCTGTAGTAAAAGGCATGGGGGATCAGCATGTTCACGCCGCGGATCAGGCACCAGTCGGCGAGCCAGCCGACATCCGCGAACGTGGTCTCGTGCCCGTAGCCGCCGCAGAACTCGTTGCTGTTCCGGGCCCGGCCATGGTTGGCCATGTAGGACGAGGTCAGTTTCGCCTGGGTCGATTCCGGCCCCGCCAGGGCGCCGCGCTGGTTCGGCAGGATCCGCCGCAACACCAGGTCCTGGCCCGGGATGTGGAAGTATTTCTGCACGTCCATCTGGTCGCCCCGGGCCGGATGGCCGCACAGGGCGAGGCCGTGGCGCGCGCACCAGTCGGCCAGCGGGCGATACCAGGTCTGCTCCAGCCGGGTTTCGATCGCCCGCGCGTAATCGGCCCGGAACCGCAGCGCATCACCGAAATCGTCGAACCAGAGGCGGTCGATGGAGCGGGAGACGTCATAGCCCAGGATCGTGCTCACGACCGGCAGCAGGCCGGTGGTTCCCGGCCGCAGGGTCTTGTCGCGGTTGCGGCCGAGGGCGCTGGGCTCGTCGGTGAAGATGCCGAGGATGGTGTCGCCGAAATGGGCGCCGAACGCCGCGCGATACCGCTCGTAGACCAGTTCGATGACCACCTCGGCGGTGCGCGGGTTGAGGATGTCGCTCGCCGGATGGAGCCCGTCGACGGCGTTGGCCTCGTCGGCATAATGCAGGCCACGGATCTGCGAGCCAGACACGGCGTCGACGACCACGTAGCGCGCGCCGTCGGGACGGGTGAAGGCGGCGACGATGGACGCCCCGGGCGGCGCCGCGTCGGCCGGCCAGAGGCGGAGGCAGCGGCAGGCCAGTTCCGGATGGCGCGCCACCACCTGGCCGGCCGAGGCGCCCGAGGGATACATGCCCTCGTCATACAGGATGACCTTCATGCCCCGCGCCCGCGCGGCCTCGATCGCCACCCCCATGAAATCCAGCAGGCGCGGGCTCATCCAGGCGAGGTCCGGCGGCAGCCCGATGCGCGGGTGCAGCACGAAGCCGTGCACGCCATGCTGTTCGAAATCGGCGATCTGCCGGCAAATCTCGGCGGCGGACAGAGCGTCGTTCCAGAACCAGAACGGCATCAGCGAATAGGGGCGCAGGTGTTCGGGAAGCGGGCCCCCCGCATATCCGGTGCTCATGTCCGCACCCTCGGCAGGAGCGGGCCTCTCCGGAAGCCGCCCCGAACGCCTCCCGCCGGCGACGCGGCGGGGCCGGGAGACATCAGCTCAGGCCGAGAACGCGCAGCTCCGACAGGGCGGCGCGCACGGGGGTGAAGGCGGCCACCGTCTCCAGGCCGGCATAGCGCACGCCGTTGGCCTCGGCCGGCGACATGGAGAGCATGCGGCTGAGCGCGGCTTCCACCGCCGCGGGGTCGGTGGTGTCGGCGAGGAAGGCGTTGACGCCGTCGGCGATGAAGTCGCCGGCACCGCCCAGGGCGGGGGCGAGCGGGATGCAGCCGCAGGCCATGGCCTCGGCGGCGGTGCGGCCGAACGCCTGGTAATCGGACAGGTCGAGGAAGACGTCGGCGTCGCCGAGCAGCGCCGCGACCTCCTGCTGCTTCAGCTTGCCGAGCAGTTCCACGCCCGCCGGCACCGCCAGGCCGGCGGCGGCGAGGTCGTCCGCCCCGGCCCCGAACGCCTTCACCTCGACCGGCCCGAACGCGCCGGCCGCGGCCCGCGCCAGCACCGCCAGGGTGCGGCGCGGCGCCCGGCGCGGGGTGGAGGGGCGCACCATGGCGCACAGCACCGGGCGAGTGCGGGCGGCGCGGGCACGGGGCCGGTACAGGCCATGGTCGATGCTGGGCACCACCAGCCCCACCTCGTGGTCGTGGGTGGCGCGCACCAGGTCGCACAGCCAGCGCGTCTTGGCGAAATAGGTGCACTGGGGCAGCACCGAGAAGCTGGTCAGGGCGAGCCGGTAGTCGAGGGACTGGGCATCGTAGAACAGCGGCTCGTAATCCTGCACGTAATAGGCGGTGCGGAAGCTGGCGCGGGTCTCCCGCATGGCCTCGGCCAGGGTGTGGGTGGAGGTGTTGGTGGTGGCCACCACCACCTCGGCCCGCGCCGCCAGGGCGCCCAGCTCGCGGGCGTTCTGGAACGGCAGGACGTGGCTCCCCACCCACGCGAACCGGTCGTAGGTGTCGAGGAAAGCCTCGATGTTGCGGGAATTGACGAACACCGTCACCTCGGCCCCGAGGTCCCGCAGGGCATCGGCCTCCTGCATCACCGAATGGGCGCCGCCGCTGCCGCCGGGAACGGGCAATACGAACGCGATCTTCGCCATTACTGTCGCAGCTCCGCTTCCAGCTCCGCCGGCAACCCCGCCAGGTCGAGGCGCAGGGCGGCCATCACCGGGTCGCTCCGCATGACCTCCTCGAGGGCCGCGATGTTCACGCCCGGATGCTTGTTCTTGAGCTCGAATCCGCCCTGGCGGGTCAGGCCGGCGCGGGTGGCGGACCCGAAGCTCACGCTTTTCTCGTGGTAGACGAAGCAGTCGTCCGCCACCACGGCCTTGAAGCCGGCGGCACGGGCGCGCAGGCACAGGTCGGTTTCCTCGCCATAGCCGAGCGGGAAGGCATCCTCGTCGAGATCGCCGCAGCGCTCGAACACGGCGCGGGAAAACAGGGTGCAGAAGCCGTTGAGCAGGGGAAACAGCGGGTAGCCCCGCCGCGACACCGCCGCGAGCCGCGCCTGGACCTGCTCCACCTGGTCCGGGCCGATGAAGTCGTTCTGCGACCAGCGCCCGTCCATGGTCTTCACCTGTGGCACCGACTGCCAGGAGGCCGCGTTCGAGAGCGGCCCGGCCAGTCCGGCGCCGGGCACCGCCGCCAGCGCCCGGTGCAGCCGCCCCAGCCAGCCGGAGGACACCACGGTGTCGCTGTTGAGAATGACCACCCAGGGCGCGCGGGTCAGCCGCAGCCCCTCGTTCACCGACTTGGTGTAGCCCCGGTTGGCGGCGCGACGGTGCAGGTGGAAGCGCCCGTCGCCCGCCACCAGCTGCTCCAGCAGCCGGGTGGTGTAGGCCCGGCTGCCGTCGTCCACGACCTGCACCCGGAACGGGGTATCGGTGGCCGCCTGCAGCGCCTTCAGGCACCTCAGCACGGTCTCGGCGCCGTTGTAGACGGGCACGATGATGTCGGTGAGGCCGGCATCGCCGGCCGGCATGGCCGGCGGCGGCTCCGGCGGCCGCGCGCAGGCGGCGAAGGTGGCGGCCAGCCGGCCGTCCTCGAAGCCGCCGCCGGCCGGCTCCGCCGCCGGCACCACCGGGCAGACCTCGAGACCGGGAACCCCGGCCACCGACAGGCCCAGCCACAGCCGGCCCTCGGCCGCCAGCGCCCGTTCCTCGTCCTCCAGGACCGGCTGGAAGGCGATGGCGCAGAACGGCCGGGTCACCCGCGTGAGACGCAGCCGACGCAGCGTCTGGAAACCCTGGCCATCGCGGCGGCTCAGGAAGACGTCGGCCGGCACGAAGGTGATGTTCGAGCTGGCGCGGGTGAGGCGGACCCACAACTTGCAGGCGGTGGTCGCCGCCAGTCCGGCGGCGGCGGCGGGCAGGCGCTGCAGCACCGTCCAGTCGGCGGCGGCCTCGGCCTCGACGCGCACCGCCCAGCCCGGGCCGGGAGGGCCGGCCAGATCGCCGGCGGCCGGCCCCTCCGCGCGCGCGAACCAGGGCCGCACCGCCTGGGGGTCGGCCAGGACATGGACATCCTCGGTCAGCGGATTGATGCGCGCCTCCAGCGGCCCGGCCAGGCCCAGCGGCCAGCCGCGCGGCGCCGCGCCCCAGTCCGGCCCGGAGGCGCCGGCCACGGGGGCCAGATCTCGAAGCGCGTCCCGGGGCAGCTCCGCCGGTCCGGCCAGCGCCGTGCCGCGCGCCAGCTCGATCACCCGCAGGGCGCCGCCAGCGGCCCAGATCGGGGCCGGCAGCTGCCACAGGAAGCCCCGCGCCCCGGCCGGAGCGCCGGCGGGCGGGGCGGCATCGGCCACCACCACCTTGGCGAGCTGGCCGCCGCAGATCACCGCCAGCGCCAGCGCCTCGGCCGCATCCGCGTCGTCGCGGACCCAGCCGGACAGGCGGCGGTCCGCCGCGTCCAGGACATAGGCCCCGGCGTCCGCCAGGGCGGCCCGGGGGCTGGCGGTCTCGGGCGCCACCGGCCCTCCCTCGGCGCGCATCACGCCCTCCCTGCAATGGAAAGGCCGGGCCCGGCGCGGCGCGGGGAAGAGCCCTGGCGCAGCACCGCCAGGGCGGCCGGATCGAGCCCCTCGGGTCCCGGCACCCCGGCCACCGGCGCGCCGGGCAGGGGAGCCACCGGCCAGGGCGCGCGCAGCGTCGCCGCCGCGCCGGCGGCGAGCCGCAGCACCAGCCAGGCGGTCCCGGCGGCCACCGCCGCCGCCTCATGGGGCGTGGGCACAAGATCGAACAGCAGGATCTCGCGGCGGCGCCCGGCGGCCAGCTCCGCCA
Organism: Xanthobacter cornucopiae; assembly: GCF_043195065.2. NCBI lineage: Bacteria > Pseudomonadati > Pseudomonadota > Alphaproteobacteria > Hyphomicrobiales > Xanthobacteraceae > Xanthobacter > Xanthobacter cornucopiae. The sequence goes on from NZ_JBAFWM020000001.1 coordinate 47,404, forward strand.
CCCGCCGCGTGGCCGTGGGACTGACGGCGGCCGCGGCGGCGCCAAGGCCCAGTCCCACCTCGATGGTGACGTCCGCGCCGGCGGCGGCCAGCGCCTCCAGGGACAGGCGCAGCCCCGCCGCCGTCCCGGCGTCGCCCCGCAGGCGCAGGCCCAGCTCTGCGGCGCCGTCCCGGGCGGCCAGGGTGATGTCATGGCTCGGCGGACCGCCGGCCTGGAAGAAGGACAGCGCGCCGATGCGGTAGTCCACGGCGCCGTCGCCGGTGGCCGGACGCAGGAACAGGGTCGGCAGCAGCAGGCCCGGCGCCTCCAGCCGGCCGGCTGCGGCCGCCGTCCAGGCCCGCAGGGCGCCGCCCGCGAACAGCTCCGGCGCCCGGACCGGTGGTGGCGGCGGCGGCGGCGCGGCGGCGGCCAGCAGGTCGGCCACCTTGCGGTCCTCGGGCCGGGCCGCGCTCACCTGCGCCAAGTGCCGCCGCGCCGGCCCCGTCTGGCCGAGCTCCAGATAGATGCGGCCCAGCAGCAGATGGGCGTCCACGTCGTCGTCCCGGGCGTCGAGCAGCGCGCGGGCCAGGGGGATCGCCTCCCAGGGCCGGCCCATGTCCCTGAGCGCCTGACCCCGGCGCAGCACCGCCTCGCGATAGGCGCTCGCCGTGGGCGCGATCTGCTCCCACAGGGCCAGCGCCTCGTCGCGGCGGCCCTCGGCCAGGGCGAGGCGCGCCATGAGGTTGATGGCCGCGCCATGGGCCGGATCGAGCCCGCGCACCCGCGCGGCAAGAGCCTGCGCGGCCGCGCTGTCGCCCGCCTGGGCGGCGAGCCGGGCCCGCTGCCACAGCGCCTCCACATGGTCGGGCGACCAGTGCAGCGCCCGGTCGAGGGCCGCGAAGGCACTGCCCAGGCCGCCCGAGCGCTCGCTCTGGCGGGCGATGTTCAGCAGGCCCCAGACGATGTCGTCGGCGCTCACCAGGGCGCTGCCGATGAACTCGCCCTCGGCGGTGCGCACCGGCAGCCGCTCGCCCGGCTGCAGCTCCGCCCACAGCCCGGCCGGAACCGGCAGCTCGAAGCCGCAGGCCAGGCCGCCCGCCTCGGGGTCGCTCACCGGCTGGTCGGCCATGGCGCTGGCGATCACGGCGTCGCCCCGCTGCAGGCGCACCTCGACCGTGCGCCGCGGGTCGAAGGGATAGCCGGCCCAGCCGTGGCAGCGGCCGCGCCGCAGCTTCTCGACCTGGGCTTCCAGCAGGGTGGCGCGGAGCGGGAAGGTCATGCGCCGCTCGTGCAGCGTCGCCGCTGCCCCGTGGTCGTCCAGCACCTGCAGCACGACCGTGCGCACCACCTCCTTGTCCTTGGGAAACAGGGACAAGGGCAAGACATGGCGCACGCCGTGGGGACCGCCGGGAAAACCGGCCTTGGCGTCGGCGCTGATCTGGGCCTGGGCCGGCAGCGGCGCGGAGGCGGCGCCGTCGACGCCGACCACGACCTGCAACGGCACGCCGGGCCGGGCCGGGTCCCAGGCCCAGGCGCGCAGGACCCGGTTCTTCAGGCTGACGATACGACCTCGCATGGCGGCCTCTATGGGGCGTGGCGCCTTGCCGTGGCAAGGCTTAATTGTGGCGGGGGACCGCCACCGGCGGCGCGTCCGCCTCGGCGTCGGCACCCGGTTCCGCGCGCGGCTCGGAAGCAGGCTCCGACGCCGGCTGATGGTCCGGAGCGGCCGGGAGCGGGAGGGCCGCCTCGGGGGCGTGGACCGGGACCTCGTCGGCCTCCAGGCCCGGCTCCGGCGCCTCAAGCTCCGGCGCTTCCTCCTCGGCCGGGTCGGGCGCCTCGGCCGGCGCGCTCCCGCGCCCCGCCGTCATGGTCAGCGGAATGAAGGCGAGGTCGGAGATCAGGTAGGGGGCGGCGCGCGGCTCGATCAGGAGGCTCGCGGTCGCGTTCTCGTTCACCCCCGACAGGATGAACATCAGCAGGTTGTCGCCGACCGCCACCGGCAGGCGCAGGCGGCGGTTGCGCGGGCCGCTGGCATAAGAGAGGCCGAGCGGCGGCAGGGCCTCCTCGCCGCCGGCCGCCTCCACCGTGACCGACAGCACCACGATCCAGTTGGAGGCCGGCGCCGCCGGCAGCGTCAGGCTGATCCGGGCCGGGGTATTCTTGGTCCGCCCCACCTCGATCACATCCTCGCCGAGCCGGACGAACTTGGCCGTCGGCGGCGCCACGTCGAGGTCGGACAGGGTGAGCCCGGACCCCCGGATGGCCGAGAGCTCGCGCTGGAGATGGGCGGTGCGGGCCTGCACCAGATCGAGGGCATGGCGGGCCTGCGCCGCCTCGGCCGCCCGGTCGGCCAGCTCCTGCTGGCTGGCCTTGAAGCTCGCCTCCTGCTGGCGGCACAGATCGGCGATGACCTGGCCCATGACGTCGAGGGTCTGCTCGCGGCGCCGGCCGGCCTCGAGCGCCCGCCGCACCTGCCCCGACAGGCCGGCGATGGCGGCGCCGTGGGTCCGCAACTGGGCCTGGATGGGGGAATCGCCCGCCGCCGGCACCGCCGCCACGGGCCCGGCCGGCCGCACCGCGAGCCCGCCGTCGTGCCACTGATAGCCGCACGCCCGCAGCGCATCGGCGGCGACCAGGACGATGGCGCTCACCTGGGCATCGGACAAGGCGAAGCCGGTCTGCTCCGCCCGCACGCTCGCCGCCGGCAGCAGCAGCGCGTCGGTGGCCTCCGGCAGCGGCGCGCCGCCGATGGCGCAGGCCGCCACATGCGCCGCCCAGGCCTCGGGCGCGGCGGCGAACCGCTCCAGCTGGAGCAGCGGCAGGCCACTGGCCAGCAGGGCCCGCGCATGCCGGGCCCACAGGCCGGCGACAAGGGCCGCGAAAGCGGTGTCGTCGGGGCCGGTGTCGTCGAGCGCCAGCCCATCGGACACCATGCCCTCGGCCCCCGGTTCGTGGCCCTCCTCCGATCCGGACAGGATCGCGGCGAGGGCTCGAAGCAAGGTTCCGCGCGCCCGCGCCTGCGCGGGGCCGGCCGCGCCGAGGCCGGCGGACAGCTCAGCCAGCACATGGAAGGGGTTGCGCACCAGCGCCAGCCCGCCGCCGACGCCCGGCCGCCACGTCAGGGCGACACGCCGGCCCCCCCGCTCCTCCTGCTCCGGCCGATCCGCCGTCGCGGCCCCGTCCGGGTGCGCCCCGGTCTCCTCCGGCCGGTCCGCCGGGTCCGGAGCGCCCGGCCACGGCGCGGGCGGGGCCACGCACAGGCCCGGCCGCGCCGCCAGCTCCGCCAGCAGATGGTCGCCACCGCCACCGGGAAAAGCCGAGATCAGGAACGGGGAGGCGCCGGCATCGGAGGCACCGCGCCCGCCATCGGGCGTTTCATCGAAAAGGCTCATGTCGCGTGCCGGTCCGTCCCGGAAACAAGGGTGGCGCGAGGGCGCCAAGGCCCGGCGCCGGGGCGGGAGACGCCGGACGCCCCAGCCGGGCGGGTGGTCCGCCGGCGCTCCCGCTCAGTCCGGGTCCATATCACATGCCGCTCCGGCATTGTCGACGGACGCCGCCGGCGCGGCGTGGCCGAGCAGCCGCCGCCAGACGGCGCTGGCCGCCTCCAGCGCTCCCAGCCGCCGGGCCCGCGCCAGGCCCGCCTCGGCCAGGGCGGCGATCCGCCCGGGCGCGGTGACCAGATCGTCGAGGGCCTGTTCCCAGCAGGCCGGATCGTTGTCCACCAGCAGCCCGTCCACGCCGTCGCGCACCAGGGTGTCGAACGGCATCACCCGGGAGAAGACCCCGGCGGCGCCCAGCGAGGCGGCATCGAGGACCTTCAGGATGGACTTGCCCCGGTTGAACGGGGTGTCGAGCATGGGCGCCAGGGCGATGTGGGCCGGAGTGGCGGCCACGAACGCCACATAGTCGCTCCACGGCAGCGGCTTCATGACCTCCACCCGGGGATGGCCCCGCAGCGGGGCCGGCAGCGTGCGGCGGCCGAACAGCGAGCAGTGCACATGCGGGTGCCGCTCCAGAATGCGGCCGAGGCTGGGAAACAGGAACTCGATGTCCTCGTGATGGCTCTCCGTGCCCTGGTAGGTCAGGCGGACGATGCCCGGCTCACGCAGGTGATCGAGGGTGCGCGGCGGGCGCACGAATGGCGGCGCCATGACCTCGGTCTTGGGGCTGGCGTAGCGCGCCAGCAGGCCCGGCGCGGTGATGAGCAGCCGGTCGCAGCGGCGCAGCAGCGGCGCCACGTCCGAATGCAGCAGCTCCATCATGCGGCGCCGGAAGTCGTGGGACATGCCGGGGGAATCCGCCGCCGCCGCAATGTCGTCGTCGATCAGGTAGATGACGAAGGCCGGGCTGCGCGCGAGCCGGTCGATCCACGCCGGGCTGGCTTGACGCGAGACGATCACCACCGTGTCGGCGGACAACGGCGGCGGCGCCTCCGGCCCGTCGCCGATCGTCACCACCTCCAGCTCCAGCCCCAGCTCGCGCAGCACCGGCGGCACCGGATGGAGCACATACAGGTCGTCGGTGGGAAAGGCGCCGGGGCGGACCAGCACCACCCGGTCGATGACGGCCGGCGGCGGCCGCAGGTCGCAGGCCGGAACCGGCAGCACCGAAGGCGGCGGCAGGTCGCCGGCCAGCGGCCGCGCCGGCGGCCTCAGGCCCTGGCCGTGCTCCTTCAGCGCCCGGCCGGCCGCGCGGTCGGCAAGGCCGCTCCACGACGTGTCGGCAGGCTCGATCCGGGTGACATCGCCCAGCGGCAGGTCCTCCACCGCCAGGCCCCGCCGCACCACCAGCGCCCATTCGCCCGCCACGGGCTGCAGGCGCAGCGGGTGAACCGTCTCGGCCGCGCCGGCCGCATGCTCCAGCCGCAGCATCCGGCCCGCCCGCCGGGCCCGCCGCAGCGCCTCGCCCGGCGCGGCGCGGCGCGGCGCCAGGCTGCGGGCCGCGCCCAGCCCGTCCCCATCCTCGATCGCCAGCAGGTCCACCTCGGCCGGCAGCCGCCCCCGCCACGGCCGGGCCGCGCCAGGGTCTTGTGTACCAAGGTCTTGCGTACCAAAGTCTTGCGTCTCCAAGGCGGGCGTCACCGCCTCGGCCGGCCGGCCGTTCAGGATGATATTCCGGGCGCCGGGCGCCGGCGCGCCGGGACCGGAAAGCGCCACCTCGGTGCCGACGGCGGAAATCCAGGCGTCGATCTCCGTCCCGTCTTCGTCCGCCGCCGGTGGGCCATCGCCGGGCGCCGGCCAGAGCCCGCACAGATGAGCGTCCCGCCGCCTGTGGTCGGGAAAGCGTGCCCACAAATGGACGCCGGCATGGGCCGGGCCGGTCAACCCGGCCTCGAACCCGCCTTCCGCGTCCAGGGGCACGGGCGCGCCGACGCCGGCCTGCCATGCCTCCAGGATCACCCCCTCCAGCTCCCGCGGATGGCCCGGCGCCACAATCCGGCCGCGCAGCACCCGCCGTCCGTCGTCCGCCCCATGGATGGCGGCGTCCACCACCACCGGCAGGATGCGCGGCGCCGCCGGCACGTGCCGGGGCTGCCAGGCCAGCGTCCCGCCCAGATCCACCCGTTCGCCCCAGGCGGTCTCGCCGACCACGCGCAGGGCCAGCCGGCAGCCCTCGGCGCGCACGTCCACGCGGCCGCTCACGGTCCGGCCCGGGCCCGGGCAGGCAGGGCCGAGGTCGAGCGGCTGCGGCGGGCCGTCGTTGACCGCCACGGCGACCCGGCTGAGGCCGCCGCCGCCCAGCAGCGTGCCGGCGATCTCCAGGCTGCCCCCCGGCACCATGGCGCCGTCGCGCGGCAGCGCCAGCGCCAGCGCCGGGCCGGAGCGGGCGCGGGGAGCCGGGGCCGCCGCCGCCAGCAGGGCGCCGGCCTCGGCCGGCAGGCGGCGGCCGTCGAACACCAGGCGCGGCCCGTCCGCCCCAGCGGCGAGGAGGGCGGCCCAGCGGGCCCGGCTCCCGGCCCCGAGGTCGGCCGCCGCCGCCGTCGCGGCATCGTCGTCGGCACCATCGGCCGCCGTGGCGACGACGAGGTCCGGCCGGAGCCGGGCGACCAGCGCCCTGGCGCGCGCCTGGCGGAACGCCGTGAGCGCCAGGGCCGGGTCCCCGGCCGCGCCGTCCTGGCGGACGGGGACGCCAAGACCGGGCAGGCGCACCACGCCGCGCTCGTCCGCGGCGGGCGTGCCCAGGCGGTCGACGCCGACGCACACCACCTGTGCGCCGGCGGCGGCGAGGCCACGGGCGAGCGCGTTGGCGCCGCGGGTCAATCCGTCATCGCCGGCCAGGTCGAGAAACAGGAACCGCATGGATCATCCATCGCTTTCGGCTTGAAACCGGCGCGGGCCCCGCCGGCAGGGCCCGGCGCAAGGCTATAGCATGCCGGCCCTGCGTCACATGGCGGCCGGGTCTTCCGGCCCCGCCGGACCATGGTCCGGCACGCCGGCTCCCTGCCACCCGAACCATTGACATTCGGTCTCTTCCACTCTTAATCCGGACCGCGTCGACGTGGGGCTGAGCGCATCAGCGATACGTGCGGGACAGGGATGCACGATGCTTTTGACAACGCAGTCGATCTTCGCTCTGGTCCCGCAGAGCAAGAAAAGCCTCGTTACTGAAAGCATCGACCCCGCCCACGTCGCCTATATTTCCCGCAAGCTCTTTCCCCGCATGGACCGGCGCGGCCCCGGCCGCTACGACTTCGCCGACGTGGCCAGCCCCGCCCTGACCGCCCTGTGGGACGGCTTCGAGGCGAGCTATCAGGCCGCTCCGCGCTTCGAGGAGTTCTGGACCGCCGAGCTCGAGGACGTGGTGGTGCATCCCCCGTTCGGCCTGGTCACCATCGGCGACGTGATCGTGCGCGAGACGGTCCGGGATTCCGCCGTGCTCGCCGGCACCTTTCCCGGGCTCGACCCCCAGCTCTGCCGCCAGCTGCTCGCCGGCCGCGCCCCGCGCCTGGAGGTGCCCGACTTCGAGGTCGGCCAGAGCCTCGACGAGCCGGCGTTCCAGCTCGGCACCGGCCTGGCCGAGAACTATTTCAACTGGTCACTGCGCTACCTGTCGAAGGTGGCGATCTTCCAGCGCGTGCTCAAGCAGCGCCCCGGACTGCGCCTGCTGGCGCCGGCGCCCAAGCAGGGCTTCATTCCCCGCAGCCTGGAGTTCTTCCGGGTGGCCCAGGACGACGTGCGCTGGCTCACCGCGCGTACCCGCATGCGCCGGCTGACCCTGTCGGCGCCCAGCGCCATCGGCCGCTACAATCTGTCGCCCATGCTGCCGCGCGCCCTGCGCCAGCACGAGGCGGTGACCCAGGTCTGGCGCGAGGACCGCGCCCTGCTCTACGTGCCCCGCGGCACCGTGCGCATGCGCCGGGTGGTGAACGAGCCGGAGGTGATCGCCCACCTGCGCAAGCGCGGCTTCCGCATCTTCGACGCCGGCGCCCATCCCATCGGCGAGCAGGTGCGGGCCTTCAAGAACGCCGCCATGGTGATCGGCCCCCACGGCGCGGCGCTGACCAACATCGTCTACTGCGCCCGCGGCACCCCGGTCATCGAGGTCGTGCCCGAGGGCTACGACCAGTCCCCCACCTCCTATCGCAGCCTCTCGGACATGTTCGACCTGCCCTACGCGCACATGGTGGGGCGGGAGAACCCGCAGGGCGTGCGCAGGAACCGCTGCAACAGCGACTTCTTCATCTCGATACCCCATCTCGACCGCCTCATCGACGACTTCATGCCCCGCCGCTGAGGCGACCCCCGCCACCCGCCCCGGCGGATGGCCAAACTGCAACCCGCGTCTGAGCTTCCAAGGGCCTAGCCACTCCGGCGTCGGGGACCTAGGGACGGACGACGCGCACTGTTAGGACGAGCATCGACATGCGGATAGCGATCGCGGGACTGGGATATGTGGGGCTGTCGAATGCGGTCCTGCTGGCGCAGAAGCACAAGGTGACGGCGCTCGACGTGGACCCGGCGCGGGTGGAGGCCATCAACGCGCGGCGCTCGCCCATCGTCGATCCCGACATCGAGCATTATCTGGCGGAACAGCCGCTCGACCTCACCGCCACCCTGAGCCCGGAGGAGGCGTTCGCCGGCGCCGCGTTCGTGATCGTCTCCACCCCCACCAATTACGACGTCCAGACCAGCCACTTCGACACCCAGTCGGTGGAGAAGGTGATCGGCGAGGCGCTCCGCATCAATCCCGACGCCACCATCATCATCAAGTCGACGATCCCGGTGGGCTTCGTGCAGTACCTGCGCACCGCGCTCGGCCGCGACAACATCATTTTCTCCCCGGAATTCCTGCGCGAGGGCAAGGCGCTCCACGACAACCTCTATCCCTCGCGCATCATCGTCGGCGACCATACCGAGGCCGCCCACGCCTTCGCCGGCCTGCTCCAGGGCTGCGCCATCCGCCAGGACGTGCCGGTGCTGTTCACTGGACCCGGCGAGGCCGAGGCCATCAAGCTGTTCGCCAACACCTACCTCGCCATGCGGGTGGCCTTCTTCAACGAGCTCGACAGCTACGCCCTGGCCTCCGGCCTCGACACCCGCGAGATCATCGACGGTGTGAGCCTCGACCCGCGCATCGGCGGCCATTACAACAATCCCTCCTTCGGCTACGGCGGCTACTGCCTGCCCAAGGACACAAGGCAATTGCTGGCCAACTATTCCACCGTGCCGCAGAACCTGATCCGCGCCATCGTCGACGCCAACTCCACCCGCAAGGACTTCATCACCGAGCGGGTGCTGGCGCGGGCGCCGCGGCACGTGGGCATCTACCGGCTGACTATGAAGGCCGGATCGGACAATTTCCGCGACAGCTCCATCCAGGGCATCATGAAGCGGATCAAGGCCAAGGGCATTCCCGTCACCGTCTACGAGCCGCAGATGAAGGACACCCAGTTCTTCAACTCGCCGGTGGAACGCGACCTCGCCGCCTTCAAGTCGAAGGTGGACATCATCGTCGCCAACCGCTGCACCGAAGAGCTCGCCGACGTCGCCCACAAGGTCTTCACCCGCGACCTGTTCGGATCGGACTGAGGCCGCGTCAGGGACGGCGGGAGCAGCGACGGCGGGCCCCGCGGCGCCCGCCGCGATCCGCCCACTGTGAAGGGCCCGTCATCTCCCGGCCCGTTCTTGAATTCGCCCGGTCGATCCCTATGCCGGAACGAACTACCCGCGGCCATTGCACCGATAAACCTCGGCTATCCACGGGCTAAACTCGCCTTTTTCCTGAAAACTCTACGCACATGCCCTAAGGGCGAATGCCGGTTGCAACGCGGGATCGGCATCCTGTAAAATGGCATCAGGTATCCGAACGTGCCGGAGGCTCTCTCGCGCCATGCTGATCTTCGACGGAGCAGACATCGTTGTTCGCCAAAGGCTTGAGCCGGAGTCGGATTTACTCGTTTTCTGCTTCTCGCCCCGCAACGGATCCAAGCGCAACCTGACCAAGCCCGGGGACCAGATCGTGGGGTCGGGCGAGCCGTTCTTCGTCAAGCGGCAGATTCCCGCCATCCTGTTCACCGCCCGCTGGAACCACTGGTGGCAGACCCCCGAGATGGACGAGGCGATCCGGCTGCTGGAGGAGCAGGGGATCTTCGAGCGCTACCGCACCATCGTCACCTACGGCATGAGCATGGGCGGCTACGGCGCGCTGATGTATTCCAACCGCCTCCACGCGAAGCGGGTGATCGCCGTGGCGCCGCAATACTCGCTGGATGCCAAGCGCGTGCCCGGCGAGCGCCGCTGGGGCGAGGACCGCAAGCAGTACCGCAACCACTATGATGACATGTCCGAGGGCCTGATCCCCTCCGGCCAAGTCACCGTGCTGTACGACCCCCTGTACAAGGCGGACCGGGTCCACGCCGGCCTCATCGCCGGACATCGCCCGGTGGACCATGTGATGGTCCCGTTCGCGGTGCACCGGGTCGGCCGGATGCTGGAGGACATGGGCATCCTGTCGTCGGTGATCGACCGCAGCCTGCGCACCGGGCTCGATCCGGTGACCTTCCGCTCTGAGGTGCGCGCCCACCGGCGGGCGGCGCCGCTCTATCTGTCGTCCCTGTCGCGGCTGCTGTTCAAGCGCGGCCGCCGGGCCGCCGCGCTCGGGCTCGGCCAGAAGGCCATCACCCTCCTGGACCAGCAGCTCCAGGCCCAGCCCAAGCGGCTGGAAAGCGCCAACCGGGCGTCGGTGACGGCCGGCATCGTCACCACCCATGCCGGACTGCTGGCGGAGGATCGCCAGCTCAAGGCCGCGATCGCCCTCCTGGACAGCTGGATCCCCCATTTCGACGGCCTCCATCGCAAGATGCGCCTCGACCTCGTCACCGCCCGGCGCAAGCTGGTGGTCCAGATCAAGGCCGCGAGCGAAGCCAGGGCAGCGGCACGGGCCAAGGCAAGCGCCGAAGCGAGCGCCGCGGCAGGCTCCAAGGACCGCGCGCCGGCCGAACCCGCCCCGGAGCTGGCGGCGACCCGAAAGACGCAGGCTCGGAAGACCCAGGCCCGGAAGGCCAAGGCGGCCGCGCCGGCCAAGCCGGCGGCCCGGCGGGTCGATGTCCACGCCCTCGCCACCCGCATCGCCGAGACCAGCCAGGCGCCGACCCTGGCGGCGGTGGATGCCCTGGAGGCCGCCCATCGCCCGGACATCCTGGCGCGGGAGCGGTTCGCGATCCGGTTCGCCAAGATCCTGTACGACCTCGGCCAGTTCGAGCGCGCCGTGGACTATCTCGCCCATGCCGCGATCACCCCCGGAGAGCCCCGGAGCGGAAGCCCACGGGCCGATCTGGCGGAACGGCGGGTGCTGATGGCGCTGCGCTGCGGCCGGCCGCACCTGGCGGCGGCGCTCGCCTCCACCCTGTTGAAGGATGAGGCCGACGCGCGCCTGCGCAAGGCTCTGTTCGCCCGGATCGGCCAGGACATGGTGATCTCGGTGGAAGACGCCCTCGCCCTTCCGCCCGAGCCTGTCGCCCCGCCCCGGACGGCCGCGAAGCCCGCCCCCAAGGACCCGGCCCAGACCGGCGCTTCCAGCACCGCCGAGGACGCGGCCGGCGCGCCTCGCCCGGCAGCCCTGGCGGACCGGCGGAACGCGGGCAAGCCCGCCGCCGAGTTCGTGCCCGCGGTCGCGTCCTGATCCACCCGCCGCTCCGACGGGCGGCCTGATCCCGGGTCGCGTGCAGAAAACGCGCGCGCCCACGGAACCTGGACGCCGCGGACCACGGCTGACGGGCGCCGTCCCACACACCGCGGGCACGCCGGCGGCGGCCGTTCCGGCCGCTGGGTCAGGTCCGTGCGGGCGGCGGGAAGCCCGGCTGGAGCGGGGCGGGAACCGGGGCCGCCGGCGGCGGCCAGCCCCGGGCGAACCGCCGTCCGTTCGGCGGTTTGGCGCCTGTTTCTGAATTTCGGCCTGTGATAGAGGAGGTCCGGGTTGCCTCCCGCTGTTGGTGTTGACGCTCCGCTGGCGGGGATTTCCTCCCAAGCCGCCGCCGCTGAGAGGCCTCCATGGGTCACGTCTTTCGCGAACCGAACCAGTGCCGCCGCGTTCCGCCGCCCGCCGCCGCCCGCGCCGCACCCGCCGGGCCATGGCGGCGCGCGCCGGCCGGCCCACGTCCCTGACCGTCCGCCGATCCCCATCCGGTGCAAGGGATAGGGAGCGGGCAGGGAACGGGCGCGCCGCCGGGCAGCCTCCCCCGCCGCCCCCGGCCCGTGTCGCGGCCGTCCCGCGCGGGCGGGGTATCGAGATGAATGGGTTTTGACCAATCAGATGCACCCATGCCATCGGCCGTGATGTCGTCCGGCCACGGGATGTGAGTGTGCAGCAGCCTCGGGAATACGCGAACATGTGGAATTCGCGGGACACAGACTCGGTCCTGTTCAACGGCGCGGACATCGTCGTCCGCCAGCACCGCAACCACCCCGGCGACACGCTCGTGATCTGCTTTTCCGGCCGCAACGGCTCCGGCAAGTGGCAGACCGCCCCGGTCGAGCAGGTCACCGGGCCGAGCGAGGCGTTTCTCGGCAAGAACAAGATCCCGGCCATCTTCTTCTACGGGCGCTGGAACCACTGGTGGCAGACGCCCGAGATGGACGAGGTGATCGACCGCCTGTGGAAGGACGGCATCCTGTCCCGCTACCGGACCGTCGTCACCTACGGCATGAGCATGGGCGGCTATGGCGCGCTGATGTTCTCCAGCCGCCTCGGCGCCCGGCGGGTGCTGGCCGGCATGCCGCAATATTCCCTCGACACCGCGCGGGTGCCCGGCGAGACGCGCTGGGCCAACGACCGGGCGCGGGTCACCTTCCGCTATGACGACATGGAGGAGGGCCTCATCAAGAGCGGCGACGTCGCCGTGTTCTTCGACCCCCTGTTCCGGCCCGACCGGACCCATGTGGACCACCTGCGCAAGCACCGGCCGATCACCGCCCTGCCGGTGCCGTTCGCCATCCACGGCCTCGGCAGCGCCCTCAACGACATGGGCATCCTGTCCTCGTCCATCGTCACCATGCTGCTCAAGGGCCCGGACCAGCCCTGGTTCCGCCGTCGCGTGCGGGCCCATCGCCACACCTCGCCGCTCTACCTGAACCGGCTCGCCCGGGCCCTGGCCAAGCGCCCCGGCCCCCGCAGCAGGGATGCCGCCATCCGCGCCGACGCCGTCGCCCTGCGTGCCCTGGAGGGGCGCATCGCCGCCACGCCCGACTATCTCGAGCGCGCTACCAATGCCATCGCCGCCACCAGCCAGATCATCAGCGCCGCCACCCTGCTGAAGACCGGCGGCCGCTTCGAGGAGGGGGTGGCGCTGATGCGCGCCTGGGCCGAGCGCCTGCCCGAAAAGCGCGTGCGGCCGCTGCTGCTGGCCATCGCCGGCCAACTGTTCACCGCCGGCGACACGGCGGGCGGCGCGGCGGCCCTGGCGCGGGTGATCACCCTGCCGGCGCCCGCCAGCCGCGACACCCTCCAGGCCATCATCCGCCTCATCGGCGAACGGGGCGGCGTCGCGGAGGCGCTCGCCTTCGATCGCCAGCACGGGCACCGCCTGCTCGGCGAGGAAGCCCTGGCGCTCCAGTTCGGCGAGCTGCTGAACCGGCTCGGCTGCCATCGCGACGCCGCCCGCCACTTCCGCCTGGCCCGCGCCAACGCGCCGGCCCTGTCCCGCGCGAACTACACCCGCCGGCGCGTGCTCGGCCTCGCCGCCGCCGGCTGGCCGGCGGAAGCCCGGGCGCTCGCCCGCGAGCTGCTGCCGGCGCCGGGCGACGCCGCCAGCCTGGCCGAGCTCGAGGCGCTGCTCGCCCAGCGCCTCGCCGACGGCCCCGCCGAGGGCGCGTTCCCGGATGCCGCGCCCCGCCGTTCCCTGACGGCAGCCCTGCGCGACCTGATGCGCGCCGGCACCCCGGACGCGTTCGACGCATTCGACGCCGCGCACGCGCCAGAGGTGCTGCGCAGCGAAACCCTGTCCGTGCGGCTCGGCCTGCTGCTGGCCGCGCGCGGCCGCACCGCCCGCGCCATCACCTACCTGCGGGACTGCGCCGGCGGCCTGGAGCGCCACCGGGTCGCCTTCGCCCAGCGCCGCATCCTGGCGCTGCTGCGCTGCCAGGCGCCCGACGCCGCCCAAGCGGTGCTGGACGCCCGCCTGAACGGCGCCGACGACGCCAAGGTCCGCGCCGACATGGCGCAGCGGATCCAGCGGTTCCGCCCACGCCCGGCGCCGCCCGTCCGCGCGGTCACCGCCCGCACGGCGCGGACGCGCCAGGCGCTCCAGGGGCACGGCCTCCTGACCCGGCTGCGGCGGCTGGCGCAGGATGCCGGTGCCAGCGCCGGCGTGGACGCCATCCGCGCCTTCGACGACCAGAACCGCGCGCGGCTGCTGCGGAGCGAGGTGCTGGCGGTGCGGTTCGGCCTGCTGGCCGCCGCCCGCGGCCTCGGCGACCGGGCGACCCTCTATCTGCTCGCCTGCGCGCCGGGACCGGAGCGCCACCGGGTCGCCTTCGCCCAGCGCCGCATCCTCGGCCTTCTCGCCCTCGGCCTGCCGGATGCGGCCCAGACGGTGCTGGAGACCCGCCTGGGCGGGGCCGACGACGACGCAGTCCGCGCCGCCATGGCGCAGCGGATCGCAGCCGCCCGAACCCATTCCGCCGGCGCCAAGGTCGCCAAGGCCAGCTCCCCCCCTGGACGGGGCCCCGGGCGGCGCAGCGGCCGGCGGAAGGCCCCCCGCGGCCAGGCCCAGCCCACGCCACAGGGCGGCGGCCTGCTGACCCAGATCCTGCGGCTGGAACAAAATCCCAGCGTCGAGACCATCGCCGCCTTCGACGACAAAAGCCGCGCGCGGGTGCTGGCGCACGAGGTGCTGTCGGTGCGGTTCGGTCTGCTGGCCGCCACCCACGGCCTCGGCGACCGGGCCGCGGTCTATCTGCGCGCATGCGCCCCGGGTCTCGACCGCCACCAGGTGGCGCTGGCGCGGCGCCGGGTGCTCGGCCTCATTGCCCTGGGCCTGCCACAGGACGCCCAGGCGGTGCTGGACGCGCGGCTGCCGCGGGAGCTGAACCCGGCGGTCCACGCCGATCTCGAGGCCCGCATCGCCCAGGCGCGGGCGGCGGACACCCGGCCGGCGCCCCCCCTGGAGGCGCTGCCGACCGCCTCCTGAGCGGCCGGCGCGTCAGCCTTCCGGCCGTGGCGCTTCAGCCCGGCCGCAATGGTACGGCCCCAAGAGAGCCGCCCTCACGAGGGGGGTACGCCCGGTGCGACCGGGGAGGGGAGGGATGTCGTCGCATCCGAGAGCCACGGCCCCGACCGCCGCGCCGCGGCGCGCGGCCGGGACCTCCCCGCACGGATCGCCCCATCCCCCCCGCCCCATTGCCGCCGCTCCACGCAGGCGACCGGCGCGGTCATGTCCCCGGTTCACAGGCCTGGGCTTCGAGGGCCGGCCGCGCACCCTGCCGGTAGGCGGCGACGATGCGTGAGACGGTGGGCGCGCTGACCCCGTAGAGCCGCGCCATCTCGGCGCCGGACTTGCGGCCCGAGACCACGGACTCGGCGATCTCGCGGCGCTGCGTGTCGCCGAGCTTGCGCCGGCGTCCGCCGATCCGGCCCTCGGCGCGCGCCAGGGCAAGCCCGGCCGAGGTCCGCTCGCGGATCATCGCGCGCTCGAACTCGGCGAAGGAACCGACCATCTGCATCATCATCCGCCCCGCGGCCGTGGTGGTGTCGATGGCCTCGGTCAGCGAGCGGAAGCCGGCGCCGGCGGTCTCGATCCGCTCCATGATGTGAAGGAGGTCCTTCAGGCTGCGCGACAGGCGGTCGAGCTTCCAGACCACGACGACATCGCCCGCGCGAAGCTGGCCGACCATCTCCTGAAGCCGGGGCCGGTCCCATCGTCCGCCGCTTGCGGCTTCCTCGAAGACGCGCCGGCATCCGGCCGCGTCGAGCGCCCGGCGCTGGGCCGCATTCGACTGCGCGTCGCCCTTCGACACGCGCGCATAGCCGATCAGGTAGGCAGGGGGGGGCATGCCGGGGCCCTTTCACAAACGGCCGTATCCGGAAGAGCGAACGGCACGACGGCGGCGCAGCGTGTTCCGTCTTTCACAAACCTCTTTCATTCGGGTGCCGAAAGGCAAGAGGTTTGTGAAGGATGGACGGTGCCCAGACGCAGACCCATGACCACAAGACAGCGCACCACGCGTCCGCGCCACCGGACGGCGAGGCGACGGTGGTCCGCCACCATGGCCTTGATGCGGGCGGCCTTGATGCGAGCGACCTTGCCGCGGCCGCGCCGGCGCGCCGGCTGGGCCATGCCGCCGCAGCGGCGCGCCTTGCACGATCCCGGGCGTCATCCTCGTCATGGCGCGCCGCGGCCGGCGGCGGTGCGCGACCTCATCGCCGACTTCGCACCGCGCCCCGACACGCGACGACCCGGCCGCCGCCATCACGGCACGCGTCCGCTTCAGCCCCCTTCCCCCCCTGAGGCTCAAGTCGTGGGTCAGCCCGGGGGGCAGGTCCCTGTCGATCGAGGACGAGGGCCTCCAGCGCAGCTGCCGGCGCGGGAAGGATGGCGCGGCGCGCGGTCGTCCGAATCTCAGTCTAAGGGAAGCGGCCTGGCCATTCGCGCGACCTGACCCGGGCCAGAGCTGCGCGGGCCAGAGCTGCGCGGGCCAAGACGTGCCATATCGCCTCGCTCGCGCCACGATGCAGGGGAGAGACAGCCACGCGCAAGTTCTCCCACCTCCGAAACACCTATGCTCAGCCGCAGCCAGAGGCTGCGACAACGGAGCACGCGGCGGAAGCGGACGGCGGGGGAGCGGATCGATGCGGGTGCTGATCACCGGAAACATGGGGTATGTCGGCCCCGTGCTCACCCGTGTCCTCAAGGCAGAGGATCCGACGATCGAGCTGATCGGCTTCGACACCGGCTTCTTCGGCCACGCGCTCACCGGCGCCGACAGCCTGCCGGAGACCCTGCTGGCGCGCCAGCACTTCGGCGACGTACGCGATTTTCCGGCCGAGCTGCTGGAGGGGGTGGACGCCGTGGTCCACCTCGCCGCCATCTCCAACGATCCCATGGGCAAGGAGTTCGAGGAGGTCACCACGGCCATCAATCGCGACGCCAGCGTGCGCATTGCCCGCATGGCGGCCGCGCGCGGGGTCGGGAACTTCGTCTTCGCCTCCTCCTGCTCCATGTACGGCGCCACCGAGGGCCGGCCGCGCCGGGAGGACGACCCCACCAATCCCCTCACCGCCTATGCCCGCTCCAAGATCGGCACCGAAGACCAGCTGCGCGACGCCGATTTGGGCGGGATGGTGTTCACCTCGCTGCGCTTCGCCACCGCCTGCGGCATGTCGGACCGCCTGCGGCTCGACCTGGTGCTGAACGACTTCGTCGCCTGCGCCACCGCCGCCGGCGAGATCAGCGTGCTCAGCGACGGCACCCCCTGGCGCCCCCTCATCGACGTGGAGGACATGGCGCGCGCCATCTCCTGGGCGATCCGCCGCGCGCCGGACAATGGCGGGCGATGGCTCGCGGTGAACGCCGGGCGCGACGAGAACAACTATCAGGTCCGCGACCTCGCGCAGGCCGTGGGCGCCCGCGTGCCCGGCGCGGCGGTGCGCATCAATGCCGATGCCCCGCCCGACCATCGCTCCTACCGCGTGGACTTCTCCTTGTTCCGCGCGCTGGCGCCCGCCCATCTGCCGCGGGTGCCGCTCGACGGCTCCATCGCGCGGCTGGTCGCCGGCCTCGGCCGCATGGGTTTCGCCGATCCCGGCTTTCGCGAATCCGCCTTCATGCGCTTGCATCTGCTGCGCCGCCATGTCGCCTCAGGCCGGCTCGGCGCCGATCTGCGCTGGGTCCGGGCGCCACTGTAATCCCTCACCTCCCCCTGCCCTTGCCCCTCCCCCTCCCCACGCCGCCCTCGAAGGCGTGTCTGCGGCCGGAGGAACGGCATCGGCCGCGGACCTGCGTGAAGCGCCGGGTGGCCTGGCGCGATGGCGGCGAGGCGGACATGGGCATTCCGCCGGAGAGCACCCCCGCGCTGGCGCGCCGGATCCTCGACGCGCCCATGCCGGATATGGGACGGCCTTTCGCCCCGGCCGCCCCCGTGGCGTCCTGCGGCCGGACCTGGAGGTGGAATGAACACCGCATCGGGAAGCTGCGACGCTGTTTCCTCCCGTGACGCCATCTCCAAATATTCCACGATGAAGGGCCGGCAAAGCCGACATGCGCTTCGGATTGCCTCTTCATCAGCTGTTTCGTCCATGCTCCGCGCACAATCCAAAGCCGCGGCCGCACGACACAGGGCCAGATCGGCCCGGGCGGGCGGGTGCCCCCGGAGGCGGCCACGATTTCCTTGACAGTCCCGCGCGGGACGGGCGATCAAAATCCTGCGTCTCGCATATCGGGCCATGGCCGATTGCTCGGTTCACACCCGCAGGGATTGGCTCAACGCGCATGGGACAGCACACGGAACAGCCGCTGCGGCGGGAAGAGCCCGAGGAAAAGATCGTGCGCCATGCGGCGCTGCTCTCCACCCAGCTCCAGGCCATCCGGGAAAAGATGTATCCGCCGGAAGCGCAGAAGTCGCTGCGCCGGTTCATGACCCACGAGGTCGCCAAGATCACCTCGATCCCGGAACCGACCCTGCGCCTCCTGTCCAGCGAGGGGCGCGGCCCCATTCCCGAACGGCTCGACAACAACTACCGGGTCTACACCCTGGAGCAGGTCAACGCGCTCCGGCGGCTGCTGGCCGAGATGAAACCCGCCGAGGCGGGCCGCTACCTGCCCCGCCGCCGGGCGGGGGAGCACCTGCAGGTGATCGGCATCGTCAACTTCAAGGGCGGCAGCGCCAAGACCACGACCGCCGCCCACCTGGCGCACTACCTGGCCCTGCACGGCTATCGCGTGCTGGCGATCGACCTCGACCCCCAGGCCTCCCTCTCCGCTTTGTTCGGCGCCCAGCCCGAGATCGAGGTGGGGGAGAACGAGACCATCTATGCCACGCTCCGCTATGGGCCGGCACGCCGGCCCATGCGCGACATCATCCGCCAGACCTATTTCCCGGGGATCGACCTGATCCCGGCCAACATCGAGGTGATGGAATACGAGCACGAGACCCCGCGCGTGCTCGCCGCCAAGTCCGAGCTGAAGGAGAGCATCTTCTTCGAGCGCCTCAAGCTGGCCATCGCCGAGGTCGAGGACGATTACGACGTGGTGGTCCTGGACACGCCCCCCTCCCTGGGCTTCCTGACCCTCGGGGCCATCTACGCCGCCACCGGCCTCATCGTGACGGTTCACCCCGCCATGCTCGACGTCCTGTCCATGAGCCAGTTCCTGCTGATGATGAGCGACCTCATCGACGTGATCCACGCCGAGGGCGGGCGCCTGCGGCAGGACTTCTTCCATTACCTGATCACCCGCCACGATCCCAACGACCAGCCCCAGGCGCAGATCGTCTCCATGCTGCGCCACCTCCTGGCGGAAGACGTGCTCACCCCCGCCGTCCTGGAGAGCACGGCGATCGAGAGCGCCAGCCTCGCCAAGCGCACCCTGTACGAGCTGGAGCCGGGAAACGTCAGCCGCGACACCTTCCGGCGCGCCAGGGACGCCATGGACGCCGTCAACGACCGCATCCTCGAGCTGATCCACCAAAGCTGGGGCCGCCCATGACCAAGAAGCCCGCGAGCAAGTCCATCATCGCCAGCTTCGGCCTGCTCTCGTCCGCCTCCCCCGAGACGACCGCCGGGGACCCCCCGCCGGCGGCCCGCCCCCTGGCCCGCGTCGGCGCCGGCGTCATCGGCGCCACCCAGCGCTCCCTGGCCGAGATCCGCGAGGAGCGCGACCGGCTGCAGGCCCTGGTCGCCAAAGGCGGGGGGCTGGAGCTCGACCCCGACGTCATCGACCCCTCGCCCTTTCCCGACCGCCTGCCCGACGACGGCGGCGCCGCGTTCGAAGCCTTCACGGCAACCATCGCCGCCGAGGGGCAGAAGGTGCCGATCCAGGTGCGCGCCCATCCCGGCGCCCCCGGCCGCTACCAGGTGGTCTACGGCCACCGGCGCTGGCGCGCGGCCAAGGCGCTGGGCCGGCCGGTCAAGGCCATCCTCACAGATTTGTCCGATGCCGAGCTGGTGGTGGCGCAGGGCATCGAGAACGCGGTCCGCCAGGACCTGAGCTGGATCGAGCGCGCCCTGTTCGCCTGGCGCATGGACCAGGCCGGAGTGAAGCCGCGCGACATCAAGGCCGCCCTGTCCATCGACGATCCTGAGCTGGCCCGGCTGCGGGCGGTGCCGCGCATCGTCCCCGTGGATGTCATCGAAGCCATCGGCCGCGCCCCAAAGATCGGCCGGCCGAGGTGGATGGCGCTCGCCGCCGCCATCGAGGCCGACGCCGGCGCCCTCGACCGCCTGCGGGAAACCTTGTCAGCTGACAAGGTTCTCGGCTCCGACGCCCGCTTCAAGGCCGCCCTCGCCGCCGCAGCGCCAGCCGTAGCGCCGGAGGAGCTGCGCTTTTCCGACCGGTCGGGGCGGGTGGTCGGCACCGTCACCTTCGACAAGGCCGGTACTCGCATACGTTTAGACCGGGGCGACGCCGACGCCTTCGCTCAATTCCTGCGCGCCGAGCTGCCGGGCCTGATGGAGCGCTTCGCCGGCCGCTCCCGCCCGCCGACCTCCTGACACGGCCTCCACCCGCGGGACGCCCGTTTCTCCATAAGTGGCGCGGCCTTTATGATGACGAGGGCCACGGGAGGATGGTATAGGTTTCGCCCAGATACGAAATATTCCAAAATCCTAAGCATTAGGACAGATGTACGGTCGAGCCATGAGTGACAAGGCAAATGAACTTTTCGATGGGCCCGGCCTTCGCATCGCCTATCTGCAGCGCAACAGTCCCGGCCTGCTCGTTGTTTCCTTCACCGGGCGCGACCCCGCCCCACCCGCCGCCGCGGGGGCAGGGGAGGGATTTCTTGCCAAGAACGACATCGACGCCGTCCATGTCATCAGCAAGAAGAACCACTGGTGGCAGACGCCCGACTGGGACGAAGGCCTGCGCCTGATCCGCGCCTATGCCG
Source organism: Xanthobacter cornucopiae (assembly GCF_043195065.2). Taxonomy (NCBI): domain Bacteria; kingdom Pseudomonadati; phylum Pseudomonadota; class Alphaproteobacteria; order Hyphomicrobiales; family Xanthobacteraceae; genus Xanthobacter; species Xanthobacter cornucopiae. The sequence continues at coordinate 67,920 of NZ_JBAFWM020000001.1, forward strand.
CCGGACGCGGCGCGCGCGAGATCGTCACCTACGGCTCCAGCATGGGCGGATACGGCGCCCTGGTCGCCTCCAAGGCCCTGGGAGCGGCCCGCGTCGTCACCTATGCGCCGCAGTTTTCCGTCGATCCCGTGGTGGCGCCGTGGGAAACCCGGTGGCTGTCGGATGCCAAGGCGATCAAATTCGCCACCACGCCGTTCGCCGAGCTGGTGGCGGCGCAGGCGGTCTATATCTTTTCCGACCCCTTCTTCGAGGCCGACCAGCGCCATGTCCTGGAGATCGCCCGCCATGCGCCTGTGCGCCACCTGAAGGTGGCCTTCTCCGAGCATGACGTGTCGCGGGTGCTGAGCGATTGCGGGGTGCTGAGCACGGTGACGCTGGAGGCCCTGCGCGGCACGCTGGAGGTGAATGCGTTCACCCACAGCTTCCGGACGGCGCGCAAGCGCACCCCGCTGGTGTACGGCGGCGCCTCGCGCCTGCTCCACCAGCACAGGCACACCGCCGCCGCCCTCCTGTTCGGCCGCCATGGCTTCGAGATGCTGGCCGCCGACCCGGCCAGCCGCGGCAATGCCGAGCGCGACCGGATGGTGCTCGGCTTCATCGGCCTCCTGGTGGAGCACAAGCAGGCCACGGAAGCGCTGAGCGCCCTCGACCGCTGGACCAGCCGGACCCCGGAACGGCAATTCGCCTATGAGCGGCTGCGGGCCCAGGCGCTGAACCTGCTGGGGCAGTTCCCGGCGGCGCTGGAGGCCGTCAACAACGCCATGTCCGGCCGCCCCTCGGAACGGGGCACGCACACCGTCGCCGCCGCCATTCTCGGCGGCCTCGGCCAGCCCAGTGAAAGCCTGTCCTTCTTCGAGAAATACGAAGCCTATCTCACCCGCTACCCGGCCAGCATCGTCGCCTTCTCCAGGCTCATGCGGGAACAGGGGTTCGCCAGCCTCGGGAAAAACCTGGTGGTGAACGGGGCGGAGAAGTTTCCGACCGACAAGAAGATCATGAAGGAAATGACGGTCCTGGGCTGACCGGCGCACCGCCCGATCCGCACGCCGCGCGGATCGGGCCCATCGCGGCGCCATCCCCCATCCGCCCCGGGGCGCGGGGATAGCCCGCCCCTGCGCCCCCGCCGCCCCTCCGCTGGCGTCTCGGCACGTGCGCGCCATGACAGCGCCCCAGATCCTTCCCCGCGCCTGATCCTTGAGCTGAAGCGCCTTCCCCGCGCGCCCGGCCCCACACGCCAAGGCCCTGTCGGGCCAAGACGCGTCGGACCTCGTCCGACCGGCCCGCACCGATGCCGCTCAAGCGACGGGGTGACCGGTGGGCGTGAAGAACATCCGTCAAACCAATGCTCCGGGCCGTAGACTCATAAGCGCGGAGCAACAGCCGCATTGAGGCGAGTTGGACCATGGCTAGGAACCTGTCCGAGTAATGGCCTCGACGGGGCGACCTGGAAGTGATTCACTTCGCTCATGGCCAAGGTGTTTCGCTCCTGGGATGTGGATCAGGGCTGGCTTCTGCCGCCCTCGCTGCACGAGTTCGTGCCGACCGGGCACGTGGCTCACTTCATCCGTGACACGGTGCGGGAGGCGCTGAACCTCTCGGCCATTCTCGACACTTACACCGGGGAGCGCTGCTACCCGCCCTATCATCCCGGGATGATGGTAGCGCTGCTCCTCTACGGCTACAGCCGGGGTGTGTATTCCTCGCGCCAGCTCGCCCGCGCTTGCGAGGAACGGGTCGACGTGATGGCGGTGAGCGGCCTGAACCGACCCGATTTCCGCACCATCGCCGACTTTCGTAAGCGCCACCTTGTGGCCTTGTCGGACCTGTTCGTGCAGGAGCTGCGGCTGTGCCGGGCCGCTGGCCTGATCCAGTTCGCCCACGTGGCAGTGGACGGGACCAAGCTGAAGGCTAACGCGTCGCGCCATAAGGCGATGAGTTACGGGCGGATGAAGACGAGCGAGCCAGCGTTGGCGGCTGAGGTCGACGCCTGGCTGGAGCGGGCGCGCGTGGCCGATGCGGACGAGGAGCGGGCTCATGGCGTGGACCGGCGCGGCGACGAGACGCCGGCCTGGATGGCCGACAAGCAGCGGCGGCTGGAGATGATCCACGCCGCCAAGGCCGCACTGGAAGCCGAGGCTGCTGCTCCGCCGGATCCGGATGACGAGAGTGGGCCGGGGGCCTCGTCGGGCATGCGCTGGCAGGGCCGGCGCCTGCGAGGCGAGGATGGCGGACCGCCCGACCGGGCGCAGAAGAACTTCACAGATCCCGACAGGCGTATCCTGCCGACGCGCGACGGTTTCATCCAGGGCTACAACGGCCAGATCGCGGTCGATGCCGCGCATCAGGTGATTGTGGCGCATCGCCTTGTGACGAACCCCGCCGATTACCGCGCCCTCGTTCCGCTTGTCGACGACATCTCCACCCATCTCGGACGCAAGCCCCGTGAAGTCTCAGGTGATGCCGGCTTTGCCAGCGAGGCGAACCTGGCTGCGCTGGAGGCACGTGGGATTGCAGGCTATCTCGCTCCGGGCCGCGCGCGTCACGGCGCGGCGGATGCGTCCGGCCACCGGCGGCTGGCGAAGATGCCCCTGATGAGCGTGATGGCGGCTCGGCTGAAGCGGGCCGGCCGTCGGAGCCGCTACCGGCTCAGAAAACAGGTAGTCGAGCCGGTGTTCGGGCAGATGAAGCAGGCCAGAGGCTTCCGCCAGTTCCTGCTGCGTGGCCTCGATCAGGTCCGAGGCGAGTGGGCGATGATCTGCACCGCCCACAACCTCCTGAAGCTCGCTCACGCAGAGCCCTGAGCCCGGAACGTCCTCAACTTCCAGATACCGCTTACCCTCAATCCAGTCGCTTCAACCTCTTACTCGGACAGGCTCCTAGGGTCAAAACCCAATCATTGGTTTGAGGATGCATGGTTTTCCTGATTCATAGGGGCATGGATCACGGGAGGCGACGTATGGCATTGTTCTGGTTGTCGGATGCGGCGTGGGCGGCGATCGAACCGCATCTGCCGAAAAACCAACCCGGTGCGCGGCGTGTTGATGACCGGCGGGTGATCTCCGGCATTCTGCACGTCCTCAAGGTCGGCTGCCGCTGGTGCGATTGCCCGGCCGACTACGGGCCATCGACGACGGTCTACAATCGGTTCAATCGCTGGTCTCGCCGGGGCTTCTGGCTCCAGCTGCTCGACGCGCTGGTAGAGGCCGGTGCGGTCACAAAGAGCACAGCGATCGACAGCACCTACATCAAGGCGCAGCGCGCGGCATTCGGGGCAAAAGGGGGCGGACAGCGCAGGCTATCGGTCGCTCGCGTGGCGGCTGGACAACCAAGGTCCACGCGCTCACCGACGTCATCGGCCGTCCCTACGCGCTGATGCTGACACCCGGCAACGTGAGCGACATGAAGGCGGCCCCCAAGCTTCTCGAACGGGCCGGGACCATTCGTTACCTGCTGGGCGACAAGGGCTACGATGCCGACCGCTTACGCCGCCTGGCTCGCGAAGCGGGTGCCACGCCCGTCATACCGGGCCGTCGCAACCGCAAACGTACCATCCGATATGACGAAGCGCGCTACCGGGGCCGCCATCTGATCGAGAATGCCTTCTGTCGCCTCAAGGACTTCCGGCGCGTCCACACCCGTTACGACAAACTCGCTGCCAACTTCCTCTCAGCCGTAGCGCTCGCCACCGCCATCGCCTTCTGGCTCTGATCGAGTCTCAGCCCTAGAGTCGGCATCGACCTCCACATCGACCCCGACCGGGCTGTCTCGGCATCGGTCCTGACGTTGCAACCACCGAAATCCACCTATCCGCAGTCCCCAGACCGGTTGATAGAACCGTTCAGCCTTCTGGAATTGGGATTTTTGATTGCGCAGGTGGAAGTCGCCGGGTAGCTATTGCGCGTTGAACGTAGGTCGGTTCATGCCCCGAAAGGGCCGGCAGGCGGGCACATAATCGCGTTTGCCCTCCAAGCAACGGGGCCCTGTCGGCTGCGGTGGTACTTGCCCTCCGAGGGGACTCCAAGAGTCGCCAGGACATGCACGACATTCACCTGTTCGTTCCACATTTCGATGTCGAAGCATCTCTCGCGGAAATCCGGACCTGCCTTGAAAAGGGCTGGACCGGCCTTGGCTTCAAGACGGTGGAATTCGAGACGGCCTGGACCGAGTACACGGGCCTGCCCCATGCCCACTTCGTCCACCTCGGGATTGCATCTGGCGGTCAAGATCCTAAAGGATCGCGGCGGCTGGCAGGACGGTGACGAGATCATCACCACCCCATTCACCTTCGTCTCGACGAACCACGCCATCGTCTACGAAAACCTGAAGCCGGTGTTCGCCGACATCGACACGCACCTGTGCCTCGATCCGATCGCCGTGGAGCGCTTGATCGGGCCGCGCACCCGGGCGGTGATGTTTGTCGGCATTGGCGGCAACACCGGGCAATGGCCGGTCATCGTGGAGCTGTGCCGCCGGCGCGGCCTCTCCCTCATCCTCGATTCCGCCCATCAGGCGGGCACCACGCTGGCCGGGCGCGCGCCGGGCCTCGACGCCGACGCTACGGTGTTTTCATTCCACGCGGTCAAGAACCTCGGGACTGCAGACGGCGGCATGGTCTGCTTCGCCGATGCGGCCGACGACGTGCGCGCCCGGCGGCTGTCGTGGCTCGGCATCGACAAAGACACTTTCCAGCGCACCCTCGACGGCGGCAACTACAAGTGGCGCTACGAGGTGAACGAGATCGGCTACAAGTACCACGGCAATTCCATCATGGCCGCGCTCGGCCTGGTGCAATTGCGCCGGCTGGAGGCGGACAATGCCCATCGCCGGCGGATCAGCGCCGTCTATGACGAGGAGCTGGCCGGCATCGCCGGCATCAGCCTGATTCCGCAGCCGCGCGACACGGTGTCGTCGCGCCACCTGTATCAGGTGCGGATCGCGCGGCGCGACGCGGCGATCCCGTTCCTGAACGGCCACCGCATTTTTCCCGGTGTGCACTATCGCGACAACACACAGTACCAAGTCTATATCGAGGCGCAGGGCACCTGTCCCGAGGCGGCCCGCGCGGGCGATGAGGTGCTGTCCCTGCCCCTGCACCTGGGAGTCGCGGAGGACGATGCCCGGCGCGTCGCCGGCGTGCTGCGCCAGTTCGTCGTCGACGCGACCTGAGGGCGGTCATGCTCACCGCGGCGGCCTTCCAGACGGGAGAAACCCTCCTTCCGCGCCGGAGCCGGGAGCGGCCGGATGTCTCGGTGCTGATGCCGTTGCTGCGGCCGCGCCGTTCCCCGCACCTGGAACGGGCCGTGGAGAGCGTCCTCGCACAGCGCGGAGTGGCGTTCGAGCTCGTGCTGATCGACGACGGCAGCGGCGACGACACCTTCTCGCTGCTCCAGCAATGGCATGCCCGCGACCCTCGGGTGACGGTGGTGCGCTATCCGCGCCATTGCGGCCTGCTGGGCCTGCGGCTGGACGACGGCCTGCGGCATGCCACCGGACGCTTCATCGGCTACCAGCTTGACACTGTGTTGCTGCGCCCCGGGGCGCTCGCCTGTCTCTATAGCGCCGCCGCCGCGGCGAGCCCGGACACGGTCGTGGTGTTTGCAACCGGCGCGCGCGTCCCGGCACCGGAGGACATCTCGCCCGGCGCTCCGGTGGCCGGTCTTGCCGGCATCGGCATCGATGAGCCGCACCAGCTCACCTACGAATCGACGCGGCCTCTGCTGCTGCCGGCCAGCCTCCACCCGCGGGGTCTCGTCGCGAAGATCGGGGGCTTCGATCCGCGGGTCGTCCTGGATGGCGTCACCACCCGCGACTTCTGGATGCGGGCGCGGCAGGTGGGCGGATTTCAGCGGCTGGACGAGATCCTGGTGCTGGTCATCGACGAGCCGGCCCCCGGTCCGGCGATTTCCATCGCCGATCTGGTGCGCGGGCTGCGCGATTGGCGCGCCCTTGCTCCGCAGCTCGCGCCCGAGGCGGTGGCGCGCCTGGACCTGCTGGACATTCGTGAGCCGCTGCAGGCCGTCGACCGGCAAGTGCTGTGCGATGGCGTGCTGCGTGCGTTCATCGCCAGTCGCTGCGCGCTGGGCGAGATCGTCGGCACCACCGTGAACGGCCTGCTGCTGGCCGGCCACCACATCCACCTGGATGTCGTGGGGCGGGCCGACGGAACCCCAAGCGCCAAGATCGCCTTCGCCGACTTCGCGCGGCTCTACCCGGAGCATATCGCCTTGCGCTTCACCAAGCGCGCCCCGGTCTACGCCTGGACGGACCCACCCCGCGCGCTGGTCGAGTTCCGCACCTTCCTGCCGCTCGACGAGACCGCCCGGACGCGGGCGCGGGCGCGCGGCGACGCGATATTCTACGGCATGGACGACGACCTGCTCAGCATGGAGCGCCTGGTCGACGACCCGGGCTGGCAACCGGAAGGTGAATTTACCCGCAACGTGCGCGCCAAGATCGCCGATGCCGACTTCAGCTTCGTCTATTCAGATCCGCACCGGGCGCGCATCGGCTCCCTTTCGCCGCGGGTGGCGACGCTGAGCACCAACAGCGAAGCACGCCTGCTGGCCCCCGCGCTCCCGCCCCGGCGGCGGCGGCGCAGCTATGTCATTCTCAGCCAGAAGATGCGAAGCGAGGAGATGGATGCGTTCGCCGAGGAGGTTCTGTCCTTCTTCGACGACAATCCAGACACCACGGTGCTGAACGTCTTCAGCCGACCCGAGGACCGCCAGCGCTACGAGGGCCATTTCGCCGGGGGCAACATCGAGTTCCTGAATGCGCTGACCTTCCATGAATTCTACGAATTCATCCATAGGCGTGGATTTGACTTCATCATCAATATCCAGAATGACGACCATGCCTTTTACACGGCAAAGTCTCCTCGGAAATTCATCGATTCTGTGATCGCAGGCGCCGTTCTGGTCACTTCCGACGCGCGGATTTTCGCATCCGTGCCCGATGATGTCTGCATCAAGGTTCCCTCCCGCCCCGGCGCGTGGCGGGAGGCGCTGGAGCGCACCCTGGGCCTGGCGGACGGTGCGCGGCGAACCATGGTCGAGCAGGCGGCGGCCTGGACACGGCCGCGCTTTGCCACGGAAAGCCAGTTCTTCCAGTTCATGGCCACCTACACCGCTGGCGCGCTGCATGCGCTGCTGCGCTCGCGGGCCCGGGCCTCGGGCCGGGCCCGCATCGTGCTCGCGGAGGAGGCGGCGCGCGCGGCGGCGCTTGCCCCCGTGCTGGAAGCTTTCGGCTTCGAGGTCGTCACGGCGCCGCCGGCCGCGTCGGAGAGCCTCATCACGCAGACCCTCGCGCGCGCGGATTTCCTCCATGCCGACACGCCGGACTCGCCCTGGATCGCCGCCGCGGCGGCGCGCGGGCTCCCGACCGTCGCGGGGCTGCCGTCGGCCGCCGAACAGGCCTGTGTCGGCTTCGCCCTGGGCGTGGAAGGGCCCGATGGACTGATCGCCGAGACGCCGCAGCGCTGGGCGGAGGCGGCGCGGCTCGTTCCAGGGCTCGGGTTGCACCTGCTGCCGTCCCCCCAGGCCTTTCCCCTTGATCCGCCCCCGCCACCGGAGCCGCCCGCCGCGCGGCTGCGGTTCGCCCTGGCGTGCGCGCCGGAAGACCGCGAATTCGGCACGGCTCTGCTGGCCGAGGCGATCCTGCTGGAGACGCGGCAGCACGCGTGGCGCGTCGAGGTCGCCTTGCCGTTCACCGTGGACGAGCTGGAGGCCTGGCGGCGCCGCTGGCCGCTTCTGGCGGACACCGCTATGGTTCCGCTGGCGGGGACGGCAGCCGACGTGATCGTGGCGTGCGGAGAGACGGCGGAGAGCTTCCGGGCCGTGCTCGGCGCCCTTCATGCCCGCATCCCGGTCATTGCGATCGGCTCGCGGGACGCGGCGGCGCTCCTGATCTCCGGCCATAACGGCTTCGTGGTGCCGCATCGCGACAGCGCCGCGCTGACCACCGCGCTGCAGCAGGTGGCGTCCCTGTCCACGGACCAGCGCCTGGCCATCGCCGCGCAGGGAAGCGCCACCGCTTTCGCCTATTGCGGCGAGACGCAGATCGCGGCACGGCTCTTGGATGCGTACGTTCTGGCGGCGCGGACGCGGCGGGATCGGTCGGCTGACAGGGCACGGACCCGCTTGTCTCCAGCCCCGCGCCGCCGCATCGAGATTACCCTTCCGCCGGGGCCGCAGCTCCTGCTGCTCGGCTTCCGCTCCCCTGATCCCGATGGCGCGCGGATTCGGACGGGGCGCTTCTCGACCGGCTGGCGGGCCACGGCATACCCGCACCTGCCGCCCCGCCTGCGGGCCCGAAGCAACGTGACCGAGGCGGCCTGCTTCGAGGTGGAGGCACACAGCCTGCTCGTCGGGCTGCGGGCCGGGCCGGGCGGCGCCAGCGTCGGTGTCAGTGTCGACGGCGTGCGCCGTGATGTCTTTGTCAGGGGTGTCCTCTGGTACGACATCGGCCAGCACGTGGAGGGGACGGCGGAACGTCCCACGCCTGCCGCGTGACGCCACGGCGCGAGGGAACGCAGGGTGCCGACCGAGGTTCAAAAGGCGTGGAGCCAATGACGATCGCCGACGAGATCACCACCCACACGGCCGAGGCCCGGCGCATCAGGGCCCTTCTGATCGGCCAGTCCTGGCCGGGCATGGACCCGCGGGCACACGACGCATGGAACGACGTGGCCACAGCCATGGCCGGCCTGTTCGAGGCCCTCGCCCGCGCCGGGGCGGGCCCGACCTTTCTCGCCGGCGTCGAGGAGGCGATCCTGGCCGCCCAGGCGGAGCCCCCACCTAAAAGTCCGCTGCCCGGTACCTTCGCCGCCTTGAACCAGCCCGGTCTGCTGACGCTGAACCTGCAGAGCTACGGCGCGCCCTCGCCGGACACCTGCCTCCGCCTGTCCCGCCGGATCGAGCACAGCTATATGCTCTCGTTGTCGAACGACTGGAAGGGCGGCGGCCTCATCACGGCCCGGTTCGAAGCCTTGCCGTTCCAGGATGCCAGCATCGACCGCATCTATTTTTATTGCGGTGTGGAATCGAGCCTGGAGCCCGGCGCGGTCCTGGCTGAATGCCTGCGCGTGCTGCGTCCGGGCGGGATGCTGCTGCTGCGCACGCCGCAGCGCCTGTCCCTGGGTGCCAGCCGCACCGACTTCATGCGCCTGACACCGAAGGGCTATCGCCGCATCTTCGCCAGCCTTGACGCACAGGACGTGCGCGTCAGCTCCGATGAGAACGGGTGGGCGCAGGTGCGCCAGCTGGTGCGCGAGATGGCGCCTGCGGCCGGCCTCGCCGACACCGCGCAGACCCAGGCACGGGTAATGCAGCAATTGGTGCTGCGCCTGCTGGAAGGGCTTGCGGCCGGCGACCGGCAGTTCGCCGACCTCGTCCTGCCCGGAGGCCCGGTCACGGTGTGCGCCAGCAAGCGCGGACAGCACGCGCCCCGAAGCGATCTGCCCCCGCTCGACATCCAGGCGGAGCCCGGCCCGCTCCTCGCCCTGGTGGCGAAGCTGCTGCGTTGCCCGGTGTCCGGCGGCCCGCTGGAGGCCTGCGCCGAGGGCTTGCGCAGCAACGACGCAGGCCGCACCTATCCGATCATCGCCGGACGCCTGCGTTTCGACGCCGCGGCAGGGGGAGGACAATGATGGCCGTGCTTTCATCCGACGCGCGCCTGGCCCTGAAGCCCCAGCCCCTCAAGGGCGGCTCCGTGGTGCTGGAGCCGCTGCACGCGGACCATGCCGACCTGGTGGTGGCGTGGCGCAACCATCCGCAGATCCGCCCCTATTTCTTCGCCGGTCCCGCCTTCACCCGCGAGGGTCAGCTCGGCTGGACACAGCGCCAGCGGGCCCGGGACGACGATTTCACCTATGTCATCCGCGATGCGGGAAACACGGCGGTGGGCATGGCCGCCATCTATGACTTGCAGCCGGAGACGGCATCGGCGGAATTCGGCCGCATCCTGGTAACGCCCGACGCACGGGGCCACGGCCATGCCGCGGCCGCCATCGATGCGCTCCGCATCCTGGCGTTCGAGCGGCTGGGCCTGCGGCTGCTGTACGCCTGCTGTCGCATTGAGAACCTGCGCATCCACGCGATCCTTCGGAAAGCCGGCTTCCAGGAACTGCCTGGCGTCCGCTCCACCGAAGGCGGCGAAGCCATGCTCCGCTTCGAGCTGCACGCCCCGGATCCCGCCCCGGCAGGCGCAGCGCCCACCCCATAGGAAGGCCTCGGCATCCGTCCCCCCCGCGCCGAACGGCCCGCGCCCTTCCTGGCTCCCCAGCGGCACCTAGGCTCAGGACTCACTAATCATAGCCAGAAGATGACGGTGGCTGCGATGCAGATGGCTGAGAAGAAGGTGTGGGCGCATCGGTCGTAGCGTGTGGCGATGCGGCGCCAGTCCTTGAGTTTGGCGAATAGGTTCTCGACCTTGTGTCGTTGGCGGTAGAGGGCCTTGTCATAGGCGAAAGGCCGCTTGCGGCTCCTGGATGATGGAATGCAAGGCGCGATCCCCTTGGCGGCGAGCGCGTCCCGGAACCAGGCGCTGTCATAACCCCGATCGGCGATCAGACTCTTGGCCGGCGGCAAGGCATCACGTAGACGATGCCGCTCACCACCCGCCGGTCATCCACCCGCGGAACCCCATGGGCCAATGGGAAAAACGGCGAGATCCGCGCCATCTGTGACCTGAGCCCCTTTTCTCCTCCAGTTTAGGAGAGAGTCCGCATGTTGGTTTGTGGCCTCAGGCGGCCACGGTTTCCAGTGTGAGTGTTGCGGCAAATTCGGCTGGGGATCGATGGCCCAGCGCCGAGTGAGGTCGGTTGAGGTTATAGTCCTCCTTCCATGAGCCGATGGTGGCGCGGGCCTGCGCCAGGTTCGAGAACAGGGTCTCATTCAGGCATTCGTCCCGGAACCGGCCGTTGAAGCTCTCCACGAAGCCGTTCTGCATGGGCTTGCCCGGGGCGATATAGTGCCATTCGACGCCCGTCTGCTGGCACCATTTGAGGACCGCCATCGAGGTCAGCTCGGTGCCGTTGTCCGAGACGATGGCCGAGGGCTTTCCCCGGATGGCCATGAGCGCATCCAGCTCGCGCGTCACCCGAAGGCCGGACAGCGAGGTGTCGGCCACCAGCGCCAGGCATTCCCGGCTGAAGTCGTCGACCACGGCCAGCACCCGGAAGCGGCGACCATCCGTGAAGGCATCCGACACGAAATCGAGGCTCCAGCGGACATTGATCCGATCCGGTACCAGCATGGGCCGCCGCGTGCCGAGCGCCCGCTTGCGTCCTCCGCGCCGGCGCACCTGGAGCTTCTCCTCCCGGTAGAGCCGGCGCAGCTTCTTGTGGTTCATGACGATGCCCTGCCGCCTCAGCATGACGTGGATCCGCCGGTAGCCGAACCGGCGGCGCTCGCCGGCCACGGCCTTAATGGCCTCCCGTAGGCGTGCATCGTCGGGACGGACGCTGCGATAGCGCATACTGGTGCGATCGACGCTCAGGGCCTTGCACGCCCGACGCTGGCTCACCCCGTGCTCGGCACAGGCATGGGCCACGGCTTTACGCTTCGCGTCGGGCGTCACCATTTTTTTGCGGCGACATCCTTCAGGATGGCGTTGTCCAGCATCTGCTCGGCGAGCAGCTTCTTCAGGCGGGCGTTCTCATCCTCGAGCGCCTTCAGACGGCGGGCATCGGACACGTCCATGCCGCCATACTTGGCCTTGAACTTGTAGAAGGTGGCCGAGGAGATGCCGTGCTTGCGGCAGACGTCCGCCGTCTTCGCGCCCGCCTCCTGCTCCTTCAGCATCCCAATGATCTGTTCCTCAGTGAACCGTGAGGCGCGCATCGTCCGTCTCCGTGAGCGACGGACTCTACCCAAATCTGGAGGAGATCCAGGGGCTCAGGTCACGAACACCTCGCCCCCCGCAGGATCTTCCACCCCGCAGGATACCCCCCAAAGGAGCCGCCCCATGACCGCCCCCACCCGTCGTCACCTGCTCGGCGCCCTGGCCGGGCTCGCCGCCCTCGCCGGCGCCGTCCTCGGCGGCCCCTTGCCGGCGCGCGCCGACCAGCTCGCGGACATCAAGGCGGCCGGCGTGCTGCGGGTGGCGACCTTCGATGCCAATCCGCCGTTCGGCGCCATCGACCCGAAGACCTACGACATCGTCGGCTACGACGTGGACTTCGCCAAGGCCATCGCCACGGCGCTCGGGGTCCGCCTGCAGCTGGTGCCCACCAATCCCGCCAACCGCATCCCGCTGCTGCAGTCGGGCAAGGTGGACCTGATCGTCGCCGACATCACCATCACCCCGGAGCGGGCGCAGGTGATCGACTTCTCGACCCCTTACTTCATCACCGGACAGGAATTGCTGGTCCCGGTGGCCGCCTCCGACCGGCTCGCCGACTATGCCGCCGCCCGCATCGGCGCCGTGAAGGGCACCACCGGCGAGCAGGAGCTGAAGGCGCGCTTCCCCAACAGCCGCGTCCTGTCCTACGACGACATCCCCCTCGCCCTCGCCGCCCTGCGCAACGGCTCGGTGGACGCCATCTCCCAGGACAGCACCATCCTCGGCGGCCTGCTGGCCGGCGCGCCCGACCGGGCCAAGTACAAGATCCTGCCGCAGGCCCTGAGCCGGGAGGAGATCGGCATCGGCATCGCCCGCGGGCAGCCGGCGTTGCGCGCCAGGATCAATGCCATCCTGGTCGACCTCGAGCGCAGCGGCGAGGCCGCACGCATCTACGACGCCTGGTTCGGGCCGCAGAGCCGGTTCCCCCAGGCCCGCACCTTCACCATCGCCGCGCAGTGAGGCACCGATGACCGCCCCCGCCGCGCCGCTGATCGAGTTCCGGAACATCCACAAGTGGCATGGCGCCCTGCACGTCCTCGACGGCATCAACCTGACCGTCGGCCGCGGCGAGGCGCTGGCCATCATCGGCCCCTCCGGGTCGGGCAAGTCCACCCTGATCCGGCTGGTGAACCGGCTCGAGACCATCTCCGAGGGCGAGATCGTCATCGACGGCGTGCCCACCGCCGCCTTCTCCGGGCGCCGCCTGCGCGCGCTGCGCTCGGACATCGGCTTCGTGTTCCAGCAGTTCAACCTGTACGGCCACCTGAACGCCCTCGACAACGTGGCGCTGGCGCTGCGCAAGGTGCGGCACGTGCCGCGCGCCCAGGCGGAGGCCCACGCCCGGGCGCTGCTGGAGCGGGTCGGGCTCGCCGACAAGGCCGGCCATTACCCCGCCCAGCTGTCGGGCGGGCAGCAGCAGCGGGTGGCCATCGCCCGGGCGCTGGCCACCGCGCCCAAGATCATCCTGTTCGACGAGCCGACCTCCGCCCTCGACCCCGAGATGATCGGCGAGGTGCTGGCCGTGATCCGCGAGCTGCCCAAGGCCGGCATCACCATCCTGGTGGTCACCCATGAGATGAGCTTCGCCCGCGAGGTCGCCGACCGCGTCGCCTTCATCGACGGCGGCGCCATCCTGGAGGTGGAGCCGCCGCGGACCTTCTTCTCCGCCCCCTCCCACCCGCGCACCCGGCGCTTCCTGCAACAGCTGCTCTCGCCGCTCAGCACCGTGGAGGCCTGATGGCCGGCATCACCCTCGACTTCGCCGGCGTCCTCGCCGGACAGCCCGGCCAGTGGCTGCTGGCCGGCGTCCTGATGACGATCTACGTGACCATCGCCGGCAGCCTGGTGGCGACGCTGCTGGCGGGGCTGCTGCTGGGGCTGCGCATCTCGCCGGTGACACCGCTGCGCGCCATCGCCATCGCCCTCATCGAGGTGTTCCGCAACACGCCGATCCTGGTGCAGTTCCTGTTCTGGTACTTCGCCGCCTATGCGGCGCTGCCGGCGCCGGTGCGCGGCTTCATCACCGCCGATCATCCCTGGGCGGTGCTGCCGGTCAACAACCTGCTGCTGGCGCCCGAATTCATCGCCGCCGCCTGGGGGCTCGGGGTGTTCACCGCCGCCTTCCTGGCCGAGGAGTTGCGCGCCGGCCTCAACGCCATCCCGCGCGGCCAGCAGGAAGCCGCCCTCTCCCAGGGCTTCGGCCACTGGCAGACGCTGCGCCTCGTGCTGCTGCCGCAAGCGCTGGCCAATGCCTGGCAACCGCTGGTCACCCAGTATCTGAACCTCATGAAGCTGTCGTCGCTGGCCAGCTCCATCGGCCTCGCCGAGCTGACCTACCAGGTGCGGCAGATCGAAAGCTACAACGCCCACGCCTTCGAGGCGTTCGCGGCCGGCACCGCGCTCTATCTGCTGCTCGGCCTCGTGCTCGGCCGGCTGCTGACCGGGTTCCGGCCCGGCCAGCGACCGACCCCGCGACCGGGCGGGCGCGCCGCCCAGACCCCGGCCGGAACCGCGGCCGCCAACGTAGGAGCGGGCGGCGATGCCTGACTTTTCCGTCATCCTCGACAATTTGCCCTATTTCCTGTGGGGACGGGCCTTCGACGGGCAGCCCGGCGGCCTCCTGCTCACCCTTATCATGTCGGTGGAGGCCGGGGCGCTGGCGCTGGTGGCGGGGGTGCTGCTCGCCCTCCTCGCCTGGCTGGCCGGCGGCTGGACCCGCAGGCTGCTGTTCGCCTGGGCCGACCTGATCCGCGGCATTCCGCTCATCTTCGTGATCTTCTGGCTGTATTTCCTCGTCCCGGCGGTGTTCCAGGTCAATCTGCCCGACACGCTGACGGTGGTGCTGGCCATCGCCTGGTTCACCTCGGCGGCGGTCATGTATTCCACCCTCGCCGGCCTCGACGCCCTGTCCCGGGGACAGCTGGAGGCCGGGCTGTCGGCCGGCTTCTCCCGGGGGGAGGTGCTGGCCTATATCCTGCTGCCGCAGGCGGTGCCGAACGTGCTGCCGTCGCTGACCGGGGTCCTGATCTCCCTGGTCAAGGACACCTCCCTTGCCTTCATCGTGAACGTGCCGGAGCTGACGACGGTGGCCGGGCAGGTGAACAACCGCACCCAGGTCCATCCGACCGAGATCTTCATCTTCACCGGCGCCGTCTATTTCCTGATCTGCGGGTCGCTCTCCGGGCTCGCCGGCGCGCTTCACCGGCGGCTGGCGCCGGCGCGGTGATCCCTGCGCGCCAGAACGCCGCCGGGCATCGGAGGGATGGCGATAAATCGCATGGGATGGCCGTGGGCCGGGTTCGTGCATTTTCCGCACAAATCCACGCTACGGACTAAAAGTCCCGTCCCTACGCTTTCCTGGTGGCCCTGATCCCGCATCAACCTGGCGGGACGTCCATCCCGAACGATGGACGAGGGCCGGCGGGGGTCTGGCGGAACCGTTCCATCGGACCATGATCGAAGGCTGTGAAGGGTCGTGGAAAAGAGGTTTTTTGATACCTTCAATCCACTTGAAAAAATCAAAATCCGAATTTTCCGCCTTGTTCTGTGATTCTGATTCTGTTCGGTATCTAATGTTCTGAGATGTTCTGAAATGTTCTGTATCTATAGTGTGCGCCACCAAGTCTGCGTGAGAGGCGCCACCAGGTCTGCGTGAAAGGCGCCACCAGGTCTGCGTGCCAAAACGGGGGTGGCGCCACCAAGTCTGCGTGGGTGCGCCACCAAGTCTGCGCAGGTGAGGCTGTAAGCCATTGGAATCAAACAGGTGAAAAAAACAGGGTGCGCCACCAAGTCTGCGTGCCCGAGAGCGGTGCCCGCCCGGCCGTCCCGGGCGCCACCAAGTCTGCGTGACCGGCCCTTGCCCGGAGGCGTGCGGGAGCGCCAGCAAGTCTGCGTGCATGGGCGGGGACCGGAGCGGGTGAGGGCGCCACCAAGTCTGCGTGGCGGGCGCGCTGCCCGGAGCGATGCGGGGCGCCACCAAGTCTGCGTGGAAAGAGGGGCACTAAGGTGCGGGAGGGCGCCACCAAGTCTGCGTGACCGGGGCGTTGCCGGAGGGACAGCGGAAGACACCGGGGGCGCCAGCAAGTCTGCGTGCCCGCCCGCGCCGCCACGGCGCGCCCGCCCGGCGGCGGGCGCGCGGACGTCCAAACAGGGTGGGGCGCCACCAAGTCTGCGTAGACAGTCGTTTGATGTATCAGGTCTTTTTGGCGGCGCGCGGGGCCGGGAGCGCCAGCACGTTCGGGTCGGCCGGCTCCATCACCAGGCCGTCCTCGGTCACCTTCACCGGGATCTTGGGGAGCACTTCCTTGAGGTGCGCCAGGTCCTGGGCGAACTGCGCGCGAAACGCGCGGGGCCGGGAGAAGGAGCCGCCGAACTGCTCGGCCAGGGCCTTCCAGCTGACGTGGAGGGTGGCGTCGATATTGTGCAGGCGGTAGCCCATCCAGGTGTAGAGGTCGAGCTTGCGGGCCGAGCCGGCGAAGGTGCGGATGACATGGGCGCTGACCGGCAGGGCATGGCGGTCGAGCGACTTGAAGAAGGCGTCGTTGAACGTCACCGTGTCCGGCCAGAACATCTTCTGGTCCGGGTTGAGGGTGGTCGGCAGCCAGACGTCGATGGAATCGAACGGGGTGATGCGGCGGGTGCGGGCGGTCTGCCCGCTGCCGTCCCAGACGCCGATCTTCATGTCGCAGGCGGCGAGCGCGTTCAGCTGCTCCTTGAAGGCCTGGAGCGTGCCCTTCTTGCCGCCGGTGACGGGAAAGCCCATGTCGCGGATGAAGCCGGAGAGGCTGTCGGCGATCTCGATGGTCGGGTTCTTCTGCCGGATCGCCTCCGAGCACAGGTAGATCATGATGAGCCGGGCCTTCGGGCCGAACGGCAGCGGCTGCTGCACCCACTGCTGGTCCTTGCCGGTGAGCTCGCCGGCCTGGATCAGCAGGCTCATGTTGCCCTGCTGCTTCTCGAAGCGGCGCACCTCCGGCGGCGGACGGTCATAGGGCATGCCGCACACGGCGATGACGCTGTGGATGTGGCGCAGGTCCGCCGGTGTCGGCGGGCTGGTCTCGATGGCATCGCGGACGATGGCGCGCCGGCGCTTCTCGCGCGGCATGAGGGCGAGGGCCTGGGTCCTGGCCGTCTCGGCCGCGCGCTCCTCGTCGCGGCGGCGCTGGGTGGTGACCAGCACGCCCACCTGGATCTCGAACGCGAAATGGCCGCGCGCGGCCTCGAGCTTGGCGCGCAGGTCGTCGTCGCGAATCAGGTGTTCGTCCGGGTGCCGCATGATCGTCAGGCTAGCACTACTTTGGCGGTTCCGAAAAGAGCAGCAAAGAGCCAACAATTAGCGCCGTCGACACCCTCATATAATACCTCTATGAAGGTTATCTGCGCTCCTTCCGGCCGACAAAAACAGGTTTCCAGAAGTCCGCAAACGCCAACTGCCAAAGTAGTGCTAGGACAGATCGACATTCAGTTCATCCAGATCATGGATGCGGCGAGGAATGCGAAGCCACTTGAAGTGGATGGTGCGGCGTTCGTAGCGGGTGGCGAAGCGATCCGCCGCCTGCCGCCGTGACATCCCGCCCTCAACGGCGGCAACCACCCGCTCGCGCAGGTCGACCGAGAGCGTCTTCGCCATCCATGTCGGCCTCCGTCTCCGACACGGAGCTGGAATCAGAAGCGGACCGATTCGGAAATCCAAGACGACTCATTCCGGGCGGAAAACGCTCTAATCATAGCCAGAAGATGACGGTGGCTGCGATGCAGATGGCTGAGAAGAAGGTGTGGGCGCATCGGTCGTAGCGTGTGGCGATGCGGCGCCAGTCCTTGAGTTTGGCGAATAGGTTCTCGACCTTGTGTCGTTGGCGGTAGAGGGCCTTGTCATAGGCGAAAGGCCGCTTGCGGCTCCTGGATGATGGAATGCAAGGCGCGATCCCCTTGGCGGCGAGCGCGTCCCGGAACCAGGCGCTGTCATAACCCCGATCGGCGATCAGACTCTTGGCCGGCGGCAAGGCATCACGTAGACGATGCCGCTCACCACCCGCCGGTCATCCACCCGCGGAACCCCATGGGCCAATGGGAAAAACGGCGAGATCCGCGCCATCTGGCGCGCGCTCAACAGGAACAAATCACCCATCGCAGCCTCCTCAACGGAGACTGTGAATCACACCCGCAGCTCAATTAATAGGTCCTGAGCCTAGGCTCAGGACCTATTAATTGACAGGCGGCGATATGCTTCAGATGGTGTTTGAGAAGGATTCCCATGGCGGGTTTTGCATGATTCATAGGGCGTCGGATCAACGAGCCGGGCCGACGCCCTATGCCCCGGAAGAAACCGCCCGCGCGGCGCCGCTACGACACGGACCTGACTGACGGACAATGGGATCTGATCGCGCCGCTGATCCCCGAAGCGCAGGCGGGCGGGCGCCCCAGGAAGGCCACATCGCGGGAGTTGGTGAACGCCATCCTCTATTTCTTGCGGGCCGGGATGGCGTGGCGACTTCTGCCTCATGACCTGCCGCCGTGGCAGACAGTCTATTATACCAACGGCCGTCATGAATGACCGATGAGTGCCCATTGGCGCCTGCCGATGGATGTGATGGTTTCTGGGTTTTCGGTGAGACTGCGCCAGGCCTCGCAGGCGGCATCGACAATGTCCGTGTAGGTCTTGACGTTGCCCCTGCTAGGTGTTTAGAGCGATTTCCGTTCATAATGGCTCATATCCTGCGGCCATGAAGAAGTTCTGGCATTCCTTTGGCGTGAAGCAGTCGATGAGGCGACCGATGGTGTCCCACAGGCCGGCGACGGAGCGCTCGGCGGCTTTGCGCAGGAGCGCCTTGAGCTTTGAGAATGCCTTCTCGATGGGATTGAAGTCGGGGCTGTAGGGCGGCAGATAAAGCAGACCGGCGCCGGCAGCCTCGATGGCGGCGCGGACCTGTGGCCCCTTGTGGGAGCCGAGATTGTCCATCACCACCATGTCGCCTGGGATGAGCTCGGGAATGAGAACCTGTTCCACATAGGCCTGGAATGCCACGGCGTTGATCGGGCCGTCGAGTACCATGGGTGCGACCATGCCGGTGGATCTCAGGCCGGCGACGAAGGTGGTCGTCTTCCAGTGGCCGTGCGGCACGCCGACCCGCAGGCGTTTCCCGCGCCGGCAACGGCCGTGGCGGCGCGCCATGTTGGTGGAAGCCCAGGTCTCGTCGATGAAGACGAGCCGCTCCGGGTCCAGGTCCAGTTGGCCGTCGAACCAGGCTTGGCGCTGTTTCAGGATATCGGGGCGGTCCTGCTCGGCCGCGTGCGCGGTCTTTTTTTCCAAGTGATGGCGTGACGGTCGAAGAAGCGCCAAAGCGTGCCGATGGCAAAGCGGTGCCCGTGGGCGGCCAGCTGATGCTGAAGCTCCATCAGGGTGATGTCGCTTGTCTCCTCCACCAACCTCAGGATCAGGTCGGCCTGCGCCTCGATCCGGGCGGAGAGGGTGTCACCGCCGCGCGGCTTGGCCGCGACGCTTCCGGTTTCCCGTACCCTGGCGCACCAGCGCACGGCGCTGGCGATACTCACCCCGAAGCGCTCGGCCGCCTGCCGCCGCGACATCCCGCCCTCGACGGCGGCAACCACCCGCTCCCGCAGGTCCAAAGACAGCGTCCTGGCCATGCATGTCGGCCTCCCTCTCCGACACGAAGCGTGAATCAGAACGCAGCTGATTTGGGAACCCCAGACGACTCAAAACGCGAGGAAATCGCTCTAGTCCCCGCATGTGATGGCTTGGCTGGCGAATGAAGAGTTCGGGCTTCTGGGTCGCGATCTGCCGGATGGCCTCGAAGGGTGTTTTGAAACGCAATGCCTTGAGTTGCTTGGCGTAGTTATAGGCCAGCAGCCAGTCGCGGACATGGCGCCTGAGATCGATCAAAGAAGCAGAGTGGAAGGAACGGACGGTGGCCTCCTTGATGGGGCGCACCATGCGTTCGGCCTGACCGTTGGTCCACGGATGATAGGGTTTGGTCAAGCGATGCTCGATGCCACGCTCAGCGCAGACCCTGCCGAAGACGTGGCTGACGAAGCCCTCCGCTGCCTTCCTGTCGTGCGGGATGAACTGCACGCCGTTGTCGGTGAGCACCGTATGGATCCGATACGGAACGGTGCCGGTCAGGGCCTTGAGGAAGCCCGCAGCCACCAGTTTTGTCGCTTTGCGGTAAATCCTGGCGAAAACGAGCTTCGCTTGTCCGATCCACCGCCACGAAGAGGTAAGCCTTCCCACCCTCATAATGCAACTCGGCGATCTCGATGTGGAAGTAGCCAATCTCGTAGGCTTTGAACCGCTTTGGCTTTTCGCGATCCGCTTTCGGCAGGCGCGAGATGCCATGACGCTGAAGGCAGCGATGCAGGGAGGAGCGCGTCAGATGCGGGATAACGTCCTTCAGGGCGAGGAAGACGTCATCCAGCGGCAGGCGGGCCTGCACCCGGAGCGCGACGATCGCAGCCTCTTCGACGGCGGACAGGACAGAGCTTCGCCGCTCCTTGGGCCCCATCGGCTCATCCTCGACCATCGAACGGGAACGCCACTTCCTCACGGTTTTCTCGTTGATCCCGTAGCGCCGCGCGAGTTCCGCGACCGGAGCTTTCGATCGCTGTAGCTCTGCTCGTACGGCGTGCGTGGCCTTGGCGCTCCCGTGAAGAACCTGCACCATAGCGTGTCCCTTTCAGATGGCGATAAACCTACGCCATCACACTCCGGGACTAAACACCTAGGGCTGAGACTCGATCAGAGCCAGAAGGCGATGGCGGTGGCGAGCGCTACGGCTGAGAGGAAGTTGGCAGCGAGTTTGTCGTAACGGGTGTGGACGCGCCGGAAGTCCTTGAGGCGACAGAAGGCATTCTCGATCAGATGGCGGCCCCGGTAGCGCGCTTCGTCATATCGGATGGTACGTTTGCGGTTGCGACGGCCCGGTATGACGGGCGTGGCACCCGCTTCGCGAGCCAGGCGGCGTAAGCGGTCGGCATCGTAGCCCTTGTCGCCCAGCAGGTAACGAATGGTCCCGGCCCGTTCGAGAAGCTTGGGGGCCGCCTTCATGTCGCTCACGTTGCCGGGTGTCAGCATCAGCGCGTAGGGACGGCCGATGACGTCGGTGAGCGCGTGGACCTTGGTTGTCCAGCCGCCACGCGAGCGACCGATAGCCTGCGCTGTCCGCCCCCTTTTGCCCCGAATGCCGCGCGCTGCGCCTTGATGTAGGTGCTGTCGATCGCTGTGCTCTTTGTGACCGCACCGGCCTCTACCAGCGCGTCGAGCAGCTGGAGCCAGAAGCCCCGGCGAGACCAGCGATTGAACCGATTGTAGACCGTCGTCGATGGCCCGTAGTCGGCCGGGCAATCGCACCAGCGGCAGCCGACCTTGAGGACGTGCAGAATGCCGGAGATCACCCGCCGGTCATCAACACGCCGCGCACCGGGTTGGTTTTTCGGCAGATGCGGTTCGATCGCCGCCCACGCCGCATCCGACAACCAGAACAATGCCATACGTCGCCTCCCGTGATCCATGCCCCTATGAATCAGGAAAACCATGCATCCTCAAACCAATGATTGGGTTTTGACCCTAGCCACGAGGGAGAGCACGGGTCGGCTTTGGTGCAAGTAAAATCAATATGTTAAATAAAATATTGTGCATTTTCATGCACGTTCGTCCGCATTCATTCACCTTCACGCATCATCGTGGCTGTTCGTGCCCGGAATGCGCCGGGACGAGAAGAGTCTCGTCCCGCTTCGTGGGGGTCTCCTTGCCCTGCGGGCTGCGTCGAACAAGGAGCTGGACGAGAGGAAGCGCCAAGCACCCGACCGGCGTGCAGAATGGGTCGCTCGCGGCTTGAGGGGGGTTCGAAAGGGGGC